>NZ_JBIWIY010000001.1:733937-800684 GCF_044764885.1 Streptomyces sp. NPDC093591
ACGACTGAGCGGAGTGGGGTCGCGCGGAGGGGAGTGGCCGCTACCCCTGAACCCCGCCCCCCCCCCCCCCCCGCCGGCCCCCCCCCCCCCCCCCCCCCCCGCCGCCCCCGCCCCCCCCCCCCCCCCCCCCCACGACCCCGTCGAAGGGATCCTCTGTGATGCCACCGCGGCGACGAGCGTCGAGGACGATCTTCTTGAGTGTGTCGAAGGCGTTCTGTTGCGCGGCCAGTCCGACGGAACGTTCCTCCATCGACATGATGAAGTCTTCGACGACAGTCGACGTGAAGGTGTTCATCCGGCGGGATTCGAGGACCGGCAGCACCTGGCTGTTGAGGACCTGGTTGACTGAGCGGACGCTGCCGGGCGCGTAGTGGCGCTGTCGGGTGAACCACGTGGAGGCGTACGAGCCAAAGCGTTGCTTGCCGATTTCACGTTTGAGGTCGGCTTGCTGGCGCGGAGTACTGCGCTTCTCTTCGTAGATCTTGTTCAACCGGTCCAGCGCGGACTGCTGTGTCGAGTAGCCCGTCTCCTCGCATTGGCGGCCTGTCGCATCGCGATAGCGAATGGCGTAGGGGTGAGAGCAGCGGTTCTGCCGAGCGCAGGCGCAGTTCTTGAAGAAACTGCCCATCCCGCGTATGAGCTGGGTCGCCAACGTACACGTCTCCTGACTCATGCTGGGAGTTTGCTGACCAACATGCCCTCAGCATGGTCCTGACCTGCGGCCGCACCAAACTACGAGACGTTGATCAGCATCTTCATGGGTACCTCCTGGTGTGGCTGGCAGGTGGACTCAGAGCTTGTGTTTTTGCAGGTCAGAGTGGGGCAGGTCAGTAGTCGATCTTTGCGGTCCGGTGGCGGTCGGCGGGGAACGCTGCTGTCGGAAGTATCGGCCTTGCGGCAGCGAAGGTCACGTGGGCGGATGCGCGTGGGCGCGGCCAGCGCTGGGTCGACCTGTTGGCTGCGCCATGGTGCGTCCATGTCGGGGGGCGTGCGCGCGGCCAAGTCGAGCAGCTGCGGCCGGGTCCCGGCCTGGGCGCGCCCATCGCTGGCACGGTCACGGCCACGGCCGCGGGTCGGGGGCTGTGCCAGACCTCTGGCCGCGGTCGTCAGCGCTGCTCCCTTGCGCGTTCGCCTACCTGGTCGGCGAGGCGATCAGGCCAGGCAGGCACCGTGCGGGCATCTCAGCCGTGTGTGGATCGAGAGGCGTGTGTGGATCGAGAGGGTGGTGGAGAAGCAGGGACACGGCGCCCGTCACGATTCCGCGGCCCCTTGTTCCACTCTGCCCTCCGCTCCCTGCCTGCTGTCCGACCACGCGGCCCACAGCGCGGCATAGCGGCCGCCCGCCGCAACCAGTTCCTCGTGCGTTCCGGTCTCGACGAGCCGGCCCTCGTCGAGGACGACGACCCGGTCCGCGGTCGCGGCCTGCGGCAGGCGGTGCGCCACCATCAGGCCCGTACGGCCCTCCAGGGCTTGGAGAGCCGCGGTCTCCAGGACGCGCGCTCCGGCGCTGCCCGCGTCGGCGGTGGCCTCGTCCAGGATGGCGATCGGAGGGTCGGCCAGGACCAGGCGGGCGAGCGCCAGATGCTGTGCCTGAGTCACCGTCAGCCGGTGCCCGCCTTCGCCGACGACCGTCGCCAGCCCGTCGGGCAGCGCCTGCGCCCACTCCAGGGCACCCACCTTCGCCAGGGCAGCTCGCAGTTCCTCGTCGGTGGCTTCCGGGCGGGCCAGCCGTAGGTCCTCGGCCAGCGGGCCGGCGAAGACGTGGACCTCCTGGCTGATGAGCGTCACGGTGCGACGGATGCCCGCCGGGCCCAGTTCACCGGCGTCGACCCCGCCCAGCGTGATCGTGCCGCCCGACGGCTGGTGGACGCCGGCGATCATCTTGGCCAGCGTGGTCTTGCCGGCCCCGCTCGCGCCCACCAGGGCGATGCGTTCCCCGCTGCCCACCTCCAGATCGATGCCGCGCAGCACCGGATGGCCGGACACGTACGCGTAGTCGAGCGAGGAGACCTTCACCGAGCCGTCCACCGGCGCGGCCCGGCCGTCGGGCTCCGGCTCGCCGGCGAGGTTCGAGACACCGACCAGCCGGGCGAGGCTCGCACCCGCCGACTGCGCGTCGTCGAGCAGGAACAGTGTGGCGTTGACCGGGTTGAACAGGCTGTGGAAGTACAGCGCCGCCGCGGTCGCCGTGCCGATGCTCACCGACCCGTTGTCGACCAGCAGGAAGCCGGTGACCAGTACTCCCGACAGCCCGATGAACTCGGCGAGGTTGAGCCGGGAGAAGAACCCGGTCACCGTGTGGATGCCGCGCAGGGCGAGGTCGACGGCGGCCCGCGACCGCTGCTCCAGGAGGCCCGCGTGCACGCGGTTCAGCCGGAAGGCGCGTACGGTGCGGACGCCGCCGATGCTGTCGAGGAGCTGGTGCTGGAGCGCGCCGGAGGCCACCCGGTGCTCCGCGTACACGGGAGCTGCCCGACGCAGGTACCAGCGCACGGACAGAAACTGGATGGGCATGGCCAGCAGGGCGGCGAGCAGGAACCGCCAGTCCAGTACGGCGAGTCCGAGGAGTGTCAGGACGATGGTGAGCGCGGAGCGGGTGAACTCCGGCAGTGCCTGGCGCACCGACTTCGTGATCACGGAGACGTCGCCGGTGACCCGGGAGACGAGGTCACCGGAGCCGGCCTCCTCGACACGTTCCAGTGGCAGTCCGAGCGCCCGCTCGACGAATCGCTCGCGCAGGGCCGCGAGTACGGTTTCGCCGAGCCGGGCCACGAGCGCGCTGCCGACCGCGGTGGCGGCACCGCGGCCGAGGGCGACCGCGATGAGCAGGACCGTGGGCCATATCAGCGCGTGTGTGCCTTCCTGTTCCACGACCAGGTCGACGACGTGCCCGAGCAGGGGCGCGGTCAGCAGGCCGATGGCGGTTCCGGCGACCAGCACGCCCATGGCGCTCACGCCCAGGAGCCGGTGGCCGTGCAGCACGGTGCGCAGTGCGGACAGGGTCTCCGCGCCGGTGGCGGTGGGCAGGAGGGTGCGGTTCGCGGGGCCGGCGTCGCTCATCGTCTTCTGGGTCCCTCCTTCGTCGGTGCGGTCCGTGGCGCTCGCTTCGGTGCCGTGCGCGGACGTCATGCCAGCACCGCCGCACGGTAGGTCTCGTCGGCGGCGACGAGTTCGGCGTGGCTGCCGTCGGCGGTGACCGTGCCCTCGTCGAGCACCACGACCCGGTCGGTCACCGCGAGCAGCGCGGGGCTGGTGGTGACCAGGATCGTGGTACGGCCGCGCCGGACCTCCCGCAGCCGTGCGGCGATCCGGGACTCGGTCACCGTGTCCACCGCGGTGGTCGGGTCGTGCAGGACCAGCACAGGACGGTCGGCGGCCAAGGCCCGGGCCAGCGCGACGCGTTGCCGCTGGCCGCCCGACAGGGACCGGCCGCGCTCGGCGAGTACGGTGTCCGCGCCGTCGGGCAGTAGCCGGGCGACGTCGTCCGCGGCCGACGCGGTGAGGGCCGGTTCGATGTCCGTCGTTTCGGTGTCGGCTCCGGCGCGTACGTTGTCCAGCAGGCTGGTCTCGAACAGGTCCGCGTCGTGCGGGGCCACCAGGATCATGCGGCGCAGCTCGTCGGGATCCAGGCCGGTGAGAGCGACGCCGTCGAGTTCGATCACGCCCTCGGCCGGGTCCGTCTCCCTCGCCAGGCAGTGCAGCAGGTCGTTCGCCGCCGCCGCGTCCCTGGTCACGATGCCGGTGAGGCTGGCGGCGGCGATGTCGAGGTCGATTCCGCGCAGCGCGCCCAGCGCGACACCGCGCAGCCGGATGCCGCCGGCGACCGGGTCCGGGGGCGTGGCGGCGCCGGGCTCCACGGCGGCGGGCGCCGCCAGCACCTCGGCGATCCGGCCGGCCGAGGCGCGGCCCTGGGCGAACTCGGCGTTGACGTAGGTGAGCAGCTGGAAGGGGCCGAGGAGGAACTGGGCGAGTCCCACCGCCGCCACCAGGTCGCCGACGCTGATGGAACCGCGCATCGCCAAGTAGGCGCCGACCAGGCCGATGGCCGCGATGAAGACACCGGTCAGGGCGAGGACGGCACCCTCGTGCCCGGCCCGGCTCCGGGCGGACCGCAACGCGGCGGCCAACGAGTCCTGGCTGGTGTGCCGGTATCGGGTCACGGCGGCCGACTCGGCGCCCATTCCCTTGAGTACGCGCAGCCCGGCGACGAGGTCGGCCGCGACGCCGGAGGCGTGGGCAGCACGCTCCTGCTCGGTCTCGCTGCGCTGTTCCAGCGGGCGGCTGATGCGGTGGCCCAGCCACAGCAGGGGCGGGATGCCGAGGAGGACGAGCAGGCCGAGCGGCACCGAGATGCGCAGCAGCGCCACCGCGCTGATCGCGAGGGCGGCGAGGGCGGCGGCGCCGTACGGCAGCACGGTCACGGCCGAGCCGACGCGCTTGGCGTCGTTGGTGGCGATGCTGGTCAGCGCGCCGGGGAGCCGGTCGGCGTCCGCGCCGCCGCGTGGGTCGAGCACCCTGGTGCCGAGTTGGAGCCGGAGGTGGTGCGCGGCCTTCTCGCCCGCCCCCTCCGTGATCCGGGCTCCGGTCCGATAGCAAGTGGACAGGACGAAGAACAGGACGGCGAGGAGCAGCAGCCAGCGCCACAGGGTGCCGGTGGAGCCGGTGGCCACCGCCTCGTCGATGATCACGCCGATGACCACGGGCACCATGGCCTCGCACGCCTGATGGGTCATGCCGAGCAGCGACGCCGCGACGAGGCGCCGCCGCTGGTCTCTGATCGCTCCACGGAGGACGTGGCCCCCCGTAGGTCCTCCAACTGGCATGCGGTACCTCCGCGGAAGGTCAGGTGGTTAGGTAAGGCTAGTCTAAAAATCCTGCCCCTTGGTGTTGCCTGTGTGGCCGCCTCAGGTCCTGCCCGCCTCCTCTACTTCGTTTGCGGACCGGCGCGTTGACCCTCCGGCCCGCCACGGTTAGGCTCCCCTAAGTAGCGAGCCGCCGCCAGGGGGAGTTGTCGTTGTCGGTCGAAGCCCAGGCGGTGTCCGAGGACCAGGCCACCGGCCCGGTCGTTCCCGGAGTACGACGGACCACGGCGGCTCTGCGCGCCGCGGGCCTTCTGCTCGCCCTCGCCGCACTGGTCCTGGTCGGACTGGTCAGCGTGTGGGTGGGAACCAGAGGCATTCCGTTCACCTCGACCTGGAGCCTGCTGTGGCAGCCTGACGGGTCGGAAGCCTCGGTCATCATCCACGACTACCGCATCCCCCGGACCCTTCTCGGGCTTCTCATCGGAGTCGCCCTCGGCCTCTCCGGCGCGCTGATGCAGGCGCTGACCCGCAACCCGCTCGCCGACCCGGGCCTGCTGGGCGTGAGCCAGGGAGCCGCCACCGGCGTGGTCATCGCCATCGCGTACCTCGGCGTGGGCAAGGTCGTCGGCCAGGTCTGGTTCGCGCTCGCCGGCGCGGCCGTCACATCGGTGGTGGTCTACCTACTGGGCTCCTCCGGGCGGAAGTTGGCCACGCCCGACCGTCTGGTCGTCGCGGGAGCGGCCGTGACGGCCGTGCTCTACGCCTTCTGCTCGGCGGTGCTGCTGATCAAGCCGCGCGCCTTCGACCAGTTCCGCTTCTGGACGGTGGGTGCGCTCACCGGCCGCTACCTCGACGTCGTGTACGTCGTCCTGCCCTTCGTCGCCGTGGGCCTGATCATCGCCCTCGCCCTCGCCCCGTCGCTCAACGCACTCGCGTTGGGAGACCAGGTGGGGCGCGCGCTCGGCGTGAATGTGACCCGGACCCGAGTGCTGGGCGCCATCGCGGTGATGCTGCTGTGCGGCGCCGCCACCGCCGCCGTCGGACCGATCAGCTTCGTGGGCCTGGCCGTACCGCACATGGCCCGGTTCATCGTCGGCCCCGACCAGCGCTGGGTGCTCGCGTACTCCATGCTGCTCGCGCCCGTGCTGCTGATCGGCGCGGACGTGCTGGGCCGGGTGCTCGGCGCGCCGGGCGAGGTCCAGGTCGGAATCGTCACCGCGTTCCTCGGTGGCCCCCTGTTCATCGCGCTGTGCCGTCGCCGAAAGCTGGTCATGCTGTGAGTGCCGTACGGGAGGCAGGATCCTCCGCCGCCGAGGAGTCCCCGGGCGACAAGGGCGCCGCGCCCGCGCGGGTCATCAGTGGGTTCGTCGTCCGTACCGGGCGAGGCGGAGTCTCGCTGCGGATCCAGGGGCGTGCCGTGGCCGTGACGGCCGTCCTGCTCGCCGTGCTGGTCGTCGTCATGGGCATCAGCCTGACCACCGGGGACTTCGCCCTCTCCGTCGGAGAGGTCCTGAAGGCGCTCACCGGCAACGGGTCGCCCGGCGCCGACTTCATCGTCAACACCCTGCGCATGCCGCGCCTGGTGACCGCGATGTGCGTCGGCGCGGCGCTCGCGGTCAGCGGCGGGATCCTGCAGAGCCTGACCGGCAACTCCCTCGGCAGCCCCGACGTCATCGGGTTCACCAACGGGTCGGCGGTCGGCGCCCTGACCGTCATCATCGTGATGCACGGCAGCATGACCCAGATCGCGATCGGCGCCCTGATCGGCGGCCTCGCCACCGCCGCCGCGGTGTCCCTGCTCATGGTCGGGCGCGGCTTGCAGGGGTTCCGGCTGGTCGTCATCGGCATCGGTGTCAGCGCGATGCTGCTCGCCGTCAACTCGTACCTGATCACCCGGGCCACCTTCCAGGAGGCGATCGAGGCGCAGGCCTGGCTCATCGGCAGCTTGAACAACCGCGGTTGGACCCAGGCCAACGCCATCGGCCTCGCCGTCGTCGTCCTCCTCCCGATCGCCTTCGTACTGGCCCGCCGTCTGTCCATGGTGGAGATGGGCGACCTCACGGCCACCGCGCTGGGCGTCGACGTGGCCCGCACCCGCACCGCGCTGCTCGTCATCAGCGTGGCCCTCGCCGCGTTCGCCACGGCGGTCACGGGCCCCATCTGGTTCATCGCCCTGGCCGCGCCCCAGCTCGCCCGCAGGCTGACCGGCGCGTCCGGCCCCGCCCTGGTACCCACCGCGCTCATGGGCGCCGTGCTGCTGACCGCGAGCGACCTCGCGGTGCAACGCCTGTTCGCGCCCACCCTCCTCCCCGTGGGCACGGCCACCGGCACCATCGGCGGGCTGTACCTGATCTGGCTGCTGGTCACCGAGTCCCGAAAGAGCCGCGCATGAGCAGGAAAGAGCCGCGCATGACAGCGACGAACACCCCGGCGCCCCAGGCGCACCGGCTGCGCGCCGAGGACCTGACGCTGACGTACGACCAGCGCACCGTGGCCTCCGGGCTCGGCGTCGACATCCCCGACCGCTCCTTCACGGTGATCATCGGACCGAACGCCTGCGGCAAGTCGACCCTGCTCAAGGCGCTGGCACGGATGCTCAAACCCCGGACGGGACAGGTCTATCTCGACGGCGCCGCCATCGCGTCGTACCGCTCCCGCGAGGTCGCGCGCCGGCTCGGCCTGCTGCCGCAGTCGTCGACCGCGCCGGGCGGTATCACGGTGGGCGATCTGGTGGCCCGCGGACGCTACCCGCACCAGCGGCTGCTGAAGCAGTGGTCCGCCGAGGACGAGGCCGCCGTGACCGAGGCGATGCGCCAGACCGGCGTCCTCGAACTCGCCGACCGGCCCGTCGACGACCTCTCCGGCGGCCAGCGCCAGCGCGTCTGGCTCGCCATGGTGCTCGCCCAGCAGACCCCCATCCTGCTGCTCGACGAACCCACCACCTTCCTCGACATCGCGCACCAGGTCGAGGTGCTGGACCTGTGCGCCGCCCTGCACGCCCGCAAGGGACACACCGTCGTCGCCGTCCTGCACGACCTCAACCAGGCGTGCCGCTACGCCACCCACCTCATCGTGATGCGGGCCGGCGGCCGGATCGCGGCCGAAGGAGACCCGGCGTCCGTCATGACCGCCGACCTGGTCGAGGACGTCTTCGGCCTGCCCTGCCGGATCATCGACGACCCGGAGACCGGTACGCCGCTGATGGTGCCCGCCGCCCCCAAGCGGCCCACCTTCGAGGACGCGGTCGATCAGCCCACCGCCATGCTGGCCGACACCAAGGGGGGACCCCGCTGATGCTGAGCGCCAGGCTGACCAACGCGCGCTTCCTCACCATGGATCCGGACCACCCGGTCGCCCACGACCTGGGCATCTGGCAGGGCAGGATCGTGGGTCTGGACGAGGCCGTGACCTCCCTGCCCGCGCGCGAGGTGATCGACCTGCAGGGCGCCACCGTGCTGCCCGGGTTCATCGACGCCCATGTGCACCTGGCCTGGACCGGCTTCAAGGAGAACACCCCGAGCATCGCGGGCCGCACGCGGATCGACGACGTGCTCGCGGTCGTGGAGGAGGCCGTCAGTCGGCAGTCCTCGCCCGCCGGCGGCTGGGTGAGCATCGCCGGATACGACCAGCGGGCCCTGGGCCGCCACCTGACCGCGGCCGAGCTGGACAACGTCAGCCACGGCCGCAAGCTGTACATCATGCACGACTCCGGACACGGCTGCGTCGTCAACAGCGCCGTGCTCGACCTGCTCCCCGCCGACATCCCGCACGAGAACGGCTTCCTCGCCGAGGGCGCCATGGGCGCCGCCCGCGCGCTGCGCCTGCCGTACTCCCAGGAGGAGTTGGCCGAGGCGATCGGCCGCGCTGCCCGGACCTGCCTGTCCGAAGGCGTCACCGCCTGCGCCGAGGCGGGCATCGGCGGCACCCTCTTCGGCCACACCCCCGTCGAGCTGGGCGCCTACCAACTCGCCCGCGAGAAGGGCCTGTTGCCGCTGCATGTGCAGCTCATGGTGTCCGCGGACCGACTGCGCCCGGTCGCCGCCCACAAGGACGACGGCATCCCCCGGGCCCTCGACCTCGGCCTGCGCACCGGGTTCGGCGACGACTGGCTCTCCGTGGGCGCGCTGAAGATCTACACCGACGGCGGCATGATGGCCCGTACCGCGGCGCTGAGCAGCCCGTACGAAGGGCTGGACCACACGGGCCAGTTGCAGGACGACCCCGACGCGCTGGCGGACACGATCGTGGACGGCCACCTCGCCGGGTGGCAGCTCGCGGTCCACGCTATCGGCGACCGCGCGGCCGATGTCGCCCTGGACGCCCTGGAGCGTGCGCAACGCCTCCGGCCCCGCCCCGCGGCCCGGCATCGCATCGAACACGCCGGCCTCATCCGCCCCGACCAGCTGCCGCGCTTCGCGCACCTCGGTCTCAGCGCGGTCGTCCAGCCCAACTTCCTGCGCTACTTCGGCGACGACTACGCGGCGATCATGGGCGAGGAACGGGCCCCGTGGCTCTACCGGGGCAAGGCGTTCCTGGATCACGGCATCCCGCTCGTCGGCAGCTCCGACCGCCCCGTCACGGACGGATCCCCCTTGCGGGCCATCCAGTTCATGGCCGAACGCGCCTCCGAGTCCGGCCAGGTGATCGGCCCGGACGAAGGCATCACCGTCGACGAGGCCCTGCACGCCTACACCGTCGCCGGCGCCTTCGCCTGCCACTGGGAGGACAGCCGCGGCAGTCTCACCCCGGGCAAGCGCGCCGACCTGGTCGTGCTCGGTGACGACCCCCGGCGCGTCGATGTCTCCCGCATCGGCGACATCGAGGTGGTGGGGACGTACGTCGACGGGGAGGAGACGGGGAAGCGGGTGCCCTGAGCGGGCGCAGGGACTGGGTCCAGGACTACGTACGCACTTGATCACACTGGGGCAAAGCCCCTCATCCAAGGAAAGCCTTGATCACGGACACGCCGCTTTCTGCTCCGCCGTTGTCGCATGTGCTCGGTTCAGCGACCTCCGCACTGCGCCCCGCGCGGCCGGAGAACGCTCCCCAACTCGCCGCTCTGTCCCTGCCGTTCGTGCGATCGGGAGCGTTGCGCGAGCGGCCCGTCTCGCTGTACGCGGCCCATGCGTCGGACTTCCTCGTCGTGGAGGCGTCCGACGGGTCCCTGGAAGGGTGTGTGGGCCTGCGCGTTCACCACTCGGGCCCGGAGGGTGACCGCGGTCCGGCCGGTGTTGTGTACAACTTCTGTGTGGCTCGGCACAGTCAGGGCTGCGGGGTGGGAGCCCGGCTTCTGCGGGCCGTCCTGGCGCGTGCTCGCGCGCAGTCGCTGGGGGCGCTGTTCACGGCGACGACCGGCGGTGGCGGGCTCTTCCTGCGGTACGGCTTCACGCCGGCGAGCGCATGCCTGGCACCTCCCGCCTGGGTGCAGTCCCTCGACCCCCGGCGAGGCGCACGGATCCTCGGCCGGAGTCTGTCGTCGGTTTGATGCTCGCCCGTGGCGTCCGGTCCGGGTGAGCAGGGCGCCCAGGCGCGCATCAGTGCAGCGACGGGAGCCGACGAGCCCGCGAGCGTGGCGCGGGAACGAATGCGGTCGGGGAGGGGGAGAGGCGCCACGTCCGTCGCCTCGATGCCGCTTGGTCGGTGTCCGGTCCCGAAGGCATGCTCACCACAGCGCAGCTGCCGGACACGAGGTCGGCGAGGAGGGCCGCACGGACTGAACCTCCGCGTCATGGGCGGTCACGCGGCGCCGCGCCCGTCGCCCGCCACGTTGTCAGGAACCACCGTGGTGCCGGGGCTGTTTCCGCCGAGGAGGCTGTTCAGCAGCGCGTGCGGTACGCGACCGTCGAGCACGTGCGCCCCGCGTACACCGCTGCGCACGGCCTTCAGGCACCCCTCCATCTTCGGCAGCATCCCGCTCGCGAGTTCCGGCAGCAGACGGTCGAGTTCGGCGACTGTAAGGCGCTCGATGACCTCGGTGCTGTGCGGCCAGTCGGCGTACAGCCCCTCGACGTCGGTGAGGACCACCAGCCGCGCGGCGCCAAGGGCCACGGCCAGGGCCGACGCCGCCAGATCGGCGTTGACGTTGTAGATCTGCCCGTCCGTACCGCGGGCCACGGGGGAGATGACGGGGATGTGCCCCTGTTCCAGGAGCAGGCGGACAGCCCCTGGGTTCACCTCGACGATGTCGCCGACGAGACCGATGTCCACCGGGCTGCCGTTCACCCAGGCCGACCGTCGTACGGCGGTCAGCGTGTGCGCGTCCTCGCCCGTCATGCCGAGGGCGAACGGTCCATGGGCGTTGATGCGGCCGACAAGCTCCCGCTGCACCCGGCCGGTCAGCACCATGCGGACCACTTCCATGGTCTCCGGAGTGGTCACCCGCAGGCCTGCCTCGAATCGGGTCTCGAGGCCGAGGCGGTCGAGCATCGCGCTGATCTGCGGTCCGCCGCCGTGCACGACGACCGGGCGCAGGCCCGCGTGCCACAGCTCCACGACGTCGTGGGCGAACGCCTGTTGAAGGCCGCTGTCCACCATGGCGTTGCCGCCGTACTTCACGACGACTGTGCTGCCCCGGAGTTCTTCCGAAGGGTGAAGGGGTGAGCGATCCGGTGTGGGGGAGACGTCGACGGCCGGCAAACCCATGGGTGAATTCCCTCTCTGGTGGCACATTGCAAGGATTCCGACGCATGCACATTGCTGGGCTTGGCCTGACCGGAACTGTTTCTCGCGGGTCCGGGATCGGTCAGGTCGATCAGGGCTCTCGTACCGGCCGCACCGGCTTGCGTTCCTCTGCCTCGTGGCGATGGAGCCTGCGGCGGGCCACGAGTTCGACGGTCAGGGCCACGGACAGTGCCTCCACGGCCAGCAGTGCTATGAGCACGAAGACCTGGACGGCGCCGGCGAGTACGGGAGAGGCACCGGCCAGGAGCATGCCGACGAAGGCGCCCGGCAGTGTGACCAGACCGACGGTGCGAGTCTGGTCGAGGGCCGGAAGCAGGGCGTCGGACGCGGCACCACGGGCGACTTCGAGACGGGCGTCGCGCTCCAGGAAGCCGAGCGCCAGACCGGCCTCGACCTCGCCGTGCCGCTGGGTGAGTTCGTCCAGCGCGCGGCGGCCGGCGAGCACCGTCGCGGTCAGTGCGCCGCCGATGAGGATGCCGGTCACGGGGATGATGGCGATGCCGGGCACGGTCAGCAGACCGGCCGCCACCAGCCCGGTGATGGCGGGTACGACGGGAGCCGCGATCGGCAGGGCGGCCCACCACCAGGTGTGGTTGGCGGTGATGCGCCGTCCGGCGGTGCGGGTCGCGACGGCGAACATGAGGAACAGGAAGCCGAAGAGAGCTGCGGTGTCGTGAACCGCCCAGCCGATCACAAGGGATACCGCGGCCAGTTGCACCGTCGCCCGTGCCCCCGCCGTCACGATCTCGCGAGCGCGCCTTTTTGAGTCGTCCGGGGACAGCCGGAAGTGGGCGGCCACCACAGCGCCTGCGAGCAGCAGGACGGCCAAGGCGACGGCGAGTGTCGTGTTGACGGGCAGCAGGGTCTCGGCAGCGTGATGACGCACGTGTTGTCCCTACCCGCAGGAATTCGAAGGATGAGGACGGTTGCGTCGGTCCCACCGTCGACGCGCCCGATTCCGCCACGGCATCGACGTCGACTGACCGTCCAGTGGCCCGCACGGCGGCGTTCAGCCCTGCCCCGATACCGCGGTGGGGGCTGGGCCGACGTGTCAGGGGCGGTTGGTCAGATAGCCGCCCATGGAGGTGAAGTACTTGGTCGCGGGCAGTTCCTGGCCGTCCTCGGTCCGTACGCGCGTGATGGCCAGGCCGGGATTGCGGCCGGTGCGGGCGTCGGCGCCGGCGACGATCACCACGCCGTCGCCCTCACGGTAGAAGATGCGCCCGGGCGTGCCGCCGTACCGGCCCTGGGACACGACCGCGGCAAGCACCTCGAGTCGCTGGCCCTTGTGGAAGGTGAAGGCGCTGGGGTACGGCTCGGACTGGGCACGGACCAGGCGCTCCAGGTCCTCCGCCGGCCAGCTCCAGTCGATGCGGCTGTCGTCGATGGACCGCTTGTGGAAGAAGCTCGCCTGGGACCGGTCCTGCTTGGTGAACTCGGTCTTCCCGGAGGCGATGAGGTCGAGCGCGCCGATGGTGACCGGGGCGATGAGGTCGACGGTCTTGTGGAAGAGGTCGGTCGTGGTGTCCGTCGGTCCGACCGGCACGGCCTCCTGGCGCACGATGTCACCGGCGTCCAGCTCGTCGTTCATCATGTGCGCGGTGACGCCCACTTCGGGTTCGCCGTTGATCAGGGCCCAGATCAGCGGGGAGAAGCCGGCGTACTTCGGCAGCAGTGAGTCGTGCACGTTCAGCGTGCCGTGGCGCGGGAGGCCGAAGATGCGCGGGGGGATCCAGGTACGCCAGTTGTTGGCGACGATGATGTCCGGGTCGGCCTCCTTGAGGCGCTCGAACAGCTCGTCGTCGTCAGGGCGGTTGCGGAGCAGTACCGGGACGCCGTGCTCCTCGGCGAGGTCGGCGACCGAGTCGCTCCAGATCTTCTCGTACGCGTGCTCGCTCTTGGGATGTGTCACGACCAGCACCACGTCGTGCTCGGAATCCAGCAGGGCTTGGAGGGTGCGGTGGCCCCAGGTCTGATAGCCGAACATGACGACCCGCATGGGGTTCCTCCTCAGGACAGGGACTGGGCGGCGCCAGTAAAGCAAGGCTTACCTAAGCGGTCAATGGCGCCTATTCGAGGGGACGTTGAGGGGGCGCATTCGGGGAGCGCGCGCCCGAGTGTCCGTTTTATCCTATCGACAGTTTCACGGCCTGAGCTTAGCCTTACCTAAGTTTTGGGCCGCTTCTCCATCGGTGCGCCCTCTTCCAAGAACTTCCCGATGCAAGACAAACGGCTGCCCCGACCGGGCCGCCGTCCCGCACGATGGGAGTGACATGGCACAGGCTCTTCCTGGCGACGCACCACTGATCCACGACGTCATAGGGGTCGGCTTCGGGCCGTCCAACGTGGCCATGGCGATCGCGCTCAGCGAGCACAACGCACGCGTCGGCAGGCAGGAAGCGGTCACCGCTCACTTCTTCGAGCAGCAGCCGCGCTTCGGCTGGCACCGCGGCATGCTGATCGACGACGCGACCATGCAAGTGTCCTTCCTCAAGGACCTGGTGACCCTCCGGAACCCGGCCAGTGAGTACAGCTTCCTCTGCTATCTGAAGAGCAAAGGGCGGCTGATCGACTTCATCAACCACAAGAACCTCTTCCCGCTGCGGGTGGAGTTCCACGACTACTTCGAGTGGGCCGCGGCCAAGGTCGACGACATGGTCTCCTACGGCCATGAGGTCGTCGGCATCACGCCCGTGGTGCGCGACGGGGTCGTGGACCACCTGGATGTGACGGTCCGTTCGGGGGAGGGCCTCGCGCTCCACCGGGCCCGCAACCTCGTCATCGGTACCGGTCTGCGCCCCTTGATGCCGGAGGGCGTGGAGCGCGGCGACCGCGTCTGGCACAACTCCGAACTGCTCGCGAGAGTCGACGGTTTGGAGGGCACCGCGCCCTCCCGCTTCGTCGTCGTGGGCGCCGGGCAGAGCGCCGCCGAGAACGTCGCCTACCTGCACCGGCGCTTCCCCGAGGCCGAGGTCTGCGCCGTCTTCTCCCGCTACGGCTACAGTCCCGCCGACGACAGCAGCTTCGCCAACCGGATCTTCGACCCGGAGGCGGTCGACGAGTTCTTCGCCGCGCCCGAGAACGTCAAACGCAGGCTGATGGACTACCACGGCAACACCAACTACTCCGTGGTGGACATCGATCTGATCGACGACCTGTACCGGCAGATGTACCAGGAGAAGGTCCTCGGCACCGAGCGCCTGCGCTTCCTGAACGTCTCCCGCCTCACCGGAGTCGTGGAGACGCCGGACAAGGTCCGCGCCACCGTGAAGTCCCTCGTCACCGGCGACGAGACGCTCCTGGACGCCGACGTGGTGGTCTTCGCCACCGGCTACAGCCCCGCCGACCCGGCCGGCCTCCTCGGTGAGGTCGCCGACCGCTGCCTCCGCGACGACGAGGGCCGTGTCCGCGTCGAACGCGACTACCGCATCGCGACCGACCCGGGACTGCGCTGCGGCATCTATCTGCAGGGCGGCACCGAGCACACCCACGGCATCACATCGTCCCTGCTGTCCAACACCTCGATCAGGGTCGGCGAGATCCTGGACTCGGTCCTCGACCGGGGCCTGAAGTCCGCGTCCGACGAGGCGCGTCCGGTCGCCGACGGGATAGGCACCTCCCGCTAGTCAGCCCAACAGGTCCAACCCCCCACACCGCCGCGCCCAGCCTGGTGGCACCGCGCATCCGGCAGGCGCGGCAGCACTGTGAAACCCCGTGAAAGGAAGCAACGTGTCCACTGGAGCACGCCCCGTGCTGGCGCGGTTCGCCAGATACATTCCCCCAGTTGCTGTGGCAGCCGTCGCCGCGCTCGCTCTGACCGCCTGTGGGGGCGGGACCGACAACTCCTCGTCGGAGTCGACGCCTTCGACGTCGGGCGAGGCGGGCAAGAACTCGTCGGCGTTCCCGGTCACCGTCGAGCACAAGTACGGCAGCACGACGATCGACAAGGAGCCGAAGAGGATCGTCACGCTCGGCCTGTCGGACCAGGACGCGGTCCTGGCTCTCGGCGTCAAGCCGGTCGGGGCGGTGGACTGGTTCAAGGAGCGCCCGTACGGCAAGTGGCCGTGGACCAAGGACAAGTGGGGCTCGGAGACGCCCGAGATCGTCGGCGAGCGCGACGAGTACAACATGGAGAAGATCGCGGCGCTGAAGCCGGACCTGGTCATCGCCCAGTACTCGGGCATGAAGAAGGAGCAGTACGACACCCTCTCCCAGTTCACCAAGGTCGTCGCGCAGCCCAAGGACCACGCCGACTACGCGGCACCGTGGCAGGAGATGACCAAGCAGATCGGCAAGGCCCTGGGCAAGGAGACCGAGACCGAGAAGCTGATCTCCGACATCGACGCGCAGTTCAAGGCAGCCCGTGACGAGCACCCGGAATGGTCGAAGCTGACGCTCGCCGTCGCCGACAGCTTCGAGGCCGGCAAGTACTCGGCGTTCACCAAGGGCGACCCCAAGTCGATCTTCTTCAGCGAACTCGGCTTCAAGCTGAAGCCCGAGATCGACAAGCTGGCCAAGCCGGGCTGGAACGTCGCCGAGCTCAGCGCCGAGAAGCTGAACGTGCTCGACGTCGACCGCCTCGTCTGGGTCACCTCCAGCACCGAGGCCAACGACCGCATCAAGGCCGAGCCGCTGTACAAGAAGCTGAAGGTCAACCAGGACAAGCGCGACCTGTTCGTGCCCTACCAGGGCCCGGACATCGGCGCCGCGTTCTCCTTCAACACGGTCCTGTCGATCCCCTACGCGATCGAAGAGATCGAGCCGCTGCTGACGGCCATCAAGTGACAACGGTCCTTTGACGGGGTGATCGCGCACCGCTGACAACCGCCCGGCACAGGGCGGCAGTTCAGCGGTGCGCCGTCGCCGCCCTCGTCCGTCCGTGCGGCGGGCAGGGCAGGCGTCCCTGAGCTCCTGCACTTCGTACGACTCCTCACTGACGCACCACCAGGGAAGGGCCCTTTCGAAGATGTTTGACGCCGAGTCGGACCTGCCCCCCGCTGCCGGTGAAGCCGTCACCGGCGGCCAATCCGGCATCTGGCTTGCCCAGCAGATCGAACCGGACAGCACGGCCTACAACATCTCGTTCGTCCTGGAACTGCGCGGGGACGTCGACCACGCTCGCCTGGGTGACGCCGTACGGCAGGCCGTCGAGGAGGCCGAGGCCCTGCACGTGCGCGTCACGGCCGAGGACGGCGCCCCGCGGCAGACCGTCGAGCGGTTCCCCGTCGACGTACGCCTCGTCGACCTGAGGGGAGGGTCCGATCCGGACCGGGCCGCCGCCCACTGGATGGATGCCGAACGCGACCGGCCCGTCGATCCGTCGGCCGGCCCGCTGTTCGCCCACGCGGTGCTCCGGCTCGCCGACGACCATGTCCTCTGGTACCAGCGGTACCACCACATCGTCATGGACGGCATGGGCGTCGCACTCCTCACGCGCCGCGCCGGGGAGCTGTACGGCGCGGCGGCCGGGCAGGCTCCCGCCGCTCCGGACTGGGCGCTGTCCCGGCTGATCGCCGCTGACCGGACCTACCGTGCCTCCGTACAGCACGAGGCGGACCGCGCCTACTGGCTGGAGCGGATGGCTGGCCGACCGGAGCCCATACGGCTCGTCGAGCGCGCCCCCTCGCTGATGACGCGGCGCCTGCGTCGTACGGCGGAGTTGTCCTCGCAGGAAACCGAGCGGCTGGGCGCGGCTGCCCAGGGGGCGGGCGTCCGCCGCTCTCGGCTCCTGCTGGCAGCCGTGGCTGCCTATCTGCACCGTGTCACGGGCGAGCGGGACCTCGTCCTCGGCCTGCCGGTGGCCGCCCGTCAGGACGCCGCGTCGGCGGCCGTGCCCGGCATGGTGTCCAACGTCGTTCCGCTGCGCGTCCGCGTCAGGCCCGGTACGACCGGCGCCGAGCTGGTGGCCGACGTGGCCCGCGCGGTCTCCGAGGCCGTCGAACACGGGCGCTACCGCGCCGAGGACCTGGCCAGGGACCTGGGCCTGGCCGACGGCGTGGCGGAACTGGTCGGCCCCACGGTCAACATCCTGCCCCGCGCCGAGGACCTGCGCTTCGGTGACCACGCCACCGAACTCCATCCGGCATGGCTGGGCCCGGTCAGCGACCTGGCCTTCAGCTTCGCCGAGTCGCAGGCGGGCTTCCGCGTCCACCTCGACGCGGACGCGGACGTCTGTGACGAAGAGACCCTGCGCGACCATGAGCATCGCTTCCTCCGACTGCTGGACTCCCTCGCCGAGGACCTCGACCGGCCCGTCGGTCACATCGAACTCACCTCCCGCACTGAACGCACCCGCCTGCTCGACGAGTTCGCGGTTTCACCGCGCGACGTTCCGGAACTGTCCTGGCCCGCCGCCTTCGAGTGGCAGATGCGCCGTTCACCCGACGCCGTCGCGTTGGTGTGCGAGGAACGGACACTGACGTACGGCGAACTCAACGCGGCCACCAACCGGCTCGCCCGCCTCCTGGCCACCCGTGGGGTGGGCGCCGAGGACGTGGTCGCCGTGGCCCTGCCCCGCTCACCCGAACTCGTCGTCGCCCTGCTCGCGGTGATGAAGGCCGGGGCCGCCTATCTGCCCCTGGACGCCGATCACCCCCAGGACCGGATCGCCTACATGCTGTCCGACGCCGGGGCGCGGACCGTGGTCACCGTGCACGAACTCGCCGATGACCTCCCTGAAGTGCCCGGCACCGGCCTGGTTTTGCTCGACGACCCGGCCACGGCGGACGAGTGCGCCCTGCTCGACGGCACGGACCTCGGCCTGCCGATCGCCCTGGACCGGGCCGCGTACGTGATCTACACCTCCGGTTCCACCGGCCGACCGAAGGGCGTCGTCGTCACCCACGACGGCGTCGGCAGCCTGATCGCCACGGCCACCGACCGGATCGGCATCAACGCCGGCAGCCGGGTCGTGCAGTTCGCGTCCGTCGGCTTCGACGTGACGGTGTGGGACCTGATCATGTCGCTGTGCGTCGGCGGACGGATCATCGTCGTCCCCGCCGAGCGCCGAGTCGCCGGGCCCGCCCTGACCGAGTACATCGCACGGCACCGCGCCACCCACATGATCCTGCCGCCGTCGCTCGTCTCCGCGCTGCCGCAGGACTGCGAACTCCCCGAGGGCGCCGTCCTCGTGGTCGGCACCGAGGCAGTCCCGAGCGAGTTGATCGCACGCTGGGCCGGGAGGCTGAAGGTCGTCGTCGCCTACGGCCTCACCGAGGCGACGGTGAACTCCACCCTGTGGCTCGCGGATCCCGGTCGACCGGGCCCGGCACCCATCGGCAGGCCCGACCCCAACACCCGGGCCTATGTGCTCGACTCGGCCTTGCGTCCCGTACCCGTGGGCGCGGAGGGCGAACTCTACGTCGCCGGGCGCGGTCTGGCTCGCGGCTACCTCGGCAGGGCCGGGCTGACCTCCGAGCGATTCGTCGCCGACCCGTTCGGGCCGCCCGGCAGCCGGATGTACCGCACCGGCGACCGGGTCCGCTGGGCCGCCGACGGCAACCTGGAGTTCCTCGGCCGGGCGGACGGTCAGATCAAGATCCGGGGCCACCGGATCGAGCCGGGTGAGGTCGAGAGCGCGTTCATGGCCTGCCCGGGCATCGCCCAGGCCGCCGTTCTCCTCCGCGACGACCACCGGGGCGTCAAGCGCCTGGTCGCCTACCTCGTACCGGAGACCGGCCCCGCCGACACCGAAGCCGCCGTCACGGCCGCGCGAGCCCAAGTGGCGGACGCAATCCCGGACTTCATGGTGCCGTCCGCCGTTGTCGTCCTCGACGGCCCGCTCCCGCTGACGCCGAACGGAAAGCTCGACAGCAGAGCCCTGCCCGTTCCCGAGTGGACCGCCCTGAGCGGAGCCGACGAGCCGACCACCGCCGCCGAGACCGCGCTCGCCGGACTCTTCGCGGAGGTCCTCGGCCTGCCGTCGGTGGGCGTCCACGACAGCTTCTTCGAGCTGGGCGGTGACAGCATCGTCGCGATCCAGCTCGTCAACCGCGCCCGCGAGGCCGGACTGACGATCACGCCACGCGACGTGTTCCGGCAGCGCACCGTGGCGGCACTCGCCCGCGCCGCCGACCAGGCCACACCGGGTACAGCCCCGGCGGCCTCCGTGGACCTCGACGAGAACGCCCTTCCCGTCTCCCCGCTCCAGGAGGGCTTCTTCTTCCACGCGCGGTTCGACGACGAAGCCGTCGATCTCTACCTGGTGCAGGAACTCCTCGACCTCGCGGGCCCGGTCGACCCGGACCGGCTGCGCCGGGCACTGCAAGCGCTGCTCGACCGGCACCCGCTGCTGCGCGCCTCGTTCCGCCAGCTGCCCAGCGGCGAGGTCGTCCAGCGGCTCGCCGAGAACGTGACTCTGCCCTGGCGGGAGGCCGACACCGCTCAGACAGGGCTGGACGACCTGTTGGCGGCGGACCGGGCGGAGCGGTTCGACCTCGCGCGGCCCCCGCTGATACGGGCCACCCTGATCCGGGACGGGCGGCGCCACCGGCTCCTGCTCACCCTGCACCACATCATCGCCGACGCCTGGTCGGTCTCCGTCCTGCTGCGCGAACTCCTGGCCGCCTACCGGGGCGAGGAACTGCCGGAGCCGATCGCCCCGCACCCGTACCTGGCCTGGCTGGCGACCCGGGACCGCGACGCCGCGCGCGAGGCGTGGCGCGATGCGCTGTCCGGCCTCGAGGAGCCGACCCGGCTGCCCGAGTCCTTCCTCGCGACCGGCGAAGGCAAGGCACCCGCCCGTCCGGACGACGTCGACAGGCTGCTGCCCGAGCGGCTCACGGCCGACCTGACCGCGTGCGCCCGAACGCACGGCCTCACCCTCAGCACCGTCGTCCACGGCCTGTGGGGCCTGCTGCTGGGCGGACTGACCGGCAGCCAGGACATCGTGTTCGGCACCACGGTCTCCGGGCGGACCACCGAGGTCGACGGACTGGACTGCGCGGTAGGCCTCTTCATCAACACCGTCCCGGCCCGCGTACGGCTCCGGGCCGACGAGTCGCTCTCCGACCTGCTGCGGCGTGTCCAGGACGAGCACACGGCGCTGCTCGACCATCAGCACCTGGGCCTCGCCGACATCCAGCGGACCACCGGCGGCGGCGAACTCTTCGACACGCTCGTCGTGTTCGAGAACCAGCCGACCACCGACCTGACGGCCGGCCTGGACCGAGGCGCGCTGTGCGTCACCGGCACCGAGGTGTTCGACGCGGTGCACTACCCGCTCGCGCTCATCGTCGAGCCGGAGGACGGCCGACTGCGGCTGCGGTTCAAGCACGACGCGGGACGGCTCGACCAGTTCACCGTGGCGGGGGTCGCCGACCGGTTCGTGGCCCTGCTGGAGACCCTGGTGTCCGAGCCCGGCCGCTCGGTCTCCCGGACGGGTCTGCTGTCCGACCGGGAGGAGGAACGTCTCGCCGGACTGAACGCCACCGCGCATCCGGTGCCCGACGCCACCCTCGCCTCACTCATCGCCGCACAGACGGCGCGAAGCCCGCACGCCACCGCGGTCGTCCACGAGGGCGCCACACTGACCTATGCGGAACTCGACCGGCGCGCCGAGGCGGTGGCCCGGCGGCTGCGGGCGCGCGGCGCGGGCCCTGAGAGCTTCGTGGCGGTCGCCGTGCCGCGCTCGGCGGAGCTGATGGTCGCCCTGCTGGGCGTCCTGAAGTCAGGCGCCGCCTATCTGCCCGTCGACCTGGACTACCCCGCCGAACGGGTCGCGTTCATGCTCGGCGACTCGGGCGCGCGGACCGTCGTGACCACCGCCGAGGCGGCCGGGCGGCTGCCGCACGTGCCGGGCCTCGAACACCTGGTGATCGAGGCGGCCGAGGACGTCCCCGATACGCCGGCCGCGCCGGCCGGCCCCGGCCACCCCGCGTACCTGATCTACACCTCCGGCTCCACCGGCCGCCCCAAGGGCGTCGTGGTCACACACCGGGCGATCGTCAACCGGCTCGCCTGGATGCAGGGGGAGTACGGTCTCGCCGCGGACGACCGGGTGCTGCAGAAGACGCCGTCGAGCTTCGACGTGTCGGTGTGGGAGTTCTTCTGGGCCCTGGTGGAGGGTGCGACCGTCGTCCTGGCCCGCCCCGACGGCCACCGTGACCCCGCCTACCTGGCCGAGCTGATCCGCGCCGAACGGATCACCACGCTGCACTTCGTGCCGTCGATGCTGGCCGCGTTCCTCCAGGTGATGGAAGCCGGTACGGGAAGGCCGGAATGGGCGGCGAGCCTGCGCCGGACGTTCTGCAGCGGCGAGGCGCTCACCGGCACCGACGCCCGGCGCTGGCGGGAACTGGCCTCCCGCTCCGGGCACGGCCCCGTCCCCCTGCACAACCTCTACGGGCCCACCGAGGCCGCCGTGGACGTGACGTACTTCCCCTACGAGGGCGGCGACGAACTCGCCGTACCGATCGGCCGACCCGTCTGGAACACCCGCCTGTACGTGCTCGACGCCTTCCTGCGCCCGGTCCCCGACGGCGTCCCCGGTGAGCTCTACCTCGCCGGCGTCCAGCTGGCCCGCGCCTACCACGACCGGCCGGGGCTGACCGCCGAGCGGTTCGTCGCCGACCCGTTCGGCGCGCCCGGCGACCGGATGTACCGCACCGGCGACCTGGTGCGGCGCCGTGCCGACGGGGCCGTCGAGTACCTCGGCCGCACCGACCGGCAGGTCAAGATCCGCGGCAACCGCGTCGAACTGGGCGAGATCGAGGCGGCCCTGTCGGGCCTGCCGGGAGTCGCCCGCGCGGCCGTGGTCGTCCGCGAGGGCGCCCTCGTCGCGTACGCCGTCCCCACGCCCGGAACCGGGCCCCTGGACGCCGACGCCCTGCGCGCGGCGGTGGCCGACGCGCTGCCCGCCGCCATGGTGCCGTCCGCCTTCGTCGCTCTCGACGAACTTCCGCTGACCCCCAGCGGCAAGCTCGACCAACACGCCCTGCCCTCACCCGAGGTCGCGCCCAGGGAAGGCGGACGTGCGCCCCGCGACGAGCGGGAACGCGTCCTGTGCGAGATCTTCACCACCGTCCTCGGCATCCCGGCGATCGGCGCCGACGACGACTTCTTCGTCCTCGGCGGCGACAGCCTCACCTCCATCGCCGTCGCCACCCAGGCCCGCGAAAGGGGACTGACGATCAGCCCGCGCGACGTCTTCGAAGGCCGTACGCCCGCCGCACTCGCCGCCACCGCCGAACGTGCCGCGGCCACCGCCCAGGAGATCCAGAACGACCCGCGGCCCCCCGCCGTGACCGTCCCGGCCGCCGACGCCGGGCAGGCCGCGACCGCCCTCCAGGCCATACTGGCCCAGCAGGAGCAGTCCGGAGCGGCGGTCGACCCGGCCCTGCGAGCGCTGCTCGACCAGCTGACCGCCGCGGCCGGAACTCCGCCGGAGGAGCCCGCAGGCGCCGTCCCGCTCGGCGGCCTGGAGCTCACGCATGAGGAGACCGAGCGCGTCGAAACCGCCGCCGGAGGATTGCCGGTCGCGGACATCTGGCCGCTGTCCCCGCTCCAGGAGGGCATGTACTTCCACGCCACCTACGACGCGGGCGACGCACTCGACGTCTACCTGTCGCAGGAGAGCCTGGACTTCGACCGCCGTGTCGACGCCGACCGGCTGCGGGCCGCCTGCCGGAAGCTGTTGGACCGCAACACCAGTCTGCGCGCCGGATTCCTCAGTGACGGCGTGCCCCGCCCGGTGCAGTTCATCGTGGACGGCGCCGAGATCCCGCTCGTGGTGGAGGACCTGTCCGCGCTGCCCGCCGACGAACAGCGGACCCGGACGGAGGAACTCCTCGCGGCCGACCGCCGCCGGCGTTTCGACCTGTCGGCACCGCCGCTCGCCCGCCTGCTGCTGATCCGGCTCGGCGACGGCCGGGACCGCCTCGTCGTCACCCACCACCTCATCCTGTGGGACGGCTGGTCCGCCTGGCTGTTCCTGGAGGAGCTGTTCACGCTGTACGAGCGGGCCGGTGACGCCACCGGCCTCCCGGCCCCCGGCTCCTACCGCGACTACCTGGCCTGGCTGGACCAGCAGGACACCGAAGCCGCGATCGACGCGTGGCGCCGCGCCCTCGCCGGGTTCGACGAGCCGACCCTGGTCGCCCCGGCCGGCCGCGACACCGGACCGGTGATCCCGGCCGACTTCGACGCGGTGCTGACGAGGGAGACCAGCGACCGGCTGCGCACCGCCGTACGGCAGCACGGACTCACCCTGAACACCGTGCTGAACGCCGCCTGGGGGCTGGTGCTCTCGGCCATGACGGGCCGCGGCGACGTCGCCTTCGGCACAGCGGTGGCCGGACGCCCCGCAGAGGTGCCGAACGTGGCCGGAATCATCGGCATGTTCCTCAACACCGTCCCGGCCCGCGTCGCCCTCGCCCCCGACGAGCCCCTGCTCGACCTGCTGCGCCGGATGCAGTCCGAGCGCGCCGCCGTCATGCCGTACGAGTACGTCGGACTCGGCACCCTCCAGCAGGAGACCGGCCACCGCCGCCTGTTCGACACGCTCTTCGTACTGCGCTCGGCCGACGGCGAGGAGCGGGGGGCCGAGCTGCGGCAGCGGCACGGCATCACCGACGTGTCGAACGTGGACGGCACCCACTTCCCGCTGACCCTGATCGTCACCCCCGAGACCCGGCTGCGGGTGACCGTTGCGGCGAGGCCCGACCTGTTCGGCGCCGAGGACGCGACGACGATCCTCACCCGGTTCACGACCGTCCTGGAGCGCCTGGCCGAAGCCTTGGCGGGCCCGGCCGCCGCCCGCGCCCGGACCGTCGGCGTCGACCTGCTCCTGCCGGGCGAGCAGGCCGCCCTGCTCGCCGCCTGGCAGACCACACGCGACCCGGTGCCGAACGAGACCATCGCCGACATGCTCACGGCCCAGGTCGCCCGCACGCCGGACGCGGTGGCCCTGGTCTTCGGTGAACGAGCCCTCACCTACGCCGAGTTGGACGCGCACATCAACCGGCTGGCCCGGCTGCTGCTCGCCCGGGGAGCGGGCCCGGAGAAGGTCGTCGCCCTCGCGCTGCCCCGGTCCATCGAGATGGTCGCCGCCCTGTTCGCCGTGCTCAGGACCGGCGCCGCCTACCTGCCGCTGGACCTCGATCACCCGGCCGACCGGCTGCGCCTGATGGTCGAGGACACCGGCCCGCTGTGCCTGGTGTCCACCACCGCCGTCGCCCCCACCCTGCGCGGCGACGCCGGCCCCGTCGCACCCGAACTCGTCCTGGACGACGAGGCCGTGGCCGCCGAACTCGCCGCCCTCCCGGACGGTGAGATCACCGACGCCGAGCGCCCGGCGTTCGCGCACCACGTGCCCGACCGCCTGGAGTACCCGGCGTACGTCATCTACACCTCCGGCTCCACCGGCCGCCCCAAGGGGGTCGTCACCCCGTACCGGGGCCTGACGAACATGCAGCTCAACCACCAGAAGGAGATCTTCGACCCGGCCATCGCCTCGGCGGGCGGGCGGCGGCTGCGCATCGCGCACACCGTGTCCTTCGCCTTCGACATGTCCTGGGAGGAGCTGCTGTGGCTCGTCGAGGGCCACGAGGTGCACGTCTGCGACGAGGAACTGCGCCGCGACGCCGAGGCCCTGGTGGCCTACTGCGACCTGCACCGCGTCGACGTCGTCAACGTCACCCCCACATATGCCCAGTTGCTCATCGAGGAGGGGCTGCTCGACCGGGACGAGGCGGCCGGTAAGCACCGGCCCGCGCTGGTGCTGCTCGGCGGGGAAGCCGTGTCCGACACGGTGTGGAGCCGTCTGCGCAGCACCGAGGGCGTCTACGGCTACAACCTGTACGGGCCCACCGAGTACACGATCAACACGCTCGGCGGCTCCACCACCGACAGCGCCACCCCGACCGTCGGCCTGCCCATCCGCAACACCCGGGCCTACGTCCTCGACACCATGCTCCGGCCCGCCCCGCCGGGCTGCCCCGGCGAGCTGTACATCGCCGGCACCGGCCTGGCCCGCGGCTACCACGACCGGCCCGGACTGACCGCCGAACGCTTCGTGGCCGACCCGTTCGGCGAGCCCGGGGAGCGCATGTACCGGACCGGCGACCTGGTACGACAGCGGCCCGACGGCCTGCTGGACTTCCTCGGCCGCACCGACGACCAGGTGAAGATCCGCGGCTACCGCATCGAACTGGGCGAGATCTCCACGGCGTTGACCGCCCACCCGGAAGTCGCGCACGCCGCCGTCGTCGTGACCGAGAACGCCGGCAGCAAGCGCCTGGTGGGCTACGTCGTACCCGAGGACGGCACCGAGGCGGGCGAGGACCTGCTCCAGCGACTGCGCGACCACCTGAAGGCCGGGCTGCCGGACTACATGGTGCCCGCCGCACTGGTGCCGGTTCCGACGCTGCCGATCAACGTCAACGGCAAGCTCGACGTCAAGGCCCTGCCTGCCCCCGACTTCGCCGGCACGCGCACCAGCCGACCGCCCCGCACACCCCGGGAGGAGACGCTCTGCGCGCTCTTCGCCGAGGTGCTCGGCCTGCCCGAGGGCAGCGTCGGTATCGACAGCGACTTCTTCGACCTCGGCGGCCACTCCCTGCTGGCCACCCGGCTGGTCAGCCGCGCCCGCACCGCGCTCGACGCCGAACTGGCGATCCGGGACCTGTTCGAGGCACCCACCGTCGCCGAACTGGTGGAGCGCACGGCCCGCTCGGACACCGCCGCCCGCCTGGCGCTGACGGCCGGGGAGCGCCCCGTTGAGCTGCCGTTGTCCCACGCCCAGCAGCGGCTGTGGGTCATCCAGCAGATCGAGTGCACCTCGGCCGCGTACAACTTCCCGCTGGTGATGCGGCTGCGCGGCGCCCTCGACGTGGACGCGTGGCGCAGTGCGCTGGGCGATGTGACGGCCCGTCATGAGGCGCTGCGCACGGTTTTCGTCGACCGCGACGGCCAGGTCTTCCAGCGTGTCCTGCCCGCCGAGGAGGCTCGCCCCGAGGTCGAGCACCTGCGCGCCACCGAGGACGAGGTGCCCGGCATCGTGGAGCAGACCGTCAACCGCCCCTTCGACCTGGCCACCGAACTGCCGCTGCGCGCCACGGTCGTGGAGGTGGCGCCCGAGGACCATGTCGTCGTCCTGCTGCTGCACCACATCACGACCGACGAGTGGTCGGACCGACCGTTCCTGCGCGACCTCGCCACCGCGTACGCCTCCCGCCTCGACACCGGCGAGGCCCCCGGCTGGGAGCCGCTGCCCGTCCAGTACGCCGACTACGCGCTGTGGCAGCAGCGATTGCTCGGCGACCCGGCCGACCCCGGCAGCCTGTCCGCCCGGCAGCTGGAGTACTGGCGTACGACGCTGGACGGTGCGCCCGAGGAATTGGAGCTGCCCACCGACCGGCCGCGCCCGGCGCGCCCGGCGTTCTCCGGTGCCGAGCTGGACATCGAGTTCGACGCCGAGGTCCATGAGGGGCTGAAGCGGCTCGCCCGGGACACCGGCGCCAGCATGTTCATGGTGGTGCACGCGGCCGTCGCCGCCCTGCTGCACCGCATGGGCGCCGGAACGGACATCCCCCTGGGCGCGCCCATCGCCGGGCGCGGCGACGAGGCGTTGGACGACCTGGTCGGCTTCTTCGTCAACACGCTCGTGCTGCGCACCGACCTCGGCGGCGACCCCACCTTCACCGAACTGCTGGCCCGGGTCCGGGAGACCGACCTCGCCGCGTTCTCCCACGCGGACGTGCCGTTCGAGTCGGTCGTCGAGAAGCTCAACCCGACCCGCTCTCTCTCACGCAACCCGCTGTTCCAGGTGATGGTCGGCTACCACGCCCGCACGGGCGACGGACTCGAACTGCCGGGCCTGCGGGCGGAGTACGTGCCGTTCCGGATCAGCTCCGCCAAGTTCGACCTGGTGTTCAGCTTCACCGAGCACATGGGCGCCGACGAGGACGCCGGATCCCTCGCCTGCCGCCTGGAGTTCGCCACCGAGCTCTTCGACCACGGGACCGCCGAGCGGATCGGTGACCGGCTCCGCAGGTTCGTCGCCGCCCTGGCCGCCGCACCCGAACTCCCCGTGTCGAGGGCGGAGATCCTCGCCGCCGACGAGCGGCACATGGTCGTGGCGGGCTTCAACGCCACCGCACGCGATGTGGACGAGGCGTCCCTGCCCGCTCTGTTCGCGCAGCGGCTGGCCGAACAGCCCGACGCGGTCGCCGTGGTGGAGCGTTCCCGCTCGGTGACGTACGCGCAGCTCGACGCCCGCGCCAACCGGATCGCACGCCTGCTCGCCGAGCGCGGAGTGGGCACCGAGAGCGTGGTCGGCGTGGCCGTGCCCCGCTCGGTCGACATGGTGGCCACCGTGCTCGCCACGCTGAAGCTCGGCGCCGCGTTCCTGCCGCTGGACCTGGTCCACCCGGCCGACCGCCTCGCGTACATGATCGAGGACTCGGGAGCCGTGCTGGTCGTCGGCACCGAGCCGGTGGCCGGGAAGATCCCCGACGTCACGGGTGTGTCCCTGGTCCTGCTCGACGCCCCGGAGACGGCGGCCGGACTCGACCGGCTGTCGGACACGCCGCTCGACGGCACCCCGATCGCCCTGGACCAGGCCGCGTACGTGATCTACACCTCCGGTTCCACCGGCCGCCCCAAGGGCGTCGTCGTCCCGCACGAGGGGATCTCCAGCCTGGTCGCCACCGCCGTCGACCGGATGGGCCTGCAACGCGACAGCCGGGTGCTGCAGTTCGCGTCGATCGGCTTCGACGTGTTCGCCTTCGAACTGTCGATGGCGCTGTGCCACGGTGGCCGGCTCGTCCTCATCACCGACGAGGCACGGGTCGCCGGACCGGCGCTCACCGACTTCCTCGCCGACCAGCGGATCACTCACATGATCCTGCCGCCGTCCCTGGTCTCCGCGCTGCCGCCAGGCTGCGAACTGCCCGAGGGCTCGACCGTCCTGGTCGGCACCGAGACCGTACCGCCGGACCTGTTCGAACGCTTCGGCACCACGGCCCATCTGATCTGCGCCTACGGTCTGACCGAGGCCACGGTCAACTCCACCCTCTGGCCCTCCCGGGAGCACGGCGGCAGCCCGGCCGGCCGGGTCCCCATCGGCCGACCGGACCCCAACACCCGCTGCTACGTCCTCGATGAGCACCTGCGGCCCGTACCGCCCGGCGTGGCGGGGGAGTTGTACGTCTCCGGGCGCGGACTCGCCCGCGGCTACCTCGGCAAGGCCGCGCTGACCTCGGAGCGGTTCGTCGCGGACCCGTACGGCCCGCCCGGCAGCCGCATGTACCGGACCGGGGACCGCGCCCGCTGGCGGGCGGACGGCAACCTCGACTTCCTCGGCCGCGTCGACACCCAGGTGAAGGTGCGCGGCTTCCGCATCGAGCTGGGCGAGATCGAGGCCGCGCTCGCCGGACACCCGTCGGTCGCCCAGGCCACCGTGGTACCGGACCGCGACGGCGACATCGTCCGCCTCGTCGGCTACGCCGTGTCCGAGGCCGGAGAGCAAGCCGATCCGCAGACACTGCGTGCCCACGTGGCCGGGCTGCTGCCCGAGTACATGGTCCCGGCTCTCGTCATACCGCTGGACGGCCCGCTGCCGCTGACCCCGAACGGCAAGCTGGACCGCAAGGCCCTGCCCGCACCGGAGTGGTCGGCGATGACCGGCGACGCCCGCCCGGCCACTGGGACGCAGGCGAGGCTCGCCGAACTCTTCGGAGAAATCCTGAAGTTGGACGGCGTCGGCGTGCACGACAACTTCTTCGCGCTCGGCGGGCACTCCATGGCCGCGATGCGGCTGCTCGGCCGTATCCGTGCCGAGTTCGGGGCCGAGCTGAGCATCCGGGACGTCTTCGACGCACTGACCGTAGCCGGCATCGCGGCCAAGCTGGACGGCGCTTCGTCGGCCCGGCCCGCACTGCGCCCCGCCGCAGAGGACCGCTCGCAGGACGCCGAGCGGCCGGTGGCGCCGGTTCAACGGTGGCAGTGGGACGCGTACCGACGCAGCCCCGGCTTCGACCACGCGCTGGTCCTGCGTTCCCCGGGCGGGCTGGACGCCGATGCGCTCACCGCCGCTCTGGCCGATGTGACGGCCCGGCACGAGCCGCTGAGCACGGCGTTCACGGAGCTGGACGGCACGGTGTACCAGCGGGAGACGCAAGCCCCTGCCCTGGCCGTCGAGCGGTGTGCCGACCTCGACGCGCGACTGGCCGAACTCGCGGCCCGGACACCGGACCTGGAGATCGAGGCGCCCCTGCGGGCCAGGCTGCTCACCGGCCCGGACGGCAGCCAGGCGGTACTGCTGACCATGCACTACCTCGCGGTCGACGAGTGGTCGGTAGTACCCCTGTTCCGCGACCTCACCAGCGCGTACGCGGCCCGTACGGAGGGCAGGGCACCCCAGTGGGAGCCGCTGCCGGTGACGTACACCGACTACACCCGCTGGGCCCGCGAGGTGCTCGGCGACCTCACCGACCCCGACAGCCGGGGGAGCCGACAGCTCGCCTACTGGCGGCAGACCCTCAAGGACGCCCCGCGCGAGCTGGCGCTGCCCGCCGACCGGCCCCGTCCCACCACACCCGGCACGTCGCGTCCGGCGGCCGACCACGTCGGTTTCGTCCTCGACGAGGAGCTGCACGCGGCCGTCGACCGGCTCGCCCGAGCCACCGGCACCAGCATGTTCATGGTGCTGCACTCGGCTCTGGCCGCCCTGCTCACCGCACATGGCGCGGGCACCGACCTGCCCATCGGTACGATGGTCGCCGGCCGAACCGACGACCAACTCGCCGATCTGGTCGGCTGCTTCTTCAATACGGTCGTGCTGCGCACCGACACAGCGGGGGACCCGACCTTCGCCGAACTGCTCACCCGGGTCCGGGAGACGACGCTCAACGCCCTGGACCGACAAGAGCTCCCGTTCGACGAGGTCGTACGGGCGACCGACCTGTCCCCGCGGGGCCCGCAGGTCATGGTGATCCACCATGAACAGGCCGACGTGGAGCGATTGGAGGGCGGCATCGGCACGCTCCACGCCGTGCCGACCGGCTCGGCCCGCGCGGAGCTGACCCTCAGCTTCTACGAGCCGCGAGGCGCCGGCCCCGTGCACTGCGGGCTGATCCACGCGACCGATCTGCTCGGCACCGCCAAGACACAGCGGCTCGCCGACGAACTTCTGGTACTGCTGCGCCGTGCGGCAGCCAATCCGGAGCAGCCGCTCTCGGAGCTGTTCACCGTAACGTCCACGACGTCCGCAAGGAGTGACCACGCATGACCACCAACCCGTTCGAGGACTCCCAGGGCCGCTTCCTGGTGCTGGTCAACGACGAGAACCAGCACTCCCTGTGGCCCTCCTTCGCCGAGATTCCGGCCGGCTGGGAGACCGTCTTCGGCGAGGAGACGCGTGAAGCGTGCCTCGCATACGTGGAGTCCCACTGGACCGACCTGCGCCCGGCGAGCCTCGTCGCACAGCAGGGTTGATGAGTCCCGAATGCCCGCTGCCGCCGGCGGAGCAGGCCGCACTCTCTCCGCCGGCGGACAGGCAGGAACGCAGCTGACCGCAGTGGGGGCCTGGGCCCTCATGCGCGTCGCTCGACGCCGCCGACTCGACGTGCGCGTGCATGCGCCGCACAGCCCTCAGGCGGAGGGCTGGTGGTCTGCCCGGGCTCCGCCGGCGCACGCTCTCGGCGTACGGAACCCGCGAAACGTCACCTGCCTGCGGTTTTCGAAGCCGAGTCGTTCGTACAACGCGATCGCGGCGGTGTTCGTCTCGGCCACGTGCAGAAAGGGGCGGTCGTTCCGAGACAGGATGCGTGCGACCAGGGCGCGCACCAGCTGGAGGGCGTGGCCTTGCCCGCGTGCCTCGGGGGCCGTGCAGACGGCGCTGATCTCGGTCCATCCCGGAGGTCGAAGCCGTTCGCCCGCCATGGCCACCAGCCGGCCTTCGGCGCGGATACCGAGGTAGGTGCCGAGTTCATGGGTGCGCGGCCAGAACGGCCCCGGCTCGGCCCGCCCCACGAGGGCGAGCATCTCGGGAACATCGGCCGCAGCCAGTTCGACGACGCCCGTATCCCTCGCGGCATGAGTCTGACCGGTTCGGTTGCCGCCGCGCCAGATCATCTGCCGGCCGTCGAGGACGAAGACAGGCTCCCAGTCCGGCGGCGGTGTCGCCGGGGAGCTGAACATGTCGGCGAACTCGCCTCGGCCGAGCAGCCGTGCGAGGTCGGCCCAGTCCGCCGCGTCAGGCGTGGAGGACACCGCCGAGAAGGTCGCGACGCCCGGCTGGTAGGTGACGGCCCGGCCGAGTCGCCGGGCGAACCCTGCATGGTGGCCCCGCAGCGACGCGCCCACAGGGTCGTCCAGTATGGCGGCGTCCCCGCTCGTGATCATGCCGTGCCTTTCTCGGACCGCTTCGTAGGTCCTGATCTCCGGTTCCGTGGAAAGTAAGCCGTGAATGCTGTGGAGGAAAGGCTTCCCACACCGGTCATGGACGAGATAGGACATGACCGCGACATTAGATTCCTGACCGTCAGTTCAGTCGAGGTTCCGAGGTTATGGAGCCATAACCTCTGTCAATCGCCCGTCTCCTCATAGGTGAGCTCGGTGAGCTCGGTGAGCTGGGTGAGGGAGGTGACGAAGTCCTCCAAGTCGGCTGCGAGAGGCGTTGCGTTGTCCCAGACCGCCTCATACGTGATCTCGACGGGAGCCCCGGCCCGGACGAGAGGACGCGAGCTGCCGTGTTCGTGTGTGGTCTTCGACTGGGGCAGGAGCGCGGCGCCCACGCCCATCCGCGCCCACTCGTCCAGCACACGGTAGTTGGAGGCTTCGCCGGGGTAGGTGCGCAGCGGCAGGTCGTGGCTGCGGAAGAGCTCGGTGGTGAAGGTGGTCAGCCCGCAGCTGTCCGGTACGAGAATGTAGGCGGCGTCGGCCGCGGCGTGGAGTTCGACCGGGCTCTCGGTCCGGGAGTGGGCCGGATCGATCACGACGACCGGTTCGCGGGCGATGACGCGATGCCGGAATGTGGGCATGGCCTGCACGGCGGGCACGAGGAGGAGGTCCAGGCGGCCTGCCTGGAGGTCCTTGCGCAGGTGTGTGAGATCTGCCTCGCGCAGGACCAGGTCGCGTGGCCGGTCCAGGTTGCGGGCGGCGTCGAAGGCCCGGGCGACGAGGTCGGCGCCGATCAGGGGTGAGACGCCCATGCGGATCGTGTCGGGGGCCGGGTTGGCCAGTCGCTGGGCCTCGGCGACGATCGCGTCCAGGGCGTCGAGGGCTTGGTCGATCATGGGCAGGATCCGTGTGCCGTCCGGGGTCGGCTTGACTCCGCGCGGGGAGCGCTCGAACAGGGTCACGCCGAGCTCCTGCTCCAGGCGTGCGATGCCGTTGGACAGTGCGGGCTGGGTGACGCCGTAGGCGCGGGCGGCCGCACTGAACGACTTCGTCGTGGAGACGGCCCGGGCGTAGCGCAGCCCCTCGATGTTCATACTGCCCTGCTCCCCTCATGGCTATAGCCACTATTTATACCCTCATTCACCATGATCCTCTACCGGGGCCGTCCGGGAGGTCTTACGGTGCAGAGCGAAGTCGCGCGCGATATTTCGGGGAGATCCGCGCTCCTATTTCTTTTCAAGGAGAGATTGCCGTGTCCCAGAATGTCAACCGCGTGCACCGGGCCGCCCAGGTCGCGGAGCCCGGGGCCGCCGTACAGGTCGTCCCGGTGCGGGCGCAGTCACCCGGCATCGGCGAGGTGCGTATCGACGTGGCGGCGACCGGTATCTGCGGCGCCGACATCGGTACGGTCCGCAATCCCGCCCCGGCGACCGGGTTCCCGCTCACGGCCGGCCATGAGGTCGCCGGTGTGATCGCGGAGCTCGGGCCCCAGGTGCAGGGGTGGGAGGTGGGGGAGCGGGTGACCGTCGGCTGGTTCGGCGGTAGCTGCGGGTACTGCTCCGCCTGCCGTACCGGGGATGTCGTGCACTGTCCGGAGGAAGGTCCCGGGCATGGCGTATCCCGGCGGCTGGTCCAGCACGATCACGGTGCCCGCCTCCACTCTGGCGCGGGTCCCCGAGGGCCTTACTGCGGAGGAGGCCGCGCCCTTCGGATGCGCCGGCGTCACCACCTTCAACGCCTTGCGGCACTCCGGTGCCGGGCCGGGCGACCTGGTCGCCGTCCTCGGGATCGGGGGCCTGGGACATCTGGCGGTGCAGTTCGCCGCTGCGATGGGGTTCGAGACGGTGGCCATCGGCCGCGGCGAGGACAAGCGCCGGCTCGCCGAGGAACTGGGCGCGCGGCACTACCTCGACACCGAGCGGCAGCAACCCGGTGCGGCGCTGCGGGAGTTGGGCGGGGCGCGGTTGATCCTGTCCACGGCCTCCAGCAGCAAGCCGCTGGCGGAGCTGGTGGACGGGCTCGCCCCGCACGGGCGGCTCACCGTCGTCGGCTTCGACGGATCCCCCCTCCAACTGCCCGTGCCCAAGCTGGTCATGGGGGCTCGCAGCGTCACCGGTCATCTGACCGGCAGCCCCGCCGACACCGAACAGGCCATGCGCTTCGCCGTCGCCACCGGTGTCCGCCCCCGGATGCAGACCGTCCCGCTGGAGGAGGCGCAGCAGGCGCTCGACACCCAGCAGAACGGCAAGGCCCGTTTCCGGATGGTCCTGACGACCGGCGCCTGAGGGCCGTCCGCCACGAGAGAAAGGGAGCTGTACATGCTCCAGCAGGACGGTCACGACGTCGTCGTGGTCGGGGCCGGGATCGCCGGGCTCGCCGCGGCAGCCTCGCTGGTCGCCGCCGGACGCGACACCGTGTGCCTGGAGGCGCGCGAGCGCGTCGGTGGGCGTCTGCTCAGCGCGGCCGCCCCGCCAGGAGGGGGTCTGGATCTGGGGGCCACCTGGTTCTGGGACGGGGAGCGACGGGTCGCGGAACTCGTCGCGCGGCTCGGCATCGACACCTTCGAGCAGCACCTGGCGGGGGACACGCTCGTACAGGACGCCACCGGCGTACGTCGCCTGTCCGGCAACCTGATCGACGCCCCCGCCCGCCGCTTCACCCCGGGAGCCGACACCCTCGCCCGCGCTCTCGCGGCCGAACTACCCACGGACGTCCTACGGCTGGACAGTCCCGTCACCGCGATCCACCGCAGCGCCACCGGCGGGCTCGAAGTCCACACGCGGAACTCGGTGCTGCACGCCGAGCACGTCATTGTGGCCGTCCCTCCCGCGCTCGCCCTCGCGCGCATCGACTTCGGCCCGGAACTGCCCGCGGAGCTGGTCCGCCTCGCCCGGTCGACCCCGGTGTGGATGGGGGCGGTCGCCAAGGTCGTCGCCCGCTACCCCGTTGCCTTCTGGCGTGACGAAGGACTCGCCGGGGCGGCGGCCAGCAGAAGCGGACCACTCCAGGAATTGCACGACATGTCGGGCCCGGGCGGGCGGTCGGCCGCGCTGTTCGGCTTCGCCGCGGTCCAGGCCGTCGGTCCCGACTTCGAGCAGGCGGTGACCGCCCAGCTGGCGCGGCTCTTCGGCCCTGCCGCCGCCGAGCCCGAGACGCTCCACGTACAGGACTGGAGCAGCGAGCAGTGGACCGCTCCACCCGGCGTGCACCGCCTGGCCGACTACTCCCTGTTCGGGCACCCCCTCTACCAGCAGCCCGCGCTCGGCGGCCGGCTGCACTGGGCCTCGACCGAGACGGCCGACCAGTACGCCGGGCACATCGAGGGCGCCCTCACCGCCGCCGAGCGAGCGGTGACGGCGTCCCTGACCACACTCCTCGACAGCGACGAGGCGAACGCATGCTCCGGATTGGCGGATCCGGCATAGCTGAGGCCGGCTGACTTGCCCTCCCGCATCGTCACGGTCTCCACCCGTCCGTTGTCGCCGACGGAGCCCTCCGTTCCGGGAGCCGCGGCAGGGTCGGTCCGGGGGCGCAGGCTCCCCGAGTGCGAGGGGCAGACGTTCGAGCAGTTCGTATGGTGGGTCACACGAGCACGGTGTGCTTGCTACCAGCGAAGCGGCACATCGAACGGACCACCGTCGGGGCCTGGGTGCGCTCCCTCCTCGTAGGACTTGAACGCGGTACCTGTCAGCGGCACGGACGTGTACCCGTCGAAGTAGTGCAGAGGCGTATGGGTGATCAGCAAGAGCCCCAGCCCGAGCGCGACCGCCGCACGCTTCATGTTCTCGTGACCGTCGCACCACATCCACGCCACGATGGTGAGGTTCACGCAGAGCAGGAACGCCCACCGGTGCTGATCCCACCCGCCGAAAGCCAGCAAGAACGGCGCGCCACTCGCGCCCACGGCCAGAGACCGTGTCACCCAGCCGCGCGCGTCCTGGCCGGGCCCGACGACGACGGCCGTCACCACCATGACGACAAGGACGAGCGGAGCCAGGTACAGCGCGACGTTCCAAGGGTCGTAAGCACTCCAGCTCTGGACCTGGGTACGGAAGAAGAGCGCGAGCGCGTCCTCGCGCCAGTTCCATCCACCCTCACTGATCCGCGTGATCAGGTGTTCTCGCGCTCCCGGAACCGCAGGCGGCACGGCGAACAGCACAGCGTTCACCGCCACCGGCAGGATGCTTGCCGCGAACGCGGTGCGTGTCGCCAGCGACGAGCGCCACACGGCCAGCAGCCACACCGGGATCACGGTCAGCGCACTGATCTCATGGGCCATCGGCGCCAGCGTCATCACCAGCGTCGCCGCCCACCACCAGCCGCGGTAGCCGAGCCACAGGGCGACGAACAGCAGGAGGAACAGAGCCTGGTCAAGGTAGCCGACCTCGTGGAACAGGTAGCCGCCCGCCGGGTGAAGGAAGAATGCCACCGGCAGCCATCGCCGGACCGGCGTCGTGGCCCGCACCACAGTGGTGACGATGACGGCGAGCAGCAGCGCCAGGATGCCGAACGAGACCGCCGCATAGAACCAGTAGGCGTTCCCTGCCCACTCGGCGATCGGATAGAGCACGGTCGCGACGAGGAAACGGCGGTGGAAGCCGTCGGCCAGCGACGTCGTCTGAAGCGTCACGGACCAGAGCGACGGCAGCCGAAACCCCGTATAGGCAGCCACCGAAAGGGCCGCGACACACAGCCCACCTGCCCACCACGAATGCGCACTTGAAGCCTGAGGATTGCTGGATGCCGCAGTGCGGGAAAACGCCTGCGAGGGAAGCGAGGTACTGACCACGCACGCAAATTAAGGGCTCTCCACGGCACTTCGTCACGGCCACTCCGTGCAGCGGCCTCTATACCGCTGATCAGGCGCCCGGGATCACCCGGCTGAGTGATCACACCGAGACAGCGAGCGGGCGTCCGGGCCGGCGGGTGCCGTTCTTGCCGCGGACCAGAGCGCGTTCATGGCGTTGAGCGGCCAGGACGTCGGGGGGCGGGCGTTGTGGTTGCGCTGGCGCAGGCAGGCAGCGGTGCAACTCCCGTGTCTGGGCGGCGTGGTTGGGATGGTTCGAGTTGGCGAGGGCTGCCGCAGCGGTCCGAAGCGAGTCTCGATGGGTGATCGCCGCGAACAGCATCAGACCGTATGCGGCATCGCATTGTGGCGCTCCGCCGCGACGCGGAGCAGGATTTCGCGCAGCACTTCGCGTGTACGTCCACGCGTCTTCACGGCATGACAATTTGGGCAGAGCGCCACCATTTGACTCGGGTGATCGCGACCGCCGCTGGCGAGGTCCACCACGTGATCGATTTCGAGTATCGGATGATTCCGGTCGGTCACATCGGCAGGCTGGCCCGTGCACTGCGGGTTCTCGCAGCGTCCTTTGCTTCGGCGCAGGACGAGATGGCGGGCGGCACGTGAGCGCCTAGGACGCTGCGTGGTGTGGAAGACCCGTTCTTCACGGAATTTCGCTTCCCGCTGCTCGACCAGCCTGCAACCGCGCTCGTATTCGGCCGCCGAGATGAGCCACTGCTCCGGCTCCTGCTCGGTCGTCTCAGGGAGGTCGTTCGCCTCGACGTCGCTCAAACCGACGTCAGCGAGAAGCGGAGCGCAGTCGAGGCCGTCGAAGAAGGCGTCGACAAGCTCGTCGATCACGGCAAGGCGGGTTATCTCGGAGTCTCGGAACAACGCGTACAGGGGATCGGCCAGGCCCCCGACTGGTTGGTTGGCAGCGAACCAGCGGCGCACCTTCGCGTCACCGTGGGCAGTGGGTACGGGTTCCGTGTAGTCGTGCAACGTCCAGATCCCGACACGGTGGAGAGAGGCGATCGGATAGTCCGGGCGTGGCCGTTCACCTCTCACACCGTGTCGGTCCAGGAGGGTCTTGAGAGCCTCCTCGGTTTCGAGCCAGGGAAGCAGCCGGGGTTCGCCACGCAGCGCTCGGCCCATCGCCCACAGCAGTGTGATCGGTTGGTAGAGGGCGGGGAGACCGGAGGAACGGTTCACCTTCAGATGAGTGACACGGTGGACGAGGTCGTCAGGGGTGAGACCGGTCACCGGATGTTCCTCCGCGATGTCGAAACCGAGGCTCCTCAGCAGGCCGGCGGCGTGCGCCGCGCCGCCGGAGAAGTCGCTCGCAGCCAGCGGCCGCTGACCGGACAGGAAACCGTGCGCGACACCGATGATCGCCTTGGAGTCGTAGTGCTTGCCCTCGTGCGACAGCAGGTAGCGGCGAGCGGGTCGGAAGCCGTGACGCTTGAGGAAGGCGTCACGACCGAGCCGATCGCACTCTTCGATCGCCTTCTCGACCTCACGGCGTGTTATGTCGGTCAGCGCCATGCCAGAACACTACGTGAAGGGGCTGACCTGCCCTGGTGGCGCCGCCCGTCTCGCGGTCGGCGGCGAACTGAGGCCGGTCCGAAGGCCTACCAGGCGTGCGCGTGGTTCGCCGACCGCCCGAGTGCCGTGCATCCTGATCCCGCCGAGGCAGTGGCGCAGCCCCAGAGGACCCAGATGTGCCAGTGCGGATTGTTGCCATCCGGGGCCCACAGGACTGCGTCGACGGACGTTCAGGAACCGCCCACCTCACGGACGCTGTTCGGTCGGTTGTCTACTTCCGCTGATCGTCCGGGACATGCGACCACGCAGTTGGTCGGTGTCGTCGGGACTCCAGGACCAGGTGGGCCACCGGCTCGGTGGGCCTGTTGTCCGCAGCCCTGGCAGGCTTAAGCTCTCCGGATGACCTTGGAATGGGAACAGGTAATCGTTCACTCGGCGGATCCGGTGGCCTTGGGGCAGTGGTGGGCCGAGGCCCTTGGCTGGGTTGTGGTCCACTCCTCCGATGAGGAGTTCGAGATCCGCCCGGAGCCGGATCGCCTGCCGGGGTTGGACTTCGTCCGGCTTGATGAGGCCAAGAAGGCCAAGAGCCGGCTGCATCTCGACTTCAGGCCCGATGATCAGGAAGCCGAAGTGGCTCGGCTGGTGGCTCATGGCGCACAGCGTGTTGATATCGGCCAGGGCGATCAATCGTGGGTTGTGCTGGCAGACCCCGAAGGTAACGAGTTCTGCATCCTCGGCCAGCGGCGTCAGTAAGGCTCGCGCCGATGTGGGGCCGATAGTGCATGGCTGTGGCGGGGCTGACGATCAGATCTCCTCACTCGCGCGGTGAGGGTCCTTTTCCGGCGCCCGCCGTCAGCCTTCCGTCGCGTGGGCTTTGGGCGCGGCGGAGGTACCGGTGGTCTGTGGGGCGGCGACTGACGGACGGTCGGGTGGTCCTCCCCAGCGCCTGGTCGAGCTGCTCGGTGCGCAAGCCGCGGCAGGTGTCGGCGTCCTTCGCGAGCGCCGGTCGCCCGGAGCGCGATGAGGATCCATGCGGCGAGGGAGACCAGCGAGAGGGCCTGGCCGGTGCGGCGCGGGGGCCGGCCGTTGACGACGTAGGTGCAGGCGCGTGCCCACAGGCCGACGGCGGGCAGCCGTCAGGTGCGGGGGACGGCGGGGGCGGTGCGGCGCAGGACGGGCGTGATCGCGCTGCCCATGAGCTGAGCCCCTGAGACCCGCCCGCTTCTCCCCGGAGGCTCCACCGGCCGATCCCGTGGCCGCACCGTGCCCGTCCAGCCGATGCCCGGGCGCGGTGTTCCCGTTCGCCGCGATCACACGTTGCGGATCATCGCGTCGCGCACCTCTGCAGTATCCATGAACTGCTTGAAGCGGACGATCAGTCCACCGCCGACGACGGCGCAGTGCGCGACCCGCAGGTCGATCCGCTTGCCGGCCGCCTCCTTCCCGGTCGTGATCTCCCGCTGCCCGCCCTGCTGCTCGCCCTGCCCGTCCTGCACCGGCGGCTTCAAGGCCTGCCGCAGGTGCCCGTCAGAGGGCGCGTACCTCGCCGTGGACCGGCCGTCGTGCTGTGTGAAGTCTTGACACGTCCTGTTCGACTGCGTAGATATGACACCGCAGTCATGACAGCGCAGTCATACAGGGCACGGCTCCTGGCGACTGGCTCTGACTCGCTAGGATCTGAGCCGCCGGACATCGGGAGACACCAATGACGCGAGTGGGAGGACAGGGCGGGAGCCCTGGCGCGCCCCGTGCCGTGGACGTGGCCCGGCGGGCCGGCGTCTCGCAGAAGACGGTCTCCCGGGTCTTCAACGGTGAGCGCTACGTCTCCGACGACGTCCGTCGGCGTGTGCTCGAAGCCGCCGGACAGCTCGGCTACCGGATGAACAGTGCGGCCCGGGCACTGGCCTCGGGGCGCACCCGCTCCATCGGCGTGGTCACGCTGGGGACCGCCCTGTACGGGCCGGCCTCGCTGCTCATCGGCATCGAGCGGGCCGCCCGGGACGCGGGCTATGCGCTCCGGGTGGTCAACACACTGGAGGGCGACCCGGGAGGTGTCGCCGGGGCCGTGGACTCGCTGCTCGAACAGGGCGTGGACGGCATCGTCGTATCCGAACCGATCGACGAGGGGTCGGCCGCCCTCAGCGTCGACGTGCCGGTCCTGGTGCTCGGTGCGCCCGCGACGTTCGGCGGTCACCGGGCCGTGACCGCGGGCGTCGGTGCCGAGTCGCTGGCGCGGGCGGCCACCGAACACCTACTGGACCTCGGTCATGTGACGGTCCATCACCTCGCCGGTCCGCAGCGGTGGTTCGCCGCCCGGGACCGCATCGAGGGCTGGCGGGCGGCGCTGTCGGCGCGCGGCAGACACCATCCGCCCGTCATCGAGGGCGACTGGTCGGCCGCCTCCGGCTACGCCGCGGGCCGCGAACTCGCCTCCGCCGATGACGTCACCGCGGTGTTCGCCGCCAACGACGACATGGCCATCGGCCTGATCCGCGCTCTGACGGAAGCCGGACTGCAGGTGCCGGACGACGTCAGTGTCGTCGGCTTCGACGACATCCCCGTCTCCGCCTACGTCGCTCCTCCGCTGACCACCGTGCGCCAGCCGTTCGACGCCGTGGCGCACGAAGGGCTCCGGCTCCTGGTGCAGGCCATCGAGAAACCGGACGCGGAACCTGCAACAGCGAGCGATCCGCCCGTCGAACTGATCGTCCGGGCCTCGACCGCACCCCCGTCGGACCGGAAGCCCTCAGCACACGGACGGCGCCCGGCCTCCGGCACCGACGGCTCGCCACACGCACCACCGGCCGGAAGCGGACCGCCCGCCACCGACTGAGCAGCACCCCGGCCCGAGCGGCACCCGCTCGCGGCCGGGCGGCGAGCCCGCGCCCGCGTCGGCCACCGCCCCGCAAAAACCTTCCACGACCGTGGACTTCCGCTGTACGGCACGGCACCTGACGCGTGTGCCGGCCCAGCCCCGCGCGACGCCCACCCGAACATGGCGACCCCAATGCCCTGGTAGCGACGTCCGCGCCTCGCCCGTCCTCACCCCTCTTCTCTCTTCCGACCCATGTGACGCGCCCTCGCCAGGCGCGCCGTCCCTATGCCCACCGGCGGGAGTTCACCATGCCCCGATCCTTCGTTCCCACGTCCCCCATGAGCCGTCGGCGGTTCCTCACCGCGACCGGAGCGCTCTCCCTCGGCGGCGCGCTCGCCGCGTGCGGCGGCAGCGGCTCGGGCGGCTCCTCCGCCTCCGCCAAGCCGGTCAGCCAGGCCGACATCGACAAGGCGATGAAGACGCCGACCCAGCTGACGTTCTGGACCTGGGCTCCGGACATCCAGCACGAGGTCGCGCTCTTCGAGCAGAAGTACCCCGCGATCAAGGTCAAGGTCGTCAACGCAGGCCAGGGCGTCGAGCACTACACCAAGCTGCGCACCGCCCTCAAGGCCGGCACCGGCGCACCCGACATGGCGCAGATCGAGTACCAGGCGGTCCCCACCTTCACGATCACCGACAGCCTGCTGGACCTGAGCCCGTACGGCGCCGCCGAGCTGAAGGACCAGTTCGTCGACTGGACGTGGGGACAGGTCAGCGGGCCCGGTGGCGAGGTCTGGGCGATCCCGCAGGACACCGGACCGATGGGCATGCTGTACCGCAAGGACATCTTCGACAAGCACGGCATCCAAGTGCCGGGGACCTGGGAGGAGTTCGCGGCCGCGGCCCGCAAGCTCCACAAGGCCGACCCGGACGTCTACCTGACCAACCTCGCGGCGAACGAGCCCGCCGCCTGGCACGGCCTGCTGTGGCAGGCGGGCGCGAAGCCGTACGCCACCTCCGGCAAGAGCGACCTCTCCATCAGCGTCGACGACGCGGTCTCCAAGAAGCTCGCCGAGTACTGGGGCGGGCTCGCGAAGGAAGGCGTCATCAGCACCGACCCGGACTTCACCGACGGCTGGTACGCCGGGTTCAACAAGGGCAAGTACGCCACCTGGCTCACCGCGGCCTGGGGTCCTGCGTTCCTGTCCGGTTCCGCCAAGGCCACGGCGGGCAAGTGGCGGGCGGCGCCGCTGCCGCAGTGGGACGCGGCCAAGCCGGTCTCCGGCAACTGGGGAGGCTCCACGACCGCCGTGATCCGCTCCACCAAGAACCCGATCGCGGCTGCCCGGTTCGCCCAGTTCCTCAACAGCGACCCGGCGAGCGCCAAGATGTTCGCCACCAAGCAGTTCTTCTTCCCGGCGACCAAGGCCCTGCTCGCGGACCCGAGTTACACCGGCGACGCGCCCGCCTTCTACGGCGGCCAGAAGGTCAACGAGATCTTCGCCGACATCAGCGACACGGTCCCGACCTCCTTCCAGTGGCCGCCGTTCCTGGACCAGGCGGCGAAGGACTGGACCGAGACCGTCGGCAAGTCCCTCGCCGACCAGGCCGACACCGTCGCCGCCCTCGGCACCTGGCAGTCCCGGCTGACGACGTACGCCAAGAACCAGGGCTTCACGGTCAAGGGGGCCTGAGATGGCAGCCACCACGGCCGCATACGACAGGAAGCAGCGCCGAGCCGGACCGCCGCGTCGCCGGCTCGGCGGGCCGGGGCCCCTGTTCGTGGCCCCGTTCCTGATCCTCTTTCTCCTGCTGTTCCTCGCTCCGCTCGGCTACGCCGCCTACCTCAGCCTCTTCCAGCAACGCCTCATCGGCGGCACGGTCTTCGTCGGCCTCGACAACTACGTCACCGCCCTCAAGGACCCCCTCCTCCTGCACGGCGTCGGCCGAGTGGCCCTGTTCTTCGTGATCCAGGTCCCGCTGATGCTGCTGCTGGCCCTGGTGTTCGCGCTCGCCCTCGACAGCGGCCTGCTGCGGCTGGCGCGCGTGATCCGGCTGGGCATATTCGTGCCGTACGCGGTCCCGAGCGTCGTCGCCGCGCTCATGTGGGGCTATCTGTACGGCCCCGACTTCGGCCCGTTCGCCCAGCTGAGCCGGGAACTGGACATCCCGGCCCCGCACTTCCTCAGTGAGGGCTGGATGCTCGGCAGCCTGGCGAACATCGTGACCTGGGAGTTCGTCGGCTACAACATGATCATCCTGTACGCGGCCCTGCGCACCGTCCCACAGGACCTGTACGAGGCGGCCGCGATGGACGGGGCGGGCGCCTGGCGGATCGCCTGGTCGATCAAACTGCCCGCGCTGCGGCCCGCGCTCCTGCTGACCCTGCTGTTCTCGGTGATCGGCAGCTTCCAGCTGTTCAACGAGCCGAACCTGCTGATGAAGATCGCCCCGGAGGTCATCAGCAGCTCCTACACCGCCAACCTCTACGCCTACTCCCTCGCCTTCACCGGAAACCAGCTCAACTACGCGGCCACGGTCTCCTTCCTCCTCGGGCTGGTCATCGTCATCGCCTCCTACGTCGTACTCCTCACCGCGAACCGCAGGAGGGCCGCATGACGACCACCGTGCAGCCGCCGGCGACCGCATCGGCCCCCACCGCACCCGTGCGGCACCGGCCCGCTGCCCGCCGCCGCAGTACTCCACTGACCGTCGCCATGCTGGCGGCCCTGGCCTACTTCCTGCTCCCGCTGTTCTGGCTGCTGGTCGCCTCGACCAAGGGCACCCAGGACCTGATCAACAGCTTCGGCCTGTGGTTCTCCGACGCCCCGCAGCTGTGGGCGAACATCAAGGCCACCTTCACCCAGGACGACGGCGTCTTCGTGGACTGGCTGCTCAACACCGCCGTGTACGCCGTCGTCAGCGCGGTCGGCGCCGCGCTGCTGGCGGCCGCCGCCGGATACGGCTTCGCCAAGTTCCGCTTCCGCGGCGACCGTGCCGCGTTCAACCTGGTCCTCGGCGCCATCATGGTCCCGGCGACCGCGCTGGCGATCCCGACCTATCTGCTGTTCGCCGAGGTCGGCCTGGTCAACACCCCCTGGGCGATCATCCTGCCCTCTCTCGTCAACCCCTTCGGCCTCTACCTCATGCGTATCTACGCGGCCGACGCCGTCCCGGACAGCCTCCTGGAGGCCGCCCGCATCGACGGGGCGGGGGAGGCACGGATCTTCTTCCGGATCGCGCTCAGGCTGCTCGCTCCCGGCCTCGTCACCGTCCTGTTGTTCACGCTCGTGGCGACCTGGAACAACTACTTCCTGCCACTGATCATGCTCAACGACCCGAATCTGTACCCCATCACGGTCGGCCTCTCCTCCTGGGCCGCGCAGGCGCAGAACGGCGGGGCCGGCGCCAGCAGCGACATGCTCCCGCTCGTCGTGACCGGCTCCCTGATCTCCATCGTGCCGCTCGTCATCGCCTTTCTCCTGCTCCAGCGCTACTGGCAGAGCGGCCTGGCCACCGGCGGCGTCAAGCAGTAACTCCCTCTCATCTCCCGGAGGTTCCTTCATGGCGGAACTGCCCGCCCGCGTCCTTTTCGGCGCCGCGTACTACCACGAGTACACGCCCGAGTACGACCCCCGACTGCGGCCCGACGAACGGCTCAAGACGGACCTCGACCTGATGGCCGGGGCGAACTTCACCGTGATCCGGGTGGGCGAGTCGGTCTGGTCGACCTGGGAGCCTGCGAGCGGCCGCTTCGAACTCGACTGGCTCCAGCCGGTGCTCGACGGCGCCCACGAGCGCGGCATCTCCGTCATCCTCGGCACCCCGACCTACGCCGTACCGCCGTGGCTGGCCCGCCAGTACCCGGAGATCACCGGGGAGTACGCCACCGGCCGGCGCATCGGCTGGGGCGGTCGGCAAGAGGCCGACTTCACCCACCCCGCCTTCCGCTTCCATGCCGAGCGGGTCATCCGGAAGATCGTCGAACGATACGCCGACCACCCGGCGGTCATCGGCTGGCAGGTCGACAACGAACCCGGCCTGCACCTCTTCCACAACCAGGGCGTCTTCCAGCGCTTCGTCGACCACCTGCGCGACAAGTACGGGGACGTCGAGACCCTCAACCGTGAATGGGGCCTGGTCTACTGGTCCCACCGGCTCTCCGACTGGGCCGACCTGTGGACCCCGGACGGCAACGCCCAGCCCCAGTACGACGTCGCCTGGCGGGAGTTCCAGGCCCGCCAGGTCACCGAGTTCATCGGCTGGCAGGCGGACATCGTGCGGGAGTACGCCCGCCCCGAGCACTTCGTCACCACCTGCATCTCCTACACCCGGCAGGGCGTGGCCGACGACGAACTGTCCGCCCGCCTCGACATCGCCTCCGGCAACCCGTACTACGACATGCAGGACGGCCTCCTGCTCCCCGACCCCACTCCCGACGGCCACGAGCAGGTGTGGAAGACCACGGGCGTGTGGTCGATGTACCAGACCGCCGACTGGATGTTCTCCTCCCGCCAGGAGCCGTTCCTGGTCACCGAGACCAACGCGAGTTCCATCGGCTTCGCCTGGGACAACAGCCCCGCCTATGACGGCCAGTGGCGGCAGGCCGCCTGGGCGCACGTGGCGCGCGGCGCGCGCATGATCGAGTACTGGCAGTGGCAGACGCTGCGCTTCGGCGCCGAGACCTACTGGGGCGGCGTCCTGCCGCACAGCGGACAGCCCGGCCGTGCCTACGCCGAACTCGCCCGCCTGGGCGCCGAGTTCGAGCAGGCCGGACCGCTGGTCGCGGGACTGGAGCCGGACGCCGACATCACGGTGGTCTACTCGACGCCCAGCAAGTGGCTGATGCAGAAGCACCCACCGCTCGCGACCCCGGACGGCGACCCCGACGCCGCCGCCTACCACCGCATCCTCGACCCCTTCTACCGCGGCGCGTTCGAGGCGGGCCGCCTGGTGCGGATCGTGCACGCCCGCCAACTGCACGACCCGAGCGGCGAGCGCGCGGGCATGGCGCCGCAGGAGGCCGCGCGCCGTCACCCGGTGCTGGTGGTACCGGCGTTGTACCTCGCAAGCGACGCGACCCTCGACTGGCTCGCCTCCTACGCCGACGCGGGCGGCCACCTGGTCCTCGGCCCGCGCACCGGATACGCCGACCACGAGGCCAGGGCCCGGCTGGAGCCGCAACCAGGACGTCTCACCGAGACAGCGGGCGTCACGTACGACGAGTTCAGCAACCTCGCGAGCGACCTCCCCGTCCACTCCGTGCCCGGCGGCCCGCTCCCACTGCCGCAGGACGCGACGGCGACCCGCTGGGCCGACGGCCTCACCGTCACCGACGCCGACGTCCTCGCCGCATACGACCATCCGCACTTCGGCCGCTGGCCCGCGATCACCACCCGCCGCCACGGCGCGGGCCGCGTCACCTGCGTCGGCACGATCCCCGGCCGCTCCCTCGCCCGCGCACTGGCGCAATGGCTCGCGCCCTCCGCGATCAGCGGCTGGGACGACCTGCCGGAGACCGTCACCGCGACGACCGGGACGTCCCCCGACGGACGTCGCGTTCACGTGATCCACAACTGGAGCTGGGAGCCGGCCCGCGTGGCGGCTCCGATGGAGCTGTCCGATGTCCTGCTCGGCGGTCGTATCCCCGCGGGCAGCGCGCTGGAGCTGGGCGCGTGGGACGTACGGGTGCTCGTCACCGAGTAGGCACCGGCGGCCCCGCACGAGGGCCGTCGGCACGGCATCACCGAGGTCATCCCCAAAGGAGGGGCCATGCACGGAAGCAGGCTGAGAAAGACGCTGGGAACCTTCGTCGCGGCATCCGCGATGCTGGCGATACCCGCGTCCGGAGCGCAGGCGTACAACCCGACGGGCGGAACGCTGTACCAGCTCGGGAACGAGCCATGTCTGAAGGGGCGCGGCAACTGCGCGGTCTACCCGAAGTCGGCGCAGCTGCCGAGCGGACGGCTGGTCGCGTCGTTCGAGAGGTCCACGGTCGTCCCGGAGACGGGAAGCGCGGACAGGCAGACCCTCCCGGTGTACAGGAGCGACGACCACGGCACGACATGGCAGCCGCTGTCCGAGGTCAAGGCTCCGGCGTACCTCTCCAGCGACCCGCGGTACGCGAAGTACACGAGCAACTGGACCAACCCGTACCTCTACGTCCTGCCGCAGGACGTCGGCAACCTGAAGCAGGGCACCCTGCTCCTCGCGAGTGTCGTCTCGGGCGACGACTACTACTACAAGGAGCACAAGGCCGCCGACCCCAACTGGACGCCGACCAACGACGGGGACCGCAAGGACCTGGCGATCGCCCTGTACTCCAGCACCGACGACGGCGCGACATGGAAGGTCGTCAACGTCATCGCCACCGGCGGCTGGCAGGGCGGCAGCGCGGGCGCGACCGGCCAGAACATCGCCGCCGCGAACACGAACAAGCAGGTGGATCCCCTCTGGGAGCCGTACCTGATGGTCCACAAGGGCCAACTCGTCTGCTACTACTCCGACGAGAACGACTACACCGGCTTCAACGCCACCACAGGCGTCCCCACCCTGGATCCCGCCAACGACACCGCCACGGACTCCAAGGGCCAGATCCTCGTCCACAAGACCTGGGACGGCCGCAGCGCGGCGTGGAGCGCCCCCGTCGTCGACATCGCCGGACTGACCCAGGACATGGGCGGCGGCAAGACGGAGATCGGCGGCGGTCGGCCGGGCATGACGAACGTCGTCCGGACCACGGACGGCAAGTGGCTGCTGACCTTCGAGTACTGGGGCGGCGGAGCCAACACCAGGTACGTGCTCGCCGACGACCCGCTGAAGTTCTACCGCGGCTCCGCCACGGGCACGGGCGTCACCTCACTGCCGCTGGACACCGGGTCGCGGGCTCTGGCGACGGGCGGCAGCCCGGTCCTCATCAGGCTTCCCGGCGGTCGCCTGGTCTACAACGCCGCAGGCAGCGGCAATGTCTGGGTCAACGAGAGCGGACGCAGCGACGGCGCCTGGAAGGAGTACCAGACGACCTCGCAGGCCGGCTACAGCCGCAACCTGCAGTACGTCGAGGGCACCGGCCGCGTCTCCATCCTCAACAACCAGGGCACGTCGACGCTCCGCTTCGCCGAGGTCGACCTCGGCCACTCGGACGGCGCCTACCACCAACTCGTCAACCGCAGGACCGACCAGGTGATCGGCACCGGAAACAAGACCAACGACGCGAACATCGGCAACGGAGACGTTCCCGACGTCCGCCTGGAGGCGCCCGGTTCGGTGGCGAACGGCGACACCTAGTACTGGCACGTGGTGACCGAGCCGAACGGCGGCGTGACCCTTCTCAACAAGTCGGGCGGCCGCGCGGCGGCCATCTGGACCGGGAACGCGACGGTCGGCCAGCGGATCGGCCAGTGGGTCGACAACAGCGCCACGGGCAGCTGGAACCTCGTCAAAACCACCGACGGCTTCTACAAGTTGCAGTCGGTCAAGAACCCCAGCCTGTACCTCACCGGCGCGACCGCCGGAGCGCCGCTGACCCTGCAGAACGCGGTCGACGACGGTTCACAGGACTGGGAGCTCGTCCAGTAGGTTGCGGCCACCCCGACGACCGCGCCGCCGCCACGTCTAGGTTATGCAGTGACGTCCGCTCAACTCGGGGAGCCCCTATGTCAATTGAACGCCCGCTCATCAACAGCGGCGTGCCGCACTCCGCCCGGATCTGGAACTACTGGCTCGGCGGCAAGGACTGCTACGAGATCGACCGGCAGGTCGGCGACCAGATAGCCGGCGCCAACCCGGCGATCCTCGACATCGCCCTGGCACAGCGGGCGTTCCTCGTCAGGACGGTGGAGTACCTCGTCCGGGAGGCCGGTATACGTCAGTTCCTCGACGTGGGTACCGGCCTGCCCACCGCGAACAACACCCACGAGGTCGCCCAGAGACTGGTCCCGGAAACCCGGATCGTCTACGTCGATCACGACCCGGTAGTCCTGGCCCATGCCGAGGCCCTCCTCACCAGCACGCCCGAAGGGGCCACGGACTACATCGACGCCGACCTGCGCGACCCCGAGGCCATCCTGGAACAGGCCGCCAAGACACTGGACTTCGGCCGGCCGGTCGCGCTGATCCTGCTGGGCATCACCGCCCACATCACCGACGACACCGTCTACGACATCGTCGGCCGCCTCATGGACGCCCTGCCCTCCGGCAGCCACCTCGTGCTCTGCGACGACACGGAGGTGATCAACCCGCGCCAGATGCGCGAGATGATCGAGCAGTGGAACGAGGCGAGCGACAACCCGCGCGTCAACCGCAGCCCGCAGGAACTCGCCCGGTTCTTCGAGGGCCTGGAGCTGCTGGAGCCCGGCGTGGTCTCCGTCTCCCGGTGGCGGCCCAGCGAGTCCGGTGAGGAAGTCCCCGCCGAGGTCGACGACTTCGGCGGGGTGGCGCGAAAGCCGTAGCGCCTGCACCGGCCACAACTACCGCGCCGCCGGCGGGTCAGCCCGAACGCGCTGTCCCGCCTGGCGTCGGGACCTGCGGGTCTCAGCTCACTGCGGCCTCCTGAACCTGTGCCACGTGCCCGGCGTTGAGTTCCAGGTGCGTGCCGGTGAAGCGGGTGCGCATGCGGCGGTCGTGGGTGACGACGACCACCGCGCCCCGGTAGCCGGACAGAGCTCCTTCCAGTTCCTCGACCAGGGCGGGGGAGAGGTGGTTGGTGGGCTCGTCGAGCAGCAGCAGGTCGACGGGTTCGCTCACCAGGCGGGCCAGCTCGATCCGGCGCCGCTGCCCGTAGGACAGTTGGTCCACTTTCAGGCGCAGGTCGGAGGGGCTGAACAGGCCGAGCGAGAGGAGGTGGTCGGTGTGTTCGTCCAGGTCCCCTCCACGACCGTACGCGAACGCCTGCGGGACCGTGAGGCGAGGCGGCCACGGAGTCTCCTCCTGCCTCAGGTGCCCCACTCGGCCCCGTGTGCTCACCGTCCCCTCGTCGGGCCTCAGCTCACCCGCCAGTACCCGCATCAGCGTCGTCTTGCCCGCCCCGTTGGGCCCGGTGATCAACAGCCGCTCCTCGCCGCCGATCCGCAGTGACGGCACGTGCAGCCGGTCCCCGACACGGATGTCGGCGAGCTCCGCCGCGGTCTGCGACGTGCGGCCGTCGGCTGTCGTCATGCGGGCGGCGAACACCAGAGGTTCGGGCGGCGGCGCGACGGGATGGTCCGTCAGCCGTTCGACACGCTCCTTCGCGTTGCGGATGCGGCCCATCGCCCCGTGACCACGGCTACGGGTGCGGAAGCCGCCATGGCCGAACACGGCGAACGGCAGCTTGCGCGGGATCGCCTCCAGCCGTGCCACGTTCGTGGCGGCCAGTTTCTGGTTGCGGGCCAGCTCCGCGCACCAGTCCTCGTACTCCCGCAGACGGCGCCGCCGCTCGGCGGCCTTGGCGGCGAGATAGCCGTCGTAGCCGTCGCCGTACCGTGTCACCTTGCCCTCACCGACCTCCAGGATCGTGGTGGTGACCCGTTCCAGGAACACCCGGTCGTGGGTGACCGCGAGCACGGTGCCGCGATGCGCCCGCAGGTGGGCCTCCAGCCAGCCCACGGCCTGGTCGTCCAGATCGTTGGTCGGCTCGTCCAGCAGCAACAGTTCCGGCTGCGCGGCCAGGGTCGCGGCCAGCGCCAGCCGTGACCGCTCGCCGCCCGACAGGGTGCCCAGGGGCCTGTCCCGTGCCAGACCGGGCAGCCCGAGCCCGTGCAGGGCGATGTCCACCCGGGCGTCGGCCTCGTAACCGGCGCGTGCCTCGTACTGGGCGACCAGATGGGCGTAGGCGTCCAGCGCGACGGTGAGCTCCGCTTCCGCCAGGCCCTTGAGCCCGGCTTCGGCGCGGCGTATCCGCGCCTCCAGATCGCGTAGATCGGCGAGGGCCAGATCCACCGCGTCCTGGACGCTCGCCTCGGGTGGAAGGGCGAGCGACTGGGCGAGATGGCCGACACCGCCGGGCGCGATCACGGTCAGCTCGCCGTTGTCGGGCCGGTCCTGACCGGCGATCAGCCGCAGCAGGGTGGACTTTCCGGCCCCGTTGTCGCCGATGACGCCGGCTTTCTCGCCGGGCCTGACGCTGAAGGACACGTCGTCCAGCACGACGTGGGCGTCATAGCGGCGGGTGACGTTCTGAAGAGATAGCTGTGCGGTGAACATGGAAGAGTCCCCTGTTCTCGGCCGAACCGATCGGAACGGGCGGATGGACGCATCCGCGCACGCCGGATCACTGCGCTGCACGCCGGACAGGAGGCAGCACGGGAGGAGCGCAAGCACGGATGAGAACGCGCGACGGCGGAGCCGAGCTCAACGCGGTCGCGCGGGGACTGTCACAGAGAACCCATGCGCAGCACCGTAGGCCGGGGGTCGGCGTGCCTGCAAGCCCTTTTCTCGCCGACCGCCATGGCTCATCTGGCTGCGTGTCAGTTCCGCGAGGTCAGGATGCTCAACGAGTTGGCGGCGACGATGGCGCCGATGCCTGCCCACTCCGGCCCACCCAGCCCCTGACCCAGGCCGGCCCAGCCGACCAGGGCCGCCAGGACCGGGTTGACGCTCATGAACAGGCCGAAGGCCCGAGGCGGTACGTGCCGCAGGGTGAACAGGTCCGCGAGGTAGGGCACGGCCGAGGAGAGGACACCGGCCGCGACCGCGCAGGCGACGGCGCCGGCGGTCGGCGGATTCCGTACGGCGACGATGACGCCGATCGGCAGGAACATCACCGCGGACAGGCCGGCCGCGGCGGCCGCACCCTGCGCTCCGGGGACGCGTCGGCCCACCGTGCGGTTGAGCAGGATGTACGACGCCCAGCAGCCGGCGGCCAGCAGGCCCAGGGCCATCCCGAGGTAGTCGGCCGATGGCTGCGGGCGCATCAGGATGACGACGCCGGCCGCGGCGATCACCCCGCAGCAGACGTCCACGCGGCGGCGCGAGGCGGCCAGGGCGAGGGTGAGCGGGCCGAGGAACTCCAGGGTCACCGCCAGGCCCAGGCCGACGCGGTCGATCGCGGAGTACAGCGAGAGGTTCATGGTGCCGAACACCAAGGCCAGCAGGATCACCGGCCACCACTGGCGCCAGGTGAAGGAACGCGGCCTCGGCCTGCCGACGGCCAGCAGCACCAGGGCCGCGACGTACTGGCGTACGGCGACGACGCCGACGGCGCCGAGGACGGGGAAGGCGAGGGAACCGATCGCGGCGCCGGTCTGGTTGGACAGACCGCTGCCGATCATCGTGACCACGCCTGCGAGACGGCCGCCGGTGTGCTTGGGGGGCTCGTCGAGCGGAGCCACCGGAGCTGCCGGGGCCACCTGGGTTGCCGGGACGGCCTGGGCCGGCGCGGGTGCGGGGCGGGTGTGCATGAGCCGATCGTGCGGCTGTCCGATCTTTGCGCAAAATGCGTCACCGTCGGCATCTATACGCTTGAGTCATGGATGCTCGGGTCATGGACGTGGAGCTGAGGCAGTTGCGCTGTCTCGTCGCGATCGTCGACGAGGGCAGTTTCACCGACGCCGCCCTCGCCCTCGGCGTCTCCCAGGCAGCCGTCTCCCGCTCGCTGGCCTCGCTCGAACGAGCCCTGGGGGTACGGCTGTTGCGGCGGACCTCTCGTGAGATGAGCCCCACGGGGACCGGGCTGCGCGTCCTGGCACACGCCCGGCGGGTGCTCGGCGAGGTGGACGACCTGGTCCGGGAGGCCGGCTCCGGGCACGACCGGCTGCGGATGGGCTACGCCTGGGCGGCACTCGGCCGGCACACCCCGGCCTTCCAGCGGCGCTGGGCCGCCGCGCACCCCGGGACCGAGCTGCACCTGGTGCGCGTCAACTCGGCAACCGCCGGTCTCGCGGAGGGCGCCTGCGAGCTGTCCGTCGTACGCCGACCGGTGGACGACCGGCGGTTCGACTCCGCGATCATCGGGCTGGAGCGGCGGCTGTGCGCTCTGGCCGCCGACGACCCGCTGGCCCGGCGCCGCGCGGTCCGGCTGGCCGACCTCAGCGGCCGTACCCTCCTCGTCGACCGCCGCACCGGCACCACGACCACCGACCTGTGGCCGCCCGACGCGCGTCCGGCGACCGAGGAGACACACGACGTCGACGACTGGCTCACGGAGATCTCCACCGGCCGCCGCATCGGCGTGACCGCCGAGGCCACCGCCCACCAGTACCCGCGCCCCGGCATCGCCTACCGGCCGGTACGGGACGCCGAACCGATCGCCGTACGGCTGGCCTGGTGGCGCGACGACCAGCCGCCCGCCGCGCAGGCGGTGATCGAGCTGGTCACGGCGCTGTACCGGGGCGACTGACACCCTCGACGGCCCTCTGCGTACGGGGACAGCAGGGCGGGAAGGGCCCTATCCACTTCTCGCGGATCCTGATTACGCGGTGCGCGGCCGTCATCCGCTTCCCCGCGTCGTTCCGGGTCCTTCCCGTCACCTCCAGCACACCATGCGCGCGGCGAATGCGCCAGAGCCGCTCACGGGTACCCGAGGAGCCGGGGTCCGGTGGTGACAGGCGGGGCCCGGCGGGTACCCATGAGCGGATCCCGCCGGACGCGGGAGGGCCGTCCAGTGGAGTGGCGTCGCTGGAGACGAGTGGAGGTGAGCAGGCCGTGCGGTTCGCGTCTCGTGGTGCCGACCCACAGGGGCATCCCCTGGATGTCCTGCGTGACGTGCGCGCCGTCGTCTTCGACACCGACGGAGTGATCACCGACTCGGCCAAGGTGCACGCCGCCGCCTGGAAGGCGGCCTTCGACGGCTACCTGCGCTCCCATCCGCCCGGCGACCCCGACCGGCGTCGCCCCTTCGACGCACAGGACGACTACCTGCGCTACGTCGACGGCAGGTCCCGCCTCGACGGAGCCGAGGCCTTCCTCGCCGCACGCGGGATCGAGCCGTCGGCCGAGACGGTGCGGGCCGTCGCCGCGGACAAGGAGCGCCTCTTCACACAGCGGCTTCGCGAGCAGGGCGTGGCGGCCTACCCGGGGACCGTACGGCTGGTGAAGGCGCTGCGTGCGGCGGGAGTGCCCTGTGCCGCGGCCTCCGCGTCCCGGCACGCCGGTGAGCTGCTGAGCCGGGCAGGCGTGCTCGATCTGTTCGACGTCCTCGTGGACGGCGGTGAGGCGGCCCGGCTGGGCCTGGCGGGCAAGCCGCAGCCCGACCTGTTCCTGGAGGCGGTCCGCCGGCTCGGCGTCCCCGCCGACCGGGCCGCCGTCGTCGAGGACGCCCTGGCGGGAGTGGAGGCGGGCCGGCGCGGCGGATTCGCCCTCGTGGTGGGTGTGGACCGGGCCGCCGGTGCGGACACCGGGGCGCGGCTGCTGCGGCGCGGCGCCGACCTCGTCGTCCGCGACCTCGGAGAACTCTGCGTGGGAGGAGCGCCGAAGTGACCGACCAGAACTCGGGGGGCGAGGCAGCGGGCTGGAGCTGGGAGTACGAAGGCTACAAGCCGGCCGACGAACGCCTTCGGGAGTCGCTGTGCACGCTCGGCAACGGCTACTTCGCCACGCGGGGCGCGCTTCCCGAATGCGCCGCCGACGAGGTCCACTATCCGGGAACCTATGTGGCCGGCATCTACAACCGGCTCACCTCCAATGTCGCGGGCCGCCGTGTGGGCAACGAGGACATGGTCAACGTCCCCAACTGGCTGCCCCTGCGCTTCCGGCTCCCCGGCGGGCACTGGATCGTCCCCGACACCGTGACCGTGCTCGACCACCGGCAGGTGCTGCACCTGTCCGTGGGGATGCTGGAGCGCCGGACACGGTACGACCTCGGCGACGACCGGGTGCTGACGGTGCGTCAGCAGCGGTTCGTCCACATGGCCGACCCCCATCTGGCCGCCCTGCGCACCGAGTTCACGGCCGAGGGATTCTCCGGCCCGCTGGAGGTGGAGGCCGCCCTGGACGGCTCGGTCACCAACTCCGGTGTGCCGCGCTACCGGGACCTCGACGGCCGTCACCTGACCCATATTCACACCGGCACCGCCACCCCGGACACGGTCTGGCTGCGCTGCCGTACCCGCACCTCCGACATCCGGATCGGCATCGCCGCCCGCCTGACCGCCGACGCGCCGGTCACCAACCGACACGAACGGCCGTACGCCCTCCAGCGATTGACGCTCCACATGGCGCCCGGCCACACCGTCACCGTCGACAAGACGGTCGCCCTGCACACCTCCCACGACCCCGCCATCAGCGACCCGCTGCACGCCGCCGTCGACCGGGTGGGCCGCGCCCCCGGCTTCGACTCCCTGGCCCGGTCGCACCGCACCGCCTGGGGCCAGCTCTGGCGCCGCGCCGAACTGGACGTCCCCGGCGAGTCGGGCCGCATCCTGCGCCTGCACCTCTTCCACGTCCTGCAGACCCTCTCCCCGCACACCGCCGACCTCGACGTAGGCGTGCCCGCCCGGGGACTGCACGGCGAGGCCTACCGCGGCCACGTCTTCTGGGACGAGCTGTTCGTCCTGCCCTTCCTCAACCTGCACTTCCCCGAGGTCTCCCGCGCCCTGCTGCGCTACCGCCACCGCCGCCTGGAACAGGCCTGCACCAGTGCCGTGCGAGCCGGTCACCGGGGTGCGATGTACCCCTGGCAGAGCGGCAGCGACGGGCGTGAGGAGACCCAGCAGCTGCATCTCAACCCGCGCTCCGGGCGCTGGCTGCCCGACCACTCCCACCTCCAGCACCATGTCGGCTCGGCGATCGCGTACAACGTGTGGCAGTACTGCGAGGCCAGTGGCGACATGGAGTTCCTGCACACCAAGGGCGCCGAGATGCTGTTGCAGATCGCCCGCTTCTGGGCGGACAAGGCGGTCCACGACGACAGCCTGGGACGCCACCGCATCAAGGGCGTCGTCGGCCCCGACGAGTACCACGAGTCGTACCCGGGCGCCGAGCGCCCCGGCCTCGACGACAACGCGTACACCAACGTCATGGCCGCCTGGGTGCTCACCCGCACCACGGAGCTGCTGAACATCCTGCCCGAGCCCCGCCGTCGCGAGCTCTTCGAGCGCACCGGCCTGGACGCCGGTGAACTCGGCCGGTGGGAGGACGTCTCGCGCACCCTCCACGTCCCCTTCCACGACGACGTCATCAGCCAGTTCGCCGGCTACGGCGACCTCGCCGAGCTCGACTGGAACGGCTACCGCGGCAAGTACGGCGACATCCGGCGGCTGGACCGGATCCTGGAGGCGGAGGGCGACACCGTCAACCGCTACAAGGCCTCCAAACAGGCCGACGTCCTGATGCTCGGCTACCTCTTCTCACCCGCCGAACTGGGTGGCCTGTTCCACCGTTTGGGGGTGCGGCTGGACGAGGACACCTGGCGGCGCACCGTCGACTACTACATGCACCGCACCAGCCACGGGTCCACCCTCAGCGGCCTGGTCCACGGCTGGGTGCTGGCACGGTGCCGGCGCAGTGAGGCCTGGCAGTTCTGCCAGGAGGCCCTCCAGGGCGACATCGCCGACGTACAGGGCGGCACCACCGGCGAGGGCATCCACCTCGGCGCGATGGCCGGCACCCTAGACCTCGTCCAGCGCGGTCTGACCGGCCTGGAGACCCGGGGCGGCGCACTGTGGCTCGACCCCGTGCCGCTGCCCGAGCTGTCCTCGTACGGCTTCGCCCTGCGCTACCAGGGCAACTGGGGCGTACGGCTGCGACTGGAACGCGGACTGCTGGAGATCGCGGTGCCGTCGCACGACGTCTCACCGATCGAGGTACGGCTGCCGGGCCGCGAGGTCACCCTGCAGCCGGGGGAGACGGGACGACTGGTCCTTCCGGAGTGACGCGGCCCTGTGCGGGACGCGGCCGGCGGGGAGAGGCTGGGAGGAGAGCGGATCCTGCGCGGAACCCGCGGTTCCCGCGCGGAAAGGGGAGCGCGATGTACGGCCCTGTTGTCGTAGGGGTGGACGGCTCGCCGTCGAGCATGGCGGCCGTGGAGATCGCGGCGCGCGAGGCCGGGCTGCGGGGCGTGGGGCTGCGGCTGGTGCACGCCTTCGGCTGGCCGGGCGCCCACATATCGGCCGGCGGGCGGCCGTGGGATCCGAGCGGCGCCGGGCTGCGCGAGCTGATCGACGGCACGCTCACCAAGGCCGAGCGGCGCGCGCACGAGACGGCGCCCGGCGTCGACATCATGCGGGACGTCGTCGTAGGCGAACCGGTGACGGTGCTGGAGATCGAGTCGCGCACCGCGTGTCTGGCCGTGGTCGGGAGCCGGGGCCACAGCCGCTTCGGTGCCCTGCTGCTCGGCTCCACCGCGGGTCATCTGGCCGCCCACGCCACCTGCCCGGTGCTGGTGGTGCGCGGCAGGCCGAACGCGGAGGGGCCCGTCCTCCTCGCCGTCGACGGCTCGCCCGCGGCCCGGGGAGCGGTCGAGTTCGCCTTCGCCCTGGCCTCCCTGCACGGCACGGACGTGAGGGCGCTGCACGCCTGGAGCACCCGCACCGAACGCGCCTACGACGCTCCCGCCGACCCGCCCTTCGTCACGTACGACGAGGAGCGGCTGCACGACGAGGAGGAGCGCGTGCTCGCCGAGGCGCTGGGCGGGCTGCGCGAGAGGTACCCCGACGTCGCCGTGGACCGCAGGCTGGTGCGCGGCCGGATCCGCCACACCCTCATCGAGGCCAGCGCCGAGGCCGGGTTCGTCGTGGTCGGGGCACGCGGCCGGGGCGGATTCGCCGGGCTGCTCCTGGGCTCGGTCAGTCAGGCCGTGCTCCACCACGCGCACTGCCCGGTCGCCGTCGTGCGGTCCGGCGAGGAGTGACGGGGGCGAGCGTCCGGCGCGTCCGGCTCAGAGGGTCGCCGCGTGGTCCGGGACGTAATTCTGCAGATCGCGCGGCGGCCGCTGATAGCCGGTCGAATCCGGCCGTTCCGGCAGGTCCGGAACTGGAGGGCGCACGTCCTGGTACGGCACGGAGTCCAGCAGATGGGCGATCATGTTCAGCCGGGCCCGGCGCTTGTCGTCGCTCTCGACGACGTACCAGGGCGCCTCGGTGATGTCGGTGTGCACCATCATCTCGTCCTTGGCCCGGGAGTACTCCTCCCAGCGGGTGATCGACTCCATGTCCATCGGGGACAGCTTCCAGCGCCGCAGTGGATCGTGCAGACGGCGCCGGAAGCGGTCCTGCTGTTCCTCGTCGCTCACCGAGAACCAGTACTTGCGCAGCAGGATCCCGTCCTCCACCAGCATCCGTTCGAACAGGGGGCACTGCCGCAGGAAGAGCTGGTACTCCTCCTTGGTGCAGAAGCCCATGACGTGCTCGACGCCGGCCCGGTTGTACCAGCTGCGGTCGAACAGCACGATCTCCCCGGCGGCCGGCAGATGCTCGATGTACCGCTGGAAGTACCACTGGGTGCGCTCGCGCTCGGTCGGCTTGGGCAGGGCGGCGATGCGCGCCACACGCGGGTTGAGGTGCTCGGTGACCCGCTTGATGGTGCCGCCCTTGCCCGCCGCGTCCCGCCCCTCGAAGACGACGACCAGCCGGGCGCCCTCCGCCCGCACCCACTCCTGCAGCTTCACCAACTCCGTCTGCAGACGCAGCAGTTCCTTCTCGTACGACTTGCGCGGCAGCTTCTTCGCCTTGTCCCCGGACATGCCGCCTCCCGCTGCCTGCTCGAACACCAGAACAGCACCGTACTGACCGATGACGAGCCGCGCACCCCGGACCGGCCATGCCGGGTGAGGCGCACGGGTGAATGCCCCGGTGCGCAGGACTGACACCGCCGCCGCCCGGGTACCCAGCGGCGCATGGCGGTGGACAGCAGGACCGAGCCGGCGCGCGCGACGCCGCCCCGGCGGCGCGGGAGACTCGGCCGGGCGTTGCTGCGGTGGGCGACGACGACCGACCACAAGGTGATCGGCAACCTCTACATGACGACCGCCTTCGGCTTCTTCCTGCTCGGCGGCGTCCTCGCGCTGCTGATGCGGGCCGAACTCGCCCGCCCCGGGCTCCAGTTGTTCAGCAACGACCAGTACAACCAGCTGTTCACGGTGCACGGCACGGTCATGATGCTGCTCTTCGCGACCCCGCTGTTCGCCGGCTTCGCCAACGCGATCATGCCGCTGCAGATCGGCTCCCCGGACGTGGCGTTCCCGAGGCTGAACGCCCTGTCGTACTGGCTGTACCTGGGCGGCGGCCTGATGGTCGTGGCGGGCTTCGTCGTGCCCGGGGGAGCAGCGAGCTTCGGCTGGTTCGCCTACGCGCCCCTCAACAACGCGGTGCGCAGCCCCGGCTCCGGCGGTGACCTGTGGACCATGGGCCTGGTCGTCACCGGGGTGTCCACCACGCTCGGCGCGGTCAACTTCATCACCACGATCCTGTGCCTGCGCGCCCCCGGCCTGACCATGTTCCGGATGCCGCTGTTCACCTGGAACGTGCTGTTCACCTCGATCCTGATCCTCCCCGCGTTCCCCGTCCTCACGGCCGCCCTGTTCGCCCTGGAGGCGGACCGCAAGTTCGGGGCGCACATCTACGACGCGGCGAACGGCGGCTCACTGCTGTGGCAGCACCTGTTCTGGTTCTTCGGCCACCCCGAGGTGTACATCGTCGCGCTGCCGTTCTTCGGGATCATCTCCGAGATCATCCCGGTGTTCAGCCGCAAGCCGCTCTTCGGCTACGTCGGCCTCATCGGCGCCACCATCGCCATCACCATGTTGTCCGCGGTGGTGTGGGCCCACCACATGTTCGCCACCGGGGCCGTACTGCTGCCGTTCTTCTCCCTGATGTCCTTCCTCATCGCGGTGCCGACCGGGGTGAAGTTCTTCAACTGGATCGGCACCATGCGGCACGGCTCCCTGTCCTTCGAGACACCCATGCTGTGGGCCTGCGGCTTCCTGGTGACGTTCCTGCTCGGCGGGATGAGCGGCGTCATCATCGCCTCCCCGCCGCTCGACTTCCACCTCACCGACTCGTACTTCATCGTCGCCCATCTGCACTACGTGCTGTTCGGCACGGTCGTCTTCGCGATGTTCGGCGGCTTCTACTTCTGGTGGCCGAAGTTCACCGGAAAGATGCTCGACGAACGCCTCGGCAAGATCCACTTCTGGACCCTCTTCGTCGGCTTCCAGACCACCTTCCTGGTCCAGCACTGGCTCGGCGAACAGGGCATGCCCCGCCGCTACGCCGACTACCTGAGCGCGGACGGCTTCACGCTGCTCAACACGGTCAGCTCGATCGGCGCGTTCCTCCTCGGCCTGTCCACGCTGCCGTTCCTCTACAACGTCTGGCGCACCGCCCACTACGCGACACCCGTGGCCCGGAACGACCCCTGGGGATACGGCCGCTCCCTCGAATGGGCCACGTCCTGCCCGCCCCCGCGCCACAACTTCACGGCACTGCCCCGGATCCGCTCCGAGTCCCCGGCGTTCGACCTGCACCACCCCGACCTCGCCCGCCTCGACCAAAGGCATGAGCAGTGAAGACCGAGGCCCGTCTGTTCATCGGCGTGGCGGGGTTCTTCCTCGTCACCGCGGTCGGCTACGGCTGGCGCTCCAAGGAACCCGCCGGCACCGCCGTCCTCACCATCGCCTTCCTGATGGCCGCCCTCGTCGCGTTCTTCCTGCACATGCAGTACCGCAGGCGGGGCCTGAGGGCACAGGACCGCCCGGACGCCGAGGTCATCGACACCGCAGGCCCGCTCCACTTCTTCGCACCGCACAGCCCCTGGCCCATCACCACGGCACTGGGCTCCGTCCTGGCGGCGCTCGGCGTCGTCTACGGCCTGTGGCTGTTCCTGCTGGGTGTCGGCGTGCTAGGGCACGGCGTATTCGGCATGGTGTTCCAGTACGTGGGCCGAGACACTCAGCGCTCCAGCTCGTCCGCCGACGATTCCCGTTCGTCCTCGACGCCGTAGCCATAGCTCCTCAGCACATACCGCCGCTCCTCGTCCAGCGGCTCGTGGCCCTCCTCGTAGCCGCCCGCGATCGTCTGCCGCACCTCGCCGGTCTCCTCGCCCTGGATCAGCCGCTCCCGGTCCGCCTCCTGCAGCGCCACACAGAAGCGCTTGGTCACCATGAACGCGAGCGGCGGCAGCAGCACGAAGGCGATCCGGAACACCCAGGTCAGCGCGTTCACGGAGAGCCGGAAGGCGTGCGCGATGACGTCGTTGCCGCCCGCCGCCAGAAGGACGGCGTAGCAGCTGAGCGCCGCGACACCGAGCCCCGTGCGCACGGGCCTGTCGCGGGGCCGGTCGCACAGATGGTGCTCCCCGCGGTCACCGGTCGCCCACCGCTCGACGAACGGGTACGCGTACAGCACCGCGAACAGGAGGCCCGGCAGCACGACCGCGGGCAACAACACGTTCCACATCACCGTGTGGCCGGCCACCACCGTCTCCCACGGTGGCACCAGTCGCAGCGAGCCCTCCAGGAAACCCACGTACCAGTCCGGCTGCGAACCCGTCGACACGACGTCCGCGCGATAGGGGCCGTACGCCCAGATCGGGTTGACCTGCCCGACCCCCGAGAGCAGCGTCAGCACCCCGAAGACCATGAGGAACAGACCGCTCGAAGCCGCTGTGAACTGCGGGAACATGGGCTTGCCGACCGCGTTGCGCTGGGTGCGGCCGCGGCCCGACCAGTGCGTGTGCTTGAGGTAGAAGACCAGGATCAGGTGCACCGTGATGAGCGCGAGCAGCAGTCCGGGGAGCAGCAGGATGTGCAGCGCGTACAGCCGCGGGATCAGTTCCTCGCCCGGGAACTCGCCGCCGAACGCGAACATGCTCACATACGTTCCCACCACCGGGATCGACAGCATGATGCCCTGGGCGATCCGCAGGCCCGTCCCCGACAGCAGGTCGTCCGGCAGCGAGTAACCGGCGAAGCCCTCGGCCAGCGCCAGCATGAACAGGGTCACGCCGATCAGCCAGTTGACCTCGCGGGGCCGGCGGAACGCGCCCGTGAAGAAGACCCGCAGCAGATGCAGCCCGATCGCGGCGAGGAACACCAGGGCCGCCCAGTGGTGCAGCTGACGGATCAGCAGACCGCCGCGCACGTCGAAGCTGATGTCCAGCGTGGATTCGTAGGCGGACGACATGCGCGTCCCCGCGAGCGGCACGTACGAGCCGTGGTAGACGACCTCCGTCATCGACGGGTGGAAGAACAGCGTCAGCCATACGCCGGTCAGCAGCAGGACGACGAAGCTGTAGAGGGCGATCTCGCCCAGCAGGAAGGACCAGTGGTCGGGAAAGGCCTTGCGCAGCAGACCGCCGCCCTCGGAGAGCGGCAGTCGCGCGTCGACGTAGTCGGCGGTGCGCTGAGCGGCATGCCGGGCTCGCGCGTCGGCACGGGCCCTGCTCCTCCTCCACAGCACGGATCACGAGTGCCCCCGGTGCCGCGCCCGGAAACGGACAGTCACGTACGATCACTCGTTGGTTTGCCCGGACCGGTCAGGCGTCAGGTCGTGCGTCAGGTATTGCCCGGACCCCCGCTGCCGAACGAACCGCTGCCGCCTTCGGCCCAGCGGCGCCGTTTCTGCGAGGGGCTGGTACGCGAGGGGACGTTGCCGTGGGCGGGCAGCTCGTGCGGGGTCAGCCGGTGGTCGCTTCTGGGCACCTCGTCCGGCTCCCGGTGCTCCCGGACCTCGTGGACCGGGCCCTCCTCGGGCAGATGGGGCTGCTCCTCGGGGCGTGGCGGCGGCGGTTCCCGGCGCCTGATCCGGGCGCCCAGCACGAAGGCGCCGATGAGCAGCGCCACGACGACCAGACCGGCGATGACCAGTCCGATGCCGAGCGCACCTTCCGCGGCGATGTTCGTCCATGCGATGTCCATGGGGCCGCGAGTACCCCTGCCGCCCCGCGTGAACCCGATCACCTGGCGTGCCCGCCCGCCCCCGAGGCCCGCTGACCCGCCCGGAAGCCTCGCGAACGCCGGGTTTGGGCGCACCCGCTCCGGCTACCCGACCGGTGTGACACAGACAACGTCCCAGCAGCAGCTCGTCCAGTTCCTGGAGGACCGTTTCGCCGCCGCGCAGGCCTGCACCGAGTGCGCTCGAGCCTGTGCGCTGCGCGCGAGCCTGGTGGATCCGGACGGGGCCGAGGATCAGGAGCTTGTGCGCCGCAAGGGCATCCTGTGCGCCGAGGTGTGCGACGCGACCTGCCGGGTGCTCTCCGAGGAGTGCGCCGACGAGGGCGCCGAGGCCGCCCTCCGCGTCCAGCTGGAGTGGACCCGGACGGTGTGCCTGGAATGCGCGCACCTCTTCGACCGGTACCCGGGCGCCGAGGACACCGCGAAGGCCTGCCGGGAGTGCGCACAGGCCTGCACGGATTTCATCGCCACGCTCGACTGAGCGGCGCGCGCCGGGTCGGCGCCCGCTCCGTTGCCGGATCCGCCCGCTCCTCGCCATTCCCAATTTCTGGAACACGTTCTACGGTGTGCGCCGTCAGGACCGGCCTTGGGGAGCCTGGAGGCGCCGTGCACCTCGAATACACGCCCGAGCAGCAGCGGCTGCGCAGCGAACTGCGCGACTACTTCGCCGAGCTGGTGCCGGACCCCGCACAGACCCGCTTCACCGACCCGGCGGCCCAGAAGCGCTACTACCGCAAGACCATCCGGCGGCTCGGCACGGACGGCTGGCTCGGCGTGGGCTGGCCCAAGGAGTACGGCGGACGCGGCCTGACCGCGATGGAACAGTTCATCTTCTTCGACGAGGCCGCCCAGGCCGGCGTACCGCTGCCCCTGATGGCCCTGAACACCGTCGGCCCGACGATCATGCAGTACGGCACGGACGAGCAGAAGGCGTACTTCCTGCCGAAGATCCTCTCCGGCGAGATCGACTTCGCGATCGGCTACAGCGAGCCCGACGCCGGAACGGACTTGGCCTCGCTCCGGACCCGCGCCGTACGGGACGGCGACGAGTACATCGTCAACGGCCAGAAGATCTGGACCACCAACGGCGACACGGCCGACTGGGTCTGGCTGGCCGTCCGCACCGACCCGGACGCCCCGCCGCACAAGGGCATCACCATGCTCCTCGTCCCGACCACCGAGCCCGGCTACTCCTGCACCCTCATCAACACCCTCGCCTCGCACGACACCACGGCCAGCTACTACGAGAACATCCGCGTCCCCGTCTCCCGCCGGGTCGGCGCCGAGAACCAGGGCTGGCGCCTGATCACCAACCAGCTCAACCACGAGCGCGTCACCCTCGCCGCCCACGGCACCATGGCCATCCGTGCCCTGCACGACGTCCAGCGCTGGGCCATGGAGACCAAACTCGCCGACGGCCGCCGAGTGATCGACCTGCCCTGGGTGCGCCGCCGCCTCGCCCAGACCCACACCAGGCTCGACGCCCTCAAGCTTCTCAACTGGCGGATGGTCAGCGCCGTACAGGAGGGCACGCTCACCCCGCAGGACGCCTCCGCCGTCAAGGTCTACGGCTCCGAGGCGCGCCGCGACGCCTACGCCTGGCTGATGGAGATCGTCGCCGCACCGGGCGCACTGAAGGAGGGCTCGGCGGGGGCCGTGCTCCACGGCGAGCTGGAGCGCGGCTACCGCTCGGCCGTCATCTTCACCTTCGGCGGCGGCAACAACGAGATCCAGCGGGAGATCATCTCGTGGATCGGTCTGGGGATGCCGAGGGTGCGGCGTTAGCCTTCTTGTGACCAACCAGAGGGCGTTCGTGACCTGCGCTGATGCCAACTGGCTTCTGGTACTGGAAGCACGGAATCAGAGAGATAGTTGGCACTTTGGTACACCGCAGGTCAGAACTCGGCGACCGGGATGCGCCGGACACCGTGCACGCTCTCCACCTCGACGACCGCGTCGAGCAGCACCAGCGCCACCGCCATGTCCGAAGGATGCGTCGCGATGCAGTGCTCGCTCGCCCCCAGTACCGCACTGCCGCGGGAGATCCCGCCGCTCGCGTCACAGCCGCTGCCGGGCACCCACTGCCCCACCGCTCGTGGCACTGCACCGTGTCACGGCGCACGTACTGCGGACCAAGAGCGTCTGGCGGTTCACCCTCGGTCACCCCCTCGCCGACACCCCCCCTCACGGCGGTGATCTGGTCCGACACCAACGCCGGCGCCCTCGACTTTTTCGCTCGGGCCCAGCGCAAAGGGCTCCTCGCCCCGGACACGGACCTCATGTGGGCGAGGCGGGTCTACTACGCCCTCGTCGACGAGGCCCTGCACGGAGGCGGCGCGGATCTGGACCCGGACCAGGTCCGGCAGAACGCGGACGCACTGGCCACGCTCGTCGTCGACACGTTTCTGCGCGGGATGGAACCCCACGGCTGAAACGCCCGGCCGACAGCCCTCGACTCATCTTGCCCTCCGCCGTCGGCCGTACGATCGTGGACAGTGCCCCGGCACAAGGCAGAAGGACCTCTTGCGCCATGCCTCGCACCGACGGGCCGCCCGGCCGACGCGCACGGCGACTGGACAAGGCCCACACCGTCGAGTCCGTGACCCTCGCGGTGACGGACGGGGACACACGCGTGGCCTACTGGAGTCGGGAAGCCCAGGAACTTCTCGGATACACCCCTGTGGAGATCATCGGCCGGCCTCTTGACTACCTGCTCTCCGCGGACGGTACGACGCTGCGGCATCGCGACGGCAGCCTGCTGGACACGCAGGTCCACCTGAGCCCGTTGCTCGGCGCCACGCAGCAGCAGAACTTCCTCGTGACGACCATTCCGTCACCAGGCACAGGGAAGCTGCAGGACCTCATGTGGTGGATGCTGGAGCAGCAATCCCCGGCTCTGTCGATCTACGACCGTGAGGGGCGACTGCTGTGGTCCAACGAGGCCGCACGACGGACGGTGGACCTCGCCCAGAGTGAAGTCCGCGGCCGACGTCTGACCGAATTCCTCCCGGGCTCCGCGTTCGAGGAGGTGGAGCGCAGGATCCTCAGGGTCGGCGAGACCGGAGAGCCGGAATACACCGAGGTCTTCGTCGCACTCCCGCGTGAACCCAGGGCACATGCCTGGACCGTGGACGTCTTCCCCCTCAAGGACGCGCACGGCCGGGTGCACGCGGTGGGGCCTGGTGGGCAACGACTACTCTGAGCAGCACCACAGCCGCGAGCGCATGGCTCTGCTCAGCGAGGCCAGGACCCGGATCGGCGCGAGCCTGGACGTGGCGGGAACCGCCCAGGAACGCGTCGACGTGACCGTGACGGTCTCCCACTTCGCCGACTTCGTCAGCGTGGGTTCAGAAGGAGTAGGGCCCGAACCGGCCCCACATGATGACCGCGGCGACGATGAGCAGGATCGCGTTGAACCCGATGGCCTGCGGCTCCTTGCGGCGGGCGTGGAGGCCCATGGCCAGGACCATGATCACGGCCAGGCCGGTGGCGGCCAGCGGGGTGAGCACGGTGGCGATGTCGAACGCACCCGGCAGGATCAGCCCGAGTGCGCCGGCGAGTTCGGCGACGCCGATGAGACGTACCACGGGTGTCGAGACGTCACTGACCCACGGCAGCTGGGACATGAGCTTTTCGCGGGGCTGGGTGGACTTGGTGACGCCGGCGGCCGCGAACAACGCGGCGAGGACGCCCTGCAGAATCCACAGGAACACGTTCATCCGAGCGGAGACCTTTTTCTTCGGTCGCGGGGGGGGGGGGGGGGGGGGGGGGGGGGGGGGGGGGTGGGGGGGTGGGGGGGGGGGGGCGGGGGCCGGGGGGGGGGGGCCGGGGGGGGGGGGGGGGGGGGGGGGGGGGGCCCCCCCCCCCCCCCCCCCCCCGGGAGACCGGGTCGAAGGGGCAGCGCCCCTGGGGGATGGGACGGGTAGGGGCGGCGGGGGCGAGAAAACCTACGCCGGCGGCGCCCCGTACGGCC
>NZ_JBIWIY010000002.1:0-626995 GCF_044764885.1 Streptomyces sp. NPDC093591
GTCCGGCGTTTGAGGACGAGGCCCGAAGGGCCGACAGCGGGGGTCTGGGGGCGCAGCCCCCAGGGGACGGGAATGGGTAGGGGCGGCGGGGGCGAGGAACCCTACTTCACCGACCCCGCCATGACCCCCTGCACAAAGTGCCGCTGAAACGCGAAGAACACGACCACCGGCACCACCAGCGACACAAACGCCCCCGGCGCCAGCACATCGATGTTGCTGCCGAACTGCCGTATCTGCGACTGGAGTTCAACCGTCAACGGCTGCGACGCACTGTCGGCGAACAGCAACGCCACCAGCATGTCGTTCCACACCCACAGGAACTGGAAGATGGCCAGCGAGGCAATGGCCGGCCGCCCCACCGGCAGCACCAGCCGCGTGAAGATCCGCCACTCACTGCCCCCGTCCATCCGCGCCGCCTCCAGCATCTCCTTCGGCATCTCGGCGAAGTAGTTCCGCAGCAGGAACACGGCGAACGGCAACCCGTACGCCACATGGAAGAGGACGACCCCGGGAATCGTGCCGAACAGCCCCAGCTGACCGAAGAGTTTGGCGACGGGCAACAACCCGATCTGCACGGGGACCACCAGCAACGCCACCACGACCAGGAAGATCGCCTCCCGCCCGGGAAAGTCCAGCCACGCGAAGGCGTACCCGGCGAGCGCCGCGAGGACGACCACCAGCACGGTCGCCGGCACCGAGATCAGCACGGTGTTCCAGAAGGCCTGGCTGATCCCGGCGTTCCCCAGCAGCGCCGAGTAGTTGTCGAAGGACAGCTGGCCGGGACTGGTGATCACGGTCCACCAGCCGCCCTTCGCCGTGTCCTCGGCGGACCGCAAGGACGACAGGAACAACCCGGCGAGCGGCGTCAGCCACACCAGCCCGACCACCACGAGAAGCGCCTGGACGACCCCGTTGCCCAGCCCGCGCCTGACCGTGTTCATCGCTGACTCCCTCGGAAACGACGGACGTTGAAGACCATGGCGGGGATCACCAGCAACAGCAGAAGCACACCCAGCGCACTGCCCAGCCCCTGGTTGTTGCCGCCACCGAACGACACCAGCCACATCTGCGTGGCGAGCACGGTCGCGTCCTCCTGCACCGGCCCGGGCGCGATGATGTAGACGAGGTCGAAGACCTTCATCACGTTGATCACGAGGGTCACGAAGACCACCGTCAGCACCGGCGCCAGCAGCGGCACCGTGATGCGCCGGAAGATCTGCCACTCGTTCGCGCCGTCCATCCGCGCCGCCTCCAGCGCGTCCCGGGGCAGGGACGAGAGACCCGCGCCGATCAGGACCATGGCGAAGCCCGTCCAGATCCACAGGTACGCCCCGATGATCGCCGGTGTCACGAGCGTGGGCCCGAGCCAGGAGATGCCCTCGTAGGGGGCGGCGAAGTTCGAGGCCGGCAGCTTCACCGTGTACGAGCCCTCGTCCAGCCCCTCGAAGCGGAAGGAGCCGTCGGCCGCCGTGGTCGTCGACGCGACCGTCTTCCCGGCACGCACCGCCTCGACGTTCATCTCCGGCAGCCCGTTCTCCCGCCGGTCGACCTTGCCCTGCTCCCCTCCCCCACCGGGCGTGAAGTCGAGGTACACGACCCCGCTCAGCTCACCGGGGCTCGCCTTCCGCTCCGCCGCCGCGTACGCCGGCCGGGCGTCCCCGGGCAGGTCGGCGGGCAGGACGCCGACCAGCCCCAGCGTCACCGCTTCTCCCGGCGACACGCTCGCGGTGAGGCGGTACGAGCCGTCCGCCCCCTTCGCCAGCCCCTGCCCGTCGCGCGCCCGGGCCGTCGGATACGTCGACGTGCCCTGGAAGGCGTCGTGCACGGAGACGGCGGCGGCGTTCAGCACGCCCTTGTCCGGGTCCTCGTCGTAGGCGAGCCGGAAGATGATGCCGGCGGCGAGGAAGGACACGGCCATCGGCATGAACAGCAGCAGCTTGAAGGCGGTCGCCCAGCGGACCTTCTCCACCAGCACGGCCAGGATCAGGCCGAGGCCGGTCAGCAGGGCCGGGGCCACGACGACCCAGATCGTGGTGTTGCGGATGGCCTTGAGGGTGGCTGGGTCGCGGAACATCTCGGTGTAGTTCTCGCCGCCCACGAAACGGGTGCCGGAGGCGTCGAAAAAGCTGCGGCCGACCGAGAACAGCACCGGATACACGACCAGCGCGCCCAGCAGGAGCAGCGCGGGGAAGACGAAGAGCAGGGCGATGATCCGCGCGCGCCGCCGCGAGCGCCGGGCACGTTCCCTGCCCGGGCTCACGGCGGCCCCGCGGCTCGCCTCTTTCAGGAGAGTGGCGGTCATGTCCGGTCAGCCCTGGCCCTCGTACGCCTTGGCCGCCGCGGCCTCCAGCTTCGCCGCGGTCGCCTTCGGGTCCGACGGGTCGCGCAGGAAGTCCTGCAGGAGCTTCCACTCACCCGCGCCCTTCGTGCCGCCGAAGGCCGCCGGGGCCTGGTCGGACATGTCGAAGCGGACCGAATCCGAATCGCCCGCCGCGACAAGGGACTTGGCGGTCGCGCGGGTGACTTCGTCGCCGTACGACGCGAGGTCGACGTTCTTGTTCGGGGACAGGAAGCCGCCGGCCTCCGCCCACACCGCCGCGGCCTCCGGTGTCGCCAGGTACTCCAGGAGCGCCATGCCGGCCTTCTGGTTCTTGCCGTCCTTCAGGACGACGGCCGCGTCACCGCCGCTGACCACCGGCGCCTCGCCGCCGCCGACCGCCGGGAACGGGAAGAAGTTCGCGTCCTCGCCGATCGACTTGCCGAACTGGTCCTTGGCGACGCCCGCGACGAAGTCGCCCTCGTAGACCATGCCCGCCTCGGGCTTCGGCCCGAACACCTTCTCCACCGAGCCCGGGAAGTCGGTGTTGAGGGCCCCCTTCTGGCCGCCCGCGATCAGCTGCTTGTCCTTGAACAGCTTGCCGAGGGTGCTGAGCGCCTCGACCACGGACGCGTCGGTCCATTTCAGCTCGTGCGCGGCGAGGGCGTCGTACTTCTCGGGTCCGGCCTGGGAGAGGTAGACGTTCTCGAACCAGTCGGTGAGCGTCCAGCCGTCCTGCCCGGCGACCGAGAAGGCGGCGAGGCCCGAGTCGGAGACGGTCTGTCCGGCCTTCAGCATGGCGTCGTACGACTTCGGCGGCTCGACGCCCGCCTGGGCGAGGGCGTCGGGGCTGTACCAGACGGTCGACTTGTGGGCGGCCTTGAAGTAGAGGCCGTAGAGCGTGCCGTCGACGCTGCCGTAGTCCTTCCACACGGGCGCGAAGTTGGTGTCCACGGACTGCTGGGTGGTCTTGGACAGCGGCTTGAGCCAGTCGTTCTTCGCGAACTGCTGGAGCACGCCGACCTGCGGGACCATCACGACGTCGGGGGCGTTGCCGCCCTCGATCTTGCTGCCGACGACGGTGGAGACGTTGTCCCCGGTGGAGGTGAACTGGGTCTTGGCGCCGGTCTTCTCGGTGAACGCGTCCAGCACCTTCTGGAAGTTCTTCTGCTCGGTGCCGGACCAGACACCGGCCACGGTGACCGTCTGGCCGCTGAGCCCCTTGTCACCGCCGCCCGCGGAGACCGGCCCGCCGCCACAGGCGGTCGCGCCGAGTGCCAGGACGAGGGCGGTGCAGCCGGTGAGCAGGGTGGTACGTCGTCGCATCATCGTTGATGTCCCTTCGGGGGTGGGGGAACTGACGGAAAATCAGGCAGGTATCAGGCAGGGGTGGATTCGGTCCCGTCGCTCATCCACCAGGCGGCGGTCGAGCCGGGCAGCACGCCGGCCGGGCAGGGGCCGCTCGACAGCAGCGGGGAGCCGGAGACCGGCGCGGGCACGGTCGCCGTACCGAAGTTGACGGCGCAGACGAGGCCGTCGCCGCGGACGAAGGCCAGGACGCCGGGCGGGGTCTCCAGCCAGCGCAGGGTGCCCTCGCCCAACTGGGGCAGTGCGTCCCGCAGTTGGAGGCCGTCGCGGTACAGGTGCCAGAAGGAGCGGGTGTCGGCGAGGGCACGGTCGGTGGCGTACTCGGCGAAGTACTCCGGCTGCGGCAGCCACGGCTTGGCGCTCTCGACACCGGACGTGAAGCCGAAGGGGGACGCCTGTCCCGACCAGGGCAGCGGCACCCGGCAGCCGTCACGAATACGGGCCCGGCTGCCGGTGCGGTGGAAGATCGGGTCGGTGAGCACGTGGTCCGGCAGGTCGACGACCTCGGGCAGGCCCAGTTCCTCGCCCTGGTAGATGTACGCGGCTCCGGGCAGCGCCAGCATCAGCAGCGCGGCGGCGCGGGCGCGGGCGGCGCCGAGGCCGCTGCCCTCGGTGGCGGGTTCGCCGTAGCGGGTGACGGTGCGGACCTGGTCGTGGTTGTTGAGGACCCAGGTGACCGTCGAGCCCGTGCCGGCGATGTCCTGCATGGCCTCGGAGATGACCTTGCGGAAGGCGTCGGCCTCCCAGGGGGCGCTGAGCAGGTCGAAGAAGAAGGCCTGGTGGAGCTCGTCGGAGCGGACGTACTGGGCGTGTTCGCGGGCGGTCGGGACGGAGACCTCGCCGACGAGGAGGCGCTCGCGGCCGTCGCGGGCGGTGTACTCCTCGCATATGGAGCGCCACCGGCGCCACACGTCGTGCACCTCGGGCTGGTTCCAGGCGAGCGGGTTGACCGAGTCGCGGGTGCGGGCGTCGGCCTCCGGGTCGTCGGAGTCGGGCAGCTCGGGGTGCTTGTAGAGGCCGGCGGCGACGTCGATGCGGAAGCCGTCGATGCCCCGGTCCAGCCAGAAGCGCAGGATCCGGTCGAACTCGGCGGCGATCTCGGGGTTGCGCCAGTTCCAGTCGGGCTGCTCGGGCGCGAACATGTGCAGGTACCACTGGCCGGGCCGCCCGTCCGCCTCGGTCACCCGGCTCCAGGCGGGGCCGCCGAACATGGAGTGCCAGTTGTTGGGCGGCTCGGCCCCGTCGGGGCCGCGGCCGTCGGCGAAGTGGAAGCGGGCACGGACGGCGCTGCCGGGTTCGGCGGCCAGCGCCTCCTCGAACCACGGGTGCTCGCTGGAGCAGTGGTTGGGGACGATGTCGAGCAGCACCTTGATGCCGAGCCGCCGGGCCGTCGCCACCAGCAGATCGAACTCGGCGAGGTCGCCGAAGAGCGGGTCGACGTCGCAGTAGTCGGCGACGTCGTAGCCGTGGTCGTGCTGCGGGGAGGGGTAGAAGGGGCTCAGCCAGATCCCGTCGACCCCGAGCTTCTTCAGGTACGGCAGCCCGGCCCGGACCCCGGCGAGGTCGCCGACGCCGTCGCCGGTGCTGTCGAGGAAGCTGCGGACGTACACCTGGTAGATCACCGCGTCGCGCCACCAGTGCTGCCTGTTCAATCCATCGCCCTGTCTCTGCATGGGAACTCGTTATGCATGCATGTTAAGTAGGTGTGTCGCGAGGGTGTCAACGAGTAGGACGTAAGCTACCGAGGGGTTAGCCGGTAATATCCGGACTTATTCGCCAGAAACGACCCGAGAAGAGACCTCGGCGTTACTTAACAAGTAACTAGTCAGCGACTAGCGACGAGCGAGCGCGTCGAGCTCCCGCGCCAGCCGCCGCACCGCCGCCTCGGGCGTCTCACGCCCGGCCATGGCGTCGTGCACGACCGCCTGCACCACCAGGCTCACCTGGTCGTAGCGCGGGCTCTTGGGGCGCGGCGCGGCCGTGCGCACGCTCTCGCGCAGGGTCGGCAGATACGGGAACTCCCGCACCAGCCCGGGATCTTCGTACAGGTCGGCCCGTACGGGCGGCAGCGCGCCGCGCGTGAGGACCTGGCGCTGGACGCGCTCGCTGGTCAGGTACGCGATCAGGCGGGCAGCCGAGTCGGGGTGCCGGGCATGCGTGCTGACGGCGAGGTTGGAGCCGCCCAGCACACTCGTCCCCGGTCCGTCCGGACCCGGCAGCGGTACGGCGCCGATCTTCCCGGCGACCGGCGAGCCCTTGGCCGAGGCGCCGACATAGGCGTACGGCCAATTACGGAGGAAGAGCAGGCGGCCGTCCTGGAAGGCCTGCTTCGACTCCTCCTCCTTGAAGGTGAGCGCCCGCTTCGGGATCCAGCCCTCGCGCACGCCCCGGGCGAGGAACCCGATGCCCTCGCGAGCCGCCGTCGAGTCCACGGTGACGCGCTCGCCCTCGTCGCCGAGGATCGAGCCGCCCGCCGAGTAGACGGCCTCGGCGGCGTTGACGGTGAGGCCCTCGTACGGCAGGAACTGGCCCGCGTAGCCGTCCAGGCCGTACTCGGGCGCGATGGTCCTCGCGGCCCGTTCCAGTGCTGACCAGGTGCGCGGCGGGTCGACGCCCTCCTTGGCGAGGATGTCCTTGCGGTAGAGGAGGAGGCCGGCGTTGGTGACGTATGGGACCGCGTACAACTGCCCGTCATAGGTCGCCGTGTCCACGACCGGCGGCAGGAAGGTGTCCAGCGGGAAGCGGTCGCGTGCCAGCGGGCGGATCCAGCCCTGCGCGGCGAACTCCGAGGTCCAGCTGACGTCGATGTTGAGGACGTCGAAGCGACTGCGGTCGCCGGCGCGCTGGTCGGTGACCATCTGCGCGTGGGTCTCGTCGGCGGAGTCGGGCAGCTCGACGAGGGTGACCTTCTCGTCGGGGTGGGTGCGATTCCAGCCATCCAGAACGGAACCGAGATATCCGGTGAGGTCGCCCGCGGTGGCGAGGGTCATCGGCCCCCTGCCCGCCGCGGGACCCTCGTCGGCACGGGCGCCGGAGGCGATATAGCCGGTCAGGATCACCACGAGGACGAGAAGGCCCCTACCGGCGGCATGGATCCACCGCATAGGTTCCTCCCTGTACACCTGGCGCCGAACGTCTTCGTCCGGGGTCAGAGGCCATGTATACCTGTTAGGTATGCGCGATACTAGGCCTCGCAGCACATTAACCAGGATGCGAGGAGGAGAGCACGAGTGCGGCTGCCCCTCCTGGCCTTGCTTGCGCGTGGCCCGGCGCACGGCTACGAGCTGAAGCAGGACCTTGAGCAACTGCTGGGCTCCGCGTACCCTCAGCCGAACGTCGGCCAGATCTATGTGACCCTCGGCCGTCTCGAGAAATCGGGGCTGATAGAGGGCGAGGACGTCGAGCAGTCGAGTCGGCCCAACAAGAAGGTCTACCACCTCACCGACGCCGGGCGTGAGGCGCTGCGCGCCTGGTTCGAGGAGCCCGAGGACGAGCCGCGGGTGCGGGACGAGTTCTTCATGAAGCTGGCCGTCGCCCCGCAGACCGGTCTCGCCGACCAGATCGCCCTCATCAACAGACAGCGGCGCCAGTACTTGAACACCATGCGTCAACTGTCGAAGCTGGCCGCCGCCGAGGACCGGGACAACCGCATCGCCCATCTGCTGATCGAGGGCGCGATGCTGCATCTGCAGGCCGACCTCGACTGGCTCGAGCGGTGCCAGGAAGAGCTGGAGGAGCTGGAGTGAGCGACGATTCCACTCCTGCGCTGGGCGCGGAGAGTCCCCTGTTGCGCGCCGAGGCCCTGGTCAAGACGCATTACGGCGAGGGCGCTCCGGCGCATGCCGTGCGGGGGGTCGATCTTGCCGTCCGGCAGGGCGAGTTCGTGGCCGTCACCGGTCCGTCCGGTGCCGGTAAGTCGACTTTGCTGCATCTGCTCGGCGGACTGCAGCGGCCCGACAGCGGGAGCATCTGGCTGGACGGCGAGTGCGCCGACGCGTGGAGCGAGGCCCGCTGGGCGGTGGAGCGCAGGAAGCGCATCGGGATCGTCTTCCAGTTCTTCAACCTGGTCTCCGACCTGTCCGTCGCCGACAACGTCGAGCTGCCCGCGCTGCTGGCCGGCGTCCCGCCGAAGCGGGCCCGCGCCGAGCGGGCGGAGCTGCTGGGCGAGCTGGGCCTCGGAGGCAAGGAGCGGAGCATGCCGGGCGAGCTGTCCGGCGGTGAACAGCAGCGCGTCGCACTGGCCCGCGCACTGGTCAACCGTCCCTCGCTGCTGCTGGCCGACGAACCCGCCGGCAGCCTGGACAGCAAGGGCACCCGCGAGGTGATGCGTCTGCTGTCCCGCTTCCACCAGCGCGGCCAGACGATCGTGCTGGTCACACATGACGCACGGCTGGCGAGCGCGGCGGACCGGGTGATCAGCTTCTTCGACGGCCGCATCGCCGACGACGCCGAACTGGACGGCGGCACGCCGCCGCGCCGGGCGGGGATATCGGGTGTGCTGGAGCTCAAGGACTGACATGCAGGTGGATACACGGGTGGACATACGGGTGTACGACCACTGCCCGGCATCCGGGCCGAGGGGCTGAGGCCCGTGCGAGCCACCCTGCGCTGGGCGCACTCCGATCTGCGTACGCACCGCGGCGAGGCGCTGTTCCTCGTGCTGGCCACGGCAGGGATCGTCGCCTCGCTGTTGCTGGCCACGGCGCTGTTCGGCTACGCCACCAACCCCTGGCAGCGCGTCTTCACCCAGGCGCGCGGCGCACACGTGTGGCTGCACACCGGAGTCTCGGCCGACACCGGGAAACTCGCCGAGCTCGACGGCGTCGACTCGGTCGCGGGCCCCTACCCCACCGCCTCCACCCCCCTGGCCTCCCGCGGCACCCGCGCCTCCGTCGAGCTGCGCGGCACCCCCGAGCGTCCCACCGTCGACCGACCGCTCCTCACCTCCGGCCGCTGGCTGGACCCGGCGAACCCCGACGGCGTGGTCCTGGAGAGCCGCCTGGCCCGCGCCCTCCTGGCCGCCCCCGGCGACACGCTCACCCTGCCCGGCACCGGCCGGACCCTGACCGTCCTCGGTATCGCCGACAGCGCCGAGCCGCGCTACCGGCCGGGCGAACAGCCGGGTCTGGTCTGGGCGCCACCGGCCGCCGTACGCGATCCCGGCGGCCAGGTGATCGGGCTGCGTCTGACGGACCCGGACGACACGGACTACGCCGTACAGCGCGCCGTGACCGTGCTGGGCGCCGGCGCGGTCGGCGAGGTCTCCACCTGGAAGCAGGCGCGCGCCGAGGCACAGGGCGACAACCGGCTGCTCGGGCAGGTGCTGGGCCTGTTCGGGCTGGGCGCGCTGGCCGCCGCCGGGCTCGCCGTGCACGGGGCGATCGGCACCCGTATCCGCGGCCATCTGCGGGACATCTCGGTGCTGAAGGCGATCGGCTTCACGCCTGGTCAGGTGGTCCGTGTCTTCCTGCTCCAGCACCTCGCCTACGCGCTGCTGGGCGCCGTGGCCGCGGCGGCTCTCATCCAGGCCGTGGGCAGCCATGTCCCGGGGCGGCTCGGGGACGCGGTCGGAGTGTGGCAGGGGCTGCCCGGGCACAGCGTGGCGCTGTTCGTGGTGCCCGTGGGCGCGGTGTTGTTCATCGGCGCCACCACGGGGCTCGCCGCGTGGCGGGCGGGGCGGGTGCCCCCGGTGCCGGTGCCGCGGCCCGCGGCTCCGCTCGGCGGGCGGCTTTCCGGCGTGGCCCGGCAGGCGCTCGGGCGGCGGCTGCCGCCCGCGCTGGTGCTGGGCTGGCACCGGGCGTTCACGCGGCGTCTGCGGTCGCTGGCCACGGTCGCCCGGCTCGCGCTGCCGCTGCTGCTGATCGTGGTGGCGATGAGCGCGTGGACCACCATCGACCGCTTCGACAGCAGGCCCGAACAGATCGGCCTGCCGACCGCCCTCACCGTCCACGCCGACTCCGGCCTGCCCGACCGGGACGCCCGCACACTGCTCGAACGCGACCCGCAGGTCGCCGCCGCCTACCCCGGCGTCGAGGTGGCCGCCCTGGTCCCCGGCCAGACGGCCACGATCGCCCTGCGCGGCCTCGGTACCCGCGAGGACCCCTACCCGTACACCCTGGCCGAGGGCCGTGCCGCGCAGAGCCGCGACGAGGCAGTGGCCGGACAGGGCCTGCTCGATCTGCTGGACGTGAAGGTCGGCGACTGGGTGCGGATGACCGTCGGAGACCAGCCGCAGATCCTGCACATCGTGGGCCGCAGCATCGAACCCGAGAACGCCGGCCGGGTCATCTCCACCTCCCTCGACACCCTCCGCGAGAACGACCCGGGCCTCGGCCCCACCCTCTACGAGCTACGGCTCCGCCCGGGCGCCGAACCGTACGAGGTGGCCGACCGCCTGACCGCCGCCGGACACGGACGCCTGGACGTACACGCCGTACCGAACCCCGCCGACGGCCTCTCCCCTCTGCGCGGAGTCGTCGTGGGCCTGATCGCCGTACTCGCCCTCATCGGGCTCATCGAACTGCTGACCGCGATCGGCGGCACCGTCCGCGAGAGCGAGCGCGACCTGCTGGCCCTCAAGGCCATCGGCCTGTCCCCACGGCAGATCACGGCGATCACTGTCACGTCCACCGCCTGCACCGCCCTGGCCGCGGTCGTCATCGGCACGGCACTGGGCGCACCTCTCGGGCACTGGCTGATCGACGCCCAGGGCAGATCGAGCGGCATCGGCGCCGGGATCGCCCAGGGCCCGTCCGTCGCTCTCCTGCTGCTGTTCGGCGCGGCGGCGGTCACGGGCGCAGCCGCCCTCGCCACCGTCCCGGCCTCCCGCGCGGCCCGCCGCCGCCTCGCGGACACACTGAGCGCGGTCGCCTGACCTGCGGGGGCTACCGCGGGTGGTGCGGGGGCGGCGGGCTGTACGGCGGCCGCGGGCCCGATGCGTACGGGCTGCCCTGGGGAGCCGAGCCGTAGGGGTTTCGGGTCGGCGGTGCGTAGGGGCTCCCGCTCGGCGGGCCGTACGGGTTGCCCTGGGGCGGTACGAAACCGTTCGGCGCGTACGACGGTGGCGGCGGGGCCGGTGCCGGAGTGGGCGGCAGGGTGGCCGGGTGGGCCGCCAGCCGGATGCCGTACCGGCCCCTGAGCCGGCCCATCTCCAGCAGGGCGATGCCCGTGACCGTCACGGGGGCGCCCAGGATGAAGACGACGCCCATCGCGAGGCCGAGGCCGTGCAGGTCGCCGGTGATGAGATCGGGGATGGCCATGAGCCAGGTCGTCACCGTGGCGAGCAGCGGCGGCAGACAGCGGTGCACGGCAGCGGTGCCGAAGAAGTTCCCCGAGATCCGGTACGCGCCGGCGATGACGAAGAGGGCCATCCAGAGCCCGAGGAGGCCGGACACCATGCTCCCGAGGACCCCGAAGGCGTCGCCCATCCGGAAGACCAGCACCGTTCCGAGCGCCGAGCCGATGAACAGCAGCAGCAACTTCAGCGACCTGACGAGCGGCCCCCGCAACTGCCCCACTGTGCCCGCGCCGGAACGCCGCCAGATGTGAAGCATCACGCCGACCGTGAGCGGTGTGACGAACAGCAGGACGACACAGGCGGTCGCCGCGTTGTCCAGCATCTCGTCGAAGGCGAACCCGCCCTCGACGAAGGTGTAGACCCCGAACGCCGCGACCGCGCCCGCGATGACCCGCGCCTTCTTGAGCGCGTCCACCGAAGGATCCAGCGAGCCCGGGATCCAGGTCGGGTGGAACACCGACCGCGCCACATGGTGGGGCTTCAGGAACGAACGGGCGGTCAGTGCGCCGCCTGTCCAACTCCCGTATGGATTCGTCAACTTGCACTCCCCCGAGTGATTCACGCTCTTGATCGACGAGGGAGTCTACGGGAAGCGGACGACCGCGCGCCGCCCGCTTCCCGCATGCCCGATGTCCGCATCCGCGGTCACTGCCGGCCGCGCAGCTCCCGGTACTTGGCGACGAGCGCCTTCGTCGACGCGTCCAGCCCCGGCACGTCCGCGCCCTCGGTCAGCGCGGGCTCGACCCGCTTGGCGAGGACCTTGCCGAGCTCCACGCCCCACTGGTCGAAGGAGTCGATGTTCCACACCGCGCCCTGCACGAACACCTTGTGCTCGTACAACGCGATCAGCTGACCGAGCACGGACGGGGTCAGCTCACGCGCGAGGACCGTGGTCGTCGGATGGTTGCCCTTGAACGTCTTGTGGGTCACCAGCTCCTCCGGCACCCCCTCCGCACGCACCTCGTCCGGAGTCTTGCCGAACGCCAGCGCCTGCGTCTGGGCGAAGAAGTTCGCCATCAACAGGTCGTGCTGCGCCTTGAGTTCGTCACTCATCTCGGCGACCGGCTCGGCGAAGCCGATGAAGTCCGCCGGGATCAGCTTGGTGCCCTGGTGGATCAGCTGGTAGTACGCGTGCTGCCCGTTGGTGCCCGGCGTGCCCCACACCACCGGCCCGGTCTGCCAGTCGACCTCCCGCCCGTCCCGGCCGACATACTTGCCGTTGGACTCCATGTCCAGCTGCTGCAGATACGCCGTGAACTTCGACAGATAGTGGCTGTACGGCAGCACGGCATGCGACTGGGCGTCGTGGAAGTTGCCGTACCAGATGCCCAACAAACCCAGCAGCAGCGGCACGTTGGACTCGGCGGGCGCGGTGCGGAAGTGCTCGTCGACGATCCGGAAGCCGTCGAGCATCTCCCGGAAGCGGTCCGGCCCGATGGCGACCATGAGCGAGAGCCCGATGGCCGAGTCGTACGAGTAGCGCCCGCCGACCCAGTCCCAGAACTCGAACATGTTGGCCGTGTCGATACCGAAGTCGGCGACCTTCTCGGCATTCGTCGACAGCGCGACGAAGTGCTTGGCGACGGCCTCCTGCCCCGCCTTCAGCTCACCCAGCAGCCAGTTGCGGGCCGAGGTGGCGTTGGTGATCGTCTCGATCGTGGTGAACGTCTTGGACGCGACGATGAACAGCGTCTCGGCCGCGTCCAGATCGCGGGTCGCCTCGTGCAGGTCGGCGCCGTCGACGTTCGACACGAAGCGGAGGGTGAGACCGCGGTCGGTGTAGCTGCGCAGCACCTCGTACGCCATCGCCGGGCCCAGGTCGGAGCCGCCGATGCCGATGTTGACGACGTTCTTGATGCGCTTGCCGGTGTGGCCGGTCCAGACGCCGGAGCGGACCCGCTCGGCGAAGTCGGCCATCTTGTCCAGGACGGCGTGCACCCCCGGGACGACGTTCTCCCCGTCGACCTCGACCACCGCGTCACGCGGCGCGCGCAGCGCGGTGTGCAGAACGGCGCGGTCCTCGGTGGTGTTGATCTTCTCGCCACGGAACATGGCGTCCCGCAGCCCGAACACGTCCGTCGCGACGGCCAGCTCACGCAGCAGCCGCAGGGTCTCGTCGGTGACGAGGTGCTTGGAGTAGTCGATGTGCAGGTCGCCGACCTGCAGCGTGTACCCCGCACCGCGCCCCGGATCGGCGGCGAACAGCTCCCGCAGCCGCACCTCGCCGAGCTCCTCGCGGTGCTTGGCCAGCGCGGTCCACTCGGGCGTCTGGTTGAGCCTGGTACGGCCGTCTGCGTTCATGTCCGACTTCAGCCTTCTTTCGTGCCTGTCCCAGCGGTTCCAACCTAATTGATCAGCGCGGGGCGTGAACCGTCGTGGCGTCGTCCCCCGGCGCAACAACAGGTACGTCCGGCTTGCGCGCCGGTATCAACGAGGTGACGGCGAGGGCGAAGAGTACGGCGGCCAGCAAGGCCGGTGCGTTCAGCCCGAACCCACCCGCCACGGCACCGCCGAGCAGAGCACCGACCGGGGCGCCGGACGTCGAGGCGGTCCGGAAGGCCGAGGCGATTCGGCCCACCATCGACTCGGGGCTGCGCTGCTGCATGAGCGTGACCTGGTTGACGTTCCACACCATGCCCATGGCGCCGAGCAGTGCCATGGCCACCAGGAGGGCCGCCAGGTGGCGGACGACCCCGGTGAGCAGCAGCGACACCGTCTGGACGGTCCCGGCCAACAGCAGTGCCCGCACCCGCCCCGTCCTGCGCGCCAACCGCTGGGCCACGAAGCCGCCGGCCAGGCTGCCGACCGCGTACGTGGTCATCGCCGCCGCGTACGCCGTGTGGCCCCCGTCAAGCCAGCGCGTCACGTGCAGCACCAGCGTGGCGATCAGGGCGCCCATACCGATGTTGCACAGCAGCGTGGCCAGGCAGATGGCCCGCAGCGCTCGATCCCGCCAGAGTGTGCGCAGCCCGTCGCCGATCTCGGCCCACAGTGTGCTGCCCGCCGGGCGTGGCTGCCGCTCGGGCGGTCCTATGCGCAGGGACGCCACCAGGGCGGCGGCCAGCAGATAGGTACCGGCGTCGGCCACGAACGGCATGGCGGCCCCGGCCGTCAGGAGCAACGGCACGAAAGGCCCCGCCAGCAGGCCGCCCGCGAGCTGCTGGCCCGTCATCAGCCGGGCGTTGGCACTGCCCAGGGCCTCTCGGTCGACCAGGGACGGAAGCAGGGCCGTGGACGCGTTGTCGAACAGCGTCTGGAGCGTCGTCAACGTGAAGGCGAGCACCAGCAACAGCGGGATCGACGCGTGTCCGAGTCCGACGGCGAGCGCGAATCCGGCGACGAGGAGTCCTCGTACGAGATCGACCGCCCACATCGCGCGCCGTTGGTCCACCCGGTCCGCCACGGCCCCGCCGAGCAGGCCGAAGAGCAGCCAGGGGGCATAGCCGCAGGCGGTGACCGAGGCGATGATCAGGGGATCGTCCGTGAGTTGCACGGCGAGCAGGGGCAGCGCTGTCGTACGCAGCGCGTCTCCGAACCGCGAGACCACGGCGGCGGTCCACAACCGCCCGAATCCCCCGCGCCACGCGGGCGCACGCAAGCCCGCCGCCTCAGCCGTCGCCACAACTCCCCCTCACGGTCCACCGATGCAGAAGATCGATGTACAAACCGTAGAGGGCACCACTGACAATCGGTCCGCGAGCGGCTCGGCGCCGGTGCGTCAAACAGGTCCGGCCAGGCACCCATTAGGTACCCGGCCGGTCCTCAACTTCTAGATCTCGCCCCGCAGTTTGGCGAGCGCCTCGGCGAGGATCGCCTCGCCGTCCGCGTCGCTGCGCCGTTCCCGTACATACGCCAGGTGCGTCTTGTAGGGCTCGGTCCGCGGCGGGTCCGGCGGGTTGTCCCGGTCCTGTCCGGCGGGAAAGCCGCAGCGCGGGCAGTCCCAGGTGTCGGGAACCTGCGCGTCGCTGGCGAAGCTGGGCTGCGTCTCATGCCCGTTGGAGCACCAGAAGGAGATGCGCAGCCGGGGCGCGGACTCGCCCCGCTCGGCCTCGCCCATCGGCCCCGCCCCGACCCGGCTTCCTCGGATCGCGTTGCCACTTGCCACGGTCGTAACTCCCTGCGTGATGGTGCCGCGAAGCGAGTCGGCGTTTCGCTTCGCTGCGAGCGCCTCAGTCTACGTAAGGCCCAACGCGCGTCCAGTGATTGGAGTTACATAGCCCCCCCACACCAAGACGCAAGCCCCATGATAGGCCGCGCTCAGCTGCGCGTACCGAACATGGGGCCTTACGTGCGGAATGTGCGTGCCGGTCAGTTGTTCATCTTCATCAGGATGCCGAGCACGACAATGCACGCGAACCACAGCAGACCGACCACGATGGTGATCCGGTCGAGGTTGCGCTCGGCGACCGAGGAGCCGCCGACGGACGACTGCATGCCGCCACCGAACATGTCGGAGAGGCCGCCGCCCTTGCCCTTGTGCATCAGCACCAGCAGCATCATCAGCAGGCTGAAGACGATCAGGGCGATGGAGAACCCCAGAACCACGGCTGGACCAACTTCCTCGGATTCGGATAACGACGGGGCCGAAGCCTTTCTTGAAGCTTCACGCTCCGAATAACAGCTTCGGCCCCGCAAGGGTACGACGAATCGTCGTTACGGCCTACTCACTGGTCACGGAACCGCACGATCTTGACGAACTCGTCGGCGTCCAGCGACGCGCCGCCGACCAGGGCGCCGTCGATGTCGGCCTGGGCCATGATCTCGGCGACGTTGCCCGACTTCACGGAGCCGCCGTACTGGATGCGAACCTTGTCGGCCAGCTCCTGCGAGTACAGCTCGGCGAGCTTGGCGCGGATCGCGGCGCAGACCTCCTGGGCGTCCTCGGCGCCGCAGACCTTGCCGGTGCCGATGGCCCAGACGGGCTCGTAGGCGATGACGATGGTCTCGGCCTGCTCGGCCGGGACGTCCTTCAGACCGCCCTCGACCTGGGCGAGCGTGTGCGGGACGGCGTTGCCGGCCTCGCGGACCTCCAGCTCCTCACCGACGCACATGATCGGGGTGAGGCCGTGCTTGAAGGCGGCCTTGACCTTGGCGTTGACGATCTCGTCGGTCTCGGCGTGGTACTGGCGGCGCTCGGAGTGGCCGATCGCCACGTACGTGCACTTCAGCTTGGCCAGCATCGGGCCGGAGATCTCGCCGGTGTAGGCGCCGGAGTCCTGGGCCGAGATGTCCTGGGCGCCGTACTTGATCTTCAGCTTGTCGCCGTCGACCAGGGTCTGCACGGAGCGCAGGTCGGTGAAGGGCGGCAGGACGGCGACCTCGACGGCCTCGTAGTCCTTGTCGGCCAGGGCGAAGGCGAGCTTCTGGACGTGGGCGATGGCCTCGAGGTGGTTGAGGTTCATCTTCCAGTTGCCCGCCATCAGCGGCGTGCGCCCGGAAAGATTAGATGCAGCCATTAAGGTCAGTCCTCCAGTGCGGCGAGGCCGGGGAGCGTCTTGCCCTCGAGGTATTCGAGGGAGGCGCCGCCACCGGTCGAGATGTGGCCGAATGCGTTCTCGTCGAAGCCCAGGGTGCGCACGGCTGCGGCGGAGTCGCCGCCGCCGACCACGGTGAAGCCCTTGGAGTCGACGAGGGCCTGGGCGACCGCCTTGGTGCCCTCGGCGTAGTCGGGGTGCTCGAAGACGCCCATGGGGCCGTTCCAGAAGACGGTGGCGGCGTCGGCGAGCTTCGAGGCGTACAGCTTGCGGGTCTCGGGACCGATGTCCAGACCCTCCTGGTCGGCGGGGATGGCGTCCGCGGCGACGGTCGTGGGGTTGGCCGGGGCCTTGGTCTTCAGGTCCGGGAACTCGGTGGAGACCAGGACGTCGACCGGCAGCACGATCTCGACGCCGTTCTTCTCGGCCCGCTCCATGTACTCGGTGACGGCCGGGATCTGGTCCTCCTGGAGGAGGGAGATGCCGACCTCGTAGCCCTTGGCCTTGAGGAAGGTGTACGCCATGCCACCGCCGATGAGCAGCCGGTCGGCCTTGCCGAGCAGCTGGTCGATGACGGCGAGCTTGTCGGAGACCTTGGCGCCGCCGAGCGCGACGACGTACGGGCGCTTGACGTCCTCGGTGAGCTTCTTCAGGACGCCGACCTCGGTGGCGATGAGGTGGCCGGCGTAGTGCGGCAGGCGGGCCGGGAGGTCGTAGACGGAGGCGTGCCCCCGGTGCACCGCACCGAAGCCGTCACTGACGTACACGTCGGCGAGGGCGGCGAGCCGGTCGGCGAAGGCGCCGCGCTCGGCGTCGTCCTTGGACGTCTCGCCGGCGTTGAAGCGCAGGTTCTCGATGACCGCGACCTGGCCGTCGGTCAGGCCGGCGACGACGGACTGGGCGGACTCGCCGACCGTGTCGGTCGCGAACGCCACGTCGGCGCCGAGGAGTTCACCGAGGCGCGCGGCGGCCGGGGCGAGGGAGAAGGCGGGGTCCGGGGCTCCCTTGGGGCGGCCCAGGTGCGAGGCGACGACCACGCGGGCGCCCGCCTCGGCCAGCGCCTTGACGGTGGGCAGGACGGCGCGGATACGGCCGTCGTCGGTGATGGTGGTGCCGTCCAGCGGCACGTTCAGGTCGGCGCGGACGAAGACCCGCTTGCCGGCGACGCCTTCGGAGAGAAGTTCGTCGATCGTCTTCATGAAGGGGACTCCTGAGGAGGGCTCGTGATCGCTCTTGATCGCTCGAAAGCGCTCGTGATCCAACAGGTCGGTTCTGCACGCGCGTCAGGGCTCGGACGGCGCGTCCCTGCGCCGCCCGAGCCCTGACTCACATCAATGCGCCTGCTCTGGATATCAGAGCTGGTTGCCGACGAAGACCGTGAGGTCGACGAGGCGGTTGGAGTAGCCCCACTCGTTGTCGTACCAGCCGATGACCTTCACGTTCTTGCCCTCCTGGACCATGGTCAGGGAGGAGTCGAAGGTGCAGGACGCCGGGGCGTTGACGATGTCGGAGGAGACGATCGGGTCCTCGGTGTACTCGAGGATGCCCTTCAGCTCGCCCTCGGCGGCCTTCTGGAAGGCGGCGTTGATCTCTTCCTTGGTGACCTCGCGGCCGAGCTCCAGGACGAGGTCGGTGACCGAGCCGGTCGGGACCGGGACGCGCATCGCGATGCCGTCCAGCTTGCCCTTGAGCTGCGGGAGGACCAGCGCGGTGGCCTTGGCGGCACCCGTGGTGGTCGGGATGATGTTCTCGGCGGCGGCACGCGCGCGGCGCAGGTCCTTGTGCGGGAAGTCCAGGATGCGCTGGTCGTTCGTGTACGCGTGCACCGTCGTCATCAGACCCTTGACGATGCCGAAGTTCTCGTCGAGGACCTTCGCCATCGGCGCCACACAGTTGGTGGTGCACGAGGCGTTGGAGATGACGTGGTGGTTCGCCGGGTCGTACTTGTCCTGGTTGACACCCATCACGACGGTGATGTCCTCGTCGGAGGCCGGAGCCGAGATGAGGACCTTCTTGGCGCCGCCGGCGATGTGCTTCTCGGCGTCGGCCTTCTTCGTGAAGATGCCGGTCGACTCGATGACGATGTCGACGCCCAGCTCGCCCCACGGGATGTCGGCGGGGTTGCGCTCGGACAGGACTTTGATGGTGTGGCCGTCGACGGTGATCGTGTCGGCGGTGTGGGTGACCTCCTGCTTGAGGCGGCCCAGAATCGTGTCGTACTTCAGCAGGTGAGCGGTGGTCGCAGTGTCACCCAGGTCGTTGACAGCCACGATCTCGATGTCAGCACCCTGCTCCAGCAGCGCGCGGAAGTAGTTGCGACCGATACGACCGAAGCCGTTGATGCCTACGCGGATCGTCACGAACCGATCTCCTCGTTGGTACGCCGGCCATGCGGTGCCGGCGAGCTCTATTTGGGATGTCCCCGACCGCCTACGACCCTACCTCTCTGAAGCCGCCGTGGTGACATCCAGATGCCTCATACACGGCACGGCGGCCCGTACCCGCCAGTAGGGGTACGGACCGCCCGGCCCGAAAGCCCGGATCACTCGATTTGGTCACGGCGCGTTGTGCGCTGTTGACCTCGGTATGTCAGTCCTCAAGTGAGGAGAGGGCCTTTCCGATGAGCGCCTTGCGGTCGGCCGCCGCGGTGACATGCTCCAGGCCGAAGCCCAGCAGCACCGTGTCGTCCGTGGTGACCGCTCCGTAGGTCTGGAACAGCGCCCCGGTGCGGGCCCAGTCCTTGAGCACGGCCGGACTGCCCGCGGGCGGTCCGGTCACGCTCCAGGCTCCGAGCGACGTCTCGAAGCCCTCGGTCTCGGTGGCGGTGCCGCCGACGACGAGCGAGGCCTGGTCGGCGAGGACGCCGCGGCCACCGAAGCCCGGGTCGGAGACATAGCTGATCGAGATCTCCACGGACTTGCCGGCGTACGCGCTCAGGTCGAACTCGACCTGCTTCCAGCCCGAGGAGGCGCCGGTGAGGGCGTTCCACTGGCCGCTGGTGCCGGTCGCGGTGCAGCCCTGGGCCGACTGCGTCAGGTAGTGCTTGAGCCAGGGGTGCTCGGCCATGTAGAACCCGGCCTCGCATTCCGCCGGCACGGTGTTGCTGCTGGCGCCGCCCTTCTCGGGGAGCGTCGTCCAGTCCTCGGCCCCGGTGGTGTGGGCCTCGATCAGGACGTTGTCGTAGCCGGGCTCGACGTCCCACAGCAACTGGGTGCGCAGCGTGGGCTGCTGGGCCGCGGTCACACCGGTGAGGTCGACGGTCCTGGTGAGCCGCTTGTAGGCGTCGTCGGTGTGCACGGCGGCCGCCATCCAGGCTCCCGTGTACGGCCCGTACGGATTGACGGTCCCGGCGAACTGGCCCGCGCCCGCGCTGGCGAACTGCGGGTACTTGTCGACGGGGAGCTGGTCCGAGGTGACGCTGTAGCTGCCAGCCTTGTCGAGCGGGTTGCCGGTCGCGTCGCCGAGCGCTCCGATGAACCCGCCGAACTTGCCGGAGCCGGTGAAGCCGGTGGCCCCGGGGAGCGACGTACGGGAGTAGGCGCCCAGGTAGTACTGGCTGAAGTCGTTCGACAGGTTGCCTCCGCCGAGGTCGACGTTGCCGCCGGCCTGCTCGCCCGCCTCCATGAGCTTGCCGCCCTCGTTGAGGTAGGCGCGCAGCTGGAGCTGGGTGGCGTTGCCCGGGACGTTCGCGCCGGTGTAGTGGACGACGGTGTCGAAGTGGCTCAGCACACCGAGCGCGTCGGGCGCGCCCTGAGCGGCGACGTCCCAGACGACCGCCCTGCGGCCGTTGGCCTTGAGCGCGTCGACGTACTTCTGCGCGTGCGTGGCGGTGGCGCCTTCCTCGGCGACCACGAGGACGTCCGCGCGCGGCCGTTCGGCCACGGTGTAGGTGAAGTGCTTGCTGGAGACGGGTTTTCCGCTCCTCGTCTCGCCGGTGAACCACACCTCGACCTTGTCGCCCGGGTCGCCGTCGGCGACCTTGGCCCGGTACTCGTCGAAGTAGAGGTTGTCCTCACCGCCGTACGTCTCGCCGCCCTTCCAGGGCCTCAGCGCCATGTCCTCCGTACGGCCGCCGTTGACGCGGTACTTGAGCTCCTTGTCGCGCACGGACTTGCGTACGACGACGGAGACCTCCTGGTCGGCGCCGCGGGAGTACGACGTGGTGAACGCCGCCGGGGTGAAGTCGGCGGCGTTCAGGCCGACCGAGGAGGACGGCCGGTCGGGGTGCGCGGCGGACTCGGCGACGGAGAGCGCGAACGGGACGTTCTTGGCGAACTCGTCCTGGATCAGCTTCTCGTCGTCCGGGAAGTTGAAGACCGACTGGCAGTCCCGCGCGTTCCACTGGTCGTTCGGGTCGATGTTCGACGCGGTCTGGCAGGTCGACATCTCGGGCGTGAACATCGCGATGCCGTTGAGGTTCGCGGAGTGGCCGTCGGTCTCGCCGTTGGTGGTGTACAGCTCCGAGGAGACCTGCGGGTGGTAGCCCGGGATCGCGGGGTTCTCCGGGGTGCCGGCGAGGGCCTCGTAGAGGACGTCGTCCGGGGTGTCCGTGGCCACCTGCCAGCCGACGCCGTAAAGGATGAGCTCGGCCGCGGAGTGGTAGTTGATGCCGTACTCGAACCCGATGCGCTTCTGGAAGGCGTCCATCGCCTGTGTCTCGGGTTCGGAAGCCGGGGACGCACCGCGATAGGTCTCGCTGGTGGGGTTGGGGGACGAACCCTCGTCGTCGTAGCCCCACTTGTAGGCGAAGTTGCGGTTGGGATCGACGCCGTCGCCGGTGCTGATGACACCGTCGCCGTTGATGTCGCGCAGGTTCTTGCGCCACAGGCGGGTGCTGGAGTCCTTGAAGGTGTAGTCGTAGCCGTCGGGGTTGGCCGAGAGGACGAACCACAGCTCGGTCGAGTCGACGATCTTCTTGACGCGCTTGTCCGTCTTGTAGTTGTCCAGGTAGTAGTGCATCAGACGCCGGGTCATCTCCGGCGTGATCCACTCGCGCGCGTGCTGGTTGGAGACGTAGAGAACGGACGGCTTGGCGCCGTCCTTCGTCTTCTTGGCGTTCTTGGTGAGCTTGAGCGCCAGGATGTCCTGGCCGTTGATCGTCTTGCCGATGGAGACGACCTTGGTGAGGCCGGGGTTCTCCTGCCCGGTCCGGACGATCTCCTCCTTGAGTCCCCCGCTGCCGCTGTACGGGCGGTACACGCCCTCGGCGGCCTTCTCGGTGCGAGCCTCGGCCTTGGCGGAGAGGTCGTGCTCGGTGAGCTCGACGCCCTGCTTCTCGAGCTTCTTGGCCTGGTCGTCGGTGAGGTAGACCTCAACGGTGGCCGTGCCCTTCTCGGGCGCCTGCTCACTGAGTTCGTGGCCGTCCTGACCGGCCGCCAGCAGCAGGGGTACCTGCTTCTTGGTGACCTCGGCGCGGAAGACCTTCACTTCGTTCGGGTCGGTTTCTTGTGAACTTCCCGGTTGTGCCTGGGCGATGGGTGCGATACTCGCTCCGCCTATCAGGAGCGCGCCGGCAGCGAGGATCGATCTCGCTCTGGGTCTCATGAACCCCCCTAGCAGTGTTTCGCCACAGTGACGAATGGCTGCCAGGCTCATGCCACTTCACGGCCCAGTCAAGAGTGCCGCAAAGACTGACAAAAGATTGGCGCCGATGCCCCAAGGGAACATCGGCGCCAGTCTGTTGACGATCCTTCACATCACCCCGCGAGGTTGTCCGCCAACTCCTCGGAGAGGTTGGCCTCGGTGCCCGGAATGCCGAGGTCCTGGGCCCGCTTGTCGGCCATGGCCAGCAGTCGGCGGATACGGCCGGCGACGGCGTCCTTGGTGAGCGGCGGGTCGGCGAGCGCGCCCAGCTCCTCCAGCGAGGCCTGCTTGTGCTCCATACGCAGGCGTCCGGCGGCGGCGAGGTGCTCGGGGACCTCCTCGCCGAGGATCTCCAGCGCGCGCTGGACCCGGGCACCGGCGGCGACGGCCGCGCGCGCCGAGCGGCGGAGGTTGGCGTCGTCGAAGTTGGCGAGACGGTTCGCCGTGGCGCGCACCTCGCGGCGCATCCGGCGCTCCTCCCAGGCCAGCACGGACTCGTGTGCCCCGAGCCGGGTCAGCAGGGCGCCGATCGCGTCGCCGTCCCGGACGACCACGCGGTCCACGCCGCGCACCTCGCGGGCCTTGGCGGCGATCGACAGCCTGCGGGCCGCGCCGACCAGGGCGAGCGCGGCCTCGGGACCCGGGCAGGTCACCTCCAGGGAGGAGGAGCGGCCGGGCTCGGTGAGCGAGCCGTGCGCCAGGAAGGCGCCGCGCCAGGCGGCCTCGGCGTCACAGGTGGCGCCGGAGACCACCTGCGGGGGCAGGCCGCGGATCGGGCGGCCCCGCCCGTCGACCAGGCCGGTCTGGCGGGCGAGCTGGTCACCGCCCGCGACCACGCGTACGACGTAACGCGAACCGCGGCGCAGCCCGCCCGGCGCCATCACGATCAGCTCGGAGCTGTGGCCGAAGATCTCCAGAATGTCCCGCTTGAGCCGTCTGGCCGCCATCGCGGTGTCCAGCTCCGCCTCGATCACGATGCGCCCGCTGACCAGGTGGAGGCCGCCGGCGAACCGCAGAATGGCGGAGACCTCCGCCTTCCTGCAGCAGGTCCGGGTGACGGGGAGTCGGGAGATCTCATCCTTCACCGCTGCCGTCATCGCCATGGGCCGATCCTTCCATGCATCCGAAAAATACGGTCGTACGCGGCGGCGAGGAGCTCCGGGTCGTGCCGGGGCGTCCCGTCCGTCCGGGCCACCGGGGCCAGCTCGACCGCGGCACCGAGCCGCTTGGCGGCCTCGGTGAGCACATCCCGGTCCGGCACGGCGGCCTCGTCGGCCAGCACCACGTCCAGGGCGAGTTTAGGGGCGTGTCGTCCCAAAACCTCCAAATGACGCTGCGGTGAGAAGCCTTCGGTTTCTCCCGGCTGCGGAGCGAGGTTCAGCGAGAGTACCCGGCGCGCCTTCGTCTCGATGAGGGCGTCCAGGAGTTCCGGCACGAGCAGGTGCGGGATGACCGAGGAGAACCAGGAGCCCGGGCCGAGCACCACCCAGTCCGCGTCCCGGACGGCGGCGACGGCCTCCGGGACGGCGGGCGGGTCGTGCGGAACGAGGTGCACCGACTGCACCTCGCCGGGGGTGAGGGCGACGTTGGCCTGGCCACGGACGGTGTCGACGGCCTCGGGCAGGTCCGGGTCGTGCCCCTTGACCAGGGCCTGGAGCTCCAGCGGTACGGCGGACATGGGCAGCACGCGCCCGTGCGCGCCGAGCAGCTTGCCGACCAGGTCGAGGGCCTGGACGTGGTCACCGAGCTGCTCCCACAGGGCGACGATCAGCAGATTGCCGACCGCGTGGTCGTGCAGGTCGCCCTTGGAGTGGAAGCGGTGCTGGATGACGCGGGCCCAGGTCTGGCCCCAGTCGTCGTCGCCGCACAGCGCGGCCAGCGCCTTGCGCAGGTCACCGGGCGGCAGCACGCCCAGCTCGTCGCGCAGGCGCCCGCTGGAGCCGCCGTCGTCGGCCACGGTGACCACGGCGGTCAGGTCGCCGGTGATCCGGCGCAGCGCGGCGAGCGAGGCGGACAGACCCATGCCGCCGCCGAGGGCGACGACCTTGGGCTGGGCGCCGCGGCGGCGCGGCTTGGCGCCGCGGGCCTCGGCGGGCCGGCCGGCCCGCGACTCGGGCACCGCCCGGCGCAACCTGCTCAGCCGCGGAGTACGTCCCGTCATTCCCGTCCCATGTCCCGGTGTACGACCACCGTCTCCACGCCCTGGGAGGCAAGGCGCGCTGCGAGCTTCTCCGATGTGGCGACCGAGCGGTGCTTGCCGCCGGTGCAGCCGACCGCGATCGTCACGTACCGCTTGCCCTCGCGGCGGTATCCGGCCGCGATGAGCTGGAGCAGCTCGGAGTAGCGGTCGATGAACTCCTTCGCACCGGGCTGGTTGAAGACGTACGCCGACACCTCCTCGTTGAGGCCGGTGAAGGGGCGCAGCTCCGGGACCCAGTGCGGGTTGGGCAGGAACCGCATGTCCACGACCAGGTCGGCGTCGACCGGGAGGCCGTACTTGAAGCCGAAGGACATGACCGTGGCCCGCAGCTCGGGCTCCTCCTCGCCCGCGAACTGGGCGTCCATCTTGGCGCGCAGCTCGTGCACGTTGAGGCTGGAGGTGTCGATCACCAGGTCGGCGTCGCCGCGCAGCTCGCGCAGCAGCTGGCGCTCGGCGGCGATGCCGTCGACGATGCGGCCGTCGCCCTGGAGGGGGTGCGGGCGGCGCACCGACTCGAAGCGGCGCACCAGGGCGTCGTCGGAGGACTCCAGGAAGACGATCCGGCGGGTGACGCCCCGGGTGTCGAGTTCGGCGAGGGACTCGCGGAGGTTGTCGAAGAACCGCCGGCCACGGACGTCGACGACCACCGCGATCCGCGCCACATTGCCCTGGGAGCGGGCGCCGAGCTCCACCATGGTGGGGATCAGCGCGGGCGGGAGGTTGTCGACGACGAACCAGCCGAGGTCCTCCAGACACTTGGCGGCCGTCGAGCGGCCGGCCCCGGACATGCCGGAGATGATCACCAGCTCGGGGATGGCCGCTTCGGGGACCCCGGCTGTCTCGATGCCCGTGCTCACCTGTGCTCCGTCTTCCTGGCGTGCGTCCTGATGGGTGAGATCCTCGCCGGTCTTCTTGTGCGTTTCCTGAGCTTCTTGATCTCGCTCGCCTGTGGGATGTGTGTCGTGCTCGCTCATCTCTCCTGCCCCCGTCGTTCGTCCGGGGCGCCCGCGGACACGGGCTCCCCCGAGGTCTCCGCCGTCGTATCGGATTCCTCGTCTTCCATGATCTCTCCTGTCGCCGTGTTCACGGCGGGCGCGGCCGGGGCCGCCTGGGCGAGGGCCACGGCGATCGTCTCTGCCGTCTTGCGGCCTATGCCCGGAACCTCACAGATCTGGTCGATGGTCGCGGATCGCAGCTTCTTCACCGACCCGAAGTGCTTGATCAGCGCCTGCTTGCGGGTCTCACCGAGCCCGGGGACGTCGTCCAGCGGGCTCGACCGGAAGCGCTTGGCCCGCTTGGTGCGCTGGTAGGTGATCGCGAAGCGGTGGGCCTCGTCCCGGACGCGCTGGAGCAGATACAGGCCCTCGCTGGTCCGGGGCAGCACGACCGGGTCGTCCTCGCCGGGCACCCAGACCTCCTCCAGCCGCTTGGCGAGGCCGCAGACGGCGATGTCGTCGATGCCGAGCTCGTCCAGGGCCCGCTGCGCGGCCGCGACCTGCGGCTGTCCGCCGTCCACGACGACGAGCTGCGGCGGGTAGGCGAAGCGCTTGGGGCGGCCGTCGTCGTCCTTGAGGCCGCTGGTGAGGGGGGCCGAGGAGGCGTCGGTGAGCAGGTCGGACGAGGCGTCGGCGAGGGGATCGGACGAGGCGTCGCCGAGCGGGGCGGACGAGGCGTCGCCGAGGGTGTTCTCGCCGTCGGTCCACTCGCCCGTCCTCTCCTTCTCGGCGAGGTAGCGCCTGAAGCGGCGGGTGATCACCTCGTGCATGGAGCGGACGTCGTCCTGGCCCTCGAAGCCCTTGATCTGGAAGCGCCGGTACTCGCTCTTGCGCTGCAGCCCGTCCTCGAAGACGACCATGGAGGCCACGACGTCATCGCCCTGGAGGTGCGAGATGTCGTAGCACTCGATCCTGAGGGGGGCGCTGTCCAGGTCGAGGGCGTCGGCGATCTCCTCCAGGGCCCGCGAGCGGGTGGTCAGGTCGGAGGCGCGCTTGGTCTTGTGCAGGACGAGTGCCTGCTGGGCGTTGCGCTCGACGGTCTCCATCAGGGCGCGCTTGTCACCGCGCTGAGGGATGCGCAGCGAGACACCGGCGCCGCGGCGCCCGGTCAGCCACTCCTGCACGGGCTCCACGGGGTCGGGCAGGGCCGGGACCAGGACCTCCTTGGGCACGGCGTCCCCGGTCTCCTCGCCGTAGAGCTGCTGGAGGGCGTGCTCGACCAGGGCGCCGGTGGTGATCTCCTCGACCTTGTCGGTGACCCAGCCACGCTGGCCGCGCACCCGGCCGCCGCGGACGTGGAAGATCTGCACGGCAGCTTCCAGCTCGTCCTCGGCGACGGCGATGAGGTCGGCGTCGGTCGCGTCGGCGAGCACGACCGCGTTCTTCTCCATGGCCTTCTTCAGGGCCTCGATGTCGTCGCGCAGGCGGGCGGCCCGCTCGTACTCCATCTCGTCGGCCGCCTCCATCATCTGCTTCTCGAGGCGGCGGATGTACGTGCCTGTGCGGCCGGTCATGAAGTCGCAGAACTCCTCGGCCAGTTCTTGGTGCTCCTCGGCCGAGACGCGGTCCACGCAGGGGGCGGAGCACTTGCCGATGTAGCCGAGCAGGCAGGGGCGGCCGGTGCGGCGGGCGTTCTTGAAGACGCCGGCCGAGCAGGTGCGCACGGGGAAGACGCGCAGGAGCAGGTCGACGGTGTCACGGATCGCCCACGCGTGTGCGTACGGCCCGAAATACCTGACGCCCTTCTTCTTGTGACCGCGCATCACCTGCACACGCGGGTACTCCTCGTTCATCGTCACCGCGAGGTACGGGTAGCTCTTGTCGTCGCGGTATTTGACGTTGAACCGGGGGTCGAACTCCTTGATCCAGGAGTACTCCAGCTGCAGGGCCTCGACCTCCGTGGACACCACGGTCCACTCCACGGACGCGGCCGTGGTGACCATCGTGCGGGTGCGCGGGTGCAGGCCGGCCAAGTCCTGGAAGTAGTTCGCCAGGCGCTGGCGCAGGCTCTTCGCCTTTCCGACGTAGATCACCCGGCGGTGCTCGTCGCGGAACCTGTACACCCCGGGAGAGTCCGGGATCTGTCCCGGCTTGGGGCGGTAGCTGGAGGGATCGGCCATGTCTCACACCCTACTGGCGAGCGCTGACAGTCCGGCGGGGCTGTGGACAACGCCGAAGCCTTGGGGCTCAGCGGGTGACGGCCCGCGCCACGTCGGGCGGTGGCACCCCGGATGTCAGCACGTGGCGAGCGATCCGCGGTGGCTGTGCGAGCGGCGCCGTGTGCGCGTCGGGCCCCGGCAGTGGCGGCGTGCGCGCCGGGTTGTCCGCGTCGTCGCGCGGATCACCGTCGGCCTTACCGGCGGACCGGCGGACCAGCGCTGGAACCTGAGAATGGCCAGGACAGGAACGTGAGAGCGGCCAGGACACGGTGGTGGTCATCGCCGGTCTCCCAGAGCCGGAGTCCGGCCAGGATGCCGCGGACATGGTTCTCCGAGATGCCCTCGATGACCGCAGGCGGCGGCTATGCCCGTGTCGGAGCGGCCTTCGGCGTGAGGGCCGCTCTCACGGCCGAAGGCCGCTGAGAGGAGCCGGCGGGCTGTCCCGGCCAGGGGGAGGACAGCTCCCGCACCTGGGGAGGGGGCGAACACCGAGCCCTCCCGCTGGATCCAGTCCAGGGCCTCGCCGAGCTCGTCGACCTCGGCAAACGTCGGCAAACGTCGACAATGTCGGCAGCACGAGGATCACGGTGGCGGAGGGTGCTCGCGGACGGCGCGGGTCGCCTTGAGGCCCTCGCTGGAGTGGCCGGTCGGCATTCTGGTGTCGGCGATCGCGAGGGCCGGTCGCTCGACCCCGACCTGTTCCAGCAGCCCGGCCACGTCATCGGCTTGACTTCCGCCACCTCGTACCCGACCGCTCGCGCAGGCCGACCATGTCCTCCCGGAGCAGCAGTCCGGCTCACGGCTTCCTGTGGTGGTCGGCTCCGGCCGCACGCGCCATCAGGGCGGTGCAGCGCAACATCGGGGCCGGGGCTGGGCAGCACCGAGAGCCGGGGCTGGGCAGCACCAGGGCCGAGGCTGGGCAACACCGAGGGCGGGGGTCGGGCAACACCAGGGCGAGCAAAGTGACTTGAGGCGAAGGCATCGCGACTCGGCCAGGATTGCCCACTGTTGGGCATCAGGTGTTGTCGGGGCTTGGTCAACACGCTTCAATGCGGGGGAACTCGGGGCCATGAACGACGGCGTACGGATGTGAAGACCCTGCCACGCCGATGGGGTGGCCCCGAGCAGCCGCGCGAACGGTCTGACCACCCGTTGTGAACATCCAGAGAAAGGCCCCTGCATGCCGCACGCCACACAGCACGCGGACATCCCCACCGCCACCGCGGAACTGGACACGGCCCTGCGAGGCGGCCCGTTCCACGTCGCCCTGCGCGCCGCGATAGCCGCCCGGGGACTGCCGCTGCAGCGCGTGCAGCACCATCTGTCCCGTCGGGGTGTGAAAGTCGGCGTCACCAGCCTGAGCTACTGGCAGCAGGGCGCCCGCCGCCCACAGCGCCCCGAGTCACTGCGTGCGGTACGAGCGCTGGAGGAGATCCTCCAACTGCCGGAGGAGTCCCTGATCCGGCTGCTCGCCGAGGCCGACGACCACTCCGCCCTCCAACGGCCGGCGGCCCGCTCCTATCGCTCCCTGCTGGAGGCCTCCGGCGTCCTGGAACAGCTACTGTCCGAGCTGGACTGGCCGGTCGACGGCGGCCTGCACACCCTCGCCCACCACGAGCGGGTGCGGATAGGGCCGCGCCGCGAGCTGGCGGGACGCGAGTCGCACCACATCGTGCGCGCCCACAGGGACGGCGTGGACCGCTTCGTCGCCGTCCACCACGGCGACCCGGGGTGCACTCCGGAGCGCATCACAGTGCACGCGCTGGAGAACTGCCGCACGGGACGGGTCCGTTGGCACCATGACACCGGCGTCCTCGTGGCCGAGCTGCTCTTCGGTACGCGTCTGCGGGCCGGCGACACCTACCTCTTCCGCTACGGCGTCGAGGACGGCACGGCCGACGTGTCCCGCGAGTACGCCCGCGGTTTCCCTCTCGCCGGCGGCCAGTACGCCCTCCAGGTCCGCTTCGCCGAGAACGCCCTCCCGGTCCGCTGCCACCGGTTCGCCCAGCACTCGGCAGCGGCGCCCCGCAGCGGCCGTCAGGGACTCGCCCTCAGCGGGCTGCACCGCTCCGTCCACCTTGTCGAGCCACGGGTGCGGACGGGGATCGTGGGCATCGGGTGGGAGTGGGAGTGAGCCGCCGGCCCGGTCCGTCGCGGCCTCGGCTGACCGCCGCCCTTCCCATCCCGGTCGGCCTGACCGCCATGTTTGATACTGGCCGGGCTACCACCACGTCCTGACACCGGCTGAGCCATCCACCACGCCGTGACACCGGCCGGGCTGAACACCCGCGTCCTGACACAGGCCGGGCTGAACACCACTCTTCATCCTGGCACGGCTGATCAGCACGTTCCCCACACCGGTACGGATGACCACCAGGTTTTGATCCTGGGACGGCCGACGTCCCCCTCTCGGCAGGACCAGCAGGGGCACGTAAGCGATTGCGCAAGCGTTTACGTCTGGCGCCGAATGGGATACCTTCCCGGCCAGAAGGCCCGCGGCGGCCCAGGGAGGGGTCCGCGGCGCAGGCAGAACCTGGAGGGGATCGCGATGGCAACCATGGCCGACGTCGCGCGGAGCGCCGGCGTGTCCGTGGCGACCGTCTCTCATGTGCTGAACGGCACCCGGCCGGTACTGCCCCACACCCGCCAGGCGGTGCTGGACGCCATGGACGAGCTCGGCTACACGCCCAACACCCTCGCCCGTTCCCTGGTGACCTCCCGCACCCGGTCCATAGGGCTCGCGGTGTCGGCGATCAGCAATCCGTACTTCACGGAGATACTCCAGGGCGTCGAGGCCGCGGCCCTGGAACACGGCTACAGCCTGCTCATCGCCGACCCGCACGACGATCCGGAGCATGAACGCAAAGTCGTCCAGCTCCTGCACGAGCGCCGCGTGGACGGCATGATCGTCGCACCCTCGGCGGACCCGCGTGAGCTCATCGCCTACCTCGGGCGTCACAAGGTGCCGACCGTCCTCCTCGACCGCGTGGTCGATCCCACGACCGACAGCTCACCGCATTTCGACCAGGTCTGCGCCGACAGCGCCGAACCCGTGGCCCGGCTGGTCACTCATCTCGCCGACCTCGGCCACCGCCGGATCGCCCTCGTCGCCGGCCGGCCGGGCCTCAGCACCACGAGCGAGCGGCTCACCGGGTACCTGGACGGCCTGACGGCGGCCGGGCTCGTGTACGACGAGCGCCTCGTCGTACACGGCGACTCCGAGGCGGCCGGCGCCGAACAGGCCACCGCCGCGCTGCTGTCGCTCGCGTCGCCGCCCACCGCCCTCGTCACCGCCAACAACGCGATGACGATCGGCGCCCTGCGCGCCCTGCGCGAGCGTGGCCTGGCCGTGCCCGAGGACATCGCGCTGTGCTGCTTCGACGACTTCGCCTGGGCCGATCTGTTCTCGCCCCGGCTCACCGCGATAGCCCAGCCCAGCAGGGACATCGGTGCCCAGGCGGTCCGCGTCCTCCTGGACCGCCTCGCCTCGCCGGACCGGCCCGCCCGGACCCACCGGCTCCCCTGCACCTTCGTGCATCGCACCTCATGTGGATGCCCCGAACAGCCCCTGCCGTCCGTGAAAGGAACCGTCTCGTGATCGTCGTCGCCGGTGAGGCCCTGATCGACCTGGTACCACAGGGCGCGGGCGCCCTGGCGGGCCTGAAGCCGGCGCTCGGCGGCGGGCCCTACAACACCGCGGTGGCCCTCGGCCGCCTCGGCTCCCCCACCGCGTTCTGCTCCCGGACCTCCTACGACGCCTTCGGTGAGGCCCTGCTCGACGGGCTGCGGGAGGCCGGGGTGGACGTATCGGCCGTGCAGCGCGGTATGGAGCCGACCACCCTGGCGGTCGCCACCATCGACGCGAAGGGCTCGGCCGCCTACTCCTTCTACGTCGAGGGAACCGCCGACCGGCTCTTCACGACACCCCCGGAGCTGCCCGCGCAGACGCGCGCGGTCTCCTTCGGTACCTGTTCGCTCGTCCTGGAACCGGGGGCGAGCGCCTACGAGGAGCTGATGCGGAGCGCGGCCGCGCAAGGGGTGTTCACCGCTCTCGACCCGAACATCCGGGCCGGCCTGATCCCGGACCCGGACGGCTACCGGGCCCGGTTCAAGAGCTGGCTGCCGTCGGTGTCGCTGCTCAAGCTGTCCGAGGAGGACGCGCTGTGGCTGGGTGGCACCCCGCGCGAGTGGCTGGCCGCGGGGCCTGCGGCCGTCGTGATCACTCAGGGCGGTGACGGACTGACCGCCTTCACTCGGGACGGCGCGGTGCACACCGTAGCGGGCGAGGAGGTCGACGTCGTGGACACGATCGGTGCGGGGGACACCGTGAACGCGGCCCTGTTGCACGGCCTGGCCGCCCAGGACGCCCTGTCCGCCGAGGCCCTCGTGGGCCTGGGCGCCGACGGCTGGGCCCGGCTGCTGCGGTTCGCGGCGCGCGCTGCCGCGATCACCTGCTCCCGGGCGGGCGCCGAGCCGCCGTACGCCTCCGAACTGGGGGACTTCTAGGGGGCGTTCCCTGCCATTCCACTCTTGAGGAGTCAAGCTTCGTCACGGCCGCGGGGATCGGGCGGCTGATCATTCAACGCACGGCGCCCCGCGGGGAGTTCCCGCGGGGCGCCGCACTTTTCGGGTTGTGTCCGGGCTCGGTGCTCGCGAGCCTCAGGCCTTGCGGGCCCGCGTCGTCGTCTTCGCGGGTGCCGCCTTCTTCGTGGCGCCGGCCGCCTTCTTGGTGGCGGTGTTGTTGGCGGCCTTGGTCGTCTTCGTGGTCCTGGCCGTCGCCGTCTTCTTCGCCGTCGAGCCCGCCGCGACCGTCTTCTTGGCCGCCGCCCTGCGCGGGGCCTTCACCGAGGCCGCGTCGCTGATCCGGTCGGCGTCGAGGATCTCGCGCAAGAACTTTCCGGTGTGGCTGGTGGGGACGGCGGCGACCTCCTCGGGCGTGCCCTCGGCGATGACCAGGCCACCGCCGGCGCCGCCCTCGGGCCCCATGTCCACGATCCAGTCGGCGGTCTTGATCACATCGAGGTTGTGCTCGATGACGATGACCGTGTTGCCCTTGTCCACCAGGCCGGAGAGGACCTTCAGCAGCTTGCTGATGTCCTCGAAGTGCAGACCGGTGGTGGGCTCGTCCAGGACGTAGACCGTACGGCCGGTGGAGCGCTTCTGCAGCTCGCTGGCGAGCTTCACGCGCTGCGCCTCACCACCGGACAGGGTGGTCGCCGACTGGCCGAGCCGGACATAGCCGAGACCGACGTCGTTCAGCGTCTTGAGGTGGCGGTTGATCGCCGGGACCGCCTCGAAGAAGGTCATGGCCTCTTCGATGGGCATGTTCAGGACTTCGGAGATGGACTTGCCCTTGTAGTGGACCTCCAGGGTCTCCCGGTTGTACCGGGCGCCGTGGCAGACCTCGCACGGGACGTAGACGTCCGGGAGGAAGTTCATCTCGATCTTGATCGTGCCGTCGCCCGCACAGTTCTCGCAGCGGCCGCCCTTGACGTTGAAGGAGAAGCGGCCCGGCATGTAGCCGCGGACCTTCGCCTCGGTGGTCTCGGCGAACAGCTTGCGGATGTGGTCGAAGACGCCGGTGTACGTCGCCGGGTTCGAGCGAGGGGTGCGGCCGATGGGCGACTGGTCGACGTGCACGACCTTGTCGACGAGGTCGTCGCCCTCCACGCGCGTGTGGCGGCCGGGGACATTGCGGGCGCCGTTGAGTTCACGGGCCAGGTGCGTGTACAGGATGTCGTTGACCAGCGTCGACTTGCCGGAGCCGGAGACGCCCGTGACCGCGGTGAACACGCCCAGCGGGAAGGACACGTCGATGTCCTGGAGGTTGTTCTCCCGGGCGCCGTGCACCGTGAGCCGGCGGGACGGGTCCTGCGGGCGGCGGATGTCGGGCAGCGGGATGGCCTTCTTGCCGGCCAGGTACTGCCCGGTCTGCGACTCGGTGTTGGCGAGCAGCTCCTTCAGGGAGCCGCTGTGCACGACCTTGCCGCCGTGCTCGCCGGCTCCGGGGCCGATGTCGACGACCCAGTCGGCGGTCTTGATGGTGTCCTCGTCGTGCTCGACGACGATGAGCGTGTTGCCCATGTCGCGCAGCCGGACGAGGGTCTCGATGAGCCGGTGGTTGTCGCGCTGGTGCAGACCGATGGACGGCTCGTCCAGGACGTACAGGACGCCGACGAGTCCGGAGCCGATCTGGGTGGCCAGGCGGATGCGCTGGGCCTCGCCGCCGGACAGCGTGCCCGCCGCGCGGTTGAGCGAGAGGTAGTCCAGGCCGACGTCGACCAGGAACCGCAGCCGCTCGTTGACCTCCTTCAGCACGCGCTCGGCGATCTTCTTGTCGCGGGCGTTGAGCTTCAGCTCGCCCAGGAACTCCGCGCAGTCGCTGATGGACATCGCGGAGACTTCGGCGATCGACTTCTCCATGATCGTGACCGCGAGGACGATCGGCTTCAGACGCGTGCCCTCACAGGTGGGGCAGGGCACCTCGCGCATGTAGCCCTCGAAGCGCTCGCGGCTGGCGTCGCTCTCGGCCTCGCTGTGCCGGCGCTTGACGAAGGGGACGGCCCCTTCGAAGGGCGTGGTGTACACACGCTCGCGCCCGTACCTGTTCCGGTAACGGACCTCGATCTGCGTCTTGTGCCCGTGGAGGAGCGCCTTCTTGGCGCGCTGCGGCAGGCCGACGAAGGGGATGTCCGTCCGGAAACCCAACGCATCCGCGAGAGCACCGATCAGGCGGCCGAAGTAGTCCTTCGTGTGACCGTGCGACCAGGGATGGATGGCGCCCTCGTCGAGGCTCTTGTCCTCGTCCGGGACGATCAGCTCGGGGTCGACCTCCATGCGCGTACCGATACCGGTGCACTCGGGGCAGGCGCCGAAGGGCGAGTTGAAGGAAAAGGAGCGCGGCTCCAGTTCCTCGAAGGAGAGGTCGTCGTACGGGCAGTACAGGTGCTCCGAGTACATGCGCTCGCGCTCGGGGTCGCCCTCGGGAAGGTCGACGAAGTCGAGCACGACCATGCCGCCGGACAGGCCGAGGGCGGTCTCCACGGAGTCGGTGAGGCGGCGCTTGGCGGAGTCCTTCACCGTGAGGCGGTCGACGACCACCTCGATGGTGTGCTTCTCCTGCTTCTTCAGCGTGGGCGGGTTGGACAGCTGGATCGTCTCGCCGTCCACGCGCGCGCGGGAGTAGCCCTTGGTCTGGAGGTCGGCGAAGAGGTCGACGAACTCGCCCTTGCGCTCGCGCACCAGCGGCGACAGGACCTGGAAGCGGCTCCCCTCCGGCAACTCCAGGACCTTGTCGACGATGGCCTGCGGCGACTGGCGCGAGATCGGACGGCTGCACTGGGGGCAGTGCGGCTTGCCGATGCGCGCGAAGAGCAGACGCAGATAGTCGTAGACCTCGGTGATGGTGCCGACCGTCGAGCGCGGGTTGCGCGAGGTCGACTTCTGGTCGATGGAGACCGCCGGGGACAGACCCTCGATGAAGTCGACGTCCGGCTTGTCCATCTGGCCGAGGAACTGCCGGGCGTACGACGACAGCGACTCCACGTAGCGCCGCTGCCCCTCGGCGAAGATGGTGTCGAAGGCCAGCGAGGACTTGCCCGACCCCGACAGGCCCGTGAAGACGATGAGCGAGTCGCGCGGCAGGTCGAGCGAGACATTCTTCAGGTTGTGCTCGCGCGCGCCACGGACGATGAGACGGTCGGCCACGCCGGTCCGCACCTTTCTTGAGAGAAGTGACAGGGGCGAGGCCCCCGTGCTTTTCAGACTAGGGGGAGCCACTGACAACGCCGGTCGGATTCCCGAATGGGACAACAATCCCGGACCATCCAGCATGCCCGACGCCGAGACCGACCCTATAGCACGCGCATTCGATTTACGGCACTCGTTCACCACCTTCACCCAAAGGTGTGGCGGGGCTAGTGTCAGCACCATGATTGATCACGCTCGTGACCTGGTGTCTGTACGTGAAGCGACGGAACGGCTGCTCACCGCAGCGGCCAAACTGGACAACGCGTCGGTGGCCGAGCCGTCACGGCTGCCCGGCTGGAGCCGCGGCCACGTCCTCGCCCACCTCGCCCGCAATGCCGACGCCCTCGTGAACGTCCTCGAAGGACGCCCCATGTACGTGTCGGCGACGGCCCGGGACGCCGACATCGAGCGGGACGCCCCGCGCCCCCTCGACGCGCAGCTCGCAGACGTCCGCGAGAGCGCGGCCCGGCTCCAGGAGACGGGGGCGGCTCCCGGGGACTGGTCACGCACCGTCCAGCTGCGCAACGGGGTCACCGACGCGGCGGCCCGGGTGCCCTTCCGGCGGTGGATCGAGGTGGAGTTGCATCATGTGGACCTCGGGATCGGGTACGAGCTGGAGGACCTGCCGGCGGAGTTCGTGGAGCGGGAGATCGACTTCCTCGCCGAGCGGTTCACCGGGCACCCCGATGTGCCGCCCACCCGTCTCACGGACGGCACGCGCGCGTGGAGCACAGGCCGGGAGGCGGACACCGCAGAGATCACCGTCCGAGGCACCGCGCCCGACTTGCTCGGCTGGCTCGCCGGGCGCCGCGACGGATCCGGGCTGACCGTGGAGGGCGGCCCGCTGCCGTCGCTCCCCCCGCTGTAGCTCCTGGACCGTCCCCGGACCGCTCTCCGCTATAGGCTGCCGCCATGACGTACAGCGGACAGGTGACGGTCGGTGGCCCCGCCGACGTGCACGAGCTCAAGGACCTGATGATCACCAAGATCGCGGTCGGCCCGATGGACAACAACGCCTATCTGCTGCGCTGCCGGGCCACGGACGAGCAACTGCTGATCGACGCCGCCAACGACGCGGACGCGCTGCTCGGCATGATCGGTGACGACGGCATCGCGTCCGTCGTCACCACACACCAGCACGGCGACCACTGGCAGGCGCTCGCCTCCGTCGTCGAGGCCACCGGGGCACGCACTTATGCCGGACGTGACGACGCCGAGGGCATCCCGGTGCCGACCGACGTCCTGGTCGACGACGGCGACACCATCCGAGTGGGGCGCGTGGAGCTCACCGCGCGCCACCTGGTCGGGCACACGCCTGGTTCCATCGCCCTCGTCTACGACGACCCGCACGGGCATCCCCATGTGTTCACCGGGGACTGCCTGTTCCCCGGCGGCGTGGGCAACACCCGTAAGGATCCGAAGGCGTTCGCCAGCCTGATCCACGACGTAGAGACGAAGATCTTCGACGTGCTGCCGGACGAGACCTGGGTCTACCCGGGCCACGGAAACGACACGACGCTGGGCGCGGAACGGCCGCAGCTGCCGGAGTGGCGCGCGCGGGGCTGGTGAGCGCTGGACCGATGGGCGCGCGAGGTGGGTAAGCGCGCGGCCGTGAGCGCACACCCCGCGTACGCACCCCGTACGCGCCCCGTGTGAATCGTTCACACGCGCCGGTGCCACGCGCGCGCTCCCGGCGGACATTGTTGCGCGGTCAACTGGAAGCAGCCCCGCACAGGATGACGGCTCCTGAGCGGTAAGGGCCGCCGGTCTCTCAATCCCCGCCCTCGGCCGGCGGCCCCGGCGGCTGCCGAGGGATCTGTTCACAGGAACGCAACACCCGTTCCCACTATGCGGACAGTTACCGTCGTGACCTCGACAAACACGACGATGTACTGTCAATCTCCCGCCATGCACCTTGCCCCTCGCGCGCTGCGCCGCGCCGTCACCGTCGCAACGACAGCCCTCCTCGCCACCGCTCTCGGCTGTGCTCCGCAGCCGGAAGACAAGGCCGCCGACGCACCCTCGGGGTCGGCCGGGAACACCTGCGCCAAGGGCAAGTTGGCCACCCAGACCTCCGGCAAGCTGACGATCGCCACGGACGAGCCGGCGTACGAGCCCTGGTTCAAGGACGACAAGCCCGCCAACGGTGAGGGGTTCGAGTCGGCGGTCGCGTACGCCGTGGCGAAGCAGCTGGGCTACGACAAGAGCTCCGTCGTCTGGCAGAGCGTGCCGTTCAACAAGGCCTTCGCGCCCGGCGAGAAGACCTTCGACTTCGACATCAACCAGGTCTCGATCAGCGACGAGCGCAAGAAGGCCGTGGACTTCTCCTCCGGCTACTACGACGTTCGCCAGGCCGTCATCGCGTTGAAGGGCACCAAGGCCGCCAAGGCGAAGAGCATCGCGGACCTGAAGGGCCTCAAGCTGGGCGCACAGGTCGGCACCACCAGCCTGGACTACATCGACGACGTGGTGAAGCCGACTCAGGAGGCCGCCGCCTACGCCAAGAACGACCAGGCCAAGTCCGCGCTGAAGAACGGTCAGGTCGACGCCGTCGTCGTCGACCTGCCGACCGCCTTCTACATCACCGCGGCCGAGGTGACGGACGCGACGATCGTCGGGCAGTTCGAGAACCAGGGCGGTACGCCGGAGCAGTTCGGCCTCGTGCTTGACAAGGGCAGCGCGCTCACCGCGTGCGTGACCGACGCCGTGGACACGCTGCGCAAGGACGGCACCCTGGCCAAGCTCGAGCAGCAGTGGCTCTCGGACGCCGTCGACGCTCCGGTGCTCAAGTGACGGTCACGAAGGAGGAGTCCGGCCAGGAGGGCACGGACGACAACGACGGCATGTCCGGCGCGGGCGGCGACGGTTACGTCCCCTCGCAGCGGCGTCTCGACCGCGAGCGCCACAAGCGCGCCCGCGCCCGCCGCGCCACGGCGATCGCCGCCCTCTCCACCCTGGTCACCGGCGTCGTTCTCTACCTGGTCGTGGTCAACGCGCCGGGCTGGCCGCGCACCAAGGAGACGTTCTTCAACGGGCAGTACGCGCGCGAGGCGTTTCCCAAGGTCCTCGAAGGGCTCTGGCTCAACGTCCGCCTGCTGCTGATCTGCGGTGCGGCCGTGCTGGTCCTCGGGATGCTCATCGCCGTCGCCCGCACCCTGCGTGGCCCGGTGTTCTTCCCGCTGCGGGCGCTGGCGGCCGCGTACACGGACTTCTTCCGGGGCCTTCCGCTCATCATTAACCTCATGATCGTCGTCCTGGGCGTCCCCGCGCTGCGGCTCCAGGGCGTGACCGTCGATCCAGTACTGCTGGGCGGTACCGCGCTGACGCTGACGTACTCGGCGTACGTCGCCGAGGTGTTCCGCGCGGGCATCGAGTCCGTCCACCCCTCGCAGCGCGCCGCGGCCCGCTCGCTCGGCCTCACCAATCGGCAGGCACTGCGGCACGTCGTCCTGCCCCAGGCCGTCCGCCGTCAGGTGCCGCCCCTGCTGAACGACCTGGTGTCGCTGCAGAAGGACACCGGTCTGGTGTCGATCGGCGGTGCGGTGGACGCCGTACGGGCCGCGGACATCATCGCGGGCCGCAGTCTCAACTACACGCCGTACATCGTGGCGGGCCTGGTCTTCGTGGCACTGACCATCCCGATGACCCGCTTCACGGACTGGGTGACGGCCCGGATGGACCGTCGGCGCGCCCAAGGAGGAGCCCTGTGAGCGACGCGGCCGTGAACAACGCACCTGTGCTGCGGATGGAGTCCGTCCGCAAGACCTTCGGCGACTCGGTGGTGCTGCGGGACGTCGATCTGGAGCTCGCCCCGCACACGGTGACCGCCTTGATCGGCGCCTCCGGCTCCGGCAAGTCCACGCTGCTGCGGTGCGCGAACCTGCTGGAGGACATCGACGACGGTGCGATCTGGCTGGACGGCGAGGAGATCACCGATCCGCGCGTCGACCAGGACGCCGTACGGCGCCGTATCGGCGTGGTGTTCCAGGCGTACAACCTCTTCCCGCACATGACGGTGCTGGAGAACATCACCCTCGCGCCGCGCCGGGTGCACGGTGTGTCCCGGGCGGAGGCCGAGGCACGCGCGCGTGCGCTGCTGGAGCGGCTCGGGCTGGCCGGCAAGGCGGGCGAGTACCCGGACCGGCTGAGCGGCGGCCAGCAGCAGCGGGTCGCCATCGTCCGCGCCCTGGCCGTGCGGCCGCGGCTGCTGTTGCTCGACGAGATCACCGCCGCCCTCGACCCCGAGCTCGTGGGTGAAGTCCTCTCCGTCGTCCGTGACTTGAAGGAGGACGGGATGACGATGGTGCTGGCCACGCACGAGATGGGGTTCGCCCGCGAGGTAGCCGACCAGGTTTGTTTTCTGGACGGAGGCGTGGTGCTGGAGCGCGGCACAGCCGAGCAGATCTTCGGCGATCCGCAGCAGGAGCGCACCCAGCGCTTCCTGCGGCGGATCGTGGAGGCGGGGCGGCTGTAAGGACCGCTCGCCATGGTCGGCGGGGCTTACACGTCCGCGAGGCTTACACGTCCCCAGGGCTTACACGTCCGCAAAGCTCGTAAGTGCGCCGGACTCACCCGCCCGCCCCGCCCGGCCACTTCACGTGTCCGCTCGTCCCGCCCCCGCCAATGCCGCGACCCGCTCCACCCCGAACACGTATCCCTGCACACCGCATCCCGCGATGACGCCATCGGCGCGCAGCGAGACGTACGAGTGGTGCCGGAACGACTCGCGCTTGTGGATGTTGGAGATGTGGACCTCCAACACGGGCAGCCCGTCACAGGTGTTGAGTGCGTCCAGAATCGCGACTGACGTGTGCGAGTAGGCACCGGGGTTGATCACGATCCCGCTGTGGTTCAGCCGTGCCTCATGGATCCAGTCGACCAGCTCGCCCTCGTGGTTGGACTGCCGGAAGTCGATCGTGCCGCCGTGCGCGGCGGCCGCCTTGGCGCACAGGGCCTCGACATCGGCCAGGGTCTCGGAGCCGTAGATCTCCGGCTGGCGCTGGCCGAGCAGGTTCAGGTTGGGGCCATTGAGGATCATGATCGGGGCGTTCGCCAGGGTGCGGGGCACGGTTCCTCCGGTCCGTTCGGGGGTGCGGCGGTCCGTCAGTGACCGCTGTTCAGACCCGGTTTATCACGGTGCACGGGCCACCCCACGAGCCATACCCTCCCGCCATGACCATGATCTCGTACCCTCCCAAGCCCTCCCCCGGCGATCGCATCGCCGTCATCTCGCCCGGCGCCGGCCTGCCCGGTCTGTTCCCCCGCCCTCACGAACTGGGACTGGAGCGGCTGCGCAAGGACTTCGAGCTCGAACCGGTCGAGTACCCGGCCACCCGCAAAATGGGCTCGACGCCGCAGGAGCGGGCCGCCGACATCCACGCCGCGTTCGCCGACCCGGACATCGGGGCGGTCATCGCGTCGATCGGCGGCGACGACCAGATCACCGTGCTGCCGTACCTGGACCGTGAGTTGATCCGGGCGAACCCGAAGCCGTTCTTCGGGATGAGCGACAACACCAACCTGCTCATGTTCCTGCGCAACACCGGCATCGTCGGCTACCACGGCGCGACCGTCATGACCGCGCTGGGCCGCCCTGTTGCCATGGACCAGTTGACCGCCGAATCGCTGCGGGCGGCGCTGTTCACATCGGGTGAGTACGAGCTGAAGTCCCCGGAACTCTGGAACGACATCAACCGTGACTGGGCCGACCCGGCGACCTTCGACGCGGAGCCGGAGATGCGTCCCTCCGACGGATGGACGTGGGTGAACGCCGACGAGGTGGTGGAAGGCCGCAGTTGGGGCGGCTGTCTGGAGATCCTCGGCTGGATGCTGATGGCTGACCGGGAAATCGCGCGCGACCTCTCGGAATACGACGGCGGGGTACTGCTCCTGGAGACCTCGGAGGAGATGCCCAGCGGCGAGGAAGTCTTCCGCACCATGCGCAACATGGGTGAGCGCGGGCTGCTCCAGCGCTTCTCCGCACTCCTGATGGGCCGGGCGAAGACCTGGTCCTTCGAGCGCCCCAACAGCCCGGAGGAAGCCGCCCGTTACGCGGCCGAGCAGCGCGAGGCCGTCCTGCGCGCCATGCGGGCCTACGCTCCCGACACCATGATCGTCTTCGACGTGGACTATGGCCACACCGACCCCCAACTCGTGATCCCCTACGGCGGCATCGTCCGCGTGGACGGCCTCGCCCGGCGCATCACCGTCACGTACTGACGAAGCCCCGACGCGCCCGTACGCCCCCGTAACCCGCGGTCACCGTGGGTAGTTGACGCAGCATGCACGATGTACGCACCGTAAGGGCGCCCTCCATGTTGCGGCTCGCGGCCGCCTCGCTCGCCGGAACAGCCATCGAGTTCTACGACTTCTTCGTCTACGGGACCGCGGCGGCGCTGGTCCTGGGGCCGCTGTTCTTCCCGACGTTCTCGCCGGTGGCGGGAACCCTGGCTGCCTTCGCGACGTTCGGCGTGGGCTTTGTGGCGCGGCCACTGGGGTCGGTGCTGTTCGGGCACATCGGGGACCGGCACGGACGCCGGCCGGTCCTCGTCGCCTCGTTGCTGCTGACCGGCGCCTCCACGGTCGTGGTCGGCTGCGTACCGACGTACGAGACGATCGGTGTCACCGCTCCCTTGCTGCTGCTCGTGCTGCGCTTTCTGCAGGGGCTCGGCCTCGGCGGCGAGTGGGGCGGAGCCGTCCTGTTGACCGTGGAGCACGCGCCGGCCGAGCGGCGCGGTCTGTGGTCGAGCTTCCCGCAGGTCGGGCCCGCGCTGGGCTTTCTGCTCGCCAACGGTGTGGTGCTGGGGCTTTCGGCGACGTTGTCCGACGCGCAGTTCGCCGCGTGGGGATGGCGTGTGCCGTTCTGGGCGGCGGGGGTGCTCGCGCTGGTGGGGCTGTGGCTGCGGTCGTCGCTCGCCGAGAGCCCCCGGTTCCTCGAAATCGACGACCACGCGCGCGTGCCGCTCGCCGAGGTCGTACGCGACCACTGGCGACTCGTTCTGCTGACCGCCGGGGCGCTCGCCATCGGATACGCGATCTTCTACGCCGTGACGACCTGGTCCCTCGCCTACGCCACCGAGCAGCTCGGGGTGAGCCGGGGCGTCATGCTGACCTGCATCATGGGCGCGGTCGTGGTGAAGGGCTCGCTCACGCCGCTGGTGGCGATGCTCGGCGACCGGTACGGGCGACGGCCCCTCACCCTGATCGGGTGCACTGCCGCCGCCCTGTGGATGTTTCCGCTGGTCGCGCTCCTCTCGACGGGCGAGCCACTGCTGATGTTCCTGGGTTTCCTCGGGGCGATGCTCGCGTTCATCACGATGTTCGCCGTGATCGCCGCGTACCTGCCGGAGTTGTACGAGCCCCGGGTGCGCTGCACGGGCGCGGCGGTGGGCTACAACCTCGGTGGCGTCCTCGGGGGCGCGCTCACGCCGATCGTGGCGACGGCGCTCGCCGAGCAGGGCGGTCGGGTGCCGTGGGGTGTGGGGGCCTATCTGACCGGAATCGCGCTGCTCAGCCTGGGGTGCTTCGCGCTGCTGCCCGAGACGCGTCCGGCACCTGCTGTGGCGCCGGAGCCCGCCACCGGGTGACGGGCTCCGGAGACGGCGGCTCCGCCGCGCATCGCAGCGACGAAGGGCAATCGGCCGCGGAACACGGCGGCTACGGATTGATCGCGAGCTCCAGATACGCCGCGAACAGCACCAGATGAACGCCTCCCTGGAGCGGCGTCGCCCGCCCGGGCACCACCGTCAGCGAGCTCACCACGACCGTCAGGGCGAGCAGCACCATGTGGGTGGGGCCGAGGCCGAGGACGAGGGGGCCCGAGAGCCAGACGGAGGCGAGGGCGACCGCGGGGATGGTCAGGCCGATGCTGGCCATCGCCGAGCCGAGCGCGAGGTTCAGGCTGGTCTGCACGCGATCACGGCGGGCGGAGCGCAGCGCGGCGATCGTCTCGGGGAGCAGCACCAGCAGGGCGATGATCACGCCGACGACGGCATGCGGCAGGTCGGCGGCCGCCACCCCGGACTCGATGGTGGGCGACACGCCTTTGGCCAGGCCGACCACCCCGATCAGGGCCAGGCCCAGCAGCCCGAGGCTGATCATCGCGGTGCGGGCGGAGGGCGCATGGGCGTGGTCGTCCGCGGTGATCACCTCGCCCTGCCGGGTGATGGGGAGGAAGTAGTCGCGGTGCCGCACGGTCTGCGTCGCCACGAACAGGCCGTACAGGACCAGCGAGGAGAGCGCGGCGAACGTCAGCTGCACGCTGGAGAACTCCGGCCCGGGCTTGCTGGTGGTGAACGTCGGCAGCACCAGGCTGAGCGTGGCCAGGGTGGCGACGGTCGCGAGGGCGGCGCCCGTGCCCTCCGGGTTGAAGACCGCCGTGCGGTGGCGCAGTGAGGCGACCAGCAGGCAGAGGCCGACAATGCCGTTGCAGGTGATCATGACGGCCGCGAAGACCGTGTCCCGGGCGAGGGTGGAGCTCTTGTCGCCGCCGTCGACCATCAGGGTCACGATCAGGGCGACCTCGATGATCGTGACGGCCACGGCGAGGACCAGGGAGCCGAAGGGCTCGCCGACCCGGTGTGCGACCACTTCGGCGTGGTGTACGGCGGCCAGGACGGCGCCCGCGAGGACCAGTGTCACCAGCGCGACGAGGGCGCCGGGCAGGTCCCGTCCCCAGGTGAAGGCCAGCAGGACGACCGCGAGCACCGGCACGACGTGTGTCCACTGAGTCGTGAGCGGCCTGAGCCGAGCGATCATGGAGCGATCGTCGCAGAGGGGTTGAGGGTTCGCATTCCGGTCTGTGTGGTTGTCAGGGCGGTTGTCAGGTGGCCCCGCGCCTTCGGGATGCGGGGCCCCTGTGCGTCGTATGTCGCTACGCGAAATCGGTCATCTCCTGTACGTCGCAGTCCGTGAAGGACGGCGGCCTGGTGCACAGTGCGGCCATCTGCTCCGCGAACTTGGTCGTCTCGGGGTCGTCGCTGTTGCGCATGGCGTCCTCGTAGGAGTCGAACTCGATCATCACGAGGTAGCGGTTGGCCTGGCCCCTGTCCTTGAGGACGAGACGGCGTGCGGGGCCGCCGCTGCGACCCGCCATGCGCTGTTCCGTGTCATGGGCCAGCTCCCGCATCTCGTCGATGCGCTCGGTCTCGAAGTCGATGATCTGCACGAACTTCATGGGTGCGTCCACTGGTGCCTCCACCCGGCCGTGGTGTCCCCGGCCGGGGACACCCAGCACCCAACGAAGCACCGGGAGCGGTGCTCGGCAATTTGCTGGGCACCACTCCCGGTGTTGGTTCTTCCTACGTCCGACGTGGTCAGACGTCGATGCTGTCCTTCGGAGTGCCTTCGCTCCGCTCCTGCGCCGCCTCGGCCGCCGCCTGCTTCTTGGAGGCCCTCAGGCTGGTGATCGTGGTGACGATCAGGACCGAGCAGATGACGCCGAGCGAGACCGGGATGCTGATCTCGGGGACATGGACCCCGGACTCGTGCAGCGCGTGCAGCACCAGCTTGACGCCGATGAAGCCCAGGATGATCGACAGGCCGTAGCTGAGGTGGACCAGCTTCTTCAGCAGGCCGCCGATGAGGAAGTACAGCTGCCTCAGACCCATCAGGGCGAAGGCGTTGGCCGTGAACACGATGTACGGGTCCTGCGTCAGGCCGAAGATCGCCGGGATGGAGTCGAGGGCGAACAGGACGTCCGTGGTGCCGATCGCGAGCATCACGACCAGCATCGGGGTCATGATCCGCTTGCCGTTCTCGGTGATGAACAGCTTGGTGCCGTGGTAGCGGTCGGCGACACCGAACTTGCGCTCGGCGGCCTTGAGCAGCTTGTTCTCCTCGTACTCCTCGTCCTCCTCGTCGGCCCTGGCTTCCTGGATGAGCTTCCAGGCAGTCCAGATGAGGAAGGCGCCGAAGAGGTAGAACACCCACGAGAAGCTCGCGAGGATCGCGGCGCCCGCGGCGATGAAGATCGCGCGCAGGACCAGGGCTATGAGGACGCCGATGAGGAGCACGCGCTGCTGGTACTGCGACGGCACCGCGAACTTCGCCATGATCAGGACGAAGACGAAGAGGTTGTCGACGCTCAGCGACTTCTCGGTGATGAAGCCGGCGAAGAACTCACCGGCGGGCTGTCCGCCACCGAAGATCAACAGGCCGAAGCCGAAGAGGGCGGCCAGGACGATCCAGACGACCGTCCAGATACCGGCTTCCTTGATCGATACGTCGTGCGGCTTGCGGCCGATGAAGAAGTCGACCGCGATCAGGGCGGCAAGGCCCACGATGGTCAGGACCCATAGGGTCGGGGAAACATCCACTGCGCCTCCGGCAGTCGTAACGGCAAATGTCAGCGTCGTCGCGCGCCGGAGGTCTCTTCCACCCACGATGGGCCGACGCCCCGGGATCTGGCCGGATCCGTATTGACGGGTACGTCGCAGCAGACAGGGAGTACTCCCCTCCGTGCGATGAACAGTACCCCAATCACCAAGGAAAGGTAAAGCGCTTGGCAAAAGAACGACCAAGTGTGCTGGTCAGGGAGTCTTTACCTGTGCTTGGCCCGGGCTGCGGCGACCTGCGTGAGCACCTGCTGGAGCACCTGGCTGCCGGGCGGCACGAGCGGCGGCTCGTACGTCCAGGCGTGCCCCACCCACGGGTCGGCGAGGTGATCGTCCGGCACCGGGGTCAATCGCATCAGCGAACGCCACAGCGGGTCGAGCAACGGGCCGTAGGCAGCGGCCTCCTCGCGGTCCGCGACCATCATCAGGTGGACGCCGACGGCGGGCCCCTCGTCCGCCAGGTAGCGCAGCTGGTTCACCGCCCGGTCGTCGAAGCCGTGCGGGAAGTCATTGACGATCAGCAACTGCTCGGAGGTGTCGAAACCGGGCGGCAGGGAGTCGGGCGCACCGCCCCGCAGCGCCATCTGCACCAGGTCGACGCGCTGAGTGAGCCGCGCGAGGACGTCCGCGACCCCCGCCGCGCCCACGGCCGGCGGGGCCGCGAGCACGCCGGTCTGCACCAGCGGTACGAGCGCCTGCCCGCCCGATCCGGCCGGATCGATGACGTGCACGGTGAACTCGCCCGCCGGATAGACGGCCAGCAGCCGGGCCGCGTGCGCCACCGCCGTCTCCATCGCCAGGCGCCGCAGGTCGTGGGGATCGGTGAACGAGCCGTCGAGTGATCCGCCGCGTCCGCTGTCGATCCACAGACCGCGCTCCAGCGGCAGCCGGACCAGCATCGGTATGCGCAAGTGGGCGCTCTCGGGCAGGTGGAGGTCGCCCAGGCGCAGCGCCATGGGGATCTCCATCGGTACGCGGTAGCCGTGCCAGACCGGGTTGTCCCACCGCGCGTACGCGGTCGGCAGCGCGGGTTCGACGACCTCGGACTCGGCGGTGAGCTGGGCCAGGTCCCGGTCGAGCGCCGCCCTGGCCTGGTTGACCAGCTGGGCGTGCTTGGCCTGGGCCGCCTCACGTGCGGCGTCACCCTGTCCGCCGATCCGGCTGCGCGGATCCGACAGGACCTGGTCGAGTTCCTTCTCCATCCGTGAGTCGGCGAAGTCGACCGCACTGCGGTAGGCGGCGGTCGTGCGAGCCAGGTCCTCGAACATGCCCCACACCTGGTTGTAGAGCCGCTCGTCCATGGACCAGCCGGTGGCGTCACCCGCGACCGGCTGTGCGGGCTGCCCGGGCTGGGCCGGGGGCGCGGCCGGCGGGGGCGGCGGGGCCGCGCTCTGGCGGCGCGGGTGGCTGTAGTCGATCGGACCGCCCGACGTGGGCACGGACGGCTGGGCGGGGTCGGTGGCGCCGGTTCCGCCCTGATACGGCGACTGCTGCGCGGGCTGGCCCGGTACGCCGGGTGGCTGGGCGCCGTACGGGGAGTTCGGCTGCGGGGTGGGCTGTCCGGGCACGCCGGGCGCCTGGGTGCCGTAGGGCGACGTCGGCTGCGGCGGCACGGGGCCGGAGGTGCCCTGTGGTGCGGGGCCGCCCTGGTCCGGGCCGAGTGCCGGTGCGGCCGTCTGCCGGGAGCGGTCGCCGTCCGGCCGGGATGGGGGTGCCGGCACCGAGCGGGCCATGCCCTGGGCCACCGCGTCATTGATGCTGCCGGCGAGTTGATGGGCTTGGAGCAGGCCCTGGTCGGTGAAGAGGTCGGCGAGGCCGCCTGCGTAACCCTGGCCGATGGCGCGCACCTTCCAGGCGCCCTGACGGCGGTAGAGCTCCAGGGCGATGACTGCCGACTCGGCCTCCAGGCCGGTGATGGTGTAGGAGGCGACCTCGGTGCCGTCGAGGCCGGTGACCGCGACGAAGGGGGTGGCGACGGCGCCGAACCGGGTCGGGCCGGCGACCCCGGTGGGCAGGGCGAGCAGCACACTGACGCGGTGGACGGCTTCCGGCATGGCGTCCAGATCCACCGCGAGGCGATGGTCGGCGGCCGCCTGCCGGGAGACCTCGAGGCCGGGCAGGGTGGGGGCGCCGGGGTGGGCCACCCCTTCCACGCCGTGGATCCTGCCCTGCTCGTCGCCGAGCGTCGCTCCGGCCACGATCGGCGTGCCGGCCGAGACCCGGATCTCCAGACGGGCCTGGGAGAGCGGGTGGTTCTGCCCCCGCACCAGCTCGGCCGCCATGCCTTCGTCCCCCTGTGTCGCTTGTCGTGTGGTGCGCCGCTTGCCGGGCCGCTCCAGAGGTCCTTGATGTCCTACAGGTGCGGCAGGATCGACGGCATCAGGTCCTGGAAGGTGCGGCCGTTGGCCGGCGTACCGAGGGCCGTCATCGTCCAACCCGGGCCGTTGCGGTGCACCTTCGCCATGATCTGGGCCGTGTAGGCGCCGCCGCCCGCGAGGGTGTAGCGGGCCAGCTCCTGACCGTTGGTCTCGTCGACCAGGCGGCAGAACGCGTTCTGCACCTCCTCGAAGGTCTGGCCCGTGAAGGAGTTCACGGTGAAGACGATCTGGTCGATGTGGACCGGGATACGCGCGAGGTCGACGAGGATCGCCTCGTCGTCGCCCTGGCCGACACCGCCGACGAGGTTGTCACCCGTGTGGCGCACCGAGCCGTCGTCGCTCACCAGGTGGCGGAAGAAGACGACGTCGACCGGCTGCTTGTCCGCGAACAGGACCGCGGAGGCATCGAGGTCGACCTCTCGCGTGCGCGACCCGAACAGGCCGCGCCGGGGAGCCGCCTGCCAGCCGAGACCCATGCGCACCGCGGTCAGGCTGCCGCCGTCGTTCTTCTGCAGACTGATGGCCTGACCCTTGGTCATGTTGATGGTCACGTGCCGATTCCCCTCTCGAGCTGTCCCCTGTTGGCCGCGGACGCCGCGGATGACCAGAACCCTACGCAGGGGCACTGACAGTGCCGTACCCCGGTCCGCACTTTGTGTCGGTCTTGCAACACAGCGCGTGCTCGACATGCCCTGGCAGGCAGTTCGAGGGCGCCGGTTCCAGAGCGTGGACCGGCGCCCCTGGTCCCGTCAGGCCAGACCCGCCTCCTTCATCTGGCGCAGCTCCTTCTTCATCTCGGACACCTCGTCACGCAGCCGGGCCGCGATCTCGAACTGCAGATCCGCGGCGGCGGCGCGCATACGCTCCGTCAACTCCTCGATCTGCTCGGCGAGTTCGGCCGCCGGACGGTCGGTCGGCACCGTCTCCTTGGCCTTGCCCTTGGCGGGCTTGGCGGCCTTCGCACCCTTGGCCGCCTTGTCACCGAGGGAGGGCACGGGGGCCTTGGTGCCCCGGCCGTCCTTCTTGGCGCGGTAACCCGTGCCGAGCAGCTGCTCGGTGTCGACGTCCTCGCGGGCGATCTGCGCGACGATGTCGTTGATCTTCTTGCGCAGCGGCTGGGGGTCGATGCCGTTCGCCTTGTTGTACGCGACCTGCTTCTCCCGGCGGCGGTTGGTCTCGTCGATGGCCTTCTCCATCGCCGGGGTGATCTTGTCGGCGTACATGTGGACCTGGCCGGAGACGTTGCGCGCCGCGCGGCCGATGGTCTGGATGAGGGAGGTGCCGGAGCGCAGGAAGCCCTCCTTGTCGGCGTCGAGGATCGCCACCAGGGACACCTCGGGAAGGTCGAGGCCCTCGCGCAGGAGGTTGATGCCGACCAGGACGTCGAACTCGCCCGCACGCAGTTCGCGCAGCAACTCGACGCGGCGCAGCGTGTCGACGTCGCTGTGCAGGTAGCGCACCTGGATGCCGAGCTCCAGGAAGTAGTCCGTGAGGTCCTCGGCCATCTTCTTGGTGAGGGTGGTGACCAGGACGCGCTCGTCCTTCTCCACGCGCTCCCGGATCTCGTGGACCAGGTCGTCGATCTGGCCCTCGGTGGGCTTGACGACGACCTCGGGGTCGACGAGGCCGGTGGGGCGGATGATCTGCTCGACCTGGCCGTCCGAGCGGGAGAGCTCGTAGGTGCCCGGGGTCGCCGACAGGTAGACGGTCTGCCCGATGCGCTGCTGGAACTCCTCCCACTTCAGGGGGCGGTTGTCGAGGGCGGAGGGCAGGCGGAAGCCGTGGTCGACGAGGGTGCGCTTGCGGGATGCGTCGCCCTCGTACATGGCTCCGATCTGCGGCACGGTGACGTGGGACTCGTCGATGACGAGCAGGAAGTCGTCCGGGAAGTAGTCCAGCAGGGTGTTGGGCGGGGAACCGGGCGCGCGGCCGTCGAAGTGCATCGAGTAGTTCTCGACACCGGAGCAGCTGCCGATCTGACGGAGCATCTCGAGGTCGTACGTCGTGCGCATCCGCAGGCGCTGGGCCTCCAGGAGCTTGCCCTGCTTCTCCAGCTCGGCGAGGCGCTCGCCCAGCTCCTTCTCGATGTCGTTGACGGCCCGCTCCATGCGCTCGGGGCCCGCGACGTAGTGGGAGGCCGGGAAGACGTACAGCTGCTCGTCGTCGCTGATGATCTCGCCGGTGAGCGGGTGGAGCGTGGACAGGGCCTCGATCTCGTCGCCGAACATCTCGATGCGGACGGCGAGCTCCTCGTAGACCGGGAAGATCTCGATGGTGTCGCCGCGCACCCGGAAGGTGCCGCGGGTGAAGGCCAGGTCGTTGCGCGTGTACTGGATGTCCACGAAGCGGCGCAGCAGCTGATCCCGGTCGATCTCCTCGCCGACCTTGAGGGGGACCATGCGGTCCACGTACTCCTGCGGAGTACCGAGGCCGTAGATGCAGGAGACGGAGGCGACCACGACGACGTCGCGGCGGGTGAGCAGCGAGTTGGTCGCGGAGTGGCGCAGGCGCTCGACCTCCTCGTTGATCGAGGAGTCCTTCTCGATGTAGGTGTCCGACTGCGGGACGTAGGCCTCGGGCTGGTAGTAGTCGTAGTACGAGACGAAGTACTCGACGGCGTTGTTCGGCAGCAGCTCGCGGAATTCGTTCGCCAGCTGGGCGGCCAGCGTCTTGTTCGGCGCCATCACCAGGGTGGGGCGCTGGAGCTTCTCGATCATCCACGCGGTGGTGGCGGACTTGCCTGTGCCGGTCGCGCCGAGCAGGACGACGTCCTTCTCGCCGGCCTCGATGCGCCGGGCGAGCTCGGTGATGGCCTGCGGCTGGTCGCCGCTGGGCTGGTAGGGGCTGACGACCTCGAAGGGCGCCACCGTGCGTTCGATGCTGGAAACGGGCCGCATGGAATCAACCGTACGACCCGCCACTGACAACGCGGCCCGATCAGTGGTTTTGCGGGGTGCGGGGGCCTCGCTGCCCGAGGGCGCGGCGGGGGCGCAGCGGCGGGCGGCGGGCCGGGTGCGGGACGGCCGCGTGGGCCGGAACACCGGGCTTGTGCTCGACGGGGGCGCCGGCGGGCTTCCCCATGACCATCTTCGGGTCGAACAGCATGACGGCGCCCGCGAGGAGCAGGAAGGCGAGCGGGCCGATCATCATGGGCGCGAGCAGGGCGGCGGGTGAGTCGCCCGTGGAGGGGGCCTCCGTGCCGTGCAGATGGACGCTGAGGGCGGCCATGCCGGTGTAGTGCATGCCGCTGACGGCGAGGCCCATGACGAGGCTCGCGCCCACGCTCCACATCAGCCCTCTGACCTGTCCGGCGGCCCACAGAGCGGCGGTGGCCGCCACCATGGCTATGGCGACGGAGACGGCGACGGTGAGGGTGTTGTACTCCAGCTTGCCGTTGAGCCGCATGCCGGCCATGCCCAGGTAGTGCATCGAGGCTATGCCCAGGCCGGTGATGGTGCCGCCGGTGAACAGGGCCGCTCCGCTGGCTCCCTTGTAGCCGACGATGAAGATCCCGATGCCCACCATGACGATGGCGACGGCCAGGCTCGCGAACGTCATCGGTTTGTCGTAGTGGATCGGCGTCTCCTTGACCGTGAACCCCATCATCGCGACGAAGTGCATGGTCCAGATGCCGGAGCCGATGGCCGCCGACCCCAGGGCGAGCCAGCCCGGCCGCCAGGACTGCGAGACGAGCATCGATCTGGTGGTGCAGCGCAGACCGAGGGCACCGCCGAGGCAGGCCATCAGGTAGGCCACCAGCGGTGTGACGAGTCCGTAGCTGAATCCGTCGATCGTGCCCTGCATACGCAGCTGCCTTTCCCGCCCTCTTACGTCCCGGAAATCCGTGGAATGCGCCCCCTCCCAGGACCGCCCGAGCGGTCAGGGTTGAGGCAGAGAGTAACCCCCACCGGAATGGTCGAACGATTCTCCGGCAAAGAAACACGGCCTTGCCCCAGTTGTGCGGCACGAGTGAGCGGGCCCGGGCAACTCCATTCAATCTGTGGCCATTCTGTACACCCCCGCCGTTGACCCTCTGCTGTCACAGTTGAGCTGTCCGTGATCGTTCGACGCGAGGAGTACGCATGTACGCGCGCGCTGTAGCCGCCACGACGACCGCGCTCCTGGGAGCCGCCGCCCTTCTGCTCCCCGCCTCCGCCGCCCGGGCCGGTGCCGAGCGGCCCACGATCATCGCCCACCGAGGTGCCTCCGCGTACGCCCCCGAGAACACGCTGGCCGCCGTCGACGAGGCCGCCGAGTTGGGCGTCAGCTGGGTCGAGAACGACGTCCAGCGCACCAAGGACGGCGAGCTGGTCGTCCTCCACGACGACAATCTGAAGCGCACGACCGATGTGGAGGAGGTCTTCCCCGACCGGGCGCCGTGGAAGGTGAAGGACTTCACCGCCGCCGAGATCGCCCACCTGGACGCGGGCAGCTGGTTCGGCCCCGCGTACGCGGGCGAGCGCGTACCGACGCTGGAGCAGTTCATGGACCGCGTGGAGCTGCACCACCAGAAGCTGCTCCTGGAGATCAAGAACCCCGATCTGTACCCCGGCATCGAGCGCCAGACCCTCAAGATCCTGGGCAACGAGGGCTGGCTCGACCCGGACCACCTCGCGGGGCGGCTGATCGTGCAGAGCTTCAGTACCGAGAGCATGCGAACCGTCCACGAGCTGAAGCCGGCCGTGAAGACCGGATTCCTGGGCACGCCGGCTGTGGCGGACCTGTCCTGGTACGCGACCTTCGTCGACCAGATCAACCCCTCGCACTCCTCCATCTCCGCGGACTACGTCGCCTCCGTCCATGAGTTCGAGGGACCCCGGGGCGGGCCACTGGAGGTCTTCACCTGGACCGTGAACGACGCGGACACCGCCCGGCTGGTCGGCAGGTACGGGGTCGACGGCATCATCACCAACAGTCCCGACGTGGTGCGGGACGCGTTCCCCAAGGGCTGAGGCCAGGCCGGCAGCCGGCGCCCGCTCCCGGGGCGTTGTCAGTGGCGGGTCGTACGGTGGGCGCATGGACAGCCATGGGCAGTACGAACAGCAGGTCGTGTGGGCCGTCGTCGGTACCGACATCGGTCCGCTGATGCTGGCCGCGACCGGCGACGGCCTGGTCAGCGTCGTGTTCCACGCCACGGAGAGCGTGCGCGACCAGACGCTGGACCGACTGGCGTCCCGGCTGGGCGCCGAGCCGGTGGAGGCACCCGGCTCTGAGCTGCTGGCCGAGGCGATACGTCAGGTGGAGGAGTACTTCGCGGGCTCCCGGCGCGACTTCGAGCTGCCGCTGGACTGGTCGCTCATCTCCGGCTTCAACCGGCAGGTGCTGCGCGAGCTGGCGTCCGGTGTCCCGTACGGCACGGTCGTCGGATACGGCGACCTGGCGGGACGGGTGGGGCAGCCGGGCGCGGCCCAGGCGGTGGGGATGGCGATGGGCGCCAACCCGCTGCCGGTCGTCGTGCCCTGCCACCGGGTCGTGGAGAGCGACGGCGGCATCGGCGGGTTCGGCGGCGGCCTGGAGACCAAGCGGAAGCTGCTCGCGCTGGAGGGCGTGCTGCCGGAGCCGCTGTTCTGAGGCTTTCGGTCTCCGGGAGTGTGAGGGCTTTCGGTCTTCGCGCAGTGTGAGGGCTTCCGGGTCTTCCCGAGTGGGACGGGCGAGAGAAGACTGGCGAGGAAAGAGGGGGAGACTGCGCCTGTGACGACACCTTTCACCCGGCTGCACGCGGCCGGCTTCACCCACCTGTACGCGGCCGGTCCGGTGTGCTGTCCCGTGCCGGCAGGTCCGGCGGGCCGCTCCATGTGGGCCACCCGGGCGCGCCGTACAGCCGGGTGTGCATCGTGACCGCCGTCGTGCGAGGGAGCGTCGCGTCCGTCACGCCCGACCGGTTGCCGGCCCTGCGGCGCCGTATATCGGCCGTGCTGATCGCGACACAGATCCTGGGCGGGCTCGGCGTCGCCACCGGCATCGCGCTCGCGGCCGTCCTGGCGACGGAGGTCAGCGGCACCGAGTCGCTGGCCGGGCTCGCGCCCACCGCGACCGTCGCCGGTACGGCGGTGCTGTCGATGCCGCTGGCCGCGCTGATGACCGCACGCGGACGGCGTCCCGGACTCGTCCTGGCCTATCTCATCGGAGCCGTGGGCGCCGGTGTCACGGTGATCGCGGCCGGCATCGGGAGCTTTCCGCTGCTGCTGTGCGGGATGGCCGCGTTCGGCGCGGCGTCGTCGGCGAACCTCCAGGCGCGGTTCGCGGCCGCCGATCTGGCCGAGCCGGAGCGGCGGGCCCGGGCCATCTCGCTCGTCGTGTGGGCCACCACCATCGGCGCGGTCGTCGGCCCGAACATCGCCTCCCCCGCCGGTCGGAGCGTCACGGGCCTGGGGATACCCGCGGCAGCGGGTCCGTTCCTGTGGGCGGCCGGGATCTTCCTGATATCCGCGGTCGTGGTGGCCGTACTGCTGCGGCCGGACCCACTGCTGACGGCGCGTGCGCTCGCGCCGGCCGAGGAGCAGTCGCCCGCGGCGCGTTCACTGCGCGCCGGGATGGCGGCCGTGGCCGCCTCGCCGCGAGCGCGCCTCGCGGTGGTGACCGTTGCCGTGGCGCACACGGCGATGGTGTCGGTGATGGCGATGACTCCGGTCGACCTCGCGCACCACGGCGCGGGCATCGATCTGATCGGTCTGGTCATCAGCGGCCACATTGCCGGCATGTACGCGTTCGCGCCGCTCATGGGGCGGTTGTCGGACCGGCTGGGGCGGCTGTCCGGGATCGGGCTCGCCGTGGGGCTGCTGGCATGCGCGGTGTTCCTCGCCGGTACGGCAGGCGGCAGTCACGGGCAGACGGCCGTCGGTCTCTTCGTGCTGGGCCTCGGCTGGTCGGCGGGGCTCGTCTCCGGTTCCGCGCTGCTCACGGACTCCGTTCCGCAGCCCGCACGGGCCGCTGCCCAGGGACTGTCGGACCTCGTCATGAACGCCTCCGCGGGCGTCGGTGGCGCGGCCGCGGGGCTGGTCGTCGCCCGGGCGAGCTACGGCTGGCTGAACTTCACCGCCGCCTGCCTGCTGCTCCCGTTGGCGGCGCTGGCGCTGTTCACGCGGGGCGGACGGGCCGCCGACGTTCCGGTGGGCGACTGACAGGGCCGTGGCCGGGGCGCCACGCACGTGTGACCCCCTTCGCAGCGTGCTAGTCGTAGTGCCGGGCCTCGAAGACATTGCCGTCGGGGTCGCGGAAGTAGAAGCTGCGCCTGGCCTTGCCGCGGGCGCCGAAGGAGTCGTACGAGTAGTCCGACACGGGTACGTCGTGCTCCTCCAGGTGGGTGCGCAGCGCGTCGAAGTCGGCCTCCGGCAAGGAGAGGCAGACGTGATTGACCGGGTGCCCCGCGCTCCGGGCGGCACCGGGGAGCATCTGCATGCGCTCCGCCATGGCCATCGGCATGAGGTCGAGGATGGTCTCCTCGTTGACGCGAGCCGAGGGAAACGGCGCCTCGCCGGCGGTGAACTCGGTGAGCCTGATCGATGCCATACCGAGGGTCTTCTCGTAGAACTCGGCCGAGGCGGCCGGGTCGCGCACCCACAGGACCACATGGTCGAGACGTGTCGTGTTGTCGGTCATGCGTCCCAGGCTGGTGGCGTCTCCCACAGGCCGCAAGGGTTTGACCGGGCGTGCCGCCTGCCAGAGATGAGGGAAGACCGAACGACAGGAGGCATGCGCGTGGCGCTGGTGGTGTCCGAAGAAGTGCGGGAGGCGATCAACGCGCGTCAACCCGTGGTAGCCCTGGAGTCCACGATCATCGCGCATGGGCTGCCGCGCCCGCGCAATCTGCAGGTGGCGCTGGAACTGGAGGACGTCGTACGGCGGGAGGGCGCGGTTCCCGCGACGATCGCCGTGCTGGACGGGCGTCCCCATGTGGGGCTGGACAAGGAGCAGTTGGAGCGGATCGCGAACGAGGACGGGATCCGCAAGCTGGGGCACCGGGATCTGCCGCTCGCGGTGGCCGCCGGGGCGAGCGGGGCGACCACGGTGTCGGCGACGGCTCTGCTGGCGGCGCTCGCCGGCGTGCGGGTGTTCGCGACGGGCGGGCTCGGCGGTGTGCACCGGGAGTGGACGGTGACGCAGGACGAGTCGGCCGACCTGGGGCTGCTGGCGCGTACGCGGATCACCGTGGTGTGTGCCGGGGTGAAGTCGATCCTTGACGTCCCGGCGACCCTGCAGCGTCTGGAGACCCTCGGTGTCGCGGTCGCCGGCTACCGCACCGAGCGCTTCCCCGGCTTCTATCTGTCCGACTCGGGGCATCCGGTGGACTGGACGCTTCAGTCACCTCAGGAGGTGGCCGAGGTGATGCGTGCTCAGGACGCGCTCGAAGGGCCCGAGTCGGCGCTGATCGTCGCCAATCCGGTTCCGGAGGCGGAGCAGTTGGATCCCGCGCTGCACGCGCGCGTGCTCGCCGACGCGCTGCACGCGTGCGAGGAGCGGGGCGTCACCGGTCAGGCGGTCACGCCGTTCCTGCTGGACTACTTGGTACGGCACACGGACGGTGCCTCACTGAGCGCAAATCTCGCGGCGGTGCGCGGCAACGTTCGGCTGGCGGGACGGATCGCGGCGGCCTGGGCCGGAGCGTGAGCGAGCCGGGGAGCGGGACGGGGAGCGGCGGGGTCGGCCAAGGGCCCGCTCCGGCCGACGAGTGCGGGGGCGCGCTGCTGGTCGTCGGGGACGTGGTGACGGACGTCATCGCCCGCCACCGGGGGCCGCTCGCCTCGGGCACGGACACGGCTGCGGCGATCCGGACGGTGCCGGGCGGCGCGGGCGCCAATGTGGCCTGTTGGGCCGCGTATTGGGGCGGCAATCAGGTGCGGCTCCTGGGGCGGGTCGGCACGGACGCGGCCTCGTGGCACGAGCGGGAGCTGGCCGCGAGCGGAGTACGGCCCCGTCTCGTCGTGGATCCGCAGGCGCCGACCGGCACGGTGATCTGCCTGGTCGACACGGGCGCCGCTGCCGAGCGGACATTCCTCACCGACAGCGGGGCGTCCCTGCGGCTCGGCCCCGAGGACTGGTCGGACACGATGCTGGACGGTGTCGCCCGACTGCACCTCTCGGGCTACCTGTTGTTCTCCGAGCCGAGCCGGGCGCTGGTGGCGGCGGCTCTGGCGTCGGCACGCGCACGGGGTGTGCCGGTGAGCCTGGATCCGGCGTCGGCCGGTTTCCTCGTGGAGCTGGGCGTCGGCCGTTTCCTGGCGCTGGTGGAAGGGGTGGACGTCCTGCTGCCCAGCCGTGACGAGGCGTGTCTGCTCACAGGGTTGTCCGACGCGGCGGACGCGGCGGCCAAGCTGAGCCGTCAGGTGCCGTTGGTGGTGGTCAAGCAGGGCGCGGACGGCGCGCTGGTGGCGCGGTCCGGCGCTGTGCGCGCCCATGTCCCCGCCGCGCCGGCGACGCCGAGGGACACGACGGGGGCGGGCGACGCCTTCACGGGCGCCTTCCTCGCGGCCCTGCTCTCGGGCGCCGGGCCCGAGGATGCGGCGCGGGAGGGGTGCCGGGCGGGTGCGCTGGCGGTGAACCGGGTGGGTGGAAGGCCGCCCGCGGAGCGGTGACGGCGACCGGCTGCTGCCGACTGTGCGAAGCCATGTCAGTTCTCGGTCCTCCGCTACGCCTTGCGGCCCCATGCCGAGATCATCGGGGCGGTGGCCAGGTCCATGCCTCCGGCTGCGACGTTGGCGAGGTGGCGGTCGATGTCCTTGTCGGTGGCGAGGCCCTCGGTGACGAGCCGGTCGCGGATCTGGCGGATGGTGGCGGACTCCAGAGCGGCGCATGCGGGCGAGGCGACCGGGAAGTAGGCGTCGGCCTCCACCTGGCGCAGACCTGCCTCACGGAGCAGGCGCGGGAGCCGGCGGCCGTAGGAGAGGTCGGCGCCCCGGTCGGCGAGCAGTTCGCGGAAGCCGTTGCGGAGTCGGTTCGCCAGCTGCTGTTCGGGGCCGTGCTCGTCGGGGCAGACGAGGGGCTGCAGAGCGGGGTCGGCGTCCTCGATCAGGAGCCGGCCACCGGGGCGCAGGGCACTGATCATCGAGCGCAACGCCCGTTCGCGGTCCGGTACATGCACGAGCACGAGCCGGGCGTGCACCAGGTCGAACTCCTCTCCCGGCGGCTCGTCCGCACCCACGTCGTGGACGCGGACCTCGACCGGCGGACGGGCGGCCGGGGTGAGCTGTGTGGTGTCGATGTCGGTCGCGACGACCCGTCCGGTCGGGCCGACCTTCTTGGCCAGCCAGGACACCACGGAGGTGCCGCCGGCACCCACCTCCCAGCAGAGCCAGCCGGGCCCGACACCGAGCCGTTCGAGGTGTCGGAACGTCGTGGGATCGAAGAGAGTGGCGAAGGCGTCGAAGCGCTCGCCCGCCTCGTCCTGCTGATTACCGAGGAGATACCCGTGGGTTCGCGTCATGATGCGATCATCCCAGTTGCCCGGCTTGTCCGGAGAAGGCGACGCTCGGCAGGGCGGTCCCGAATTCGGCAGGACGGCCCTGAATCCCGTAGGGCTGTGCCTGCCGAGTGGCGAGGCCGGGACGGACCCTTCATCCACAGCCAGGAACAAAGCGGAACCACCTGCTCCCACAGGCTTACCCACGTCTCCCACCCACCTGGCAAACTGGCGGGCCAGGGCGCACAGATGCGGCGCACCGCGAGCGAACCGATGGGGCCGGAGCGTCCCGGAGGCGAGTCGCACTTCAATGGGGAGATCCACGCAAGGAGATCCAGATGTCCATGGCAGGGAATCTGCGGAAGGTCACGGGCCTCAGCAAGGTCGGCGGCCTCCGCAAGGTGGCACGGCTGACTCGACGGCGCCCCCGCGTCGACCTCAGCCATCCCGCCCGGTCCCCGCTGGGCTCCTCGGTGGTGAACTGCGTGACGTACCGGGACGGCGTACGGGTCCCGGAGAGCGGCGATCTGGTCGACGTCGTGCAGAAGGTGCGCAAACGCGGCGCGGGCTTCGTCTGGCTCGGCCTCCATGAGCCGACGGATCAGGAGTTCGCGGGCATCGCCGAGCTGTTCGCCCTGCATCCACTGGCCGTCGAGGACGCGGTCGAGGCGCATCAGCGGCCGAAGCTGGAGCGCTACGACGAGACATTGTTCGCGGTGTTCAAGACGGTGTGCTACGTCGAGCACGAGGAACTCACGGCGACGAGCGAGGTCGTGAACACCGGCGAGATCATGGTCTTCGTCGGCCGGGACTTCGTGATCACGGTACGGCACGGTCGGCACGGCTCGCTGGGCCCGTTGCGCGAGGAGCTGGAGTCGAGCCCCGAGCAGCTGGCCAAAGGTCCCGCCGCGGTGCTGCACGCGATCGCCGACCATGTGGTCGACGACTATCTGAGCGTCACCGACTCGATGCAGGAGGACATCGACCAGGTCGAGACGGACGTGTTCGCGGAGAACGGCGCGCGGGCCGACCCGGGCCGGATCTACCAGCTCAAGCGGGAACTCCTCGAGCTGAAGCGGGCCGTGGTTCCGCTGAGCCGCCCGCTCGAGGAACTGGCCACTCGGCCCATCCGGGTCGTCGAGCCGGAGATACAGGCCTACTTCCGCGACGTCTCCGACCATCTGCTGCGGGCCAAGGAGCAGATAGCCGCCTTCGACGAACTGCTGAACTCGATCTTGCAGGCGCACCTGGCACAGGTCACGGTCGCGCAGAACGAGGACATGCGGAAGATCACCGCCTATGCCGCGATCGTCGCCGTACCGACGATGGTGTGCGGGCTGTACGGGATGAACTTCGACTACATGCCGGAGCTGCGCTGGACGTACGGCTATCCGCTGGTCATAGGCGTGATATCCGTGGCGTGCGTGACGCTGTACCGCGGCTTCCGACGCAACGGATGGCTCTGACGCTCCCCTCGGCGGGCTCACGGCCGACCGCGGTGCGTCCCCGTCCGGCGCGGTCGGCCGGGCGGGGACGGCACATCAGGTGAGGGGACGTTCGCCGGGTCAGTGGGTCGTCGGCGCCGTGGTCCTGGCGTAGACGCTCTCGGCCCAGTGGGCGACCTCGTCCTCCGGCAGGTTCCGGGCCAGATCGGCCTCGCTGATCATGCCGACCAGGCGCTTGTTCTCGATGACCGGGAGCCGACGGATCTGGTGCTCCTTCATCTCCCGGAGCACCTCGCTGATGTCGGCGTTGGCATCGATCCAGCGCGGGGTGCCGTGGGCCATCTCGCCGGCGGTGACCTTGCTCGGGTCGCGCCCCACGGCCACGCAGCCGATGACGATGTCGCGGTCGGTGAGGATGCCGCAGAGCCGCTCGTTCTCGTCGCTGATGGGCAGGGCTCCGACGCCCAGCTCGCGCATGAGCTGGGCGGCGCGGTCCAGGGTCTCGTGGGCCGGGATCCACTGGGCGCCACGGTGCATGATGTCTCCGGCAGTGGTCATGGAGTACCTCCCGATGCCGGACGGCCGGCGCGGCGCGGGACGCACCGCTAGTCCCGGCGCCCTTCATTCTCGCCGTGCCGCCGGGCGCCCGCACCCGGAACCGAGCGGTGGCGGGACCCGGCAGCGGGCGGTAACGGTCCCCAGCAGCAGGTGGCGATCAGGCCGAGAAGCCCACGATCTTCCGCGGGACGACGCGGATGATCACTCGGGTCTCGTCGTCCTTCTCGGCGGGCGGGTCGATGCCGAGGTACTTGTGCGAGAGCTCGAAGGGGAGCCGCTTGGCGTCGTCCGGGAGTATCTCGGCGGTGCCGCGGATCTCGACGGAGGTGTAGGGGTTGGCGAGGTCGTAGACCGAGACGCTGATGCGGGGGTCGCGACGGAGGTTGCGCACCTTCTGGCGGGCGTCGACGGAGGAGAAGAGCACGGTGTCGCCCTCGCGCTTGATCCAGACCACCGAGTTCTGCGGGGCGCCGTCGGGACCGAGGGTGGCCACGCTGGCGAAGTTCCTGCCGTCGAGGAGGGAGCGGACGGAGTCGTCGAAGGAGATCGGATCAGTCGTGGAGGTCGTCATGGGGACAGATTAATGAATGCACGTGCATACAGAAGGGGTTTTGCCGAGTCGGACTCAGCTACTCAAAGACGCAAAGGCTCACCACTCAACCGCCCGCCCCCCTACCGCCCTACCGCCGAGTCCCTCAACCGCCCAGCCGCCGAGCCGGCCTGCCTCTCAGCCGCTCCACGCCGGGTGCCGCGGGTCGTCGGCACGGACCAGGACGTCCGCCGTACCGGCGGGGTCGGTCTCGTGGTCGTAGCGCTCGAAGGCGGGGAGGGTCCAGTGGTCGGCCTCGGGGGTACGGCGGCGCAGGGCACCGGGCGAGAGGAGGACATGGACGGTCAGGTCGAAGGGGAACCAGTGCCGCAGCAGGAGGGGTCCGTGCAGCAACAGCAAGCCGCCGGGCGGGAGTTGGGCGTAGGAGCTGCGGGTGGCTCGGTCGGTGACCGGGTCCCACAGGTCGGGCAGGACGCGACCGTCGCCGCCGGGTTCGAGAGGGCCGAAGACCTCGCGCCACAGGGCGCCGGTGTCGAACCAGCCGTCGTAGTAGGCGTCCACGTCCTGGTGGCCGTACTCCAGGCGGACCGAGGCGGGGCGCAGGAAGCCCTCCGTGCCGATGGTGAGCGAGGGACGGCCGCGTATGCGCAGCGCCTCACCGACGCGCTCGGCGAGGTCTCCCGGGCGCGCCGCCGGGGCACCGTCGAACGCGATGCGCGGCCAAGGGCTGCCATCGGCCGGCTTCAGGTCGCACAGCCGCTCCGCCAGCAGGTCGCCGAGCCGGTCCCAGGTGATCGCTTCGAGTCGCACACGGCCCATGATGCGGCAGGAGGTGGCCGGGGTGCGGGGCGCTCCGCGGCCCCGTTACCGCGGTCCCTCCCACCCCTGCCCTCGCTCACCCGCACGCTCGCCGCCGCCCTGCCCCTCACACTCCCCCTGACACTCGTCCCCGCCCTCACCCTCGTCATCACCTTCACCCTCGCCCTGCCCCTCGCCCTCCCCTTCGTCCCGACCCTCTTCCCCGCCCTCACTCTCACCCCCGCCCCCGCCCTCACCCTCATCCCCGCCCTCACCATCACCCTCGTCCCGACCCTCGCCCTCGCCCTCGCCCTCGCCCAGACCATCCCCCGAATCCGACCAGCCCGCCCCCAGGCCCGAACCGCCCGCACCCGAACCCGACCAGGCCGCCCCGGACCCGACCACACCGTTCCGCAGACACACCCCGTCGCGTTCCGGAGCCGGTCGGGTGGCCTCCCCGGCCTGATCAGACGGCTTCTCGACCCCGGTCAGGGAGTTCCCCGGGCCTGCCCCGAGGGGAATGAACCCCGTATGGCACCGCTCGCAACTCCCCCGCCCCGAACCGGCCTTCTCGTGATCCAGCCCCTCAAGCGGCGGCACTGTGCGGAGTGTCATGCGGGACCGTTGCAGATGCTCGTGCTGGAGGAGGGTGCGCCGCGGTGTCTCGACTGTGCCGACCTCGGGCATCTGGTGTTTCTGCCGCGCGGCGACACGGCGTTGACGCGTCGGTCGCGGGAGGAGAGCGCACTCTCGGCGGTGGTCGTGAGGTTCAACCGACGCAGGAGCCGTTATGAGCGGCAGGGCGTCCTCGTCGAGGAGGCGGGGCTCGCCCGCGCCGAGGAGCGGTGCCTGGCGGACGCGGAGGCGCGGCGGCGCCGCCGGGTGCGGGACGCCCGGCAGCGGGCGCGGGAGGACGTGCGGTTCGCGGAGGCGTTCGCGGGGGAGATACGGCGGCTGTTCCCGGGGTGCCCGGCGGGCCGGGCGCGGGACATCGCCGCGCATGCGTCGGTACGGGGCAGTGGGCGGGTGGGGCGGAGTGCGGCGGGGCGGGCGTTGTCCGAGGCGGCGGTGACGTCGGCGGTCGTGGCGTCCGTACGGCATATGGACACGCCGTACGACCAGCTGCTGATGAGCGGGGTGCCGCGGCACGAGGCTCGGCGCCGGATCGCGGCGGCGGTGGAGTCGACGTTGCGGGCGTGGCGGGCGGAGGTGTCGGGGGTCGGCTGAGAGTCCCCCAGGGTCGGGAACAGCCGAGCCGATGCCGCCGCGCGGGGCCCGGGGGCGAAGCGGAGGGAAGGAAACCGCTGGGAAGCGAACCGCCGGGAGACCAACCGGCCCTGCGAGGCGCACTGCCTCAAGACGCGACGCTCATCGCAGCGCCCGCGTCCGTCCTGCCGGCCGCTCAGGCAGACTCACGCAGGTACTGGCACAGGTGCTCGCGCCGCTCGGCCATAGTCACTGATCTTGTACAAGTTGCACTGGTATTGCTGGAGGCGGCCGGGCAGGATTCCGGCGGGATGCGGGAGTTGACGTTGACATGATTGAGGGACCGTACTTCGTACTGATCGTGATCGGTGTGGTCGGCACCGGTCTCGTGGCCGGGGTCTTCTGCGCCTTCTCGACCTTCGTGATGCGTGGGCTCGCCGCGCTGCCGCCCGCGCAGGGCGTGGCCGCGATGAAGGCGATCAATGTGGCGGCGTTGCTGCCGGCGTTCATGCTGGTGTTCATAGGGTCGGCGGTGCTGTGCGCGGTGATCGCCGTGGTGACGTTCGTGCTCTGGCCGGAGGAAGCGACGGTGGAGTTGCTGCTGGGCAGTGCGCTGTTTCTGTTCGGCTCGTTCGGGGTGACCATGGTGGCGAACGTGCCGCGCAACGAGGCGCTGCTCAAGCTCGACGCGGGCACTCCGGAGGCGGCCGCCTACTGGCCGACGTACGTGCGCGAGTGGACGGCGTGGAACCACGTCCGCGCGGTCGCCTCGGCCGCCGCGGCGGTGTCCTACGTGCTGGCCCTCAGCTGACGCGCCCCCGCCACCCGGGGAGAAAGCGCTGTCCCGCCACTCTGCGCCCGTGGCCCGCGGGACGTATCGTGGCCGGAAGAGTGCCGCCCGATGACGTACGGCTCCCACACGTCACACGCGCACGCGCACACGAGGAAGACGGCCATGGCCGATCCCAAGGGTTTCATGACCACCCCCCGCCGGGAGTGGCCGCGCCGGCCCGTCGAGGAGCGGGTCAAGGACTGGGACGAGGTGTACGTCCCCGGGGCGCTGCTGCCGATCATCAGCAAGCAGGCCGACCGCTGCATGGACTGCGGCATACCTTTCTGCCACGACGCCTGTCCGCTGGGCAATCTGATCCCCGAGTGGAACGACCTGGTGTCGCGGGAGGACTGGCGGGCGGCCGCCGACCGGCTGCACGCGACGAACAACTTCCCCGAGTTCACGGGGCGGTTGTGTCCGGCGCCGTGCGAGGCGGGGTGCGTGCTGGCGATCAACCAGCCGGCCGTCACCATCAAGAACGTCGAGTGCGCGATCGCCGACCGGGCCTGGGAAGAGGGGTTCGCGCCCCCGAGCCCGCCGGACCGGCTGTCCGGGCGCACGGTCGCGGTGATCGGGTCGGGGCCCACCGGGCTAGCCGCGGCGCAGCAGCTGACCCGGGCGGGGCACACGGTCGCCGTGTACGAGAAGGACGACCGGATCGGCGGGCTGATGCGGTACGGGATCCCCGAGTTCAAGATGGAGAAGCACCATCTGGAGCGCCGGATCGAGCAGATGCGGGCCGAGGGGACCAAGTTCCGTACGTCGACGGCGGTCGGGCGGGACATCGGGGCCGCGGAGCTGCGGGCGCGCTACGACGCCGTGGTGATCGCCACGGGAGCCACGGCCTGGCGTGAACTTCCCCTTCCGGGGCGGGAGTTGAGCGGCATCCATCAGGCGATGGAGTATCTGCCGCTGGCCAACCGGGTGTGCGAGGGTGATCTGGAGACCTCGCCCATGTCCGCCGCCGGAAAGCATGTCGTCATCGTCGGCGGCGGGGACACGGGGGCCGACTGCCTCGGCACCGCCGTCCGGGAGGGCGCCGCCTCCGTGACGCAGCTCGACATCTATGCCCAGCCGGGCGCCGAGCGGGACGAGGACGCCGAGCCCTGGCCGACGTACCCGAAGATCTACCGCCTGTCGGCCGCGCACGAGGAGGCGCGCGATCTTCGGACGGCACCCGCGGCGGACGCGGACGCGCGACTGTTCGCGGCGTCCACGCTCCGCTTCACGGGTGACGCGGACGGACACGTACGGTCGCTGCACCTGACCGAGGTGGACGCGCGGCGCAGCCCGCTGGCGGGCACGGAGCGGACGCTGCCCGCCGACCTCGTACTGCTCGCCCTCGGCTTCTCCGGGCCCGACCGGGGAGACGGGCTGATCGACCAGCTGGGGCTGGAGCTGGAGCCTCGCGGCACGATCACGCGAAATGCCGGGTTCGAAACGAACGTCCCCGGTGTGTTCGCCGCGGGGGATGCCGCCCGGGGGCAGTCGCTCATCGTGTGGGCGATCGCGGAGGGGCGGGCGGTCGCGGCGGCCGTCGACCGCTGCCTGACGGGGAGTTCACGGCTGCCGGCGCCGATCTCGCCGTACGACCGCCCCATGTCCGTCTGACGGGCAGTGATCGCGGGCGCGAGGAACGGCTCACTGACGTCCCTGACGCCGCTCGTCCGTCCCCGCCACCTTCCCCGTCGCCAGCGCCACCCTGTTCCATGTGTTGATCGTGAGGATCAGAGCCAGTACGTGGGCCAGTTCCGCTTCGTCGAAGTGGGCCGCGGCCCGGGCGTAGACCTCGTCGGGGACGCCGTCGTCGGCCACGAGGGTCACCGCCTCCGTCAGGGCCAGGGCGGCCTGTTCCTTCTCGGTGAAGAAGTGGCGGGCCTCGCGCCAGACGGCGACCATGTGCAGCCGGTCCTCGCTCTCGCCGGCCTTGCGGGCGTCGGTCGTGTGCATGTGGAGGCAGTAGGCGCAGTGGTTGAGGTGCGAGGCGCGGATCTGGATCAGTTCGACGAGTGCCGGGTCCAGGCCCTCACGGGCGGCCGCGTCGAAGCCGACGATGGCGCGGAAGACCTTCGGGGCGGACTTCGCGAAGTCGAGGCGGGTGCGGGCGGCCTCGGCCGCGTTGATGGACTCGGCGATGGACTCGGTGAGCTTGGTGTCGGTCGTGTTCGTCGTCATGTGGATCAACCTACGGGCCGGAAAGACCGGCTGTAGGGTGCATTTCCATGGCTGAATCGTGGGTCAATTCGGCGGAGCGCATCGGCGCCGACCTGCACCTGGATCTTTCCGAGGCGTCCGCGCCGGGCGGCCGGCGGGCAGCCTTGACCCGTGCGCTGCGCGAGGCGGTGCGCGACGGGCGGCTCGCGCCCGGTACCCGGCTGCCGCCGTACCGTTCGCTCGCCGCCGATCTGGGAGTCGCCCGCAACACCGTGGCCGACGCGTACGCGGAGCTGGTGGCCGAGGGCTGGCTCACCGCCCGCCAGGGCTCGGGGACGAGGGTGGCCGAGCGTGCCGAGCCCCTGCGACGCGCCGAGCGCGTGCCCCGCAAGGCGCCGCCACGCGCGCGTGGGCCTCGGCACGACCTGCGGCAGGGCACCCCGGACGCGTCGGCGTTCCCGCGTGCGGCCTGGCTGGCCTCCTACCGGCGGGCCCTCCAGCAGGCGCCGAACGAGGTCTTCGGGCCCGGCGATCCCGCCGGACGCGTGGAGTTGCGGGAGGCGCTCACCGAGTACCTGGCACGCGCGCGTGGCGTGCGTACCGAGCCGGGCCGGATCGTGATCTGCTCCGGCTTCGCGCACGCCCTGCGGCTGCTGTTCGGCCAGGACAGGAGCCCAGGCCCGGGCGCAGGTGGCGGTGTGCTGCGCGGTCCGCTGGCCGTGGAGGCGTACGGGCTGGGCTTCCACCGCGAACTCCTCGCCGCCGCGGGCGTACGGACCGTACCGCTCCCCCTCGACGAGGACGGCGCACGCGTCGACCGGCTGGGACGCGAACGGGCCGTACTGCTCACGCCCGCGCACCAGTTCCCGACCGGCGGTCCGCTGCCCCCCGAGCGGCGTGCCGCCGTGATCGACTGGGCACGCGCGCGTGGGGGCGTCGTGCTGGAGGACGACTACGACGGGGAATTCCGCTACGACCGCAAACCCGTCGGCGCCGTCCAAGGTCTCGATCCCGAGCGAGTGATCTTCATCGGCTCGGTCAGCAAGAGCCTGTCACCGGCGGTGCGGCTGGGGTGGATGGTGCTGCCGGAGCGGTACGTCGACGACGTGCTCGCGGCCAAGGGCGAGCGTGAGGCGTGGGCGAGCGTCCTCGATCAGCTGAGCCTCGCCGACTTCATCGCCTCCGGTGCGTACGACCGTCATGTACGGCGGATGCGGCAGCGGTACCGGAGCCGCCGCGACCGCCTCGTCGCGGCACTCGCCACGCACGCGCCGCACATCGAGGTCACCGGTGTCGCCGCCGGACTGCACGCGGTGCTGCGGCTGCCGCCCGGCACCGAACGTTCCGCGGTCAAGGCGGCCACCTGGCAGGGCATCGCCCTGGACGGCCTCGCCGAGTTCCGGCATCAACACGCCGAGGAGACGGCCATGCCGGTCCGGGACGGCATCGTCGTCGGGTACGCGACGCCCTCGGAGCACGCGTACGGGGCGGCGCTGGAGGCGCTGTGCGGGGTGCTGCCGCCGGGCGGGGACCACCACCGCTGAAAGCCGGGCGGGGACTACCGCCGCTGGGAGCCGGGCGTGGACTGCCACTCCCGAAAGGTGGACTGCCGCTCTCGAAAACAAGTCGCCCTTTCCCGGCATACCCCCACATACATATTTGTTCTCCCATGTGTCCGAAAAGTGGCTTCCGGGCTACATGGATCCGAACAGGAGTGGGATCATCGGAGCAGGAGGTGTGCTGTCGCCGTACCCGCGCCCGGGACGGCAGCGGCTCGCCCCCATCCTTCGTTCCGTCGTCAGGCGCAGGGCCACCCCAGCGCGTCCCCCCTGTTGGCGGCCGGTCCTGGAGGGTGTTCGATGACGACGCTCGATGAACGTCACGGAGAAGGTGCGCGCGACGGGGATGAACTCCGGGGCGACGTCACGTCGGCCGAGGTCGAGACGTACGGCCCCGCCGTCGTCCCCCTGGACCTGCCCGGCACCGGCACCGCGCTCCCCTCGCTGATGGGATCCAAGGCCGCGAACCTCGCCCGCGCGGCCCGCGCCGGACTGCCCGTGCTCCCCGGTTTCGTGATACCGCACCATGCAGTGCGCGACACGGTCGCCCTGCGGCGCGCCTGGGACGAGCTCTCCGAGGGCGGCACCCGCCCGCTCGTCGTACGGTCCTCCTCGCCCCAGGAGGACACGGAGGAGTCGTCCCTGGCGGGCCAGTTCACCTCGGTGCTCGACGTACGCGGCTGGCGGGACTTCCGTACGGCCGTACGGACCGTGCTCGACTCGGCGCACCGGCCCGACGGCTCCACGGCACCGATGGCGGTGCTGGTGCAGCCCATGCTCACGGCTCGGGTCGGCGGGGTGATGTTCGGTGCCGACCCGGTCGCGGGGCGGGCCGACAGATTGCTGGTCAGCGCGGTGCGCGGCGGGCCGGACAGCCTGGTCGGCGGGGCGCGGGCCGGCACCGACTACTGGCTGAGCGGGCACGGAAGACTCCTGCGGACGGAGTCTTCGGAGGTTCCGACGGAGCCCTCCGGCTCGTTGCTCACGCGCGTCGAGCTGTTCCGGCTGGCGCGGCTGGCGCGGCAGGTCCGTCGGGTCTTCGGCGGGCCGCAGGACGTCGAGTTCGGCTTCGACGCGGACGGGCGGCTGTGGCTGTTCCAGAGTCGGCCGATCACCGCGATGGCGGCGCGACCGGCACGCGGCGCGCGACTGCTCGGGCCCGGTCCGGTGGCGGAGACGCTGCCGGAGCAGCTGGCACCGCTGGAGGAGGACCTGTGGGTGGCGCCGATGGCCCGTGGGCTCGCCGCCGCGCTCGACATCGGGGGCACCGCGCCCCGTCGGCTGCTGAACTCGGTGCCCGTGGTCACGACGGTCGCCGGTCGCGCCGCCGCCGATCTGCGGCTCCTCGGTGCCGTGCCACCCCGGCACCGGTGGCTCGCGCTGCTCAACCCGGCACCCGGAGCGCGCCGGCTCACCGCGGCCTGGCGGGTGGGTCGCCTCGCGTCCGCCCTGCCCGGCCTTGCCACCGACCTCGCCGCGGACGTCGACCGCCACCTCGCCGGGATCCCGTCGCCCACCGCGCTCTCCGGCTCGGCCCTGGCCGCGGAGCTCCGTTGGGCCCGCCGGGCCCTGGTCTCCCTGCACGCCCAGGAGGCCCTCGCCGGAGCCCTCCTCGACGAGCCGCCCAAGAGCCGCACAGCCGCCGGCACGGCCCTCACCGCCCTGTCCGAGGCCCGCGCCCTGGGCATCCCGGACGGCCGGGCGGTCGCCGGCGCCCCGGTGATCCTGGCCCTCACCGCCCCGAGCCTGCGCGGACGAGGGCAACCGCCGGGCGCCACGGCGACGCCGTCACCGCCGCCGAACGACCCCGGTCAGGCTGCTCCGCAGGCCACGGAGACCCACCGGACGTGGGCGACAGTGATCGCCCAGGGACCGGCGCCCGCACCGGCAGCAGCAGCACCAGCACCAGCACCAGACGCGGCCACACTGGCGCGTCCCACGCACACCACCCCCAGGAGCGCGGCCTTCGCCATCTACGCCACCCCACACACCGGCACCACACGGGCCCCGTGGCTCACAGAGGCCCCTCCACCCGCAGAGGCCCCTGCACCCCCTTCACCCACGAACAACACCCCCCACCCCTCAAGCCCCCACTCCCCCTCCCTCGCCACTCTCCCTCCCCGCGAAGCCCTCCGACTCCGCATCCGCTGGGTGCAGGAACTGCAGGTGCGGCTCGTGCGCGAGGCGGCTCGGCGGCTGGGGATCGACGTGGAGCGTGCCGGCCTGTTGCGGTGGGCGGAGCTGGCCGCCGTGCTGGACGGCGGGGCCCTGCCCGGCGATCTCCACGCGCGCGTGCCGCAGGCCGAGTCGCCGCCGTTGCCGGACGCCTTCCGGCTCGCGGACGGTCAGGTCGTCGTCGCCGAGCGGGGAGGCGGCCGTGGCGACGGCGTACGGGGTGTGTCCGCGGGGCGCGTCGTCGGCACCGTGTGGGACGGTGCGGGCCCCCGGCCGAGAGACGCCGTGCTGGTCGTGCGCACCCTCGACCCCGCGCTCGCCCCGCTGCTGCCCGGCCTCACCGGCCTGGTCGCCCAGACCGGCAGCGCGTTGTCCCACCTGGCCGTCCTGGCAAGGGAGTTCGGGCTCCCCGCGGTCGTCGGCGCCACCGACGCCGTACGCCGGTTCCCGCCCGGCTCCCGGCTGACCGTCGACGGCACGGCAGGTGACGTACGACTGGGGGACGCGTCATGAGGAAGATCGCGTATGTCTTCGGAGCGCTGGTCGCCGCCGGCGCGGGCACCTACCTCGTCGTCTACCTGTACCGCTGGCAGTGGCAGCGGGCGATGATCTGCGGGGTCCTGCTGCTGGTCGTCGAGGTGATGCTGCTCGGCCTGGTGACGCTGGGGCGGCTGAACCGGATCGAGGACCGGCTGCGCGACACCGACCGGCGGCAGCGGGAGCTGGACGCCCGCCAGGAGGACATACTGACGCGGCTGCGCGAGCCGGCCGTGACGCACGAGGAGACGCGGTTCCGGTGGCTGGAGGACCCGGCGGAGCGGACGTACGTCTTCGTGCCGGTCCTCATGGTCGCCGGCGTGCTGCTGTCCGGGCTCGCCTGGGTGGTGCAGCGGCTGGCGTCCGCCACGGCGAAACCCGCCGAACGGCGCCTGGCCGGGCGGCTGGCCGTGCTCGCCGCGCCCGGCCCGGCCGACGCCGACGACCTGGAGGACCTGCCACCGCTGAGCGGCGGGCCCTCCCGGGGCCGTACCGCCCGCCTCGCCACCGTCGCCCTCGTCGGCGCCGCCCTGCTCGCCGCCCTGGTCGTGGGGCTCGCCGAGCTCACCCAGACCCGGAAGGAACAGGCCAACGGGAACGAGGCGACCTCGGTGGTCGTCCAGATCGAGCTGCGGGGCGTGGACATGTCGTCCGCCGGGAGGGCGCTGGCCGCGCAGCAGATCTGGGAGAGCTGCCGGCACTCCACGGCCGCACCGCTGCGGCACGCCACGCTGGGCGACCTGGGGGACGGCACGTTCGCCGGGGTGATACGGCCCGCGCTCACCGACCACGACCTCATGCGGCTGCGCGGCTGCCTGGAGGACGCGACCCTGGACCGCGCCCACCTCACGGTGGTCGCCGTCGGCGACGCGGAGGCGGACCAGGGCTGACGGTTCCCCGTCGGCCGCCCCCCGCCGATCGCCCGCGCCGACCGCGACCGACCGACTACGCGCCCCGAGTAGTTGAACATGACAAGTGAGACTAATCGCACAAAACGGACGTATCGCACAGTTGATCACATACCGCGGGTTACGATTCCAACGACCCTCGTCCCCTAGCCCCCCGGGTCGTCCATGGCTGTCCTTACCGCAACCCTGCCCTCCTCCGCTCTCCGCAAGCGCCCGCTGTCCCGGCGCGCCCTGCGGATCCTCCTCGGCCTCGTCATCGGCTACCTCGCCCTGTGGGCCGCCGGCGCCGGCAGCATCCTGGGCCTGTCGTTCCTGGCCCGCGAGGAGACTCCGGCGCCTGCCGGTACGCGGTCCGTCCAGGGCGTGAACCACTTCCAGCCGGTGGACACCGACGGCCGGCTGTGGCGCGGCTCCGCCCCCTCCCCGGCCGGTTACCGGGCACTGGCGAGCATGGGCATCACCACCGTCGTCGACCTGCGCGCCGAGAACCTGAGCGCGGGCGAGCTGGCCGAACCGGGTGACGCCGGGCTGAAGGCCGTGCGCATGCCGATCCGTGACGGGCAGACGCCGTCGCCCCAGCAGGTGCAGCGCTTCCTCGACGTCGTCTCGTCGGCGTCCGGCCCGGTGTTCGTGCACTGCGGCGCGGGTGTCGGCCGTACGGGCGCGATGGTCGCGGCGTACCTCGTGAAGACCGGTGAGGAGTCGCCGTCGCAGGCGGTCCGGCGCAACCTCGCGGTCGGCCCGCCCTCGATCGAGCAGATCTACTACGGGCTGAACCTCAGCCCGGCCAAGGTCGAGCAGCCCCCGCTGCCGGTGGTGGTCCTCAGCCGCCTGGTGGACGCTCCGCGACGCATGATGTCGTACCTGTAAGGAGAACGCCGCACCTGTGAGGAGACCTACGGCTTGCCCGTAGGGGGAACGACAGATGGCGCGCAGGGGGAACTACGGCTTGCGCCCCACCGCCCCGTACCCGGGGATGACTCCGTCGTCCTGTCCGGGTACGGGGTCACCCAGTTCGGGGTGCCAGTGGTGCGGCACCTCGACGCCGGGCTCGACGAGTTCGAGGCCGGCGAAGAAGCGGGTGAACTCCTCACGCGAGCGCAGGGCCAGGGTGACGCCGGCCGCCTTGAGCTTCTCGGTCGCCGCCTTCGACTCCTCGGGAGTGAAGTCGGCGGTCGCGTGCGTCATCACCAGGTAGCTGCCGGAGGGGAGTTCGGACAGCAGCCGGGTCACCAGTTCGTGCGCGCCGTCCTCGTCGGAGACGAAGTGCAGCAGCGCGATGAGGGAGAGGGCCACCGGGCGGCTGAAGTCCAGGACCTTCTTCGCGCCCTCGACGATCGCCTCGGGGCTGCGCACATCGGCCTGCAGGTACTCGGTCGTACCCTCGTCCGTGCCGCGCAGCAGGGCCGCCGCGTGGGCCAGCACGATGGGGTCGTTGTCGCAGTAGACGACGCGCGCGTCGGGGGCGACCCCCTGGGCGATCTGGTGGAGGTTCGGCTCGGTGGGAATTCCGGTGCCGATGTCCAGGAACTGACGTACGCCGTTCTTGGCGAGCCAGCGCGTGGCCCGGTGCATGAACGCGCGGTTGACCCGCGCCATCACCGGGACGCGCGGGTCGAGGGCGAGCATCTGCTTCCCCATGGCCTCGTCGACGGGGTAGTTGTCCTTGCCGCCGAGATACCAGTCGTACATCCGCGCGGGATGCGGCTTGCTGGTGTCGATCTCAACCATTGATAAAGCACCCCATCAATTCAGCACCAACACAAGGAAGTTGAGTGAACCACGCACCATAACGTCACGAGAGCAGGAAGTCCGCCTCCCCCGCCTTCGCCCCCTCGATGAACGCCGTCATCTCGTCCGTGGTGTAGATCAGCGCCGGCCCGTCCGGGTCGGTCGACTGACGGACGGCGATCCGGCCGTCGGCGAGTTTCATCGCCTCCAGGCAGTTGCCGCCGTTGCCGCCGCTCCACGGCTTGTGCCAGCCCTCGGTGCCCAAGTCCCGCGCGGGCATGCCGTTGTAGACGTGTATGCGCGGCTTGATGCGATCCATTCACAGCTCCTTGCGGAGATCCCGGAGGATCCCCTTCGTGCGATGTGCCGTAGCGGCCTGCGCCGCCATGCGGTCCATGACCTCGAGATGGGTCGCCACCTCGGTGCGCGCGTCGAGGTAGACGGCGCCGGTCAGGTACTCGCTGTAGACCATGTCCGGCAGTTCTGACATGGCAAATCGGAACAGCACGAAGGGCCCGTACGTGCCGGGGTGCGGCCCGTTCGCGAACGGGGCCACCTGAAGCGTCACGTGGGGCAGCTTCGTGGCCTCGAGCAGCCGGTCGATCTGGGCACGCATCACCTCCGGGCCGCCGACCTGGCGGCGCAGCGCGGTCTCGTCCATCACGACCCACAGCCGGGGCGCATCCTCACGGGTGAGCAGTTGCTGGCGCTGCATGCGCAGGGCGACATGGCGCTCGATGTCCTCGGGGCTGGTCTGGCCGATGGCCCCCGACCTCAGCACCGCGCGCGCGTAGTCCTCGGTCTGCAACAGGCCGGGCACGAAGTGCGGTTCGTACGACCGGATGAGGCCGGCCGCGCCCTCCAGGCTGACGTACATCGAGAACCAGCCGGGCAGGATGTCGTGGAACCGCTGCCACCAGCCGGGCTTGTTGGCCTCCTCGGCCAGTTGCACAAAGCCGTCGGCCTCTTCGTCGGAGATGCCGTAGGCCTTCAGGAGCAGTTGGAGGTAGGGGATCTTGAGCGCGACCTCTGCCATCTCCATACGGCGGACCGTGGCGGGGGCGACGCGGAGGATGCGGGCGGCCTCCTCGCGCTTGAGCCCGGCGCGTTCACGCAGGTCCAGCAGGCGTCGACCGAGGACGACCTGACCGACCGTCGGCGCGGACCGCGGCTCGCTCACGCTCCACCTCCACGAATGAGTGCCGACAGGCCGGCTGAACCCCGACACGAATCCCGACATGAGTGCCGGCAGGAATGCCGACGGGCCGACAGGCCGACGGCGCCATTCGAAGACCCATTCGAAGACCGCGGGTTGAACCGGCGGATCCTCGGCGATCCCAACTGGCGCCGCTCGACATGCTGTTGCGAGCAGTGTGCCACGGCCTTCCACCGCGTCACACAGCACTCTGCAATTTTCAGAGTGACACTTGCCAAGTGTTCACGGCGGGGCGATAGTGGCAAGCGTGATTCCGTCCCCGCCCTTAGGAACAGACGCCGCAGCCCCCCACGGCTTCGGCGCCGCCACGGGAGTCGGCCCCCAGCGGGGCGCCGCTGCCGAGCGCCGGTTCCGCTTCGAACTGGCCGCGCATCCGGGTTCTCCCGCGCAGGCCAGACGCCTGACCCGGGCTCGGCTGAACGGTTGGGCGGTGTGCGAGGACACCTGTGACACGGCGGCTCTGGTCGTGTCCGAGCTGGTCACCAACGCGATCGTGCACACAGCGAGCGAGTACATCGTCTGTGAGCTGCACGACGGTGCCGAGCTGGTGCGCATAGCCGTGCGCGACGAAGGGTGCGCGCCGGGTGAGCCGCATCCGTTGGCGGCGCGGCCCGAGGAGGAGCACGGGAGGGGACTGCTCCTCATCGACGCCCTCTGTCACGCCTGGGGGACCCGGGAGCAGGAGTCCGGGCTCGTCGTCTGGGCGGATCTGCCGCGCGCGGCCGGGTTCCCGGACGCCTTCCCTGTCGACACCGGGCCGCACAACGACCTCGGGTGGGGGTCCCGGCCCAAGCCGGGTCCGTCCGGGGGTTCGGGCGACGAGGACGAGGCGCAGGCGCGGCACCGCGGGGAAACGGGGCCCGCATGGCTGTGAGCGGCGCGTCCGGCGGCGGTCAGGTGCTGAGCCTGGACTCGCTGGTTCGGCTCCGCCGCGGCAAGCGCTCCGCTGCGGCTCCTCGGCGGTTGCCCCTTCCCGACGGGATGACGGCGCCCCTGGGCTGCGACGCGGTGGCGGTGCCCGCCCGCTTCGGGCCTCTGGTGCTGGCTCGGCTGCCTCGGGTGGGGTGCGTGTACGCCGACGAGGCGCACTGGTGGTGGATCGTGCCGGCCGACTCCGACTATGCGCTGGAGTGGCCGACGGTGGTGCGGTACACGACGGGGGCGGTGGTGGCGGAGGCGCCTCGGCTGATTCATCGGCCGGACGGGACGGTTCCTTACACGCCGCCGATTCCGTTGTATCTGGTGTTGTGCCGGGTGACGGGGACCACTCCTACGTGGTCTCGGCAGATCAGCGCGTGAGGCTCCGCCGGTGGGGCGGTTTTCTCTCGCCCCCGCCGCCCCAACCCGTCCCATCCTGAAGGGGCTCCGCCCCTTCGACCCCGCTGGGGCTGCCGCCCCAGACCCCGCTTCGGCCCTGAACGGGCCTCGTCCTCAAACGCCGGACGGGCTGAATGACCTGGGCCGGGGCTGGGAAGCGCAGCCAGGAACGGCGTACGCCCGCGCGCACCCGCTGCCCCCACTCACGCCCTCCCTCGAACCCGCCCGCCCCGCCATAGTGGCCCTCCGTCACGAGGGCCGTCGGGGGAGGGGCTGGGGTGGGGAAGAAACGCGGTGCTGGTGCGGCTGAGGTGTCTGAGTCGGAGCGGCTGCTCTTCGGGGGGCCTCTGCGGTACGACATGGGGTGGAATCAGCATCGGGACGCCTTTCTGGAGCTGAGCTTCCGGGCCATGGTGAGGCGGTTGCCGTCGCTGCTGGCGTCGAGTTCCCGGCTCGCCTGGCAGGCCGATCGGCGGGCCGCGCGGACCGTGCTGGTGGCCGAGGTGGGGCGCGGGCTGGCGCAGGCGGTCGGACTGCTTGCCGTGAACAGTGTGCTGGGGCGGCTGATCGGGGGCGGGGCACTGGAGGAGCGGCTACGGGGTGCCGTTCCCGCGCTCGTCGCCATGGCCGTCGTGATGGTGGTCTCGACGTTGCTGCGGGCCGCCTCGACGTACGCCACCGGGCGGCTCGAGCCCAAGGTGGAGCGGGTGGCGACCGAGCTGTATCTGGAGCGGGCGGCGGCCGTGGAGCTGGCGGCGATCGAGGACCACGCCTTCCACAAGCTCCTGGACACCGCGCAGTACGGCGCCGCCTCCGCCCGCCGCATGATCTCTTACAGCGCGCGGGTCGTGAACGCGGGCATCTCGCTGATCGCCGCGGCCGGCGTGCTCACCGTGCTGCATCCGGCCCTGCTGCCCCTCCTCGCCACCATGACGCTGCCCAGCGCCTGGAGCGCCCTGACCAACGCACGGCGTCGCTACGAGTCCTTCCACACCTGGGTACAGCACTCCCGGGCCGGCCATCTGATCAGCGGGCTGCTCACCGAGCCCGCCGCCGCGCCCGAGATCCGTGTTCATGGTGTGGGGCCCTTCCTGCTGCGCCACTACCGGGCGATGTCGGAGACGGCGGAGGCGGAGCAGGCCCGGCTGGCCCGGCTGGCGGCGCGTACGGGGCTCATCGCGGCGGTGTGGACGGGGCTCGCGACCGTCGCGACGTACGCCACGCTGGGCGGACTGCTGCTCGCCGGCGCGATGGCGCTCTCCGTGGCGGGTACGGCCGTCATCGCGATCCGCACCGGCTCCTCGAGCCTCGACACCCTCGTCCTGGAGGTCAACGCCCTCCACGAGGAGGCCCTCTTCGTGGGCGATCTTCAGCGGCTGTACGTCGAGGCGGCCGAACGGGCGATTCCGGTCGGCGGGGCCGCCCTCCCCGAGGACCCGCAGGAGGTGCGTTTCGAGAACGTCAGCTTCTCCTACCCCGGCGAATCGGCCCGCCCCGCCCTCGACGACGTCACGCTCACCCTCCCCCTCGGCCGGATCGTCGCCCTGGTCGGCGAGAACGGCTCCGGGAAGACGACGCTGGTGAAGCTTTTGGCGGGTCTCTACACCCCGGACCGGGGCCGCATCCTCTGGGACGGCGTCGACGCGGCCACCGCCGACCGGCACCAGCTCGCCGAGCGCATCGCGATGGTGGCCCAGGACTTCAAGCGCTGGCCGTTCACCGCCCGGGTCAATGTGGCCGTCGGCCGCTCCTCCGCGCCCCTCACCGAGGAACGTCTGGCCGCCTCGCTCGCCGAGGCCGGCGCCGAGGACGTGGTGGCCGATCTGCCCCGCGGCCTGGACACCCTGCTGGCCCGGCACTTCAGCGGCGGGCACGAGCTGTCCGGCGGTCAGTGGCAGCGGCTGGGGATCGCGCGGGCCGCCTACCGGCGCGGCCACATCCTGATCGTGGACGAGCCGACCGCGGCCCTGGACGCACGGGCCGAACTGGAGGTCTTCGAGAAGATCCGCGCACTGGCGTCCGCCGGGCAGACGGTCGTCCTCATCACCCACCGGCTGGCGTCCGTACGCCATGCCGATCTGGTGCATGTCCTCGACCAGGGGCGGCTCGTGGAGTCCGGCACGCCCGACGAACTGCTGGCCACCGGCGGTGTCTACGCCGAGCTGTACTCGCTCCAGGCGGAGCAGTTCACGACCCGGGTGCCCGCCCCGAAGGCGGGCTGATCAGCACGAGGGCCCCGACGGGCAGCGCCCCGGCCCTCCTGTCACGCGGCGGCGTCAGCCGCGAGGTCGCCGCGGACGACCACCAGGAAGGCGTCCGTCGCGAGGTCCATGACGACCTCGGCGTCCAGTCCCTCCATGCGCCGCGCGTGTGCGAACTCCTCCGCCGGCCACGACCCCCGCGGCCCGCCCGCGGGAAAGCGTTCGAGCACTGTTCGCCCGTTCACCATCCTGCACCTCCGATAAGCGTCGTACTTGTAGGAGTTAACGCTTGCCGGAGGTGAAACGCCTCGCCCGGTGACGGGACTGAGACGTAGTTGACACTCGTTCACCGCGATGTGTGAGCGCCCGCTCACTCTCGATGATCCGCCACTACGCCCCGTCGTCACTCCTCATACTCATCGTGATAGCGGATGCGCTCACTGCCCGCAGGCGCCCCGAGAGCCGACGCACGCCCCTGGGGCTCCTCCCACTCCTCCTGCCGGCCCAACGCCGTGAGGTCCAGGAAGCCGGTGGTCGAGCCCAGCCCGTCGAGGCCGCGCTCATACGTCGAGTAGGTGTGGAAGACACGGTCCCGGTCCCGCAGGAAGCAGCTGACGCCGGGCCGTTCCACCAGCTCGCCCTCGTGCTCCAGGGTCACCTCGAAGTCGTGGTTGAAGTCGCTGCCGTACGACGAGTACCAGGGCACCGCCCAGCCCATGCGCGCCTTGAACGGCAGGATCTTCGTGTACGGCGCCCTGGAGACGGCGACCAGGGTCGTCCCGCGCGCCTTGAGGTGCGCCAGATGCCCGATCTGGTCGAGGAACCCCGAGCAGCTGCGGCAGCCGGCGTCCCACTCGGGAGCGAACATGAAGTGGTGGACGACGAGTTGGTGCCGCCCCTCGAAGAGGTCGAGCAGGGTGGCCTTGCCGTCGCCGCCCTCGAAGACGTACTCCTCCTCGACCTCGACCATGGGCAGCCTGCGCCGCTCGGCGTTGAGCGCGTCACGCGCGCGCGTGGCGGCCTTCTCCTTGACCAGCAGTTCCTCGCGTGCCGCGCGCCACTGCTCACGCGAGACGATCTCCGGAAGCGACATGGGGCGCCCCTTCTGTGCAACGGTCCGTTCTGGGGGTGACCGGCGGGAGGGGGCGAACTCATCGCCGGGCCGCGAGGATTTCGGCAGAATTCCGGGAGATCTTCTCGGAGTACGTCACCGGTGGCGCGAGCGGACTCCATGGACCTCGGGTCATGTGTCGTATTCCTGGATGCGCTTGCCGTGGCTGAGGTCCAGGAGCGCGGGCATCCGCTCCCCCAGCTCCCTCACCACCACGGGCACGTCGATCGTCAGCAGTTCCCGGTCGCGCATCAGGATCCGTCCGTCGACGATGGTCGTACGCACGTCGGAGGAGCGGGCGCTGTGCACCAGGGTGGCGGCGAGGTCGTGGACGGGCTGGGTGTGCGGGCCGGTGAGGTCGACCAGGATGATGTCGGCGCGCCGGCCGGGGGCGATGCTGCCGACCATGTCACCGAGTCCGACCGCGCGGGCGCTCTGCAGGGTGGCGTGGTGCAGGGCCTGACGGGACGTCAGCCAGCGCGGGTCGCCGGTGGCCGACTTCTGGATGAGGGCGGTGAGGGCCATCGACTCCCATACGTCGAGGGAGTTGTTGGATGCGGCGCCGTCCGTGGCGAGCCCGACGGGGATGCCGATGTCGTGCAGGGCGCGTACGGGTGTGGTGGTGGGCCAGGCGAACTTCAGGTAGCCGCGGGGGGCGCTGGCGACGGCCGTACGCCCGTCGGCGTCGCGCAGGACCGGAAGGTCGCGGTCGAGGATGCCGGTGCCGTGGGCGATGAGGACGTCGACGTCGAGGATTCCGGTGCGTTTCAGGACCTCGATGGGGGTGGCGCCGTGGCGGGCGAGGCTGGTCTCGGCCTGGTCGCGGTTCTCGGAGGCGTGGAGGTGGACGGGGAGTCCGTGGTCGCGGGCGAGTTCGGCGGTGGCGGTCAGGTCGGCGTCGTCGACGGTGTAGGGGGCGTGCGGGGCGAGGGCGGTGGTGATACGGCCGTCGGCGCCGCCGCGCTGCCGTAGCGCGAACTCCACCGACCTCTCCCGCCCTTGAGGCCCCTGGGAGGAGAAGAAGGCCTCGCCGAGGTGGGCCCGCATCCCGCACTCGGCGACGACGGCGGCCACGGCGTCCATCGAGAAGTAGTGGTCGGCGAAGCAGGTGACGCCGCCCCGGATCATCTCGGCGCAGGCGAGCCGCGCCCCCAACTCCACGTCCTTCTCGGTGAGGTTGGACTCGACGGGCCAGACGACGTCGTTGAACCACTCCTCGGTGGGCAGGTCCTCCGCGACCCCGCGCAGGGCCACCATCGGGGCGTGGGTGTGGCAGTTGACGAGGCCGGGAAGGGCGACTTGGCCGGGCGCGTCCAAGCGCTCGACGGCGAGTCGGTCGCGTACGGCGTCGGCGGTCGTGACGGCCTCGACGACCCCGCCCCGTACGACGATCGCGGCGTTCTCCTCGAACCCGATCCGCTCTTGGTCGTCGTGCACGAGGACGGTGCATCCGGTGATGATGAGGTCGGCGGGAGCTTCTGCGGGAGAAGGCGTCATCACGCCAACGTACGACGCGGCCGCGGGGGCGCGTGAGGTGAACCGCGCATCGGGGAGCACCCCGGCCCGCGCGCGGGCCACCGCGCCGACGTCAGCCGGCGAGCGGCACGTCGGGGGCCTCGGGGCCGCTCAGGCCGACCCGGTCGCGCTCCCGCGCGAGCTCGTCCAGCAACTCGGCGAGGTGGGCGGTGTGCCAGGACGTGAGCCGACCCGAGTCGTCGAGGTGCACGGCGCACGCGGTGGTCGTGTCGACGAGTTGTTCGAGGGTGGCGACGACGTCGTCCGCGCCCTCCGTGTGCCGGGCGAGGGCGGGGAGTTCCGCGGCGGCGAGCGCGATGGCGGTCCGGGCCTCGGCGAGCGTGCGGTAGGCCTCGCGGCGAAGCGTCCAGCGCAGGGCACGGTCGCCCGAAGGGGCGGGACTACGGCCGTCGGACGGGAGCGGGGTACCGGTGTCGTCGGAGTCGCGCGGCGCCGCCCGGGCGTCGGACTCCCGCAGAACATGCGTGAGGTACGCCTGTGCGGCCCGGTTGGCCGCGGTGAGCCGTGCCCGTACTCCCCCGCCCCGCTGCCCCGGCATCGGCAGATGCCCCACGACCAGGACGATCGCGCAGGCCAGCAGCGTCTCCCCGATCCGGCTCGCGGAGGCCTGCGGCTCACCGCCCACCATCACCAGGGCGAGCACGAGGACGGTCACTACGGCGGTCTGAGCGGCGAAGTGCCGGGTGGCCACGGGAATGAGGGCGCCGCTGAGAGCCACGAGCGCGATGAGCCCTTCCGGCCGGGGCAGCACGGCCGCGAACCCGGCGAAGAGCAGGGCGCCCAGCACCGTGCCGGCGGCCCGGCACAGCACCCGGGAGACGAGCGGCCCGAGGTCGGGCTTGACGAGGAAGACGGCGGTGGCGGGGAGCCAGTACCAGTGCTCGTGCTGGCCGTACCACTGGGCGTGGTGCAGGGCCTGGGCGATGGCGGCGCTGGCCCCGAAGCACAGGGCGACACGCAGGCCGTACTCCCGCCCGCCGGCCCCGAACACGGCACGGACGAGGTCCTTGGGCGTACGACGCCGGGTGTGCAGGTCGCGGTTGCCCTTGCCCCGGTCGAAGGCCTCGGCGGCGTGCAGCAGGGCGTCGTCGAGGGCGCGCAGGGCGGGCGCGGACCGGGAGGGCGCGGGGAGCGGGCCGGTGTGCGTGTTGCCGCGTACGGCGGCGGCGAGGCGGCGAGGGCCTTCGGAGGCCCGGGCGGGCACGGGTTCCCCGGCCCAGGCGAGCGCGGTGGCGGCCTCGGCGAGGGGCAGGGCCGCCGCGTACTGCGCGTGCAGCCGCCGCTCGGTGGACGAGGAGGCGTACCGCCGCAGCCGGGGCCCGGCGAGGGCGTCCTGCGCGTGATCGAGGGCGGCGGTGAGCGCCACACGCCGGGCGGTGGCCCGCTCGGTGCCCGCGGCGTCGAGGAGCTCGCCGACGGCGTCGTACACGGCGGCGACGGCGTCCCGCTCCCCGTCGAACCGGAAGTCACCGGCGAGGGAACCGGGCGTGGGCAGCACCAGCCGCAACGCCAGCAGCCACACGGCACCGGCGAGATAGGCGAGCGCCCGCTGCCACCCCGCCTCGGGCAACGGCATCCCGGCCCCGATGGCGGACGCGACCAGCAACTGAGTACCGGCGGCGGAGGCGACGGGCCCGACCGCGCTGATGCCGCCGGCGAAGAGCCCGAGGCCGGTGAGGAGGAGGGTGAGCGGGACGGCTCCGGCGTGGTCCCCGGCGTACGTCCCGACGAACAGCCCGGCCGCCCCCGCCAGCGCGGGCACCCCGAGCCGCTTGACGGAGACACGGCGGCTGCCGGGACGGTCGTTGATGCCGGCGAGCATGGCCGCGATCGCGGCTACGACGCCGAGGGAGACGCGGTCGACGAGGACGGCAGCCAGCAGCAGGGGCCCGGCGGCCAACGCCCCTCGCGTGACCGCACTCCAGGGCACGGGTCCGCGCTGGGTGCGCAGGGTGTGGGCGAGCCAGGGCGGCAGAGTGAGGGCCGGGAATGCGGGTCGTGCGGGGCGGGACACGTGGCTCCAGTCGTCTCGTCGAGGGCGGGGGGTGAGCCTTCGGGCGACGGTGGCCGGGCTTGGGGCTGTGGTGTCCACGGTAGGGCGGGTTCTTGGAGGCGATGGGACGCCGGTGTTTCGGGGATGTGACGATACGTGGAAACGCCACGTTCTTTATGAACGCAACTGCGGAGCCCGCGCGGAGATGGGCGCAGTGTCAGTTCGGGCCGGAGAAGGCGAGGACGCGGGAAACGTACACGGTGCTCTCAGCGCACAGCCCGCTCGAACAGCGCCTCCGCCTCCGCGACCGCCCCGCCCAACCGGTCGGGACGCACGCCCAGCGACCCGATGACGCCGTCCACGCCCCGCAGCCCCGCCCGCTCCAGCAACCGCTTCTCATTCGTCACCCACTCCCCCCGCCCCGCCAGCACCGCATGCCCGGCCTGCACGGCAGCCGTGGCGATCGCCCCCGCGACCTCGGTGAGGCGGCCCGCCGGGACATGGTTGGCCTGCGCGTACCCGAGGGTGGCCCGGGCGGTGTCGTACCAGCGCTCGCGCGCAGTGCGACGCAGCTTCTCCGGATAGGCGGCCGGGCGCGGCAGCGCACCCCGCAGCACCTGGTTGATCGCCAGCTCCGCCACCACCAAGTAGCTGGGAATCCCCGCGAGATGGAACAGCAACGGCTCCACCCGGAACCGCCCCTCCTCCGCCTCAACCAACTCCCGCTCCACGACGTCGAGATCGCGGTAATGGACATCGACGCGCCGCCCGTCGATCGTCAGCCACGCACCCCCGTTGAAGACTCCGCCACCCCAGCCGCCGACCTCGGAGACCTCACCCTCCCAGCCGACCGCGCGCAGGTCCGCGGGATCGAAGGCGCCCCGGTAGTAGATCGCCAGGTCCCAGTCGCTGTCGGGCGTGTGGGTGCCCTGCGCTCGGGAGCCGCCGAGGGCGACGGCCCGGACGGCGGGGAGGGCGGCGAGGCGGTCGGCGGTGGTGTTCAGGAAGGTGGTGTCGTCGGGGGCGGGCATACGTGCAGCGTACGGAGCCGTGCCGTGTGCCTCTACGCAATTACGTCCGTGAGGGCCCGGCACCTCACCCTGTCGCCGCCACCCCGAAGTCCGCCCCCGAGATCCCGCCCAGCCCTTCCGCGATCCGCACCAACGGCTCCCGCAGGGCAGCCAGTTCCGCCCTCATCGCCTCGGCTTGCGGCCATGCCGCCTCGTGGTCGAGCGGGGCCGTGTCCGCCGCGCAGCGGGCCTCGTAGGCGGCAAGCCGGGGGTGCCAGGTGCTGGTGAAGGGGCGGATCGTCTCGTTGATCAGGGCGTACGCGAGGTTCTGGACTGTCGGTGCGCCTGCCTCCGAGCCGCGTTCCAGGCTCACGCTGTACGTGTGCAGCGTCGCGCGCGTGAAGTCGATCAGTGACTTCAGGGAGGTGAGCGCCTCCCGCAGGCTCCCCGTCCCCGGCGCCAGCTCCTGCACCCCGATCCGGGTGACCAGCTCGACCTGGATGTCGTAGGCGGCCATCCGTTCCGACTCGCTGGGCGCTGCCATGGGTGCCTCCCTCCGGGTACCGGGGAAGGCCAGCGTAACCGGGTCACGCGGGTCGCGGCGGCCGCACAGGGTGCGCAGGGCGGCGTGGCGGAGTACCTCCGTGCGGGCGGGGGCCGGGTCGTGGTGGTGCCAGGCGTGCTGGGTCACAGGGTGCAGGGACCAGTGTTCGTCGGCCGCGGGGGTCAGGAGGCTGCGGGCGCGCAGTTCACGGACGCCGTTGGCCGCACGTCGGCGGGCGACGATCCGCGGGACGCGGTCGGCCGCGGCGAGGACATGGGCCGCGTCGTCGGTGCTGAGAGGCAGCGGGTGGAGGGCGGCGGCGCAGCGCAGGACGTCGGCGGCGTCCGTCGTGTCCACGTCCCGTACGACGGTGCCGGTGACGTCCTCGTCGGCGAGGGTGTCGAGGAGGGACCGGCCCCGGGCGTGCAGCCGGTCGTAGAGCGTGCCGGGGTGGTGGCCGGCGCGGACCGCACGGCCCAGCAGGCCCAGGGCGAGGGGGTGGCCGCCGACCGCGTCGGCGAGTGCCTCGTCACCGCCGGCCAGCACGCGCGCGTGGGGAGCGTCGAGCGGTCCCAGGTCGACGGGGGTACCGAGGGTGTCGTAGGCGCGGCCGCGCAGGGTGAAGAGGGTGTGGCCGAGGGGGTGGGGCGCCGCCATCGCCGCGATGTCGCGGGCGGGGAGCCGGTGGGCGGGGGCGGCGTCGACGATCCACAGGAACGGTTCGCCGATGGCGTCGAAGTAGGCGAAGAGGCCCCCCGCCCCCGCCCCCAGGGCGCGCACGGAATCCTCGTACGCCTCCCCGTCCACCCAGCACACGCCGCCGGGGTAGGCCGCTCCGAAGCGCAGGGCGTACTCCTGGGCCAGCAGGGTCTTGCCGATGCCCGCCATGCCGCGGATCTGCACGGCGTGCGCGGCGGCGCGGCCGGTGACGAGGGGTGCGGCGTGGGCGTGCAGGGCGGAGTGCACCTGCCAGAGCTCGAAGAGGCGGCCCAGGAAGTCGGGGCGGGGCTGCGGGGTGCCCAGCAACCAGTGCCGGACGCCGGGTCGGGCGACCGTCATCGGTCCGTCGAGGCGGGCCACGTGCGCGCGTACGTCGGCCACGAGGGCGGGGAGGTCGTCGGGCGCGGCGTGTCTGGCGTCACGCAGCTCCACGGGCTGGATGTGGTCCGCCGTCCGCTCCGGGTTGACCACCATGACCCGGCGCCGCGGATCGCCCTCCCCAAGTCCCGCCAGATAGGCGGTGGTCAGCTCCCACTGGCAGGCTTCGCGCTCGGGATAGCCGGTGGAGTAGAAGGCCAGCAGCGCCTTGGAACGGCCCAGTTCGCGCCGGATGGTGGCGCTGATGCCGGCGAAGGATTCGACGCCGGTCTCGTCCGTGAACACCTCGAGCCCGCCGTCGCGCAGCGCCCGCGCGAGCGGACGGACCCGCTCCACGTCACCGCGGCTGTAGCTGAGGAAGACGTCCCACACGGCGACTTACCCTACTGTGGGTACCGGGGAGGGCGATCATGGGACACAGGCAGCGCAGGCGACGTCGACCGAGCGGTCCGTCGCAGATCACGGCCAAGCTGACGATTCCGTTCGTCGGCGAGATATCCGGCATGTGGGAGCCGGCCGACGCGGAGCGCAGCGCGGCCTGGGAGCTGTATCTGGAGCTGGTCACGCGCGTGTCGGTCGAGGAGCTCGATCCCGACGAGGGCTTCCTGCGTGAGGCGCTCTCCTCCCTCTACACCTTCTTCAACACCACCCGCGAGATCCTCCGCCGCTACGGCCCCGACGTCGCCCCGCCCCTCGCCCCCGGCCACGTCAGCTTCGGTGTCCTCGCCGTCACCGTCCTCAACCGCGTGCTGCGTCCGCTCCTCGCCCAGTGGCATCCCCGTCTGACCGCGTACGAGTCCCAGCGGCCGGGGGGGCGCGATCCCGTGGTCTACGAACGCGAATGGGAGCACGCCGAGGCCCTGCGCCGCGAGATCGCCGCCGTACGGGAGACGCTGGTGTCGCTGGCGCGGACCTTGCAGGAGGTGGCGAACGTCAGCGACCTGATCGACCTTCCGGCGCCGCGGGCTCCGAGGTCGCCGCGTTCTCCCGAGGCGGGGGCGGACTGGGGCACCCCCCCCCCCCGCAGGCCAGAGGGATCCTGACGGTCAGGTCGACTGAATCGAGCCGGCGGTTCGTACGGGTCGCGTGAGCCGCGCCGTGGTGGAAATTGGGATGCGAGTGGGGGCCGGGCCCCGGATGATCGGCTGCCGAGGAACTGCTGCGATTCGCCGTACGAGGCACGAACCGGCAGGAAAGACTCAGGAGGCCCCATGATCCGTCGCGTCACCGCCCCCGCCCTCTTCCCACCCCCCACCTACTCCCACGCCTCCGTCGTCGAGGCCGGCACGAAGCTCGCCTTCCTCGCCGGTTCCGTGCCGCTCGACGCCGACGGGAAGCTCGTCGGCGAAGGAGACCCCGTGCGGCAGGCCGAGCAGGTGATCGCCAACCTGGAGGAGCAACTGCGGGCGGTCGGCAGCGACTTGGCGCATGTGCTGTCGAGTGACGTGTACGTGGTGAGCAGTGAGACGGCTGTGCTGTCGGCCGTCTGGGAGGTCGTGGAGGCGTCGGGACTGAGCGCCGGTCCTCACTCGTCGACGCTGCTGGGGGTCGCCTGCCTCGGATACGCGGGGCAGTTGGTGGAGATCACGGCCACCGCCGTCGTCCCGGAGGAGGGGACACAGCCGTGAGCGGTGTCGCCCTGCGCCGCGCCACCGCGACCGACGCCGGTGCCACCGCCGACGTCTGGCTGCGGTCGTTCGCCGCCGCCCTGCCTACGGTCGTGCGGCCGCGCTCCGACGACGACGTGCGGACGTACTTCCGGGAGGTGGTGGTGCTGCTGCGGGAGACCTGGGTGGCGGAGGCCGCCGACCGCATCGTCGGTCTCATGGTGCTCGACGGCGACCAGCTCTCCCAGCTCTACCTCGACCCCGACTGGCGCGGCTGCGGCCTCGGCGACCGCTTCGTGGACCTCGCCAAACAACGCAGACCGCACGGACTGACCCTGTGGACCTTCCAGGTCAACAAGCCCGCCCACCGCTTCTACGAGCGGCACGGCTTCGTCGCCGTCGAGCAGACGGACGGCAGCGGCAACGAGGAGCGCGAGCCGGACGTGCGGTACGTCTGGCGGCCCGCCCGCCCCCGCCCGGCTCACCCCCGTCCGCCTCACCCCTGAGGCGCTCCCCAGGTCCGCCGCTTCGGCAACGGCTTCGCGTAGGTCCCGGCCCGGCTCGTCGTCAGCCCCAACGCGACCAGCGACTCCGCGAGTTTGACTGCCGCTCCCACCCCGTCGACCACCGGAACCCCCAGCTTCTCCCCCACGGTCCGCTGCAACCCGGTCATCCCGGCGCACCCCAGCACCAGGACCTCGGCACCCGCGTCCCGCGCGCGTTCGGCGGCTGCCAGAAAGGCGGACTCCGTGCGTTCGCCGTCCTCCAGCTCCAGCACCCCGAGCCCGGTACCGATCACGGCGACGCAGTTGCGGCCCACACCGGCGGTCTCGAGGCTGTCCTCGATCTGCCCGCACGACCGCTCCAGCGTGGTCACCACGCCGTACCGCCGCCCGAGCAGACACGCCAGATGCGCGGCCGCCTCCGTGATGTCGACGACCGGTACGTCGACCAGTTCCCGGACGCCCTCACGCCCGTGTTCCCCGAAGCCGGCCATGACGACCGCGTCGTAGGCGGGGCCCTCGTACGTCCGCAGCGCGTCCATGACCGCCGCCGCCGAGAGGTAGCTGTCGAGCCAGCCCTCCGCGGACTCGGGCCCCCACGCGGGGGTCAGCCCGAGCACGGTGGTGCCCGGGCCTGCCGCGGCCCGGGCACCTCGTACGATCTCCTCGGTCATCTCCTGCGTGGTGTTGCAGTTGGTGACGACGATCCGCACGTCCGTCAGACCTCCCGCGTCCTGGCCTCGGCGGCATCGGACGCGATGGCCGACTCGGCGGCCGCCTCGGCGCGCTCACCGCGGCACAGCACCAGGTACAGGCCCGCCGCCATCGCCGTACCGATGAACCACGAGTACGGCGCCACATCGCTGAACGTCTTCACCAGCGCCAGCACCGCCGCGACCCCGGCCGCCGGCAGGAACGCCCACAGCGCCTTGGGGTTGACGCCCTTGCGGTAGTAGTAGCGCGAGCCCGGCTCGGCGGAGAACAGCTCGTCCACGTCCACGCGGCCGTGTTTGACCAGGTAGTAGTCGACCATGATCACGCCGAACAGCGGGCCCAGGAAGGCGCCCAGACCGCCCAGGAAGTAGTTCACGACCGTCGGGTTCGAGAAGAGGTTCCAGGGGGTCACGACGAGCGCCGCGACCGTGCTGATCATGCCGCCGACCTTGAAGGTGATCTTCTGCGGCCAGACGTTGGCCAGGTCGTACGCCGGTGAGACGAAGTTGGCGACGATGTTGACGCCCATGGTGGCGATGGCGAACGTCAGGGCGGCCAGGACCAGGATCCAGGTGTTGCCGACCTTGGCCACGAGTTCCGCGGGATCCGTGATGGCCTCGCCGAACACCTCCAGCGAACCGGCCGTGACGATCACCGAAACGACCACGAACGCCGTCGAGTTGATGGGCAGACCCCAGAAGTTGCCGCGCTTGACCGTCTTGTAGTCGGGGGCGAAGCGCGAGAAGTCGCAGAAGTTGAGCATCAGCGTGCCGTACGTGGCGAGGATCAGGCCGATCGCGCCGAACCACTGCCGCCACTGCTCGCCGACGGAGACCGGGTGCGGGGTGCTCGTGAGCGAGATCGTCCAGCCCGCCTTGGCGAAGATCCAGACCGCCAGCGCGATCATCACCACCCAGATCGCCGGACCGCAGAAGTCCTGGAACTTGCGCACCGACTCCATGCCCTGGCTGATGATCAACGCCTGGATGAGCCAGAGGGAGAGGAAGGATATCCAGCCGAGCGCGTGCAGGCCCAGGAAGGAGCTGTGCGTCCAGGACTCCAGGCCGGGCCAGGCGGCCAGCAGCATCACATTCACGGCGACGGACGCGAGATAGGTCTGGATGCCGTACCACATGATGGCGATCACGGCCCTGATCAGCGCCGGGATGTTGGCACCCCAGACGCCGAAGCTGATGCGGCTGACCACGGGGAACGGGACGCCGTGGCGCTGGCCGATCTTCCCCATCCAGTTCATGCCGATGTAGATGAGCACGAAGCCGACGAGCAGGGAGGTGAAGACCTGCCACACGTTCATGCCGAGGACCAGCAGACCGGCCGCGAACGTGTAGTTGCCGAGGTTGTGGACGTCGGACATCCACAGGGCGAAGAGGTCGAAGACCTTCCAGTTGCGCTTGCCGGCGGGCGCGAGGTCTTCGTTGGTGAGCCTGGGATCGGGGGCGAACGCGGGTGTGCCGGTGACTTCGGCACGGTCGGCGAGGGACACGGGGCCTCCAGGAGCCGGGGGACGGAGGACTGCTTATGGAGGGGACTGCTTGTGGGGGCCTGCTTAACGGGGACCCCCTCACGCGGGGATGTTTGGTATACCAAACTGCGGACATGGTCCTCCCGTCAACAGTTCCGACCGATGTCGCTCTTGTTAACGCTCCGTAAAACACACCCTGAGTCCGCCAAAATGGCCCCATGAGCTCCCCCACGAAGATCGAACCCATCGGCGCGGTACGGGAACGCGTCCTGGCGACCCTGCGGCAGGACATCATCGTGGGCCGCCTCCGGCCCGGCGACCGGCTCGTCGAGCGGGAGCTGGCCGAGCGCCTCGGGGTCTCGCGCGTGCCGGTCCGCGAGGCGATCCGGGCCCTGGTCGCCGAGGGCTTCGTCCACTTCGAGTCGGCGCGCCGCACGGTCGTACGCCGACTCACCCCGGCCGACGTCAAGGAGCTCTTCGAACTGCGTGAGGCCTTGGAGGTGTACGCGGCGGGACTGGCCGCGTCCCGTGCGACGCCGCAGGACCTGGCCGAGGTCGAGCGGCTCCTCGACCAGGCGGCCACCGCGACCGAGGCGGGCGACGCGGAGACCATCACGGACGTCAACAGCCGGCTGCACGACCGCATCGTGGCCATGGCGGGCAACAAACTGCTCATCGAGGCCCTGGAACCGGTCGCCGGCCGCCTGCGCTGGATGACCCGGCGGAACGAGGAGTGGCCCCAACTCCTCGTGGAGCACCGGGAGTTGTACGAGGCGATCGCCTCCGGAGACCCGAACCGCGCCCGCGCGCACGCGCTCACCCACGTACAGACCAACTACCGCTCGACGGTACGGCAGCTGTTCGGGGACGAAGCCGGTTAGCGCCCCGCCTACGGCCGCACCGGCAGCCCCGCCGCCTCCGCCGCCGTACGCAGCACCTCCCGCAGCATCGCGGGCGTGAGCCTGCCGGTGAAGGTGTTGCGCTGGCTGACGTGGAAGCACCCGAAGAGTGCGAGGCCGTCGAGTCCGCCCACCCCGTCGAGGGCGACCCGCGCCCCGTGCGCGAAGGCGGGGCGCGGCCGGGGCACGCTCCACCCGGCCTCCGCCAGCACGGGCAGCGTGGCCTGCCAGCCGAAGGCGCCGAGTACGACGACCGCCCGCACGGTCGGCCGCAGCAGCGCCAGCTCCTGCACGAGCCAGGCCCGGCAGGTCGCCCGCTCCCCCGGGGTGGGCTTGTTCGCGGGCGGGGCGCAGTGCACGGGGGCCGTGACGCGGACGCCGTACAGCTCCAGGCCGTCGTCGACGGCGACCGACGTGGGCTGCGAGGCGAGGCCGACGTCGTACAGCGCCTGGTAGAGCACGTCCCCTGAGCGGTCCCCGGTGAACATCCGGCCGGTGCGGTTGCCGCCGTGCGCCGCCGGGGCGAGCCCGACGATCAGCAGCCGGGCGTCCGGCGGACCGAAGCCGGGCACCGGGCGGCCCCAGTACGTCTGGTCGGCGAAGGCGGCGCGCTTGGTGCGGGCCACCTCCTCCCGCCAGCCGACCAGCCGCGGGCAGGCCCGGCAGCCCGCGATCCGCCGGTCGAGGTCAGCGAGGGCATCCACAGCTCCACCGTAAAGCCGTCTCCGTCCCGTACCGCCCCGTACGGGGACTAAGGTCGGGGCATGGCTTCCGAGGACGACGAGGAGAAGAGCGGCAGCACGGCCGACGGGCCGGCGGACGCGACGCACGCGGAGCCGGCCGTCGATCCGAAGATCGCCGCCGCGGTGGCCGCCGCCGAGGCCGCCGGCCCGCAGAGCGGGGAGCCCGTGCGGATCGACAGCTGGATCTGGGCCGTACGCCTGGTCAAGACCCGCTCCCTGGGCGCCGCCGCCTGCAAGGGCGGGCACGTGCGCGTGAACGGCCAGAACGTGAAACCCGCCCACTCGCTGCGCGTCGGCGACGAGGTGCGCCTGCGGCAGGAGAACCGGGAGCGGATCGTCATCGTCAAGCGGCTCATCCGCAAGCGGGTCGGGGCGCCGGTGGCGGTCCAGTGCTACGTCGACAACTCGCCCCCTCCCCCGCCGCGCGAGGCCGTCGCCCCGGCCGGCATCCGCGACCGCGGCACGGGCCGGCCGACCAAGCGGGACCGGCGCGAGCTGGAACGGCTGCGCGGGCTGATGGACGGAGCGAAGCGGCCGGACGGCCGGTAGACCGTACGGATACGGCTACGGCATACGTTCACGCATACGTCACGCCCGTCGTCGCAGCAGCCGCAGCAGCTCCGCGTTGGAGTCGCGCCGCGCCCACGCGATCAGGGCGAACGGCACGATCAGGATGATCGGTGTCGCGGCGTACTGCGCGTCGAAGGCGGCGATCTGGACGACGAACGCGCCCACCATCAGCCCGATGAACGCCATGGCCGCCACCGACTGCAGCACCGGGATCAACAGCGCGACCGCTCCGGCGAGTTCGAGGACACCGATGGTGTACATGCCCACGCTGCCCCAGCCGAGTTCGTCGAACATGTCAGCCGCGGAGGAGTGCCCGATCAGCTTGGGCACGGCACTCGCGATGCCCATGAAGAGCGCGAGCAGCACCTGCAGGCCGCGCAGGGCGATACGGGCCCGGCGGCCGCGTGCGGTCGTGGACTCGGCGATGACGGAGGCAGTGGTCTCGGACATGGGGTCTCCCGTGTGAAGCGGCCGGTTGTGCTGTCACAGAGACAGACCGGGGCTCTCCGTGAAACTCATCGCCGTACGAACGGAATTCATCCATCCCCGCCGGATACGAACGGAGTTCATCCACCCTCGCCGGACGGAGTTCATCCACTCCCGTGGAACGGCAGCCACCCGTGCCCGATGTACCAGTGGCCGCCCGCTCGCAGATGGTCCCCGACGGCCCGTTCCACGGCCGTGCGGCGCGGCAGGCTCTCGACGGGCAACTCCGGGTCTCCGAAGACGAATCGGACCGGCTCGGTGTCGGCCGGCTCGGTGTCCTCGCGGGCGACGCCGAAACGCTCCTGGAACCGGACGATGTTGGAGTCACCGGGAAGGTATTTCCTGAGCTGCGGGTCCAGCAGCCAGGAGTGGCAGGTCACCGTCCGGTACCGCTCCTCGGGAAAGTGGCGGGCGAAGAATTCCCGGGCCAGGGCCAGGGACCGGTCGACGGCGGCCGGGGACAGCGGCCCGTGGCAGTCGGGGATGTGCAGGTTGAGGCAGAGCGAGCCCGGACCCGCGGCGAGGCCGGCCGCCGCGAGCCGCGTCCCCGTCCGCTGCCCGAGCCGCGCCCGCTCGAACTGCAACCGCCCCAGCTGGTACAGCTCGCCGCGGAAGTGATGGGTGAGCCACTGGGGAGCCCGCACGCCCGCCCGGCCGTGCCGCTTGCGGTGCCCGGCCATGCTCCGCCCGAGGTCGGCGAGGGTGCGTCGGGAGATGTCGGCCGGGATGCCGCGCTCGCGGTGGTACGCGCGCGTGTACGGCAGCGCGGCGAGGAAGACGTACACGGGGAAGCAGCGCTGCAGGGCGCCCGAGGGCCAGTCGAGGTCGGGCAGGTCGACCGGGCGGCCGACCTCCCCCATCCCCTGGACGAACTCGTCGACGGACCGCTCCAGGATCTGCCGCAGCTCGGGGTGGTCCGTGACCCGCCGGCCCATCCGTACGAGGTCGTTGATGTCCTCGTGGGGTACGCCGAGGTCGAGCAACGCTTCGGCCAGTTCATCGGTGTCCGGCAGCACGAGGCCCCCTGCGAGGAGTGCGAGGCGTATGAGGAGTACCCGGAGTACGTTTCAAGGAGGAGTGGTGATCCGGATGCGTACGGGCAGTGAGCCGACGACAGCGCGCAGTGCACTGCGGGCGCGTTTCTGGCTGTGCGTGTGGGGCCTGGTGTGGACGGTCTTCGGCACCGCCGCGTTCGCGCTCGCCGACCGCCCCGGCTGGGCTGCGGCCTGCGGGGTGTTGTGGCTGGTGATCACGATCGACCTGGCCATGGTCCTCAGGCACATCCGTCAGGGCCCGCACTACCAGCCGGGCCGCGACATCCCTCCGTACCGCCCGCCCGAGAACCGCCCCTACCGGCCGCCCCCGCCGGAGAACCGCCGCCCCTAGTCGCACCGGCCGACCCGCCGCCCCCACTCGCCGCTCACGCCTCGAACCGTGCCGCCTTGAGGTAATCCGGGTTCGGATCGAGCGCGGCCGCCAGCCGGAAGTGGCGTTTGGCCTGGTCGGGCCGCCCCTGGCGCTCATACGTCCGGGCGAGCGCGAAGTGCGCGAACGCGTTGTCCGGCTCGCGCTCCAGGACGATGGTGAACTCCAGCTCGGCGGGCCGCAGTTGGGCGGCGGCGAAGAAGGCACGCGCGCGCAGCAGCCGGGCGGCGGTGTTCTCGGGGTGCACGGCGATGACCCCGTCGAGCAGCTTCACCGCACCCCGCGGGTCCCGCGCGGCGAGCAGCTGCTCGGCGGCACGGAAGTCGATGACATGCGTCTCCGGAGTACGTCCGGTCGAACCGCTGGTCTCGGGCACGGCAAAGTCCTTCCCTCACTGGAGGACTTCAACGCGCGAACGACGTGCCCCTATTCCTGCGCCGACTGGGGCTACCGGCTCCCCTGTGCCCCGTGTGCCCGGCGCACGAGCTCGTCCCACACGTCCTTCACGCGCCGCTGAAGCTCTTCCAGCGGTACGTCGTTGTCGATGACGATGTCCGCGATCTCCCGGCGCTTCTCCCGCGTCGCCTGCGCGGCCATACGCGCGCGTGCGTCCTCCTCGGTCATCCCACGCAGCCGGACGAGCCGGTCGAGCTGCGTCTCGGGACCGGCGTCGACGACGACCACCACGTCGTACAGCGGGGCCAGGCCGTTCTCCGTGAGCAGCGGGACGTCATGGACGACGACGGCGTCCTCGGCGGCGGCCTCTTCGAGCTCGCGGGAGCGGGCGCCGACGAGCGGATGCACGATCGAGTTCAGTACGGCGAGCCGCTCGGGGTCGGCGAAGACGATCGAGCCCAGCTTGGGCCGGTCCAGGCTGCCGTCCTCGGTGAGCACCTCCTCGCCGAACGCCTCCACGACGGCGGCGAGCCCGGGCGTACCGGGCGCGACCACCTCGCGCGCGATACGGTCCGCGTCGATCAGCACGGCCCCGCACTCGACGAGCAGCCGCGACACCTCGCTCTTACCGGCTCCGATGCCCCCGGTCAGGCCCACCTTCAGCATGACCGGAAGCTTAGGCCCTGCCACTGACAACGCATCCGGCAGGACCAGCTCCCGCCCTCAGCCGTCGCCCTCCCGCTCCGCCAGGAACTTCTCGAACTCCCGTCCGATCTCGTCGGCCGACGGGATGTCCACGGGCTCGGCGAGCATGTTGCCGCGGGTCTCGGCGCCGGCGATCGCGTCGTACTGGTGCTCCAGGCCCTCGACGAGGTTGGTGAGCTCCTCGTCGCCCTCGCGGATCTGGCGGTCGATCTCGTTCTGCGTGCGGTGGGCCTCCGTGCGCAGGGTGTGCGCGATGCCGGGCAGGACCAGGCCGGTCGCCGCCGTGACGGCCTCCAGCACGGTCAGGGCCGCGTCGGGGTACGCGGAGCGGGCGATGTAGTGCGGGACGTGCGCGGCGACACCCAGCACCTCGTGCCCCGCCTCCATGAGCCGGTACTCGATCAGCGACTCGGCGCTGCCGGGCACCTGCGCCTCGTCGAAGGGGCTGCGGTGGCCCGGGACGAGGTCGGTGCGGTTGCCGTGGGGGGTGACGCCGACCGGGCGTGTGTGCGGGACGCCCATGGGGATGCCGTGGAAGTTCACCGACAGACGCACCCCGAGCCGCTCCACGATCTGCTGGACGGCCGCGGCGAAGCGCTCCCACTCCACGTCCGGCTCGGGCCCGGACAGCAGCAGGAAGGGCGCCCCGGTGGCGTCCTGAACGAGCCGCACCTCGATGGCGGGCACCTCGTACGAGGCCCAGCGGTCGCGCTTGAACGTCAGCAGCGGGCGGCGGGCACGGTAGTCCACCAGCCGGTCGTGGTCGAACCGGGCGACGAGTTGGTGGGGCAGCGAGTCCAGGAGCCCGTCGACGATCTGGTCGCCGGTCTCACCCGCGTCGATGTATCCGTCGAAGTGGTAGAGCATGACAAGGCCCGCCGAGTCCTGGGCGAGCGCCATGTCGACGACAGCCAGGCCCTTCGGCTCCCACGCGTACAAACCCTGCGGATCAAGCACTGTGACCGCCCCTCCTTGTGTCCGTACGTGACAACGCCCTTACGGGCACGGGCATTCCCGTGAGGACGGGATCCGTGATCTTGCCGGGATGGGCCACCCCCCTAGGGGCGCGGGGAACTGCGCGACCAGCCCCCACGGCCCGCAGCCGACCGACGACCCTTTCCCGGCAACGCTGAAGGGCCGCACCTCTGCAGGTGCGGCCCTTCAGTTAACGGCTAAGCCTCAGCGGTCAGCGTTCAGCTCTGGCCGCCGGCCAGCTTCTCGCGGAGCGCGGCCAGCGCCTCGTCCGAGGCCAGCGCGCCGGACTGGTCGGCGCCCTCGGAGGAGTACGAGCCGCCACCGGACGCGGCCGGAGCCGCAGCCTCGCCGCCCTCGGCCGCAGCAGCGGCGTCGGCCTCGCGGGACTTGATGACCTGCTGCTGGTGCTGCTCGAAGCGGGTCTGCGCCTCGGCGTACTGGTGCTCCCACGCCTCGCGCTGGGTCTCGTAGCCCTCGAGCCAGTCGTTGGTCTCGGGGTCGAAGCCCTCGGGGTAGATGTAGTTGCCCTGGTCGTCGTAGGACGCGGCCATGCCGTACAGGGTCGGGTCGAACTCGACCGTGGCCGGGTCGGCACCGAAGGCCTCGTTGGCCTGCTTCAGCGAGAGGCTGATGCGACGGCGCTCGAGGTCGATGTCGATGACCTTGACGAAGATCTCGTCGTTGACCTGGACGACCTGCTCCGGGATCTCCACGTGGCGCTCGGCCAGCTCGGAGATGTGGACCAGACCCTCGATGCCCTCGTCCACGCGGACGAACGCACCGAACGGAACCAGCTTGGTGACCTTACCCGGGACGACCTGACCGATCTGGTGGGTCCGGGCGAACTGCTGCCACGGGTCTTCCTGCGTCGCCTTCAGCGACAGGGAGACACGCTCGCGGTCCATGTCGACGTCGAGAACCTCGACGGTGACTTCCTGGCCGACCTCGACAACCTCGGACGGGTGGTCGATGTGCTTCCAGGACAGCTCGGAGACGTGGACCAGACCGTCGACGCCACCCAGGTCCACGAAGGCACCGAAGTTGACGATCGAGGAGACGACGCCGGAACGGACCTGACCCTTCTGGAGGGTGGTGAGGAACGTCTGGCGGACCTCGGACTGGGTCTGCTCCAGCCAGGCACGGCGGGACAGGACCACGTTGTTGCGGTTCTTGTCCAGCTCGATGATCTTCGCCTCGAGCTCCTTGCCCACGTAGGGCTGGAGGTCGCGAACGCGGCGCATCTCGACCAGGGAGGCCGGGAGGAAGCCACGGAGGCCGATGTCGAGGATGAGACCACCCTTGACGACCTCGATGACGGTACCGGTGACGATCCCGTCCTCTTCCTTGATCTTCTCGATGGTGCCCCAGGCACGCTCGTACTGGGCGCGCTTCTTCGAGAGGATCAGGCGGCCTTCCTTGTCCTCCTTCTGGAGAACAAGGGCTTCGATCTCGTCACCGACGGCGACGACCTCGTTGGGGTCGACGTCGTGCTTGATCGAGAGCTCACGGCTCGGGATAACGCCTTCGGTCTTGTAACCGATGTCGAGCAGGACCTCGTCCCGGTCGACCTTCACGATGACGCCGTCGACGATGTCGCCGTCGTTGAAGTACTTGATCGTCTCGTCGATCGCGGCGAGGAAGGCTTCCTCGTTACCGATGTCGTTGACCGCTACCTGCGGGGTGGTGGCGGTGGTCTCGGTGCTGCTCGTCATGTGGGAAAGGGCTCCGGTACGGACATTGAAGTCGTAGGTACTGCTACGCCGGGAGCCCGTATCGCTCTGAAGAAGCCGGACAGCCAAGGAAGCGCCTCACCAACGCCGGTGATGCGCCTCGACAACCGAGGGGACATACAACAGATGCGAGCGCAGCCTGCTACGTCTGAGGTGCGCAGGCCCGCAGCGCAACTTGTAGCATACGGGGGCAGCCGGGCAGGGTCAATGCGCGAAGCCGCACACCCGGGGCGGATCGCCGCATACCCGGCACAAAACCTGTCCCTTGAGGCCACGCAGGCCTTGGGAGGCCTCTTGCGTGACACCGCCGGGAGAGGCCGCGCCATTCAGGTGACGGAAGAGTACGACGAGGGAGCCGATCATCCAAGAGCCCGTATCGCCCGAGATCGCGTCCGACGACTCGTCCGACGCTTCCGCCGAACCGGAGGCCACCCGGCGCGACGCCGGGGTCGCGGAGAGCTCCCGCGCCAACCGGGGTTGGTGGGACCGCAACGCCGACGAGTACCAGATCGAGCACGGCACGTTCCTCGGCGACGACCGCTTCGTGTGGGGCCCCGAGGGCCTGGACGAGGTGGAGGCCGAGCTGCTCGGCGCGCCGGAGGACCTCAAGGGCAAGGACGTCCTGGAGATCGGCGCGGGAGCAGCCCAGTGCTCGCGCTGGCTGGCCGCGCAGGGGGCCCGCCCGGTCGCCCTGGACCTCTCCCACCGTCAGTTGCAGCACGCCCTGCGCATCGGGGGCGCGTTCCCCCTGGTCTGCGCCGACGCGGGCGCCCTTCCCTTCGCCGACGGCTCCTTCGACCTGGCCTGCTCGGCGTACGGGGCGCTGCCGTTCGTCGCCGACCCGGTGCTGGTGCTGCGGGAGGTGCGGCGGGTGCTGCGGCCGGGCGGACGCTTCGTCTTCTCCGTCACCCATCCCATCCGCTGGGCCTTCCCCGACGAGCCGGGTCCGGAGGGCCTGTCCGTCTCCGCGTCCTACTTCGACCGCACGCCGTACGTGGAGCAGGACGACGAGGGCCGCGCGGTGTACGTCGAGCACCACCGCACGGTCGGCGACCGGGTGCGGGACGTCGTGGCGGCGGGCTTCCGGCTGGTGGACCTGGTGGAGCCGGAGTGGCCGGCCTGGAACTCCGCGGAGTGGGGCGGCTGGTCGCCGCTGCGCGGGAACCTGATCCCGGGGACGGCGATCTTCGTGTGCGTACGGGACTGAGAGCGTGATCCGTTACGACGCCCTGGACGCGCTGCCCGTACGCGGTGCCCTGCCCGGTCTGGCCGACGCCCTGGACGGGCACGGCACCGCGGTGCTCGTCGCGCCGCCCGGCACCGGCAAGACGACCCTGGTGCCGCTGGCTCTGGCGGGGCTGCTCGGCGAGGGGCCGGCGCGGCGGGTCGTCGTCGCCGAGCCGCGGCGGATCGCGGCCCGGGCCGCCGCGCGGCGGATGGCGTGGCTGCTGGGCGAGAAGGCCGGCGAGAGCGTCGGGTACACCGTGCGCGGGGAGCGGGTCGTCGGACGGCACGCGCGCGTGGAGGTCGTCACGACCGGTGTGCTGCTCCAGCGGTTGCAGCGCGACCAGGAGCTCGCGGGTGTGGACGTGGTGGTGCTCGACGAGTGCCACGAGCGGCATCTGGACGCGGACACGGTGGCGGCGTTCCTGTGGGACGTACGGCAGACGCTGCGGCCGGAGCTGCGGCTGCTGGCCGCGTCGGCGACGACGGACGCGCAGGGGTGGGCGCGGCTGCTGGGTGACGCGCCGGTGGTCGAGGCCGAGGGCGTGTCGCATCCCGTGGAGGTGGTCTGGGCGCCGCCTGCGCGTCCCGTACGGCCGCCGCACGGTATGCGGGTCGACCCGGCGCTGCTGACGCACGTGGCGTCGGTGGTGCGGCGGGCGCTGGCCGAGCGGGCCGGGGATGTGCTGTGTTTCCTGCCGGGTGTGGGCGAGATCGCGCGGGTGGCCGGGCAGCTGGGAGAGCTCGGGGACGTCGAGGTGCTCCAGGTGCACGGGCGGGCGCCGACGGCCGTGCAGGACGCGGTGCTGGCGGGCGGGGAGCGGCGCCGGGTGGTGCTGGCGACGGCCGTGGCGGAGTCGTCGCTGACGGTTCCGGGTGTGCGCGTCGTCGTCGACTCGGGGCTGGCGCGGGAGCCTCGCGTCGATCACGCGCGCGGGCTGAGCGCCCTGACGACGGTACGGGCCTCGCAGGCTGCCGGGCGGCAGCGGGCGGGGCGGGCCGGGCGTGAGGCGCCGGGGGCGGTGTACCGCTGCTGGGCGGAGGCCGAGGACGCGCGGTTGCCGCGGTTCCCGTCGCCGGAGATCAAGGTGGCCGACCTGACGGCGTTCGCGTTGCAGGCGGCGTGCTGGGGTGATCCGGAGGCCGCCGGGCTGGCGTTGCTGGATCCGCCGCCGGGTGGGGCGATGGCGGCGGCGCGGAGCGTACTGACGGCCATCGGGGCGGTGGACCGTGACGGGCGGGCCACGGCTCGGGGTACTGAGCTGGCCCGGCTGGGGCTGCATCCCCGCTTGGGGAGGGCGCTGCTGGACACACCCGGTGCGGGTGCCGAGGTGGTCGCCCTGCTGAGCGAGGAGGCCCCGAGGGAGTACGGGGACGATCTGGCCGGCGCTCTGCGCGCGGCTCGGCGGGGCGGTGACGCCTATGCGGGGCGGTGGCGTACGGAGGTGCGGCGGTTGCGGGCGGGCAGCGCCGGCGCGTCGGCGCACGGCGCGGACGACCGCACCGCGGGCCTCGTCGCCGCCCTCGCCTTCCCCGAGCGCGTTGCCAGAGCCGAGGGCGGTTCCTACCTCATGGCCTCCGGCACCCGCGCCGAACTCGCTGACGGCAGCCCCCTGCGCGGCGCCCCGTGGATCGCCGTGGCCGTCGCGGACCGACCCGTCGGCAAGGGGCACGCACGCGTGCAGCTCGCCGCCGTGGTGGACGAGGACCTGGCCCGATCGGCGGCGGGCGCGCTGCACTCCGCGAGCCAGGAGGTCCACTGGGCCGACGGGGACGTCGTCGCCCGGCAGGTCGAACGGCTCGGGGCGATCGAGCTCGCGCAGCGGCCGTTGACGGACGCCGATCCCGTACTCGTACGCGAGGCGCTGCTCGAAGGTCTACGGCAGGAAGGGCTCGGCCTGTTGCGCTGGTCCCCCGACGCCGGCGTGCTGCGGCAGCGGCTCGCCTTTCTGCATCTGCATCTCGGCGCGCCCTGGCCCGACGTCCGCGACGACGCGCTGCACGCGCGCGTGGACGAGTGGTTGGAGCCCGAGCTGAGCCGGGCCCGCCGGCGGGCCGACCTGGCGCGGATCGACGCGGGGGCGGCGCTGGCTCGGCTGCTGCCGTGGGCCTCCGGGGAGGCCGGGCGGCTCGACGAGCTGGCGCCGGAGCGGATCACCGTACCCAGTGGGTCCGGAATCCGGATCGACTACGGCAATCCCGAACAGCCCGTCCTGGCCGTGAAGTTGCAGGAGATGTTCGGGCTGCACGAGTCGCCCTCCGTGGCCGGGGTGCCGCTGCTGGTCCATCTGCTCTCCCCCGCCGGGCGCCCCGCGGCCGTCACCGCCGACCTCGCCTCCTTCTGGAAGGACGGCTACAAGGGCGTGCGGGCGGAGCTGCGCGGCCGTTATCCGAAGCATCCGTGGCCCGAGGACCCCGCCACCGCCGAGCCGACCCGGCACACCAACGCCCGGCTCAGGCGCTGACCGGTTCCGGGTCGGTGTTCCTCGTCGGCTCCGGGTCGCCGGGGCGGCGGCCGCGTGCCTCCAGGTAGAGGGAGAGGGACAGGAGCAGCAGCCCCAGGATCAGGAAGCCCCAGGGGAGGTACGACGTCATCAGCAGGACCAGCGTGCGGTTGGACTTGACCAGGTCCACCGTGGAGTCGATGTAGTCCTCGCGCATCTTCACGTGGCCCGCGAACGCCGTCACCTTGTCGCGGCCGCCGAGCAGGGTGCCGCCGCGCAGTTCCTCCTTGTGGATCTCCTCGCCGTAGACGGGGGCGCCGGTGAGGGGTTCGACCCAGAACTTGCGGACCGTGGTGTACCAGCGGGTCGTGCCGGTCTTGGCCACCGACTCCGGGGTGATGCCCTCGACCGGCATGGTCCTGGGGAACTTCACCTTGGTCCACGGGATGGTCTGCTCGAAGTAGTAGACGTCGACGCCGCGGAAGTTCTGCGTCCCCTTGTAGTGGATGGGGGCCGTCACTCGCGCCTGGGCGTCGAAGTACTCGTAGTCCCGTTTCTCCGTCAGGAAGGGCCACTTGAACTCGATGCCCTGCCGTTTCACCGGGTCGCCGTCGACCATCTCGCCGGTGGCGTGGACGGGTTCCTGGGTGTGGGCGTCGAAGATGTAGCGCTCGGGGATCTTGGAGACCATCTTGCCGTCGGGGCCGACGACATAGGACAGGCCGTCCCAGACGACGACGTCCTTTCCGGCCGTTGCCTCGATCTTCTCCGAGGCTTCGACGTTGCCCTTGAGCGTCTGCACGATGGTGACCTTGGAGACCTTGCGGGCCTTCATCGTGCCGTAGTCGAGGAGGGTCGCGTCCTTCGCCTCCAGGACCATGTCCTGGTACTGGTTCGCCGGGATCTTGGCCAGGCGGGGGAAGGCGTACCAGCGCACCAGCGGGGACAGTGCCGCGAAGAACACGGCGAGGGCGAGCAGGATCAGGCCGGCCTTGCGGCGCATCTCGGCCTCCCTCCCGGACGGGCGTGACGCGGACGGGCGGTTACGGGTGTGCGGGGACCGTCGTCAGCAGCGGCTTCGGCGATGTCTCGCCGGTCGGTGCGCCCATGGCCGTGATCGCGAGGACCAGGGCGAACGCGGCGGCGAGACCGGTCGCGGCGGCGATCAGGGCGCGCATGCCTGCCTCCCGGCGGACGGAACCTTCAGGACCGCGGAACTGATACATCGTCAGGAACGGCACCGTAGCAACGGGCGGGCGAGATGAGAACACGTTGCACACACAACGAAGGGCGCCCGGTCCACCGTGGCGGAGGGGCGCCCTTCGTCGTCGTCTCGTCCGGCGCCTACGCGGTCGGGCTCGGCGATGCCGACCCGGACGTCGACTCCGAGGGGGTCGGGGTGGGCGACGTCTCGGCCGCCGCCACCTTCAGCTCGACGGTCAGGGTGGCGCCGCCCGCGGTGTTGACGCGGAGCAGGAACGTACCCGTGGTGTCGTCGGCGTACAGCTTCGGCAGCTTGAGCAGGCCGTTCGCGTCCGTCGTCAGTCCGGTCAGGGTGCGTACGGTCTTGCCGTCGGCGTCCTTGAAGTAGGGGCCCTTGTCGTTCTCGGTCGGGTCGTCCGCCGACTTGATGAGCGTGGCGGTGGCCGCGACCTTGTCCGCCACGGCGCCCTTGTAGGTCGCCTTCACCTCGACCTGGTCGGCGAACTCGCCGCCCGGGGTGCAGGTCAGCGCGGTGTCGCTGGTGCGGGTGAGGGTGTCGGCGGCGCGCTCGGTGACGGTGGCCGTGTAGTCGAGGCCGGGGATCGAACGGCCGACGACGGTGGCGCGGACGACGAACTCGCCCGTGTCCTCGCCCGCCTTCAGTGCGGGCGCGACCGCCTCACCGGCGCTGTTGGTCACGACGGCCGCGTACTTCTCGCCGCCGGTGAAGGTGGCGTCGGTCCGGCCGACGATCGTGAAACGGATCCGGACCTTGGCGACGGCCTTGCCGGCCTCGGTCTCGGCGCGGGCGCTGACCTTCTCGGTGAAGGTGTCGCCCGCCATCGCGGTGAGCTTCGCGGTGCCCGCGTCCTCCAGGTGGTCCACCGTGTCGGTGGGGGTGGGGGGCGTGGTGCTGGGCGGCGTGGTGGTCGGCGGGGTCGGCTTCGGGCTCGTGGAGCCGCCGTTGCCGCCGGGCTTGGCGGGGGTGCTGGGCGTCGTCGGCGTCCTGGGCGGTGTGGGGGACGGCGAGGGACTGGCTCCGGCGTTGTCGTCACTGCGGTCGGCCGGGAGGGTGCCGGTGCCGTCCGGGATCGCGTGCGTGCCCTTGCGGTAGTACTCCAGCCACTTCAGGACCAGGTTCAGGTAGTCCTGCGAGTTGTTGTAACTGAGGATCGCGCTGCTGAGGTCGCTCCGGGTGGACAGGTCCCAGCCGAAGCGGCACAGGTAGTGGCCGGCGGCGAGTGCGGCGTCGTAGACGTTGTTGGGGTCCTTCTTGCCGTCCGCGTTGCCGTCGCGGCCGGCCCACTCCCAGGTGGAGGGGATGAACTGCATGGGGCCGACGGCACGGTCGTACGAGGCGTCCCCGTCGTAGGCGCCGTTGTCGGTGTCGCTGATGTTCGCGAAGCCGTTGCCGTTGAGCTGCGGGCCGAGGATCCGGGTGATCGTGGTGCCGTTCGCGTCGACGCGGCCGCCGCGGGCCTGGCCGGACTCGACCTTGCCGATGGCGGCGAGCAGCTGCCATTCCAGGTTGCAGCCGGGCTTGGCCTCCTGGAGCGCGGTCGCGGCCTTCTTGTACGCGTCGAGGACGGTCGCGGGGATGCCCGCCTCGGAGGCGCCCGGGGTGACCGGGGTGCTGGTCGTGGGCGACGGGCTGGGGCTGTTGAGCGGCGGCAGGTCCGTGTAGTACGGCGAGTTGCCGGTCGCGCTGTCCTCGGCGGGCGTGTCGGCCGAGGGCTGGGTTCCGGTGGTGACCTTTCTGCCGGCGTCGTCGGTCGTCACCCCGGGAGCCTGGGACGCTGCCAGTGCCGCGACCACGACCGCGGCCACCGTGGTGTTCACCGCCCCCTTGCGCAGCCTGCCGAATTCCGCCGCCATAGAGCGAACCCCTCCCGTGGACGCCCGAGCGCCCGTCTCTGTCTGCCGGGCCCGCCATGCCGGGCCCGCCCCTGTTGTGACGATCGACTCGCCGCGACAGTTGCCCCCGCGGCGCGATTTCATGCGCCGTTCGCGCGTTCGACCGCACACCCGGCACGGTGACCCAGGCGACCCTACGACAACTTCCTTTGCGCGGGCACCCGTTGGTGCCCGATTTTTACCAGTTGGGCGTGTGCGGTCCGCCTGTCGGACGTCCCGCATACTGGCCGTCGTACGTCCCCGGCACCGGCTTCGCCGCCGACCGGGGCGGACCTGACCCGTCAACCTCCCGCGCAAGGAGCCCCGTTGCCGTTCACGCTGAGCCATGCGGCGGCCGTACTGCCCGCCGTACGCACCGACGGAACCGGCCGCGCCGCGCTCGTACCGGCCGTGTTGGTGGCGGGTTCCTTCGCGCCCGACATGACCTATTACGCGGCGAGTGTCCTGTCCGGGGCGATGGAGTTCGGCGATGTCACGCACTCGTTCGCGGGCGTGTTCACCATCGACGTGCTGATCGCCTGGGCACTGGTGGGCCTGTGGCTGCTGCTGCGCGAGCCGCTGGTGGCGCTGCTTCCGGTGCGGCGACAGGCGCGGGTGGCCACGCTGTTGCGCTGCGGGGCGCCACGCGCGCGTGCAGGGCTGTCGCTGGCGCTGCGCTGGTACGTCTCGGCCGTGCTCGGCGCGCTGACGCATGTCGTGTGGGACGCGTTCACGCATCTCGACCGCTGGGGGATGCGGCTGTTTCCCGTGCTGGGCGAGGAGATCGCGGGCTCGCCTCTGTACTGGTATCTGCAGTACGGCGGTTCGGCTCTCGCCGCGGTCGTCATCGCCGCGTTCGTGCTCGTGGCGCTACGGCGGACCCCTGCGGCCGCGCCGGTCGCGGTGCCGGTGCTTTCCGTACGGGACCGGTGGTTGGCCGGGGCGGTGATCGGCGGAATCGCCGCGGTGGCCGCGGTGCAGCGGGCGTCGCGCTGGTGGGCCTATTGGGGTTCGACCGCGAAGTACTGGGAGCTGATTCCGGCGGTGTGCTTCGGCGCGGGCGCGGGACTCGTCCTGGGGCTGCTGCTGTACGCCGCGGGCGTCAGGGTGTGGCGTCCGGCCCCGGGCCCTGGCAGCGCGGGTGCGGGTGAGACCGGTAAGGAGCCGAGCCGTCCGGTGGCTCGGTGAGCGTGCCGACGGGGGCGACGGAAGCGACGAACACGGTGACGGTTCCTGCGGGGCGGGACCGTGGCAGCAGGGTGAGGGCCAGGGCCAGGTAGCTGCGGGTCAGCTCGGCCCATCCTTGTGCCCGGTGGGCCAGGCTGCGGCGGGCGATCACCGCCGTTTTCCGCAGGGTGCCCAGCAGGTCGGCGGGGATGCGGGCGGTGCTTGCGCCGGGGGCGAAGGGTGGGAGCGACGGCTGCGCTTCGGACGGGGCCTTCTCGGCGTTCGCTTGCGCCGGTGCCGGGGATGGCCGGCGGTGGAGCGTGCGTATACCCATGTCCGCATCCTTACGGGCGGCGGGCGTGGGGTGCGCTTTTGCGGGGGCCACGCGAGTGACGAGTCCCTCCGGGGGTGGGGCCCGGGCCGCTGCGTGTGCCGGGTTGCGGTGGTTTCGGGGGCTGCGGGTGGGTTGTGGCTGGTCGCGCCCGCGCGGCGGAGCCGCAAATCGATACGGTCCCGCGCCCCTTTGGGGCGCTGCAGCACCGCTCACCGAAAGGCGGCCGGGATGCCGGGCCGGTTGGGGAACTGGCCCGGCATCGAGATGTGGCCCGGTGTCGGAGGCTAGTGGGCCGCCGACTCCCAGTCCGGGCCCGAACCGACCGAGACGCCCAGGGGGACGCTGAGCTGGACGGCGTTGGACATTTCGCGGCGGACCAGTTCTTCCGCGGCCTCGCGTTCGCCGGGGGCGATTTCCAGGACGATCTCGTCGTGGACCTGGAGGAGCATGCGGGAGGTGAGGTTCGCCTCGCGCAGGGCCCGGTCCACGTTGAGCATGGCGATCTTGACGATGTCCGCCGCCGTGCCCTGGATGGGGGCGTTGAGGGCCATGCGCTCGGCCGCCTCACGGCGCTGACGGTTGTCGCTGTTGAGGTCGGGGAGGTAGCGGCGGCGGCCGAAGAGCGTCGCCGTGTACCCCGTCGCCCGGGCCTCGTCGACCGCGCGGCGCAGATAGTCCCGTACGCCGCCGAAGCGCTCGAAGTAGGCGTCCATCAGCGCGCGGGCCTCACCCGCGTCGATGTTCAGCTGCTGGGAGAGGCCGAAGGCCGACAGGCCGTAGGCGAGGCCGTACGACATGGCCTTGATCTTGCGGCGCATCTCCGCGTCCACCGCGGCAGGTTCCACCGCGAACACCTGCGAGGCGGCCGTGGTGTGCAGGTCCTCGCCCGAGGTGAACGCCTCGATCAGGCCCTCGTCCTCGGACAGGTGGGCCATCACGCGCAGTTCGATCTGGCTGTAGTCCGCGGTCATCAGGGACTCGAAACCCTCGCCCACCACGAAGCCCCGGCGGATCGCCCGGCCCTCGTCCGTGCGGACCGGGATGTTCTGCAGGTTCGGGTCCGTGGAGGAAAGCCGACCGGTCGCCGCGACCGTCTGATTGAACGTCGTGTGGATACGGCCGTCCGTCGCGATCGTCTTGATCAGACCCTCGACGGTGACGCGGAGCTTCGCCTGCTCGCGGTGGCGGAGCATGATGACCGGCAGCTCATTGTCGGTCTGGGTGGCGAGCCAGGCCAGGGCGTCGGCGTCCGTGGTGTAGCCCGTCTTCGTCTTCTTCGTCTTGGGCAGCGCGAGCTCGCCGAAGAGGACCTCCTGGAGCTGCTTGGGCGAGCCCAGGTTGAACTCGTGCCCGGCCGCCGCGTGCGCCTCCTTCACGGCCTGCTGCACGGCGCCCGCGAACATCTGCTCCATGGCCTCCAGGTGGGCCCGGTCGGCCGCGATGCCGTGTCGCTCCATGCGGGCCAGCAGCGCGGAGGTCGGCAGCTCCATGTCCCGCAGGAGGTCCGCCGCACCGACCTCCTGGAGCTTGCCCTCGAAGGCCTCGCCCAGGTCGAGGACGGCACGGGCCTGGATCATCAGCGCCTCGGCCTCGGCGCCGTCGTCCGCACCGAAGGCCAGCTGGCCGTCGGCCGCGGCGGCGGGGGCCAGCTCGCGGTGCAGGTACTCCAGGGACAGGGCGTCCAGGTCGAAGGAGCGGCGGCCCGGCTTGACCAGGTAGGCGGCGAGCGCGGTGTCCATGCGCACACCGGCGATGCTCCAGCCGTGCTCGGCGAAGACCCGCATCGCCCCCTTGGCGTTGTGGAAGACCTTCGGCTTGTCGGCATCGGCCAGCCAGGCCGCGAACGCCTTCTCGTCGGCCTCGTCCAGCTCCGCCGGGTCGAACCAGCCGGCCGCGCCGTCGCCCGCCGCGAGCGCGACCTCGGCGACCGAACCGGTGCCCAGCGCCCAGGTGTCGACGGTGGCCACGCCGAGCACCTCGCCGCTGTGCTCCGCCAGCCAGGGGGCCAGCTCGCCGGTGCCGAGCACCGAGCCGTCCAGCTCCACGCCGTCGGTGGCGATCGGCGTGGTCTCGGCCTCCTCGGCTCCGGGGTCGACGCCGAAGAGCCGCTCGCGCAGGGAGGGGTTACGGATCTCCAGGGTGTCCAGGATCATCGCGACGGCCTTGCGGTCGTACGGCACGCGCGCGACGTCGGCGACGGTCTTGGGCAGCTCGACGTTCCGCTCCAGCTCGGTCAGCCGGCGGTTGAGCTTGACGGCCTCCAGGTGGTCGCGGAGGTTCTGGCCGGCCTTGCCCTTGACCTCCTCGACGCGCTCGACCAGCTCGGCGAACGAGCCGAACTGGTTGATCCACTTCGCTGCCGTCTTCTCGCCGACGCCCGGGATGCCCGGCAGGTTGTCGGACGGGTCGCCGCGCAGGGCCGCGAAGTCGGGGTACTGGGCGGGCGTCAATCCGTACTTCTCGAAGACCTTCTCCGGGGTGAAGCGGGTCAGCTCGGAGACGCCCTTCGTCGGATACAGCACCGTGGTGTGCTCGCTGACGAGCTGGAAGGAGTCACGGTCGCCGGTGACGATCAGCACCTCGAAGCCGTCGGACTCGGCCTGGGTGGCGAGGGTGGCGATCACGTCGTCGGCCTCGAAGCCGTCGATCGCGAACCGTGAGACGTGCATCGCGTCGAGCAGCTCGCCGATCAGCTCGACCTGGCCCTTGAACTCGTCCGGGGTCTTGGAGCGGTTCGCCTTGTACTCGGTGAACTCCGCGGAGCGCCAGGTCTTGCGGGACACGTCGAAGGCCACCGCGAAGTGGGTGGGCGCCTCGTCGCGCAGGGTGTTGGCCAGCATCGACGCGAAGCCGTAGATCGCGTTCGTCGGCTGGCCCGTCGCGGTCGTGAAGTTCTCCGCGGGCAGCGCGAAGAACGCGCGGTAGGCCAGCGAGTGCCCATCCATGAGCATCAGGCGGGGCCGGCTGCCGCCGGGGTTGGTCTCGGTCTGCTTCGATGCTGTCTCTGCCACGCCCCCGATCCTGCCACGCCCCACTGACAGTCGGTCCCCACCGGGGGCCCGGCCGGCCCGACAGGGCCGGGCTCCGATGTGGCGTTGATCGCCGTCGCGGCGGTGAGGATGCGCCGGGGGCGGAGCGGGGTGGAGTGGGGTGGGGTGGAGCAGCGGCGACGCCGGGGGCCACGGGAGCGGGGCGCGGGAGGGCCGGGAGGCAGCGCTGCTGGGGGGGGAGGGGCGAGTCGCGGAGAGAAGGGAGCGGCGGGGGGCAGAAGAGAGCCGGACCACGGGGAGCAGGGCAGCGCACAGCGGGACGGAGAGGGACGGCCTGCGGGAAGAAAGGAAGCGTCCGGGGAAGAAAGGGGAGCGGGCCGCGAGACGAAGAAGGGCGGCGCGCACAGGAAGCGGCGGCGGAGACGACCAGCCCCGGAGGAACCGGGCAGCGCGTCCGGGGCCGCCAAGGGAAGAAGCGGGAACGGCGCAGAAGTCGGCGAGGGCTCCGGGACGCGCGGACCAGGGCGGGCCGCCGCCGGGGCAGTCCGTCACGAGCCCCATAAACCGCGCGTCTCCCCGGCGACGGCAGAGGTGACGGACGCGGCTGCGCCGCGCAACGCGTCCGGGCGCTCAGGGCAGGAACCGGAGTAACCGGAGTAAGAAGAGCAGCGCACGTCGGCACGGGCCGGACCGAGCACCATGAGCGGATGCGGTGCCGCCCCCCAGCGGCGATGTCCGGTGCGTGCCCCCGCCCCTCTGTCGGCTCCGGCGCCCGCAGAACGCCCGTCATGCAGCGCTGGCCCGCATCACGACCACCGGCCCCCCCTCCGCCGCCGGGCATCACGACCACCGGCCCCTCCGCCGCCGGGCATCCCTACCACCGACACCCGCTCCACTCCCCTCCCTACAGCCACCGCCCCCAGCCCCTCCCCAATCCCACCCCCCACGTTGTCAGTCCCCCATGCGAGGATCGGAGATGTACCTCACACGTGTACACAGCCGGTGACCCGCGGGAGCGCAGGTGTCGGCGAGGCGTTCCCGTGGTGAACGAGAAGACAGGGAGAGTGCGCGATGGCCACCAAGCCGCCCAAGGGTGATCCGGTTCAGGACGCGCCCCAGGTCGCGGAGCCGAAGCACGCGGCGGCGGGGCTGCCGGCCATCGGGCACACCCTGCGCATCGCGCAGCAGCAGATGGGTGTGAAGCGCACCGCGCTGACGTTGCTGCGGGTCAACCAGAAGGACGGCTTCGACTGCCCGGGGTGCGCGTGGCCGGAGCCGGAGCACCGGCACAAGGCGGAGTTCTGTGAGAACGGCGCGAAGGCGGTGGCCGAGGAGGCGACCCTGCGCCGGGTCACCCCGGAGTTCTTCGCCGCGCACTCCGTCGCCGATCTCGCGACCAGGAGCGGTTACTGGCTGGGGCAGCAGGGGCGGCTCACCCACCCCATGTTCCTCGCCGAAGGGGGCACCCACTACGAGCCGGTGACCTGGGAGCGCGCCTTCGACATCATCGGCGAGGAGATCACCGCACTCGGCTCCCCCGACGAGGCCGTTTTCTACACCTCCGGTCGCACCAGCAACGAGGCCGCGTTCCTCTACCAGCTCTTCGCGCGCGAGCTCGGCACGAACAACCTGCCGGACTGCTCCAACATGTGCCACGAGTCGTCCGGATCGGCGCTGTCCGAGACCATCGGCATCGGCAAGGGCAGCGTCCTGCTGGAGGACCTGTACAAGGCCGACCTGATCATCGTCGCCGGGCAGAACCCGGGCACGAACCACCCGCGCATGCTCTCCGCGCTGGAGAAGGCCAAGGAGAACGGCGCGAAGATCGTCAGCGTCAACCCGCTGCCCGAGGCCGGCCTGGAGCGGTTCAAGAACCCGCAGACCCCCCAGGGCATGCTCAAGGGCGCCGCCCTCACCGACCTGTTCCTGCAGATCCGCATCGGCGGCGACCAGGCCCTCTTCCGCCTCCTCAACAAGCTGATCCTCGAGACCGAGGGCGCCGTCGACGAGGAGTTCGTCCGCGAACACACCCACGGCTACGAGGAGTTCGCCGCGGCCGCCCGCGCGGCGGACTGGGACGAGACGCTGACGGCGACCGGCCTCACCCGCGCGGACATCGACCAGGTCATGGGCATGGTCCTCGCCTCGCAGCGCACCATCGTGTGCTGGGCCATGGGCCTCACCCAGCACAAGCACTCCGTGCCGACCATCCGCGAGGTCGTCAACTTCCTTCTGCTGCGCGGCAACATCGGCCGCCCGGGCGCGGGCGTGTGCCCGGTGCGCGGCCACTCGAACGTGCAGGGCGACCGCACGATGGGCATCTTCGAGCGGCCCGCCCCGGCCTTCCTGGACGCCCTGGAGAAGGAGTTCGGCTTCGCGCCGCCGCGTGAGCACGGCTACGACGTCGTACGGGCCATCCGGGCGCTGCGCGACGGTGAGGCGAAGGTCTTCTTCGCGATGGGCGGCAACTTCGTGGCGGCCACGCCGGACACGGACGTCACCGAGGCGGCGATGCGCCGGGCCCGGCTGACCGTGCACGTGTCGACGAAGCTCAACCGCAGCCACGCCGTCACGGGCGCGCGTGCGCTGATCCTGCCGACGCTGGGCCGCACCGAGCGCGACCTCCAGGGCAGCGGCGAGCAGTTCGTGACGGTCGAGGACTCCATGGGCATGGTGCACGCCTCCCGTGGCCGCCTGGAGCCCGCGAGCGCGCATCTGCTGTCCGAGCCGGCGATCGTGTGCCGGCTCGCCCGCCGGGTCCTGGGCGAGGACAGCCAGGTCCCGTGGGAGGAGTTCGAGAAGGACTACGCGACGATCCGGGACCGTATCGCGCGCGTGATCCCCGGCTTCGAGGACTTCAACGCGCGCGTGGCCCGCCCCGGCGGCTTCACGCTCCCCCACGCCCCGCGCGACGAGCGCCGCTTCCCGACGGCGACCGGCAAGGCCAACTTCACGGCGGCCCCCGTCGAGTACCCCGAGGTGCCGGAGGGGCGGCTCCTGCTGCAGACCCTGCGCTCGCACGACCAGTACAACACCACGATCTACGGCCTCGACGACCGCTACCGGGGGATCAAGAACGGCCGCCGGGTCGTCATGATCAACCCCGAGGACGCGCAGCGGCTGAACATCGCCGACGGGTCGTACGTCGACCTGGTCGGCGAGTGGAAGGACGGCGTCGAGCGGCGGGCGCCCGGCTTCCGGGTGGTGCTGTATCCGACGGCCCGGGGCTGCGCGGCCGCCTACTACCCGGAGACCAACGTCCTCGTGCCACTGGACGCCACCGCGGACACCAGCAACACCCCGGCCAGCAAGTCCGTCGTCGTACGTCTGGAACAATCGGCGACCGACTGAGCGTTTGCTCAGTCGACCTGTAACGCGACTGAGCACGACGAACGGAGCCGGACCCATGGGCGAGCAGCAGCACGTGACGTTCCCGCAGGAGGTCATCGACGAGTACGCCGCGCTCGGCGTCGACCTGCCGGCCCTGTTCTCCGCCGGGCACCTCGGGACGCGCATGGGTGTCCAGATCGTGGAGGCGTCCGCCGAGCGGGTCGTCGGGACCATGCCGGTGGAGGGGAACACCCAGCCGTACGGGCTGCTGCACGGCGGCGCCTCCGCGGTGCTCGCCGAGACGCTCGGGTCGGTGGGGTCGATGCTGCACGCCGGCAGCTCCAAGATCGCGGTCGGCGTCGACCTCAACTGCACCCACCACCGCGGCGTCCGCTCCGGCCTCGTCACCGGCGTGGCCACACCCCTGCACCGGGGCCGCTCGACGGCGACGTACGAGATCGTGATCAGTGACGAGGCGGGTCGGCGGGTGTGCAGCGCGCGGCTGACCTGCATGCTGCGGGACGTGAACCCGGGCGACGGGGAGCACATCCGGGCGGCGAACTGACACCACCGCCCCGATGGCGGTGTCATTACGGCCAACACCCTTGTTTTTCCCTGCCGTTGAACCGTGACGCCGGGCGGCATAACGTCGAGGCATGACGACGGGAGGAGCCCGCCGGCAGGGGGCGGCGCTCATACTGGCGCCGCCGGCCGCCGGCCTTGTGGCCGGATACGGCGGGCAGCCGGGCACCCAGAGCGACGCGCACCCCGACCGGACGGGCAACTCACCCTCCCCACCGGCGACTTCACCACCCGATGGGCCTGTCCGACGGCCGGGACGAGATCCTCCGCAAGACCGTGGACACCGCCGCCGGTCACAGAAGTCGCGCGACGACAGACACCGCAAAGGCGAGCCGCCCGGAGGCGCGTGGGCCGGGCCAGTCGCCTTTTCCTTTTCGTGGCCCATACACGAAATAGCCGAGGAATCCGAACCTATTTCCCGGCCGTAACTCTACGTAATACAGCCGCAATACAAGCCGCCAGTTCCCCCACGGCGAGCACCCCTCACACAAGACGACAGAAGCCCCCTGGTAGCCTCCAGCCACGACTTTGGTCATCACCAAAACATGTGAACACTAGTGAAGAAGCTACGCGCGGACGCTGCAAGTTCTCACTATGTGGACAGGGCGAATCGGCCGGAAATCCACTCTTCCCCCCACGGAGTACCGCTCTGTGTTACCCCGTGTCATAACAAGAGCGTCACAGCCTTGGTCAGGGCCTCCTCCATGTTCCCTCCACACGCTTAGAGTCACCGCCAGTCACCGAGCCACCGGATTCGAAGCCACTTCGGCCCAGCGCTCGACTCGGCGCGCTCCATGGGGAACCGCCGTGCCAGGGAAAGGACCTGATTCGTGCGTCAACGTTCGATCATCGCTATAACCGCCGCACTCGCGGCAGGATCGCTGACACTCACGGCTTGTGGGTCGCGTGACGAGGGCGGCAACAGCAGCAACGGCGACAAGACCACCGTGGTGATCGGCCTCGACGCCCCGCTGACCGGCGACCTGTCCGCACTCGGCCTCGGCATGAAGAACTCCGCCGACCTCGCCGCCAAGACGGCCAACAAGCAGGAGTTCGTCAAGGGCGTCGAGTTCAAGATCGAACCGCTCGACGACCAGGCCCAGCCCTCCGTCGGCCAGCAGAACGCCCAGAAGTTCATCAGCAACAAGGACGTCCTCGGCGTCGTCGGCCCGCTGAACTCCAGCGTCTCCCAGCAGATGCAGAAGCCGTTCAACGACGCCGGCCTCACCCAGATCTCCCCGGCCAACACCGGCACCGAGCTCACCCAGGGCGACGGCTGGAAGACCGGCGACTCGGTCCGCCAGTTCAAGACGTTCTTCCGTACCGCCACCACGGACGAGATCCAGGGTGCCTTCGCCGCCGACTACCTGTACAACCAGGCGAAGATCAAGAAGGTCTACCTGATCGACGATCAGAAGACCTACGGCGCCGGCCTCGCCGCCTCCTTCAAGACGAACTTCACCAAGTTCGGCGGCAAGATCGTCGGCAGCGACCACATCAACCCCGACGACCGCGACTTCAACGCCGTCGTCGCCAAGATCAAGAAGACCGGCGCCGAAGCCCTCTACTACGGCGGCGAGTACCCGGCCGCCGCCCCGCTGAGCCAGCAGCTCAAGGACAGCGGCCAGAACATCCCGCTCATGGGCGGCGACGGCATCTACTCCGGCGAGTTCCCGAAGCTGAACAAGAAGGCCGAAGGCGACCTCGCCACCTCCGTGGGCGAACCCGTCGAGAAGCTCGACTCCGCCAAGACGTTCATCAAGAACTACGAGGCCGCGGGCTACGAGGACGACTACGAGGCCTACGGCGGCCTCACCTACGACGCCACCTGGGCCATCATCGAGGCCGTCAAGCTGGCCGTCGAAGGCAACGACGGCGAGGTCCCGTCCGACGGCCGCAAGGCAGTCCTGGACGCCATGGCCAAGGTCAAGTTCGACGGCGTCACCGGCCCCATCTCGTTCGACGAGTTCGGTGACACCACGAACCACACCATGACCGCCTACAAGGTCAAGAGCAACGCATGGACGCCCGAGTTCAGCGGCGAACCCAAGCTGGGCTGACAGAGGACGAGTAAAGAACACTCCCCCATCACACATTGATCCAGGCCGCGCGGGAGCACCCATCAGCGCTCCCGCGCGGCGCCATATCCGAACCACTCCACGGAGGCCCTGCGGTGAACGAACTGCCGCAACAGCTGGCCAATGGACTCATCCTCGGCGCGATGTACGGACTCATCGCGATCGGCTACACGATGGTCTACGGCATCGTCCAGCTCATCAACTTCGCCCACGGCGAGATCTTCATGGTCGGGGGCTTCGGGGCCCTCACCGTCTGGTTGGTACTCCCCGAAGGCTTCGCCCTCGGCGCAGCGATCCCCCTCATGATCCTCGCCGGCATCATCGTCTCCGTCGCCGTCGCCACCGCGGCGGAACGCTTCGCCTACCGGCCACTGCGCACCGCGCCACGCCTGGCACCCCTCATCACCGCCATCGGCCTGTCCATCGTCCTCCAGCAGGCCGTATGGATGTGGTACCCCGACGCGAAGAAGGACCAGCCCTTCCCGCAGTTCGAAGGCGGCCCCATCGACGTCCTCGGCGCCAACATCCAGCGCGGCGACCTCTTCGTACTCATAGCCGCCCCGCTGTGCATGTTCGCCCTCGGCATCTTCGTCACCAAGACGCGCTCCGGCCGCGGCATGCAGGCCACCGCCCAGGACCCCGACACGGCCAAGCTCATGGGCATCAACACCGACCGCATCATCGTCATGGCCTTCGCCATCGGCGCCGCGTTCGCCGCCATCGCAGCCGTCGCCTACGGCCTCAAAAACGGCCAGGTCGGCTTCCGCATGGGCTTCCTGATGGGCCTCAAGGCCTTCACCGCCGCCGTCCTCGGCGGCATCGGCAACATCTACGGCGCCATGCTCGGCGGAGTCGTCCTCGGCGTCGCCGAGTCCCTCGCCACCGGCTACATCGGCGACATCCCCGGCATGGACCTCTTCGGCGGCGGCGCCTGGAAGGACGTATGGGCGTTCGCCCTCCTCATCCTCGTCCTCCTGTTCAGGCCACAAGGCCTGCTCGGCGAACGCGTCGCGGATCGGGCGTGATACCCATGACCACCGAAACCCCCATGGACAAGACCCCCGACACCACCAAGGTGTCCACCGCCCCGGCCACCCCCATCATCCCGCTGCCGCACACCGCGGCACGCGCACTGGTCGTCGCCGGCTCCGCCCTCGCCCTCACCGGCACCTTCCTCGCCTGGACCTGGACCAAGGAATTCCCCGGCAACCTCACCGTCACCGGCTACCCCGGCGGCCTCCAGGTGCTCACGCTCGTGGGAGCACTGCTCACCCTCCTGTTCGCCCTCTCCGGCTACGGCATCCGCGGCCTCGGCTGGCTCACCCCCGGCGGCAAGAACAGCCCCGTCCTCCTCGCCGCCCTCGGCGTGTTCGGCACCACGGGCTACGCCATGGGCGCCATCAGCCAGGAACTCGGCGGCCTCGTCAACCTGGAACCCGGCGCCTGGGTCTCCGGCATCGGCGCCCTCATCGCAGTCATCGGCGCCCTCGGCCTCCCCCTCGACCAGCCCTACAGCGCGGACGACCCGACCCCCAACCTCGTGGGCCGTATACGCCACTCACTCACCGCCCCCGAACCCAGCCGCGCCAAGGACCTGCCCTCCTGGGCGGAGATCCTCATCATCGCCGCCGGCTTCGGCATCGGCCTCTACGTCTTCGCGTACGGCATCGGCACCGAGTACTCCGAACTGTTCATCGGCTTCCTCATCGTCACGGCCTTCGGCTTCACCGCCGTCACCCGCGCAGGACTCCTCAAGCGGCTCTCGGCACTCACCGCCAAACACCGCAACGTCGCCATGACAGCAGCCTTCGTCGCCGCGATCTGCTTCCCCTTCACCCAGAGCAACGACCAGTTCGCCCTCATCGGCGCGAACATCCTGATCTTCGCCACGGTCGCCCTGGGCCTCAACGTCGTCGTCGGCCTCGCCGGCCTCCTCGACCTCGGATACGTCGCCTTCCTCGGCGTCGGCGCCTACGCCGCCGCCCTGGTCTCCGGCTCCCCCCAGTCGAGCATCGGCGTCGAATTCCCGTTCTGGGCAGCAGTCCTCACCGGCGCCGCCGCCTCGCTGATCTTCGGCGTGGTCATCGGCGCCCCCACCCTGCGACTGCGCGGCGACTACCTCGCCATCGTGACGCTCGGCTTCGGTGAGATCTTCCGCATCACCATGAACAACCTGAACGGCAACAGCGGACCGGACGTCACCAACGGCTCCAACGGCATCCCCAACATCCCGGACCTGGAGATCTTCGGGTTCAACCTCGGGCTGCCGCACAACGTCCTGGGCACCGAGCTCACCCGGTCCGGCAACTACTACCTGCTGATGCTGCTGTGCACGGCGATCGTCGTCCTGGTCTTCCGCCGCTCCGCGGAATCCCGCATCGGCCGCGCCTGGGTCGCCATCCGCGAAGACGAAACCGCCGCCACCGCCATGGGCATCAACGGCTTCCGCCTCAAGCTCCTCGCCTTCGCACTCGGCGCCGCCCTCGCCGGCCTCGCCGGCACCGTCCAGGCCCACGTGTCCTACAGCGTCACCCCCGAGCAGTACCAGTTCGCCGGCTCCGTACCCCCGAACTCGGCCTTCCTGCTCGCCGCCGTCATCCTCGGCGGCATGGGCACCATCAGCGGCCCCCTCATCGGCGCCGCACTGCTCTACCTCATCCCGGCCAAGCTCCAGTTCATGGCGGAATACCAGCTGCTCCTCTTCGGCGTCGCACTGATGCTGCTGATGCGCTTCCGCCCCGAAGGCCTGGTCGCCGACCGCAGGAAGCAGCTCGAATTCCACGAGACCGGACAGCTCGACGTACCGGAGGACAAGCCATTGCCCGAAGGCGCGACCGGCGTCGCCAAGGCAGGGGCGTGACCGCCATGACCACCACCACGACCGCACCCACCAGCACGACAGTGCTCGACGCCAGCGGTGTCACCATGCGCTTCGGCGGCCTCACCGCCGTACGCGACGTGGACCTCACCGTCAACACCGGCGAGATCGTCGGACTCATCGGCCCCAACGGCGCCGGCAAGACGACCTTCTTCAACTGCCTCACCGGCCTCTACGTGCCGACCGAAGGCAAGGTCGCCTACAAAGGCACCGTCCTGCCCCCCAAGCCCCACCTGGTCACCCAGGCCGGCATCGCCCGCACCTTCCAGAACATCCGGCTCTTCGCCAACATGACCGTTCTGGAGAACGTGCTCGTCGGACGGCACACCCGCACCAAGGAAGGCCTATGGTCGGCCCTCCTGCGCCTCCCCGGCTTCAAGAAGGCCGAGGAGGAGTCGCGGGCCCGGGCCATGGAGCTCCTGGAGTTCTGTGGTCTCGCCGCGAAGGCCGACCACCTCGCCCGCAACCTGCCCTACGGCGAACAGCGCAAGCTGGAAATCGCCCGCGCACTCGCGAGCGAACCCGGTCTGCTCCTCCTCGACGAGCCGACCGCCGGCATGAACCCGCAGGAAACCCGGGCCGCCGAAGAACTCATCTTCGCCATCCGCGACAAGGGCATCGCCGTCCTCGTCATCGAACACGACATCCGGTTCATCATGAACCTCTGCGACCGGGTCGCCGTGCTCGTCCAAGGCGAGAAGATCGTCGAAGGCCCCGCCGAAGTCGTCCAAGCCGACGAACGCGTCATCGCCGCCTACCTCGGCGAGCCCTTCGAGGGCGCACCGGGCAAGGAGGAAGCCGCCGAAGTCGAGGCCGCAGAGGCCGACGCCGAGGCGCAGAGCACCACGGAAGGAGACGACAAGTGACCGCACTGCTCGAGGTCGAAGACCTCAGGGTCGCTTACGGCAAGATCGAAGCCGTCAAAGGCATCTCGTTCAAGGTGAACGCGGGCGAGGTCGTCACCCTCATCGGCACCAACGGCGCCGGCAAGACCACCACCCTGCGCACCATGTCCGGTCTCCTCCAGCCCCTCTCCGGCGACATCAGGTTCGACGGCAAATCGCTGAAGAAGATCCCCGCCCACAAGGTCGTCTCACTGGGACTCGCCCACTCCCCCGAGGGGCGCCACATCTTCCCCCGCATGACGATCGAGGACAACCTCCGCCTCGGCGCCTTCCTCCGCAACGACAAGGAAGGCATCGAAAAGGACATCCAACGCGCCTACGACCTCTTCCCCATCCTCGGAGAACGCCGCAAGCAGGCCGCAGGCACCCTCTCCGGCGGCGAACAGCAGATGCTCGCCATGGGACGGGCACTGATGTCCCGACCGAAACTGCTCATGCTCGACGAGCCCTCCATGGGCCTCTCCCCGATCATGATGCAGAAGATCATGGCAACCATCCAAGAGCTCAAGTCCCAGGGCACCACCATCCTGCTCATCGAGCAGAACGCCCAGGCCGCGCTCTCCCTCGCCGACCACGGCCACGTCATGGAGGTCGGCAAGATCGTCCTCTCCGGCACCGGGCAGGACCTCCTGCACGACGAATCCGTGCGGAAGGCCTACCTCGGCGAGGACTGACCGCCTGCTCATACGACTGAGGCCCGCGCCCCCTGATCAGGGGGCGCGGGCCTCACTCATACCCTCGGGCGCGTCAGCCCTTGGCCGCCTTCTTCTCCTCGGCGTCCTGAATGACAGCCTCCGCGACCTGCTGCATCGACATCCGCCGATCCATGGACGTCTTCTGAATCCACCGGAACGCGGCCGGCTCCGTCAACCCGTACTCCGTCTGCAGGATCGACTTCGCCCGATCCACCAGCTTCCGCGTCTCCAGGCGCAGAGTGAGGTCGGCGACCTCCTTCTCCAGCTCCTTCAACTCCGTGAACCGCGACACGGCCATCTCGATCGCCGGCACGACATCACTCTTGCTGAACGGCTTCACCAAGTACGCCATCGCACCGGCGTCCCGCGCCCGCTCGACCAGATCCCGCTGCGAGAACGCCGTCAGCATCAACACCGGCGCGATGCTCTCCTCGGCGATCTTCTCCGCCGCGGAGATCCCGTCCAGCTTCGGCATCTTCACATCGAGGATGACGAGATCGGGCTTGTGCTCGCGGGCCAACTCGACGGCCTGCTCACCATCACCGGCCTCACCGACGACGGTGTACCCCTCTTCTTCGAGCATCTCTTTCAGATCGAGCCGGATCAGCGCCTCGTCCTCGGCAATGACGACACGGGTCGTCAGCGGAGGCACGTGCGACTTGTCGTCGTCGGGCGCGTCTACGGGCTGGGGCGACTCGGGGGCGGTCACGGGGGCTCCTCGTTCAGGGGCAGGGGTGCTGCTGACAAGAGCCTACCTAGCTGCGGTAAGGTGGACGGGCAGCGGGTCGAGGTAAACCTTCGATTCACCGGGCCCCGGTAGCCCAATTGGCAGCAGGCAATGGATTCAAAACCCATACAGTGTCGGTTCGAGTCCGACCCGGGGCACTTTTCCTTCGATTCGAAGGTCACCACCCAGAAGCGGATGTCCACGTTCTCGTGAACATCCGCTTTTTGCTGCATGTCGCCACGACCACTCTCACAGAGTGTCCGCATGTACGACGTCAGCACACGGAAACGAGCATTGGCGCTGGTAGCCCAGGGGCGCAGCCTGAACTCCGTGAGCAAGGAGACCGGAGTCTCTCGGGCCGCCATCCGCTCCTGGCAGCACCGCCTTGAGCCCCTGCCCCGGATGGCTCCCCCAGACCCCGGACCCCCCGCTGACGAGTGCGCATATGCCTACTTACTGGGCCTCTACCTCGGCGACGGCTGCATCAGCGCGCACCCGCGCGGCACCGGCTACTACCTCCGAATCGTGTGCGCCGATGCGTGGCCTGGCCTCCTCAACGAATGCCGCGAAGCCATCACGAAGGTCCGCCCCGGCATCGGCGTCTACACGCTCCAGAAGCAAGGCTGTGTTGCCGTGACCAGCTACTCCCCACATTGGCCGACACTCTTCCCTCAGCATGGCCCCGGCAAGAAGCACGAGCGCACCATCGCCCTCGAACCCTGGCAGCAGGAGATCGTCGATGCTCACCCCTGGGAATTCATCCGCGGCCTCATCCACTCCGACGGCTGCCGCATCACCAACTGGACGACCAGACTTGTCGCGGGTGAGCGCAAACGCTACGAATATCCCCGGTACTTCTTCACCAACCTGTCGAGCGACATCATCCGCCTCTTCACCGCGGCACTGGACCACGTAGGTGTCGAATGGCGTCAGGCGAACCCGAGGAACATCTCCATCGCCCGCAAAGCCTCTGTAGCCCTCATGGACGCCCACGTAGGCCCCAAACACTGACCCCACACAGCAAAGGGCCCCTCCTCAAGCACTGAAGGGGGGCCCTCCGCCTGCTACTTGGGACTGTCGTCCTCCCCGATGTGATGCACCCGCACCATGTTCGTCGAGCCCGAGACCCCCGGAGGCGAACCGGCCGTGATGACCACCGTGTCGCCCTTCTTGCAGCGGCCGTACTTCAGCAGCAGTTCGTCCACCTGGTCGACCATCGCGTCCGTCGACTCCACATGCGGGCCCAGGAACGTCTCCACCCCCCACGTCAGATTCAGCTGCGACCGCGTGGCCGGCTCCGGTGTGAACGCCAGGAGCGGGATCGGTGAGCGGTAGCGGGACAGGCGGCGGACGGTGTCGCCGGACTGGGTGAAGGCGACCAGGAAGCGGGCGCCGAGGAAGTCGCCGATCTCGGCTGCCGCGCGGGCGACCGCGCCGGCCTGGGTGCGGGGCTTGTTGCGTTCGGTCAGGGGCGGGAGACCCTTGGCGAGGATGTCCTCCTCGGCCGCCTCGACGATCTTGGCCATCGTGCGGACCGTCTCGATCGGGTACTTGCCGATGCTGGTCTCGCCGGACAGCATCACGGCGTCCGTGCCGTCGATGACGGCGTTGGCCACGTCCGATGCCTCCGCCCTCGTCGGACGCGAGTTGTCGATCATCGAGTCGAGCATCTGCGTCGCCACGATCACCGGCTTGGCATTGCGCTTGGCCAGCTTGATGGCCCGCTTCTGCACGAGGGGCACCTGTTCCAGCGGCATCTCCACGCCCAGGTCCCCGCGCGCGACCATGATGCCGTCGAAGGCGGCGACGATGTCCTCGATCGCGTCGACCGCCTGGGGCTTTTCCACTTTGGCGATGACGGGGAGGCGGCGGCCTTCCTCGTCCATGATCCTGTGGACGTCCTCGATGTCGCGGCCGCTGCGCACGAAGGACAGCGCGATGACGTCGAAGCCGGTGCGCAGCGCCCAGCGGAGGTCGGCCTCGTCCTTGTCCGAGAGGGCGGGGACTGAGACGGCGACGCCGGGGAGGTTCAGGCCTTTGTTGTCGGAGACCATGCCGCCTTCGACGACGGCGGTGTTGACGCGCGGTCCGTCGACCGACGTGACCTCCAGGCAGACCTTGCCGTCGTCGACGAGGATGCGTTCGCCGGGGGTGACGTCGGTGGCGAGGCCGGGGTAGGTGGTGCCGCACTGCTGGCGGTCGCCTTCCGCGCCCTCCTCCACGGTGATGGTGAAGGTGTCTCCGCGTTCAAGGAGTACGGGTCCTTCGGTGAAGCGGCCGAGGCGGATCTTCGGGCCTTGAAGGTCGGCGAGGATGCCGACGCTGCGGCCGGTTTCGTCGGAGGCCTTTCGTACGTGCTGGTAGCGCTCTTCGTGGTCGGCGTAGCTGCCGTGGCTGAGGTTGAATCGGGCGACGTCCATTCCGGCGTCGACCAGTGCCTTTATCTGGTCGTAGGAGTCGGTGGCGGGGCCCAGGGTGCAGACGATTTTCGCTCGGCGCATGTTTCGACTCTATGACTTACCGGCGGGTAGTGAATTGGCCGCGTATGACTACTCAACAACCTTTGCGTGAAGGGCTATTGACAAGTGTTGAATTGTGCGGCGGGGTGCTCCGATGAGCGTTCGAAGCACCCCCGGTGAAGGTCATGGCCGTTCATCGGTGACCGCAAGCCAATTCGAAATTCCGTGCATTCACAGCTGCGGCGGCGTCATTGTGAAGCGGGCGTTGACCTGGGCGTAGACGTGCTGGCGTTGGGGTTCGAGGTCGAGGGGGGCGGCGGTGGTGTCTTCTGCGGCGCCGTAGGCCAGTGAGCGCATTCGGCTGCCGGGGGCCTGCGGGTAGGCCGGTGGGGCGTTCTCCGCGCCGATGTCGGCGAGTTCCACGAGTGCGGCCAGGGAGGTTCCCAGCGCCTCGGCGTACTCCCGTGCCCGCTGGACCGCTTCCCGTACCGCTTGTTGCCGTGCTTCGCGGTGGGCCGGTGAGTCGGGGCGCAGGGCCCAGTAGGGGCCGTCCACGCGGGTGAGGTCGAGGTCGGCGAGGCGTGTGGTGAGTTCGCCGAGGGCGGTGAAGTCGGTGAGTTCGGCGGTGATGTGGACGCGGCCGTGGTAGGCGTGGACGCGTTCGCCGCGGCCTTTGTCCTTGAGTTCGGGGCTGATGGAGAGGGCGCCGGTTTCGAGTCGTTCGACTGCGTCGCCGTAGGTTTTGACGAGGTCGAGGACGGTGGTGTTGCGGCGGGTGAGGTCGTCGAGGGCGGCGCGGCGGTCTTTGCCGCGGGAGGCGACGGTGATGCCGATGCGGGCGATTTCGGGGTCGACTTCGAGGTGGGCTTCGCCGCGGACGGCGATGCGGGGGGCGTCGGGGGTTCCGTAGGGGACGGCGGGCTGTGGGTCGTCCGGTGTGGGGCTGGTCATACGTCCCACTCTGTCACCCCTTGGCGGGTTAGGGGTGCGGGAGTTCACAGCTTCGGTCATCAGATCGAAACCTGCGGGGTCTGTTGCAGCTCGCCATGCCCAGGTCAGAATCTACGCGCGTTGTTGACCATTCGCCCCAGGAGAAGTGCTCATGCCGTTGAACCGCCGGAAGTTCCTGAAGAAGTCCGCCGTGACCGGAGCGGGTGTGGCGATCGCCGGTGCGGCGGCCGCCCCCGCCGCGCAGGCCGCCGAGACGGTGAAGGGCTCTCGCCCGGCGAAGCGGTACTCGCTGACCGTGATGGGCACGACCGATCTGCACGGGAACATCTTCAACTGGGACTACTTCAAGGACGCGGAGTATTCGGACGCGAAGGGCAATGCGAAGGGTCTGGCGCGTGTCTCGACGTTGGTGAGCCAGGTTCGTGAGGAGAAGGGCCGCCGGAACACGCTGCTCATCGACGCGGGTGACACGATCCAGGGCACGCCGCTGACGTACTACTACGCGAAGGTGGATCCGATCACCGCGCCGGGTGGTCCGGTGCACCCGATGGCGGCGGCGATGAACGCGATCGGATATGACGCGGTGGCGCTCGGCAACCACGAGTTCAACTACGGCATCGAGACGCTGCGTAAGTTCGAGGACCAGTGCGATTTTCCGCTGCTGGGCGCGAACGCGCTGGACGCGAAGACTCTCAAGCCGGCCTTTCCGCCCTACTTCATCAAGAAGTTCTGCCCGCCGGGCCTGCCGCCGGTCAAGGTCGCGGTGCTCGGTCTGACCAACCCGGGTATCGCGATCTGGGACAAGGCGTACGTCGAGGGCAAGATGGTGTTCCCGGGCCTTGAGGAGCAGGCCGCGAAGTGGGTGCCGAAGCTGCGGTCGATGGGCGCGGACGTCGTCGTCGTGTCGGCGCACTCCGGTTCGTCCGGCACGTCGTCGTACGGTGACCAGTTGCCGTACATCGAGAACTCGGCTGCGCTGGTGGCTCAGCAGGTGCCGGGGATCGACGCGATTCTGGTCGGGCACGCGCACACGGAGATCGCGGAGCTGCTGGTCACGAACGAGAAGACGGGTAAGACGGTCGTGCTGTCGGAGCCGCTGTGCTACGCGCAGCGGCTGACCCTGTTCGACTTCGAGCTGGTCTTCGCCAAGGGCCGCTGGACGGTGGAGTCGGTGAAGGCGACGGTGCGTGACTCGAAGACGGTCGCCGACGACCCGAAGATCACCAAGTTGCTGAAGGACGACCACGACATCGTGGTGGAGTACGTCAACCAGGTCGTGGGCACGGCGACCGAGAAGCTGACGACGGTGGAGGCCCGTTACAAGGACGCTCCGATCATCGACCTGATCACGAAGGTTCAGGAGGATGTGGCGAAGGCGGCGTTGGCGGGCACGGAGTATGCCTCGCTGCCGGTCATATCCCAGGGGTCGCCGTTCTCCCGCACTTCGGAGATCCCGGCCGGTGAGGTGACGATCCGGGATCTGTCGAGTCTGTATGTGTACGACAACACGCTGGTCGCGAAGCTGATGACGGGTGCGCAGATCAAGGCGTATCTGGAGTATTCGGCGGAGTACTTCGTGCAGACGGCGCCGGACGTGGCGGTCGATGTGGAGAAGCTGACGAACGCGGGTGGGCGCCCGGACTACAACTACGACTATGTGTCGGGGCTGTCGTACGAGATCGACATCGCTCAGGCGGCTGGTTCGCGGATCAGGAATCTGTCGTACAACGGTGCCGCGCTGGACGATGCCCAGCGGTTCGTGTTCGCGGTGAACAACTACCGGGCCAATGGTGGCGGTGCGTTCCCGCATGTGGCGTCGGCTCAGGAGTTGTGGTCGGAGTCGACGGAGATCCGTACGCGGATCGCGGAGTGGGTGACCGCGAAGGGTGTGCTGGATCCGAAGGACTTCGCGTCGGTGGGCTGGAAGTTGACGCGGAACGGTACGCCGGTGTTCTGAGCGGTGGTGCGTGAGGCGCCTGAACTCCCTTGGCTGGGTGGGGAGTTCAGGCGTCTTTCTTGTTTCCTGGCACTCCCTGTCAGCCCTTGAGTGGGACGACCGTCGCGCGCTGGGCGCCGATCTGGCGGGAGCGGACGTGGCGGGGTGGGGCCGGGTCGAGGCCGAAGGTGGTGAAGGCCGTCCGGGTGGGCAGGGGGTAGGCCTCTTTGCCGGTGACGGAGTTGAGGATGGCGGCGCTGCGCCAGGCGGCGAGGCCGAGGTCGGGGGTGCCGATGCCGTGGGTGTGGCGTTCGGCGTTCTGGACGTAGATGTTGCAGCCGGCGCCGGTGACGGAGGGGTCCATGACGAGGCGGTACTGGTCGTCGATGCGGGGGCGTTCTTTGCTGTCGAGGCGCATGTAGGGGTCGAGGCCGGCGAGGAGGCGGCTGAGGGGGCGTTCGCGGTAGCCGGTGGCCAGGACGACTGCGTCGGTGGTGAGGCGTGAGCGGGTGTTCTGGTGGAGGTGTTCGAGGTGGAGTTCCACCTTGGTGGTGGCGATGCGGCCGGCGGTGCGGACGCGGACGCCGGGGGTGAGGACGGTGTCGGGCCAGCCGCCGTGCAGGGAGCGGCGGTAGAGCTCGTCGTGGATGGCGGAGAGGGTGCCGGCGTCGATGCCCTTGTGGAGCTGCCACTGGGAGGTGACGAGTTGGTCGCGGACGGGTTCGGCGAGGGCGTGGAAGTAGCGGGTGTAGTCGGGTGTGAAGTGTTCCAGGCCGAGTTTGGAGTACTCCATGGGGGCGAAGGCGTCGGTGCGGCCGAGCCAGTGCAGTCCCTCGCGTCCGAGGGGGCGGCGGCGGAGCAGGTCGAGGAAGACTTCGGCGCCGGACTGTCCTGACCCGATGACGGTGATGTGGTCGGCGGCGAGGAGCGTTTCGCGGTGGTCGAGGTAGTCGGCGGCGTGGATGACGGGGACGCCGGGTGCTTCGACGAGGGGTTTGAGGGGGTCGGGGACGTCGGGCTCGGTGCCGATGCCGAGGACGATGTTCTTGGCGTGGGTGCGGCCGAGGGCTTCGGCCTCTCCGTCGGGACCGAGCTTGGTGAAGTCGACCTCGAAGACGTCGCGTTCGGGGTTGAAGCGGACGGCGTCGACCTGGTGGCCGAAGTTCAGTGCTGGGAGGTTTTCGCTGACCCAGCGGCAGTAGGCGTCGTATTCGGCGCGTTGGATGTGGAAGCGCTCGGCGAAGTAGAAGGGGAAGAGCCGGTCGCGGGTTTTGAGGTAGTTGAGGAAGGACCAGGGGTTGGCGGGGTCGGCGAGGGTCACCAGGTCGGCGAGGAAGGGGACTTGGATGCGGGCGCCTTCGATGAGGAGGCCGGGGTGCCAGGTGAAGGCGGGGCGTTGTTCGTAGAAGACGGCGTCGAGTGCGGTGAGGGGGTGGGCGAGGGCGGCGAGGGAGAGGTTGAAGGGGCCGATGCCGATGCCGACGAGGTCGCGGGGGGTGTCGGGGTCGTCGGGGGTGTCGGGGTCGCGGCGTGGGGTTGCCCTGAGGGTGGGCTGGGGGCCGGTGTCGGGGACGGCGTGGGGGCCGGTGCCGGGGTTTGTCTGGGGGCGGGTGAAGGCGCTTGTCTGGGGGCGCGTGTGGGGGGTGGGCTGGGGGCCGGTGTGGGGGTTCGGCTGGGGGATCATCCGGGGGTGTTTCCTTCCACCAGTTTCAGGAGAGCGGCCAGGTCGTCCGGGCGTGTGTGGGGGTTGAGGAGTGTGGCTTTGAGCCACAGGCGCCCGTCTATCCGGGCCCGTCCGAGGACGGCGCGGCCGTCGGTGAGGAGCCTTCGGCGTACGGCTGCGACGGCGGCGTCGGTGGTGTGTGCGGGCCGGAACAGGACCGTGCTGATGGTGGGCGGGTCGTAGAGTTCGAAGCCGGGGTGGTCGTGGACGAGGGCGGCGAACTCGCGGGCGTGGTCGCAGACTTGTTCGACGAGTCGGCCGAGGCCGCTGCGGCCGAGGGCCTTGAGGGTGACGGCGATTTTGAGGACGTCGGGTCGGCGGCTGGTGCGCAGGGAGCGCCCGAGCAGATCCGGCAGGCCCGCTTCGGTGTCGTCGTGGGCGTTGAGGTAGTCGGCGTGGTGGTGGAGCGCGGTGAGGTCGTCCGGGTCGCTGACGGCGAGGAGGCCGGCGGCGACGGGCTGCCAGCCGAGCTTGTGCAGGTCGAGGGTGACGGTGTCGGCGGCGTCGAGGCCGGTGAGCCGGTCGCGGTACCGGTCGCTGAAGAGGAGGCCTGCGCCGTAGGCGGCGTCGATGTGGAGTCGGGTGCCGTGGGCGGCGCACAGGGCGGCGATCTCGGGGAGTGGGTCGATGAGTCCGGCGTCGGTGGTGCCTGCGGTGGCGGCGACCAGGTGGGGGCCGGGGAGTTGGGTGAGGGCCTCGTCGAGGGCGGCGGGGTCGAGGGTGCCGGCGGGGGCGGGTACGGCGACGGGTTCGGGTAGGCCGAGCAGCCAGGCGGCGCGGGGCAGGGAGTGGTGGGCGTTGGTTCCGTGGATCAGGCGGATGCCGGGGCCTTGGGCTTCTCGGGCGAGGAGGAGGGCCAGTTGGTTGGATTCGGTGCCGCCGGTGGTGAGGAGGGTGGTGCTGCCCCTGTCCTCTGCGGCGTCGCCGAACACTTCTGTCGCGAGGGCCTCCGTCACCAGTGTCTCCAGCTCCGATGCCCCGGGCGCCTGGTCCCAGGAGTCCAGCGAGGGGTTGAGGGCGGAGGCGGCGAGGTCGGCGGCGGTGGCGAGGGCGAGGGGCGGGCAGTGGAGGTGGGCGGCGCAGAGGGGGTCCGAGGGATCGGTGGCGCCTGCTGCGAGGGCTCGGACGAGGGTGCGGAGGGCGTCCGGGTCGCCCTTGTGCGGGAGTACGTCTCCGACCGCGTCGCGCATGCGCGACGCGACCGCGTCGGGGCCGCCGGCGGGCAGTGGTCCTCCGCGCGTTCGGGCGCCTTCGCTCAGTGCTTCGAGCACGGTGTCGAGCAACGGCCGCAGGGCGTGGGGACCTTCAGGGCCTGAAGCGAGCGACGGTGACGCGCTCATGGTGTCCTCCCGGGCACAGGGCAAGAGGGACTTCCAGCTTGTACCCGGATGCGTGATCGCGCCCGAAAAGCCCAACGACAGGAACCCGAAAGGGGTAGTTACGCGCGCGGAATGCGTGTCGGGGGTGGTTTGCGGAGGGTGGCGGAGTAAGGGGCGGCGGCACCCAGGAGTGAGGGCAGGAGGATCAGCCCACCGCATCGCTTCTGGGTGCCGTGGGCGGCGCCTACGTCACCGGCACCGGTCTCACTCCCCCTCGCGCACGCGCAGCGCCCGTGCCAGGTCGTCGAGTTGGTCGGCGAGCCTGCGTCGCAGCGCCGGGATCGGCTCGCCGTCGCGCAGGCATTGCTCGCCCAGTCGCAGGCTGTCGGCGTCGACGGCGTAGACGGGGAAGGCGTAGCGGCCGGCGGCGTCGGCGATGGCGGGGCCGCGGCGGGCGGCGACGGCGACCGCGTCGTCGTAGTAGCGGGGCACGTACTGCCGTACGAGGTCGGCCTGTTCGGGCTGCCAGAAGCCCTGGGCGGTGGCGATGAAGAGGTAGTTGGAGAGGTCGGTTCCGTCGTCGGTGGGGAACATGGCGTCCCAGGCCGTTGCCTTGGCCTCGGCGTCGGGCAGGGCGGCCCGGCAGCGGGCGGCGCCCTCCTGGCCGGTGGCGCTGGGGTCGCGTGAGAGTTCGTCGGCGATGGCGGTCTCGTCGACGGCGCCGAGGACGGCGAGGCGGGCGAGGACGCGCCAGCGCAGCTCGGGGTCGAGTTCGGGGCCGCCGGGCACGGTGCCGTCGGCGAGCCAGGCGGCGATGGTGTCGGGGTGGGCGGCGACGTCGATGAAGTGGCGTACGGCGATCAGGCGCAGGCCGGGGTTGTCGCCGTCCTCGGTGCGGCGGATGAGGTCGCGGCAGAGGGAGGAGAGGGTGGTCAGGGCTGCCGGTCGTTCCTCGGGGGTGAGGTAGCGGTCGGCGACCTGGGCGGTGGCGAAGGCGAGGACGCCCTGGACGATGGCGAGGTCGGTCTCGTGCGGGAGGTGGGTGCGGGCGGCCTCCAGGTAGGCGCCGGCGGCCAGTTCGCCGTCGCGGACGGCGTCGCGCAGGGCGTTCCAGACGAGGGCGCGGGTGAGCGGGTCGGGCAGCCCGGCGAGGCTCGTGCGGATGGTCTCGAAGGATTCGGGTTCGAAGCGGATCTTGGCGTAGGTGAGGTCGCCGTCGTTGAGGAGGAGCAGTGCGGGCCGCTTGCCGATGGGCTGCGGGGCGGTGTGCGGGATGTCGATGTCGAGGCGTTCGCGCAGGACGAGGTGGCCGTCGTTGTCGCCGAGGTCCAGGTCGTACAGGCCGACGGCGATGCGGTGGGGGCGGCTGCCGGCGTGGTCGACGGTGAGGCTGTAGGTGCCGTTCTCGCCGGGGGTGACGGCCGGGGTGAGGGTGTCGACGCCGGTGGTGCGCAGCCAGCTGTCGGCCCAGGCGTGGACGTCGCGTTCGGTGGCGGCGGCGAGGGAGTCGACGAAGTCGGCGAGGGTGGCGTTGGCGAACTTGTGGCGGGCGAAGTGGGTGTTGATGCCGGTGAGGAAGTCCTTCTCGCCGAGCCAGGCCACGAGTTGGCGCAGTGCGGAGGCGCCCTTGGCGTAGGAGATGCCGTCGAAGTTGAGCTGGGCGGTGGCGGTGTCGTTGACGCCTTCGGGGGCGACGGGGTGGGTGGAGGGGCGCTGGTCGGCGTCGTAGCCCCAGGGCTTGCGGGCGACGCCGAAGTCGGTCCAGGTGTCGGTGAAGCGGGTGGCCTCGGCGCAGGTCTGGTAGCCCATGTACTCGGCGAAGGACTCGTTCAGCCAGATGTCGTCCCACCAGCGCAGGGTGACGAGGTCGCCGAACCACATGTGGGCCATTTCGTGGGCGATGACCATGGCGCGAGTCTGGCGCTCGGTGTCGGTGACGGCGGAGCGGTAGACGAACTCGTCGCGGAAGGTGACCAGTCCGGGGTTCTCCATGGCGCCTGCGTTGAACTCGGGGACGAACGCCTGGTCGTAGGAGTCGAAGGGGTAGGGCTCGTCGAACTTCTCGTGGTAGCGGTCGAAGCACGCGCGCGTGACCTCGAAGAGTTCGTCGGTGTCGGTGTCGAGGTGGGGGGCGAGTGAGCGGCGGCAGTGCAGGCCGAAGGGCAGGCCGCGGTGTTCGGTGCGTACGGAGTGCCAGGGGCCGGCGGCGACGGCGACGAGGTAGGTGGAGATCAGCGGGGTGGGGGCGGCCTGCCAGCGGCCGTCGCCGAGGTGTTCGGTGATGCCGTTGGCGAGGACGGTCCAGCCCTCGGGAGCCTTGACGGACAGCTCGAAGACGGCCTTGAGGTCCGGCTGGTCGAAGGCGGCGAACATGCGCTGGGCGTCGTCCATGCACGCCTGGGTGTACAGGTACGTCTCGCCGTCGACGGGGTCGGTGAAGCGGTGCATGCCCTCGCCGGTGCGGGAGTAGCGCATGGCGGCGTCGACGCGCAGTTCGTGCTCGCCGGCGGTGAGGTTCTTCAGGGGCAGCCGGTTTCCGTCCAGGGTCTGCGGGTCGAGGGGTTGTCCGTCCAGGGTGACGGAGCGCAGTTCGGCCGGCTTGATCTCGACGAAGGTGTCCGTGTCCGTCTGGTCCGCGCGCGTGGTGAACCGGATGACGGTGCGGGAGTCGAAGGTCTCGTCCCCGGTGGTCAGATCGAGTTCGATGGTGTAGCGGTGGACGTCGAGGAGCTGGGCACGGGTCTGCGCTTCGTCGCGCGTCAGTACGGACATGCAGGACATGCTGCCTGATGGCGCTGACAAGGCACAGGGGCTGATCAATAAGTGCGTTATGTCCGGCCTTTGGTCCGGGGCCGTGCAGCGGCCGGGCTTCGGTCGGCTGCCCCGGGACTGGGCTTCGGCCGGCTGTCCCAGGACCGGGCTTCGGCCGGCTGCCTCAGGGCCGGTCCTTGGCCGATGTCGCCGCCGGGCTGTCCCGCTGGAGCGGGACGCGGGCGTCGGGGTGGGGCAGGGCGGGGCGTGGGCCGGGTGCCCGGCCGCCGGGGTCGTCCTTGATGAGGGCGCGTAACTCGTGGATCTCCCGCTCCAGGGTGCGCTGGCGCTGGTAGGAGTCGTACAGGTAGCGGACCTTGGTGCGCAGCGCCCAGGGTTCGATGGGCTTCATGACCAGGTCGGCGACGCCGAGTCCGAAGGCGGTCGCGGTCAGTTCGTGGTCCGCGCCGAAACCGGTGAGCAGGATGACCGGTATGTGCTGGGTCTGCTCCAGGCGCCGCAGGTAGCGCACCACCTCCAGGCCGCTGACGCCGGGCATGCGGACGTCCAGGAGCAGCAGGCCGACCTGCCCGCGGAGCACCTGCTTGAGCGCCTCGTCGCCGCTGGTGGCACGGGCGAGGCGGTATCCCAGCGGCGCCAGGGCGCTCTCCAGCGCGTACAGCGTGTCCTCGTGGTCGTCGACGATGAGGATCTTGGCATCCGACGGCATGGCCCGACGTCCCTCCCGCGTGGACATCCAGGGTATGTCCGGGGGCGCTGACGGGGAGTACGTGTCAGCTGGCATGGAGTGCACAGCGCAGCATGCCCCGCACGGGCCGCCGTGTCACTCCCTCGGGAGGGTCCGTCCAGGTCCTGTCGGCATATTCGCGTCGTCCGCCGGCAGGGCGGGCGGGAATGCGGCGAGCGAGGCTACGGCCGGTTCGCCGTGGGTGCGGTGCCGTTGATCGTGTCCTCGGCGATGCTCTCGTGGTGCCTGATCACTTCGGCGATGATGAAGTTGAGGAACTTTTCGGCGAAAGCCGGGTCGAGCTTGGCGTTTTCGGCGAGGGTGCGCAGGCGGGCGATCTGGCTGGCCTCCCGTGCGGGGTCGGCGGGCGGGAGCTGGTGCTGGGCTTTGAGGTGGCCGACCTGCTGGGTGCACTTGAAGCGTTCGGCGAGCATGTGGACGACGGCCGCGTCGATGTTGTCGATGCTGTCGCGCAGCCGGGCGAGCTCCTCGCGCACCGCGGGGTCGACTTCGCCGGGGGACGTGTTGCTGGTGGTCATGAGGGCCCAGCCTACGGGGCCGCTCACAGGGGCGTTCGTTCGATCACGGGTGGATCGTCGGGGTCGGGGACCTGGTTGCTCCAGCCGCCGGGGACGGTGCGGCCCTGCTGGGCGCGGAAGCGGACGGGGGCCATGCCGACGCGGCGGGTGAACAGGCGGGAGAAGTAGGCGGGGTCGTCGTAGCCGACGCGGCGGGCGACGGCGGCGACGGGCAGCTCGGTGGCGGCGAGGAGTTCCTTGGCGCGGCCCAGGCGGATGCCGAGCAGATAGTCCTTGGGGCTGCAGCCGGCGCCGCGTCGCACGGCGGTGCGCAGTTCGGCGAGGGTCATGCCGTGCCGGGCGGCGTGTTCGGCGACCGTGAGCGGCAGGCACGCGTCGCGTGCCAGTGCCTTGAGGACCGCCTCCCCGTCGGGGGCGAGGTCGGCGCGGGCGCGGCGCAGGGCGACGAGGAGCTCGTGGACGGCGGCGCCGGTCTCGACCTCCAGAAGGGGGTTGTCGCGGCGGGCGGCGCGCGCCATGCGTCCGATGACGGCACGTGGGCCCGAGGCGTCCGACAAGGGCACCACGGGGCGGTCCGGTTCGATGTAGCCGAGTTCGGTGTACGTCGCGGTGGCGGGCCCGGCGAAGTCGACGAAGCCCTCGTCCCAGCCGGTGCCGGAGTCGGGGGCGTAGTGGTGCGGCACGCCGGGGGTCAGCCACAGCAGCGCGGGCGCGGTGACGGTCGTACGGCGGCCGTGGGGGTCGGCGTACCAGCCGCCGCCGGTACTGATCACGACGGCGACATGGTGGTCCAGGACCCTGGGTCCGACGGTGGGCAGGGCGCCGTACTGCAGGCCGACGCCGAGGCAGACGAGGCCGAGGCGGTGGTGGGCGGGGCCGGGCGTGAAGAACCGCATCCAGGTGTGATACATCCGCGGTCCTCTCTGTGCGGCTGCGTCGTTTCGGTCCAAGCAGCGCCGATCTTTGTCCATGGACCTGATCACCGCCAGAGGTGAGGGTGGGGCGCATGAGCGAGTTCACGGTGGGGGAAACGGATTTCCTGCTGGACGGGCGGCCGGTGCGGCTGCTGTCGGGCGCGTTGCACTACTTCCGGGTGCACGAGGCGCAGTGGGGGCACCGGCTGGCGATGCTGCGGGCGATGGGCCTCAACTGCGTGGAGACGTATGTGCCGTGGAACCTGCACGAGCCGAGGCCGGGGCACAGCCGGGACGTGCGGGCGCTGGGCCGTTTCCTGGACGCGGCGCGGGAGGCGGGGCTGTGGGCGATCGTGCGGCCGGGGCCGTACATCTGCGCCGAGTGGGAGAACGGCGGGCTGCCCTCCTGGCTGACGGCCGAGGTGGGGGCACGCGCGCGTACGCGTGACGAGCGCTACCTGGGATACGTGGCGAGCTGGCTGCGACGGCTGCGGCACGAGATCGTGCCCCGGCAGATCGACCGCGGCGGGCCGGTGATCATGGTGCAGGTCGAGAACGAGTACGGCAGCTACGGCTCGGACGCGGAGTATCTGCGCCGCCTGGCCGGCCTGCTGCGGGAGTACGGCGTCACGGTCCCGCTGTTCACCTCGGACGGCCCCGAGGACCACATGCTCTCCGGCGGCTCGGTCCCCGGGGTCCTGGCGACGGTGAACTTCGGCTCCCACGCGCGCGTGGCCTTCGAGACGCTGCGCCGGCACCGCCCCGAGGGGCCGCTGATGTGCATGGAGTTCTGGTGCGGCTGGTTCGACCACTGGGGCGGCGAGCACGTCGTACGGGATCCCGGGGACGCGGCGGCGGTCCTGCGGGAGATCCTGGAGTGCGGGGCGTCGGTCAACCTGTACATGGCGCACGGCGGCACGAACTTCGCGGGCTGGGCGGGCGCCAACCGCGGCGGCGGCGCGCTGCACGACGGCCCCCTGGAGCCCGACGTCACGTCGTACGACTACGACGCCCCGATCGACGAGTACGGCCGCCCCACAGCGAAGTTCTGGGCCTTCCGCGAGGTCCTCGCCGAGTACGCGGCCGGCCCCCTGCCCGAAGTCCCGCCCGCGCCCGCCCCGTTGGGGGCGACGGCCGAGGCGGTCCTGACCGGGTGGACGCCCCTGGGCGACGTGCTTCGGACGCTGGGCGGCCCGGAGGTGTCCGGTCCCGTCCCGCCCACCTTCGAGGAACTGGGCGTCGAGCGGGGCCTGGTGCGGTACGAGGTGAGCGTGCCGGGGCCGCGGCAGCCGTATCCGCTGACGGTGCGCGGGCTGCGGGACCTGGCCGTGGTGTACGTCGACGGGAAGCGGGCCGGGGTGCTCACCGAGGACGACGCCTGCCTGAAGGAGCCCGTCGCCGGTTACGCGCGCGTGGAGCTGTGGGTGGAGTCACTGGGGAGGGTCAACTACGGGCCGCGGCTGGGCGAGCCCAAGGGGATCACCCAGGGCGTGCTGCACGAGCGGCAGTATCTGCACGACGTACGCGCGCGTGGGCTGCGGCTGGAGGCGCTGGACGATGTCGAGCGGGTCCGGGCGGTGCCGTCGCGGGAGCTGCCCGAGGACGGTGCCCCCGGGCTGTACCGGGGCACCGTCACGGTGCGGGGCGCCGGTGACGCCCGCCTGGAGCTGCCGGGCTTCACCCGCGGGTTCGTGTGGATCAACGGCTTCGGTCTCGGCCGTTACTGGTCCACGGGTCCGCAGCACTCGCTGTACGTCCCGGGGCCCGTGCTGCGGGAGGGAGCCAACGAGGTGTGGGTGCTGGAGCTGGCGGAGACGGCCCGGCCGGGGTCCGGCGAGGCGGGTGCCCCGGTCCTCCGGGCCGTCTGAGGCGCTCGTGAAGGTCCCTGGTACGGCGGCTGCCTACAGGGCGTCCGCCGCGCGGGCGATGTCCTTCGCGAAGGTGCTGACCTCGGTGTAGACGCCGGGCACGCCCGTGCGGGCGCAGCCGTCGCCCCAGCTGACGATGCCGACCTGGATCCACTTGCCCGCGTCGTCCTTACGGAACATGGGGCCGCCGGAGTCGCCCTGGCAGGTGTCGATGCCGCCGCTCTGCCAGCCGGCGCACAGTTCCTCCTTCGACACCAGCCGGTTTCCGTAGTGGCGCTTGCACACGCGGTCGGCGACGAAGGGAACGGTGGCCTTCTGGAGCTTGGTCGTGCCCGTGCCACCGCCCTCCCGGGTGTCGCCCCATCCGGCGATCGTGAACATGCCGCGGTTGTAGCGGTCCGTGGTGGCGATCTTCAGCGTCGGCTTGTCGATGGGCCGGGCGAGCTTGATCAGCGCCCAGTCCTTGCCGCTGCCGTCGTAGCCCGGGGCCACCTTGACCTTCTTCGACTTGACCTTGATCGCGGCGGAGGAGTCGAGGTCGTTGACACCAGCGGTGACGGTGATGCTGGTGTTGTTGCCGGAGCCGTCCATGCAGTGGGCGGCGGTCAGCACGACGTCCTTCTTGTAGAGCGCCCCGCCGCAGCCCATCGAGAGATGGACCATGAACGGGAACTCGTTCTGCGCGGCGGGCGTTCCACCGACGACGCGGGTGGACGCGGCGTTCGCGCTGAGGGGCTGAAGGGAGGCGACCGCGAGGGCCACGGCACCGACCGCCGCGGCTCTTTTGGCCAGGGTTATGCCGCTTCTCTTCGGCGAGCTGAGGGTCAACGTACGTCCTTTCATGGCGTGTTGAGCGGCCCGCAGTATGAAGATCAGGTGGCATGCTTGACAAGGACGGATCTCACGCCCCGGGCATGGAACCTCGCCGGGGAAAAACCCCTCACATCCCCGTAGAGTGGAATCGGGTTCAAGGCGTCTTGGGGGTACGGCCGTGGCGAACGGCGGACCGGTCCAGCACGGCTTCCCACACCTTCGGACGGTGCGGGCCTCGATCACCGCGCTCTACAAGCGGCTGTCGTACGACACCGTCCAGACGTTCGCGACGAGTGTGCTGCCGGCCGATGTGGCGTTCTGCGACACGGACGATCTGTATCTGGGGGCCCAGCGGGTGGCCCGCGAACTGGTGCGGCACTACCGCCTGCCGGACGCCCGGCTGGTCGTCGGCTTCCGGGAGATGACCCACGCGGCGAACGTCGAACTCGCCGCCGGGCCGGAGTACTTCGTCGAGCTGAACGACCGCTTCCGCACGCACCGGCGGGACATCGGGGCGGCGCTCGCCCACGAGGTGATGCATGTGTACCTGCACCGCCTCGGCCTGTCCTTCCCCGGCACCCGGGACAACGAGATCCTCACCGACACGGCGACGACGTATCTCGGCGCGGGCTGGCTGCTCCTCGACGCGTACCGGGAGGACGCGGCGTCCTCGCAGAAGCTGGGGTATCTGACGCCGGAGGAGTTCGGGTACGTCCTCGCCAAGCGGGCGCTGGTCTTCGCCGAGGATCCGTCGGTGTGGTTCACCAGTCCGCAGGCGTACACGGCGTATGTGAAGGGCCTCGCCGAGGCGCGGCGGGACGAGCAGCAGCCGCCGCTGACGGCGGCGGGGTGGGCGGGGCGGCGGCGGTACGCGCGTGATCGGCGGCATGCCCAGGAGCGGGACGGGGTGGGGGTGCAGCCGGGGGTGCCGTATGCGTTCACGCCGGATGGCCGGGGGCCGTTGCGGGTGTCGTTTCCGTGTCCGACGTGTCAGCAGCGGATTCGGGTGCCGGTGCAGGGGCGGGTTCGGGCGCGGTGTGGGTTGTGCCGGACGGTGTTGGAGTGCGACACGTAGGGTTTTCGCCCCCGCCGCCCCTACCCGTCCCATCCTCAAGGGGCCCCGCCCCTACGACCCCGCTCCCAGGGGGCTCCGCCCCCTGGACCCCCGCTCCTCAAACGCCGGAGGGGCTGGATTTGACGCATCCGCCGTTCGAGAAGCGGGGCCACGCCATCCCTAGCCCCCACCACCCACAGGGGGCTACACCCCTCAACACCGGCCCAGACACCCCAGCCCGTCCGGCGTTTGAGGACAAGACCACACCATCCCGAACCCCCACCCACCCACAGGGGGCTACACCCCTCAACACCGGCCCAGGCATCTCAGCCCGTCCGGCGTTTGAGGACAAGACCACGCCATCCCGAACCCCCACCCACCCGCCGGGGGCTTCACCTCGCAACGCCGGACCAGGTATTTCAGCCCGTCCGGCGTTTGAGGACGACGCCCGTTCAGGGCCGAAGCGGGGGTCTGGGGGCCGCAGGCCCCCAGGGTGACGGGGTCGAAGGGGCAGCGCCCCTGGGGATGGGACGGGTAGGGGCGGCGGGGGCGAAAACCCTCACGCGCCGTACACCGGCCCCGGCACCCCCGCCTCCCCCAACAGCTTCAGCGCCGCCTCCCCCGCCTCCTCCGGCGTCCACCGCGCCCCCTTGTCCGCGCTCGGCCCCGCCCGCCACCCCTCCATGACCGTGATCCGGCCACCCTCCGCCTCAAACACCCGCCCCGTCACACCCTCGCTCGCCGCCGAGCCCAGCCACACGGCCAACGGGGAGACGTTCGCCGGGGCCATGGCGTCGAAGCCGGCCTCAGGAGCCGCCATCGACTCCGCGAAGGTGCGTTCCGTCATCCGGGTACGCGCCGCCGGGGCGATCGCGTTGACCTGGACGCCGTACCGGCCCAGTTCGGCCGCCGCGACCAGGGTCAGGGCGACGATCCCGGCCTTCGCCGCGCTGTAGTTGGCCTGGCCCAGCGAGCCCAGCAACCCCGCCCCACTGCTCGTGTTGACGACCCGGGCGACCGGCGTGCGGCCCGCCTTCGCCTCCGCCCGCCAGTACGCGGCCGCGTGCTTCAGGGGGAGGAAGTGGCCCTTGAGGTGGACCCGTACGACGGCGTCCCAGTCGTCCTCGTCGAGGTTGACCAGCATCCGGTCGCGCAGGAAGCCCGCGTTGTTGACGAGGGTGTCGAGACGGCCGTACGTCTCCAGGGCGGCCGCCACCAGGGACGCCGCCCCGGCGCTCGTCGCGATGTCGCCGCCGTGCGCGATCGCCTCACCGCCCGCCGCGCGGATCTCGTCGGCCACCTGCCGGGCCGGGTTGTCCACGGCCACCTGTAGGGCGGGGCCCTCGACCGTCACCTGCCGCGCAGGACCGTCGGTGGCCACCCACGGCGCAGAACCGTCGACAGTCCCCTGCCGCACAGAGCTTTCGACCGCCCCCTGCCGCGCAGGGCCGGCGACCACCGCCGGTGCAGGACCGCCGACAGCCCCCTGCCGCGCGGAGCCCTCGCCAGCCCCGCGGCGCGCAGTGCTCTCGTCGGCCCCCCGCGCCCCGGGCTTGTCGACGGCCGCCTCCCGCACAGAGCCCTTGACCGCCCCCTCGCGCGCAGAGCCCCCGGCGACCCCTCGCGCCCCGGGCCTGCCGACTCCCGCCTCCCGCACAGAGCCCTCAACCGCCCCCTCCCGCACAGGACCGCCGACAACCCCCGCAGGACCCCCGGCAGCCGGCATCCCGTCAAGCCCCACTCCAAGGTCATTGACGACAACCTTCGCCCCCGCCGCCGCGAACGCAAGCGCATGCGCGCGCCCGAGCCCCCGCCCCCCGCCGGTGACGACCACGACCCGCCCCTCACACATCCGGCTCATGTCATGCCTCCTTGTTGACCGTTGCGGCGTCCAGGAACGCGGGTCGTTCGCCCCCGCCGTGCACGAGAAGGCTCGCCCCACTGATGTAGGCGGCGGCGTCGGAGGCGAGGAAGACGGCGGCCGCGCCCACGTCGGACGGTTCGGCGAGGCGGCCGAGCGGGACGGTGCGGGAGACGCCCGCGATGCCGTCCTCGCCTCCGTAGTGGAGATACGACTGCTCCGTGCGGACCATGCCGACGACCAGCGTGTTGACCCGGACCTCCGGCGCCCACTCCACCGCCATCGAGCGGGCCAGGCTCTCCAGCCCGGCCTTGGCCGCCCCGTACGCCGCCGACCCGGGCGACGGACGGCCACCGCTGACGCTGCCGATCATCACCACCGAGCCCCGCACCCGTTTCAGGTGCTCATAGGCGGCCAGGGATGCCGTCAGCGGGGCGAGAAGGTTCAGCTCGACCACGCGCGCGTGCCGCTCGGCGTCCGCGTCCGTCAACCGTCGGTACGGTGTGCCACCCGCGTTGTTGACGAGGACGTCGAGGCGGGGCAGGGCCGCGAAGAAGGCCCGTACGGCTGCCGGGTCGCGGAGGTCCAGCGACCTGAACTCGGCCCCGGGCAAAGGGACTTCGGGCGGTCTGCGCGCGCAGACGACGACGTCCGCTCCAGCCTCCGCGAAGGCCTTCGCCATGCCGGCACCGACGCCCCGGGTACCGCCCGTGACGACCACGACCTTCCCGTCCAGCCCCATTCCCGGCTACCCTTCACCTAACAAACGTTTGGTGGAAAGGTAGCTGATGCGGCCATGGGTGTCTCCACCTCGTCCCCGGAAAAGGGACCCGGAAAAGACGGGATCGCCGTCGTCACGGTCGACTTCCCACCGGTGAACGCCCTGCCGGTGAAAGGCTGGTTCGCCCTGGCCGACGCCGTGCGGGCGGCGGGACGCGACCCGGAGGTCCGGTGTGTCGTCCTCACGGCCGAGGGGCGCGGGTTCAACGCGGGCGTGGACATCAAGGAGTTGCAGAGGGACGGGCACAGCGCGCTGATCGGCGTCAACCACGCCTGCGCGGAGGCCTTCGGCGCGGTGTACGACTGCGAGGTGCCCGTCGTCGCGGCCGTGCACGGCTTCTGCCTGGGCGGGGGTATCGGCCTGGTGGGCAACGCGGACGCGATCGTGGCGAGCGAGGACGCCACCTTCGGGCTGCCCGAGCTGGACCGGGGAGCGCTGGGCGCGGCCACTCATCTGGCCCGGCTGGTCCCCCAGCATCTGATGCGCGCCCTGTACTACACCTCACGCACGGCGACCGCGGGCGAGTTGCACGCGCACGGCTCGGTGTGGCGGGTCGTGCCGCGTGCGCAACTGCGTGCCTCGGCCCTGGAGTTGGCCCGCGAGATCGCCGCCAAGGACGGGCGGCTACTGCGCCTGGCCAAGGCCGCCATCAACGGCATCGATCCGGTCGACGTGCGCCGCGGCTACCGCTTCGAGCAGGGCTTCACCTTCGAGGCCGGCCTCAGCGGGGTCGCCGACCGGGTCCGTGACACCTTCGGCAAGGCGGAGGAGGGGGCGTAGATGAGCGACAAGACAATGAGCGCCGACCAGGTCGTCGCCCGGCTGCACAGCGGCATGACCCTCGGCATCGGCGGCTGGGGCTCGCGCCGTAAGCCGATGGCCCTGGTCAGGGCGGTGCTCCGGTCCGACGTCACCGACCTCACCGTCGTCTCGTACGGCGGCCCGGACGTCGGCATGCTCGCCGCCGCCGGGCGGATCCGCAAGCTGGTCGCCCCCTTCGCCACCCTCGACTCCATCCCCCTGGAACCGCACTTCCGCGCGGCCCGGGAGCGCGGCGCCTTCGAGCTGATGGAGGTCGACGAGGCGATGTTCATGTGGGGGCTGCACGCGGCCGCGAACCGGCTGCCCTTCCTGCCGGTGCGGGCCGGGATCGGTTCGGATGTGATGCGGGTCAACCCGGGTCTGCGGACGGTGACTTCGCCGTACGGCGACGGGGAGACGTTCGTCGCCATGCCCGCGCTGCGGCTCGACGCGGCCCTGGTCCACGTCAACCGCGCCGACCGGCTGGGCAACGGGCAGTGTCTGGGGCCCGACCCGTACTTCGACGACCTGTTCTGCGAGGCGGCCGACGCGGCGTACGTCTCCTGTGAACGGGTCGTCGACACGGCCGAGTTGACGAAGGACGCGGCCCCGCAGTCGCTGCTGATCAAGCGGCACACGGTGACCGGTGTCGTCGAGGCCCCGAACGGGGCGCACTTCACGTCCTGCGCGCCCGACTACGGCCGGGACGAGGCCTTCCAGAAGACGTACGCGACCACGCCCTGGCCGCAGTTCGCGGCGCGGTTCCTCGACGGGGACGAGCAGGCGTACCAGTCGGCGGCCGGGGAGGACTCATGACGGCCACGGAGGCCACCCGCGCATCTCTTCTGCCGCCCACCCGCGCCGAGTACTGCGTGATCGCCTGCGCCGAGGCCTGGCGCGAGGCGGGTGAGATCCTGGCGAGCCCGATGGGACTGATCCCGTCGGTGGGGGCCCGGCTGGCCCGGCTCACGTTCTCGCCGGACCTGCTGCTGACCGACGGCGAGGCGATGCTGGTCCGCCCGGACGGAACCGCTGAGGGGTGGCTGCCGTACCGACAGCACCTGGCCCTGGTCACCGGTGGCCGACGGCACGTGATGATGGGCGCGAGCCAGATCGACCGCTTCGGCAACCAGAACATCTCGTGCATCGGCGACTGGGAGCGGCCGAAGCGGCAGCTGCTCGGGGTGCGTGGGGCGCCGGTCAACACGCTGAACCATCCGACGAGTTACTGGATCCCGAGGCATTCGCGGCGGGTGTTCGTCGAGAAGGTCGACATGGTGTGCGGGGTGGGCTACGACCACGCGGGCGGCGCCCCGTACCACCGCATTCCTCGTGTCGTCTCCGACCTCGGCGTCTTCGACTTCGCCACGCCCGACCACACGATGCGTCTGGCTTCGCTCCATCCGGGGGTCACGCTGGAGCAGGTCAGGGAGGCGACCGCGTTCCACCTGGTCGTCCCGGACGAGGTGCCGCCGACCCGCGAACCCACCGCCGGCGAACTGCGGCTCATCCGCGAGGTCATCGACCCGGCGAACACGCGCGTCAGGGAGGTCGGGGAGTGATGGAGACGCCGCTGACCCGGCTGGTCGGGGTCCGTCACCCGATCCTGCAGACGGGGATGGGCTGGGTGGCGGGCCCGCGGCTGGTCTCGGCGACGGCGAACGCGGGTGCGCTCGGCATCCTGGCCTCCGCGACGATGACCGTCGACCGGCTGCGTGCGGCGATACGCGAGGTCAGGTCCCGTACGGACGCGCCGTTCGGGGTGAATCTGCGCGCGGACGCCTCGGACGCCGGCGACCGGGTCCGCATCATGATCGACGAGGGTGTGCGCGTCGCCTCCTTCGCTCTGGCGCCGTCCCCCGAGCTGATCGCCGAGCTCAAGGACGCGGGCGTGGTCGTCATCCCCTCGATCGGCGCCCGGCGGCATGCCGAGAAGGTCGTGGCCTGGGGCGCGGACGCGGTCATCGTGCAGGGCGGGGAGGGTGGCGGACACACCGGCGAGGTCTCGACGACGGTGCTGCTGCCCCAGGTGGTCGACGCCGTGGACATACCGGTCGTGGCGGCGGGCGGCTTCTTCGACGGACGCGGCCTGGTCGCGGCGCTGGCCTACGGGGCGGCGGGGGTGGCGATGGGCACGCGGTTCCTGCTGACGTCGGACTCGACGGTGCCGGACGCGGTGAAGGCGCGGTATCTGGCGGCGACGGTCAAGGACGTGACCGTGACCCGAGCGGTCGACGGCCTGCCGCACCGCATGCTACGTACGGAACTGGTGGCCGCGCTGGAGAACTCCGGCCGTACGAAGGCACTGGTGCACGCGGTCCGTCGGGCGGCCGGCTTCCGGCAACTGTCGGGGCTGACCTGGCGGCAACTGATCCACGACGGCCTGGCGATGCGGCACGGCAAGGACCTCACCTGGAGCCAGGTCCTGCTCGCCGCCAACACCCCGATGCTGCTCAGATCGGCGATGGTCGACGGCCGTACGGATCTCGGAGTCATGGCCTGCGGGCAGGTCGCCGGGGTGATCGACGACCTGCCTTCGTGCGCGGAACTGGTGGAACGGATCATGAAGGAGGCGGAGGAGGTCCGGGACCGCCTCCCGCGGTGACGACTACAGCCTCTCGATGATCGTCACGTTCGCCTGTCCCCCGCCCTCGCACATCGTCTGCAGCCCGAACCGGCCGCCCGTGCGCTCCAGTTCGTGCAGCAGCGTCGTCATGAGCTTCACGCCCGTGGCGCCCAGCGGATGCCCCAGAGCGATCGCCCCGCCGTTGACATTGACCTTGTCCGGATCCGCGCCGGTCTCCTTCAGCCACGCCAGGACGACCGGGGCGAAGGCCTCGTTGATCTCCACGAGGTCGATGTCGTCGATGGTCAGGCCGGTCTTCTTCAGGGCGTGGGCGGTGGCGGGGATGGGGGCGGTGAGCATGCGGATGGGATCCTCACCGCGCACCGAGAGGTGGTGCACCCGGGCCCGGGGCGTGAGCCCATGCTCGCGCACCGCCCGCTCCGAGGCCAGCAGCATCGCCGCCGCGCCGTCGGAGACCTGCGAGGAACAGGCGGCCGTGATGGTGCCGCCGTCGATGACGGGCTTGAGTCCGGCCATCTTCTCCAGGGAGGTGTCGCGGCGCGGCCCCTCGTCGACGGCGACCCGGCCGTAGGGCACGACCTCCCGCTCGAAGCGGCCCTCGTCGATCGCCCGCAGGGCCCGCCGGTGCGAGCGCAGTGCGAACTCCTCCTGGTCCTGGCGGCTGATTCCCCACTTCGCGGCGATCATCTCGGCGCCCACGAACTGGTTGACGGGCTTCTCCCCGTACCGCGCCCGCCAGCCCTCGCTGCCCGCGAAGGGCCCCGCCGTCAGCCCCAGCGGCTCGGCGGCCTGCCGGGTGGCGAAGGCGATGGGGATCATGGACATGTTCTGCACGCCGCCCGCGACCACCAGGTCCTGGGTGCCGGACAGCACGCCCTGCGCCGCGAAGTGCACGGCCTGCTGCGAGGACCCGCACTGGCGGTCCACGGTCACCCCCGGCACCTCCTCCGGCAGCCCGGCCGCCAGCCAGCAGGTCCGCGCGATGTCGCCGGCCTGCGGTCCCACGGCGTCCAGGCAGCCGAAGACGACGTCCTCGACGGCGGCCGGGTCCATGCCCGCGCGCGAGACGAGTTCCTTCAGCACATGCGCGCCCAGGTCGGCCGGATGGACCCCGCTGAGCCCTCCTCCACGCCGCCCGACGGGCGTACGGACCGCTTCGACGATGTAGGCCTCGGCCATGGCGACTCCCCAGACTCCCCGATGGGTTATGTGCGTACGGCGATCCCGTCCAGCACCATCGACAGGTACTGCCGGGCGATCTCCTCCGGGCTGTGCTGTCCGCCGGGCCGGTACCAGGACGCGGCGACCCACACCGTGTCCCGCACGAACCGGTAGGTGAGCCGGACGTCGAGGTCGGACCGGAACACCTCGGCCGCGACCCCGCGCTCCAGCGTGGACAGCCACGCCTTCTCGAACTTGCGCTGCGACTCGGCGAGGAACGCGAACCGCTCCTGCGCCACCAGCTGTCTGTTCTCCTTCTGGTAGATCGCGACGGCGGCACGGTGCCGGTCGATCTCCCGGAACGACTCGGTGACCAGCGCCCGAAGCGTCTCTCGCGGGTCCAGCTCGGCCGCCAGGACGGCGTCGTAGCCACTCCACAGCTCGTCGAGGAAGGACCGCAGGATCTCCTCCAGCATCGACTCCTTGGAGTCGAAGTGGTAGTAGAGGCTGCCCGCGAGCATGCCCGCGTGGTCGGCGATCTTGCGTACGGTGGTGGCGTTGTAGCCCTGCTCGGCGAAGACCTCGGCGGCGGTGTCGAGGAGTTCGCGGCGCCTGGCGGCTGCGGCGGTCACCTGGGGCTTCTTCTTGGTCGGCACGGGTCCATTGTCGTCCTAGGCGTGCTGGCTGCTGACGGAGACGATCTCTCCCGTCATGTACGAGGAGTAGCCGGAGGCCAGGAAGACGATCACGTTGGCCACCTCCCAGGGCTCGGCGTACCGCCCGAAGGCCTCGCGCGCGGTCAGTTCCTCCAGCAGCTCGGGGGTCGTCACCTTCGCCAGGTGCGGGTGCATGGCGAGGCTCGGCGACACCGCGTTGACCCGCACCCCGTACTCGGCCGCCTCGACGGCGGCGCACCTGGTCAGCGCCATGACGCCGGCCTTCGCGGCCGCGTAGTGCGCCTGCCCGGCCTGGGCGCGCCAGCCGACGACGGAGGCGTTGTTGACGATCACGCCGCCGTGCCCGTGAGCGCGAAACAGCCTCAGCGCCGCCCGCACGCACCGGAATGTGCCGTTCAACGTCACGTCCAGCACCCTCGCCCACTGCTCGTCGGTCATGTCGACGAGCGGTGAAGTCCCGCCGAGGCCCGCGTTGTTGACGACCACGTCGAGCCGGCCGTGCTCCTGTAGGGCGGTGTCGAACAGTGCCCGCACCTGCGTCTCGTCGGTGACATCGCACACCGCGGACGCCACCGCGCCCTCGAACTCCTGGGCCAGCTGTGCCTCGTGCTCCTTCAGTCGCCGCGCGTGCGCGTCGCTGATCAGCACGCGCGCGCCTTCTTCGAGGAAGCGGCGCGCGGTCGCCCCGCCGATGCCCGCGCCCGCCGCCGCGGTGATCACGGCGGTGCGCCCGCGCAGCAGTCCGTGCCCGGGAACGTACGCCGGCGCCTCGACGTTTGTCATAGCAGCACGCTAACCTACCAAACACTTGTTAGGGAAGAACTCGTGAGGAGGGAGGGCGACCGTGGACCTCACCCACACCGCCGCCGACGAGGCGTTCCGCGCCGAGGCCCGCGCCTGGCTGCGCGCGCATGTGCCGCCCGATCCGCTCCCGTCCCTGGAGACCCGGGAGGGCTTCGCGGCGCACCGGGCGTGGGAGGCCGAACTGGCGGCGGACCGCTGGTCGGTGGTGAACTGGCCGACGGCGTACGGCGGCCGGGACGCCACGCTCGTGCAGTGGCTGCTGTTCGAGGAGGAGTACTACGCGGCGGGCGGCCCCGGCCGCGTCAACCAGAACGGCATCAGCCTCCTCGCCCCGACCCTCATCGACCACGGCACCGAGGAGCAGCGCACCCGTGTGCTCCCTCCCCTGGCCACCGGCGAGGTGATCTGGGCGCAGGCGTGGTCGGAGCCGGAGGCCGGTTCCGACCTGGCGTCCCTGAGGTCCCGGGCCACACGCGCGGAGGGCGGCTGGCTGCTGTCCGGCCAGAAGACCTGGTCGTCCCGCGCCGCCTTCGCCGACCGCGCGTTCGGCCTGTTCCGCACCGACCCGGACACCCCGAAGCCCCACCAGGGCCTGACGTACCTGATGTTCGACCTGCGTGCCCCCGGTGTCACGGTCCGCCCCATCGCCCGCCTCGACGGCAAGCCCGCCTTCGCCGAACTGTTCCTGGACGAGGTGTTCGTGCCGGACGAGGACGTGATCGGCGAGCCGGGCCAGGGCTGGCGCATCGCGATGTCGACGGCGGGCAACGAGCGCGGTCTAATGCTCCGCTCCCCCGGCCGTTTCCTCGCGAGCGCCGACCGGCTCCACCGGCTCTGGCAGGCACAGGGCAGCCCGGAGAGCAGCAGGAACGGCGTGGCCGACGCCCTGATCGGCGCCCGTGCCTACCAGCTCTTCACCTTCGCCGCCGCCTCCCGCTTCCTCGACGGCGAGTCGATCGGCCCGGAGTCCAGCCTGAACAAGGTCTTCTGGTCGGAGTACGACATCGCGCTGCACGAGACGGCGCTCGATCTGCTGGGCCCCGAGGGCGAGTTGGCCGACACCGACTGGTCCGAGCGGTACGTCTTCTCCCTCGCCGGCCCGATCTACGCCGGGACGAACGAGATCCAGCGCGACATCATCGCCGAGCGGTTGCTCGGCCTGCCGAAGGGGCGACGCTGATGCGAGGGGGCTCCGCCGAAGCCAAGGGGAACGCCACGGGCGCCGGGGTGCGGGCCGGACGCGGTCGGCCTGGGCCGATGCCCGCGCCGACGGGGACGGGGACACCGGCGGGGACGCCGCCGCTGCCGAAGGGACCTCGCTGATGCGGTTCCTCCTCGACGCCGAGCAGCGGGCGTTCGCCGACTCGCTGAACGCCATGCTGGCCGCCTCGGACACGCCCTCGGCCGTACGGGACTGGAGCCGCGGCGAGCATGCCCGGGGCCGCGCGCTGTGGTCCCGTATCGCCGAGGCGGGGGTGTTCGCGCTGGCGGTTCCCGAGGCGTACGAAGGGCTGGGCCCACGTCCCCTCGAACTCGCCGTCGCCTTCATCGAGTTGGGCCGGCATGCCGTACCCGGACCGCTGGTGGAGACGGTCACGGCAGCGATCCTGCTCGCCGACCTGCCGGACCCCGGCCCGGCCAAGCGGCGCCTGCCCGCGTGGGCGTCCGGCGAGGCCATGGCGACGCTGGCGTGGCGGACGCCGTACGCCCTGGACGGCGACGTGGCCACCACCCACCTGGCCCTCACCCCCCAAGGGCTGTACGTCTCCCCCGGCCATGGACCCGTACGCCACTCCCTGGACCCGGCCCGCCGCCTCGCTCCCCTCGAACCCGGCGGCGAACTCCTCAGTCCCGCCCCGGCCACCGCCCACGCCCTCGCCCATGCCCGCCTCACCACCGCCGCCCAGGCCCTCGGCGTCGGGCTCGCGCTTCTCGACAAGACGGTCGCCCACGTCAAGCGGCGCACCCAGTTCGGCGCCCCCATAGGCTCGTTCCAGGCGGTCAAGCATCGTCTCGCCGACGCGAAGATCGCCCTGGAGTTCGCCCGACCGCTCCTGTTCGGCGCCGCGCTCACCATGGCGCCCGCCGACGTCGCCGCCGCCAAGGTCACCGCCTGCGAGGCGGCGTACGCCACCGCCCGTACCGCGCTGCAGTTGCACGGCGCGATCGGCTACACGGCGGAGTACGACCTGTCGCTGTGGCTGACCAAGGCCCGCGCCCTGCGCGGCGTCTGGGGCGACCCGGACATATGCAGGGCCGACGTGCTCGGTGCCCGCGACGTCAGTGGTGATCGCCGCTGGTGAGCTCGCGGTACTCCGCCACCGTCGGCTTGGCGATCCGCGTCTGCGGCCCGAACATCGCCCGCGCCAGCCTGGCCCGTACCCGCTGCGTCGGGCTGACCCGGCGCCGCACGCCGTTCGCGTCGACGAGCGGGCCGACCTCGTACGGCTGGTGTTCCTCGTGTTGGGTGAGGGTGAACAGCTGCGCCTGCGAGAGGGGTTCGTGGATCTCGATGTACTCGCCGTTCGGGAGCCGTTTGATGGTGCCCGTCTCCCTGCCGTGCAGCACCTTGGCCCGGTCCCGGCGCTGCAGCCCGAGACAGATGCGCTTGGTCAGGAAGAAGGTGACGACCGGCACGACGAAGACCGAGACCCGCACGAACCACGTGATCGCGTTGATGGACAGATGCAGATGCGTGGCCACGATGTCGTTGCCGCCACCGATCAGCAGCACCGCGTACAGGCTCAGCCATGCCGCGCCGAGGCCGGTGCGTACGGGCATGTTGCGCGGCCGGTCGAGGATGTGGTGCTCGCGTTTGTCGCCGGTGATCCACGCTTCCAGGAAGGGATACAGGCCGATCGCGAGCAGGATCAGCGGGAAGAGCGAGAAGGGGATGAAGACGCCCAGTTCCAGGGTGTGGCCCCAGGCGTTGAGCTCCCATCCCGGCATCACCCGGATCAGTCCCTCGGAGAAGCCCAGGTACCAGTCGGGCTGGGCGCCCGTGGTCACCAGGTCCGGGCGGTAGGGCCCGAACGCCCACACCGGGTTGATGCTGGCGATGCCGCCCATGAGCGCCAGCACGCCGAAGACGAGGAAGAAGAAGCCGCCCGCCTTGGCCATGTACACCGGCAGGAAGGGCATGCCGACGACCGTCTTCTGGTCGCGGCCGGGGCCCGGGAACTGGGTGTGCTTGTGGTAGAAGACCAGGATCAGATGGGCGACCACCAGGCCGAGCATGATCCCGGGCAGCAGCAGGATGTGGATCGGGTACAGCCGGGCGATGAAGTCCTCCCCCGGGAACTCCCCGCCGAAGAGGAAGAACGCCACATACGTCCCCACGATCGGGATGGACAGGATCGCGCCGTGGGCGAACCTGAGGCCGGTGCCGGACAGCAGGTCGTCGGGGAGGGAGTAGCCGGTCAGGCCGGTGATGATGCCGAGCATCAGCAGGGTCCAGCCGAACACCCAGTTGAGCTCGCGGGGCTTGCGGAAGGCCCCGGTGAAGAACACCCGCATCATGTGCACGAGCATGCCGGTGACGAAGACCAGCGCCGCCCAGTGGTGGATCTGCCGGATGAGCAGCCCGCCGCGCACGTCGAAGCTGATGTCGAGGGTGGACTCGTACGCCCTGGTCATCAGGACGCCGTTCAGGGGCTCGTAGGTGCCGTTGTAGACGACCTCGTTGGTGCTCGGGTCGAAGAACAGGGTGAGGTAGACGCCGGTGAGGATCAGCACGAGGAAGCTGTAGAGGCAGACCTCGCCCAGCATGAAGGACCAGTGGTCCGGGAAGACCTTGCGCATGTTGGCCTTGGCCAGCGCGTACAGCCCGAGCCGCCCGTCCGCCCAGTCGGCGACCCTCTCGCCCTTGCCGGGCGGCGCGGACCGCTGAGCGCCCGTTCCTTCGTGCCCCGATCGTGCGCCGTCCATACGTCGCCTCCCCGTCGGATCAACCACAGGGTTACACGGGCGTACGGGCCCCGCCAACGGGGCGAACATCCCCGGCCGTCGGTCAGGACGGCCCGACGATCCCCCGCGCCCGCGCCGCCGCCAGCCACTTCGGGAACTCCCCGACCAGGCGGTCGTACAACTCGGCGTCGGCGACGGTCCGCGGATCCGAGCCGGCGTGGAAGAAACCGGCGTTGTCGACCACCCGCTTGTCCGGCACCGCCAGCTCGTCGAGCTTGCGCAGGAAGTCGAACTGCCGGCTGGTGGGGTCACCGAAGCCGATGAACTGCCAGAACAGCGGCAGCGGGGCCGCTTTGCACAGGTACCGTTCCGCGGCCGGCTTGTTGATGGGCCCGCCGTCCGTCTGGAAGACGACCAGGGCGGGATCCTTCGACCCGCTGTCCAGGTAGTGGTCGATGACGGCGTCCATGGCAAGGTGGTAGCTGGTCTTGCCCATGTGCCCGAGGCCGGCCACGATCCGCTCGATCCGACCCTGATGGTCCGCCAGGGCGATCTCGGTCTCGGCGTCGACGTCGGTGGAGAAGAACACCACCGGCACGGTCCCGTCGTCGTCGAAGTGCGCCGACAGCCCGAGCACCCGGTCGGCCAGCGCCTGCACACTGCCGTCCTTGTAGTACGGCTTCATCGACCCGGAGTAGTCCACGACCAGATAGACCGCGGCCCGCACCCCGTCCAGCCGGTGCTTGTGCAGCGACACCCCGGCGCTCTTGTACAGGCTGACCAGCGCGGGCGCCGTCTCCTCGACCTTGCTGAGACTGATCGCGGCCATATGCTCTCCCCCTCGTGCATCGTGCGGCTGCCGAGGCTACGGCACCATTGGCCCCGCCTCTCCCTCCGTCCACAGGTGTTCGCTATTTTGTTCGCCGCCGTCCCCACCGGCTCACCGTTCGTCCCGTCCCCATCGAGGAGCCGGCTGTGGAGCCCGAGTCCACCCCGTCGCAGTCCACCCCGTCCGAGTCCGGCCGGCCCACTGTCACGACCTGCTATCGCCACCCGAAGGTGGAGTCCCACGTCCGCTGTACCCGCTGCGACCGGTACATCTGCCCGGACTGCATGCGGGAGGCGGCCGTCGGACACCAGTGCGTGGAGTGCGTGCGGGAGGCCGCGCGGTCGGTGCGGCAGGCCCGCACGCTCGTGGGCGGACGGATCGCCGCGACGCCCCTCGTGACCTCCGTGCTCATCGCGCTCAACGTCCTCGCCTATCTGGCCGAGGTGGTGCGCCCGGAGATCCTGGACCGGTTCGCGATGCTCGGCGCCCGGCTGGTCGGGCCGGACGGCGGCTACTACGTCTACGAGGCCGGCCACCCGTCGGACTTCCACGCCGAGGGCGTGGTCGCCGGGCAGTGGGACCGGCTGCTGACCAGCGGATTCCTCCACACACCGCCGACGGAGGGCACCTTCGGGCTGCTCCACATCGTGATGAACATGCTCTCGCTGTGGCAGCTCGGCCGGGTCGTGGAACCCATGCTGGGCCGGCTCCGGTACGTCGCGCTCTACCTGCTGGCGACGCTGGGCGGTTCGGTGTTCGAGCTGCTGCTCACCGACGCGCACGTGGAGTCGGTCGGTGCGTCGGGCGCGATCTTCGGCCTCGGCGCCGCGTACTACGTCCTCGCCCGCCGGATCGGCGCGGACATGCGCGGCGTCAATCGCTTCATGGCGTTCCTGCTGCTGTGGCTGCTGCTCTCCGCGGGCCTCACCTCCTGGCAGGGCCACCTCGGCGGACTGCTGACGGGAGCCGCGGTGACCCTCGCCTACGCCTACGCCCCGCGCGGGCCGCGCCAGGCGCCGATCCAGGCGGCCGCCTGCGTGGGCGTACTGGTGCTGCTGGCGGTGGTCGCGGTCGCGAAGGCGGAGCTGACGGGCGGAGGGCCGGCCCAGTGAGACGTATCGGCATCCTGCTCTTCGCGGCCGTCCCCGTCGCCATCGCCGCGGTCGTCTACTTCCTGGTCCCCTCGGACCCCGCCGAGAGCCCGGCCGACTCCACCGTCGCCACCGCCCGGCAGGCGGCCCGCGAGGAGGCCAAGAGCAGGGCCGAGCAGGAGCGGGCGGCGGACGACAAGCTGATCGAGAGCCTGCCACCGGGCCTGGCCGGCCGCGCGAAGAAGGAGCTGGCCCAGCAGTTGGTGTCCAGCGCCGAGAGCTCGACCCTCGACTGGCGCCACACCTACGGCTCCATCGAGGACCTCGACGACGGCCAGGGCTACACCGCCGGCATCATCGGCTTCTGCACCGGCACCCACGACCTGCTCGCCCTGGTCGAGAACTACACCGAGGCCCACCCGGACAACGGGCTCGCCCGGTACCTGCCCGCCCTGCGCGAGGTCGACGGCACCGACTCCCACGAGGGCCTCGACCCCGGTTTCACGGCGGCCTGGAAGGCGGAGGCCGAGGTGGCGGCCTTCCGCGAGGCGCAGGACGCCGAACGCGACCGCGCCTACTTCAACCCGGCGGTCCGCCTCGCCAAGCTGGACGGCCTCGGCACGCTGGGCCAGTTCGTCTACTACGACGCGATGGTCTTCCATGGCGCCGCCGTCGACGGCGACGGCTTCTACGTCCTGCGCGAACGTGCCCTGAACAAGGCGGACTCCCCGTCCGCGGGCGGCTCCGAGAAGGCGTACCTGAAGGCCTTCCTCGACGTCCGCCGCACGGCCATGCGGGAGAAGAACCCGAACACCGACACCACCCGCCTCGACACGGCCCAGCGCCGCTTCCTCGACGAGGGCAACCTCGGGCTGAGCACGCCGCTGGAGTGGCGGGTGTACGGGGAGACGTACCGGGTGCCCTGAGGACATGCGACAGCGCCTGCCCTGTAGTCCGGTCGGGGACTGGGGCAGGCGCCGTCAGTGTTCCGTACGCCGTTGTACGGGACGTATGTGAGTGACCGTCAGGTCACCTGTCGTGCGGCCGTCAGACCATCAGCGCGCGGTCCGTCGGCTTGATCGGGGCCGGCAGTTCGCTGGCGCCGGTCAGGAAGCGGTCGGTGCCGCGGGCGGCCGAGCGGCCCTCCGCGATCGCCCACACGATCAGGGACTGACCGCGGCCCGCGTCACCGGCGACGAAGACGCCCGGCACGTTGGTCTGGAAGTCGGCGTCGCGGGCGATGTTGCCGCGCTCGTCGAGCTCCAGGCCGAACTGCTCGACCAGGCCGTTCTCGCGGTCGGTGCCCGTGAAGCCCATGGCGAGGGTGACCAGCTGGGCGGGGATCTTGCGCTCCGTGCCCGGCTTCGGGGTCAGCTTGCCGTCGATGAACTCGACCTCGGTGAGGTGCAGCCACTGGACGTTGCCGTCCTCGTCGCCCTCGAAGTGGGTGGTGGAGACGGAGTAGACCCGCTCGCCGCCCTCCTCGTGCGCGGAGGTGACCTTGTAGAGCATCGGGAAGGTCGGCCACGGCTGGGCGACCGGGTTCCGCTCGTCGTTCGGGCGGGGCATGATCTCCAGCTGCGTGACCGAGGCCGCGCCCTGGCGGTGGGCGGTGCCCACGCAGTCGGCACCGGTGTCGCCACCGCCGATGACCACGACGTGCTTGCCCTCGGCCGAGATCGGGGGCGTCACGAAGTCGCCCTCCTGGACCTTGTTGGCCAGCGGCAGGTACTCCATGGCCTGGTAAATGCCCTTGAGCTCGCGGCCGGGGACCGGCAGGTCACGGGCGGTCGTCGCACCGGCGGCGATGACGATGGCGTCGTACCGCTTCTTCAGGTCGGTCGCCTTGAGGTCGCGGCCGATCTCGATGCCGGTACGGAAGCGGGTGCCCTCCGCGCGCATCTGCTCGATACGGCGGTTGATGTGCCGCTTCTCCATCTTGAACTCGGGGATGCCGTACCGGAGAAGGCCTCCGATGCGGTCCGCGCGCTCGTAGACGGCGACGGTGTGGCCGGCCCGGGTCAGCTGCTGGGCGGCGGCCAGGCCCGCCGGGCCCGAACCGATGACGGCGACGGTCTTGCCGGACAGGCGCTCGGGGATCTGCGGGGCGACGGTGCCCTCGTCCCACGCCTTGTCGATGATCGAGACCTCGACGTTCTTGATGGTGACGGCCGGCTGGTTGATGCCGAGCACGCACGCCGACTCACAGGGAGCCGGGCACAGCCGCCCGGTGAACTCCGGGAAGTTGTTCGTCGCGTGCAGGCGCTCCGACGCGGCCGACCAGTCCTCGCGGTAGGCGTAGTCGTTCCACTCGGGGATCAGGTTCCCCAGCGGACAGCCGTTGTGGCAGAAGGGGATGCCGCAGTCCATGCAGCGGCTGGCCTGCTTGCTGATGATCGGCAGCAGGGAGCCGGGGACGTAGACCTCGTTCCAGTCCTTCAGACGCACGTCGACGGGACGGGACTTGGCGACCTCGCGGCCGTGGTTGAGAAAGCCCTTGGGATCAGCCATTGGTCGCCGCCTCCATCATCTTCTCGGTGATCTCGGTCTCGGAGAGACCGGCTCGCTCGGCGGCGTCCTTGGCGGCGAGCACTGCCTTGTACGTGCTGGGGATGATCTTGCTGAAGCGGTCCACGGCGGTGTCCCACTCGGCGAGCAGCTTCTCGGCGACCGTCGAGCCGGTCTCCTCCTGGTGGCGGCGCACCACGTCGTGCAGCCACTGCTTGTCGGCCTCGTCGAGAGCCTCCACGGCACCGATGTTGCCGACGTTGACGTTGTCGCGGTCGAGGTCGATGACGTAGGCGATACCGCCGGACATGCCGGCCGCGAAGTTGCGGCCCGTCTCGCCCAGGACCACCGCGTGGCCGCCGGTCATGTACTCGCAGCCGTGGTCGCCCACGCCCTCGGAGACGACCAGCGCACCGGAGTTTCGGACGCAGAACCGCTCGCCCGTACGACCGCGCAGGAACAGCTCTCCGCCGGTCGCGCCGTACGCGATGGTGTTGCCCGCGATCGTCGAGTACTCGGCGAGGTGGTCGGCGCCCCGGTCGGGACGGACGATCACCCGGCCGCCGGAGAGGCCCTTGCCGACGTAGTCGTTCGCGTCGCCCTCCAGGCGCAGCGTGACACCGCGCGGGAGGAAGGCACCGAAGGACTGGCCCGCGGAGCCGGTGAAGGTGATGTCGATGGTGTCGTCGGGCAGGCCCGCGCCACCGAACTTCTTGGTCACCTCGTGGCCGAGCATGGTGCCGACCGTGCGGTTGATGTTGCGGATGGCGACCTGGGCGCGCACCGGCTGGGCGTCGGTCGCGGAGTCCGCGGCGAGCGCGTCGGCGGCGAGCTTGATCAGCTCGTTGTCGAGCGCCTTCTCCAGGCCGTGGTCCTGCTCGATGAGCTGGTGGCGCACCGCGCCCTCGGGCAGCGCCGGCACGTGGAACAGCGGGGCCAGGTCCAGGCCCTGCGCCTTCCAGTGGTCGACCGCGCGGGTCACGTCGAGCGCCTCGGCGTGGCCGACGGCCTCCTCGATGGTGCGGAAGCCCAGCTCGGCGAGGATCTCACGGACCTCTTCGGCGATGAACTGGAAGAAGTTCACGACGTACTCGGCCTTGCCGGAGAACCGGTCGCGCAGCGTCGGGTTCTGGGTGGCTATGCCGACCGGGCAGGTGTCCAGGTGGCAGACGCGCATCATGACGCAGCCGGAGACGACGAGCGGCGCGGTCGCGAAACCGAACTCCTCGGCGCCGAGCAGCGCGGCGATGACGACGTCCCGGCCGGTCTTCAGCTGGCCGTCGGTCTGTACGACGATGCGGTCGCGCAGGCCGTTGAGCAGCAGCGTCTGCTGGGTCTCGGCGAGGCCGAGCTCCCAGGGGCCACCGGCGTGCTTCAGCGAGGTGAGCGGGGAGGCACCCGTACCGCCGTCGTGACCGGAGATCAGCACGACGTCCGCGTGCGCCTTCGACACACCCGCGGCGACCGTGCCCACGCCGACCTCGGAGACCAGCTTGACGTGAATCCGCGCCTGCGGGTTCGCGTTCTTCAGGTCGTGGATCAGCTGGGCCAGGTCCTCGATGGAGTAGATGTCGTGGTGCGGCGGCGGGGAGATCAGGCCCACGCCCGGCGTCGAGTGACGCGTCTTGGCGACCCACGGGTAGACCTTGTGGCCGGGCAGCTGACCGCCCTCACCGGGCTTGGCGCCCTGGGCCATCTTGATCTGGATGTCGTCGGCGTTGACCAGGTACTCGGACGTCACACCGAAGCGGCCGGACGCGACCTGCTTGATGCTCGACCGCCGCGCCGGGTCGTACAGACGCTCCGGGTCCTCGCCGCCCTCACCGGTGTTGGACTTGCCGCCCAGCTGGTTCATGGCGATGGCGAGGGTCTCGTGCGCCTCCTTGGAGATGGAGCCGTACGACATGGCGCCGGTGGAGAAGCGCTTGACGATCTCGCTGGCCGGCTCGACCTCGTCGATGGGGATCGGCTGCCGGTCGGACTTGAAGCCGAAGAGCCCGCGGAGCGTCATCAGGCGCTCGGACTGCTCGTTCACGCGGTCCGTGTACTTCTTGAAGATGTCGTAGCGACCGGTGCGCGTGGAGTGCTGGAGGCGGAAGACCGTCTCCGGGTCGAACAGGTGCGGCTCGCCCTCGCGGCGCCACTGGTACTCGCCGCCTATCTCCAGCGCGCGGTGCGCGGGCGCGATGCCGGAGGCCGGGTACGCCTTGGCGTGGCGGGCGGCGACCTCCTTGGCGATGACGTCGATGCCGACGCCGCCGATCTTGGTGGCCGTGCCGTTGAAGTACTTCTCGACGAAGGCGTCGTCCAGACCGACCGCCTCGAAGACCTGGGCGCCGCGGTAGGAGGCGACCGTCGAGATGCCCATCTTGGACATGACCTTCAGGACGCCCTTGCCGAGGGCGTAGATCAGGTTGCGGATGGCCTGCTCGGCCTCGATGTCCGACAGGAAGGTGCCGGCGCGGACCAGGTCCTCGACGGACTCCATCGCCAGGTACGGGTTGACGGCGGCGGCGCCGTAGCCGATGAGCAGGGCGACGTGGTGGACCTCGCGGACGTCGCCGGCCTCGACCAGCAGGCCCACGTGGGTGCGCTGCTTGGTGCGGATGAGGTGGTGGTGGACGGCCGCGGTGAGCAGCAGCGACGGGATCGGCGCGTGCTCGGCGTCCGAGTGACGGTCCGACAGGACGATCAGGCGGGCGCCGTTGTCGATGGCGGCGTCGGCCTCGGCGCAGATCTCCTCGATGCGCGCGGCGAGGGCGTCACCGCCACCGTGCACCCGGTACAGACCGGACAGGGTCGCGGCCTTGAAGCCGGGCATGTCGCCGTCGGCGTTGATGTGGATGAGCTTGGCCAGCTCGTCGTTGTCGATCACCGGGAACGGCAGCGTGACGCTACGGCAGGACGCGGCCGTCGGCTCCAGCAGGTTGCCCTGCGGACCGAGGGACGAACGCAGCGAGGTGACGAGCTCCTCGCGGATGGCGTCCAGCGGCGGGTTGGTGACCTGCGCGAACAGCTGGGTGAAGTAGTCGAAGAGCAGACGCGGACGGTCGCTCAGCGCGGCGATCGGCGAGTCGGTGCCCATCGAACCGATCGGCTCGGCACCGGCCTTGGCCATCGGGGCGAGGATGACGCGCAGCTCCTCCTCGGTGTAACCGAAGGTCTGCTGGCGACGGGTGACCGAGGCGTGGGTGTGCACGATGTGCTCACGCTCGGGAAGGTCGGACAGCTCGATCTCGCCGGCCTCCAGCCACTCCGCGTAGGGGGCCTCGGCGGCGAGCTGCGCCTTGATCTCGTCGTCCTCGATGATGCGGTGCTCGGCGGTGTCGACGAGGAACATCTTGCCGGGCTGCAGGCGGCCCTTGCGGACGACCTTGGCGGGGTCGATGTCGAGGACGCCGACCTCGGAGCCGAGGACGACGAGGCCGTCGTCGGTGACCCAGTAGCGGCCGGGGCGCAGACCGTTGCGGTCGAGCACGGCGCCGACCTGGGTGCCGTCGGTGAAGGTGACACAGGCCGGGCCGTCCCAGGGCTCCATCATCGTGGAGTGGTACTGGTAGAAGGCGCGCCGGGCCGGGTCCATGGAGTCGTGGTTCTCCCACGCCTCCGGGATCATCATCAGCACGGAGTGCGGCAGCGAGCGGCCGCCGAGGTGGAGCAGCTCCAGGACCTCGTCGAAGGACGCGGAGTCGGAGGCGTCCGGCGTGCACACCGGGAAGATGCGCTCGAGGGCCTTGTCGTCGGATCCGCTGTGTCCATGGTCGGCAGAGCCGCTGTGCCCATGGTCGGCAGAGCCGCTGTGCCCATGGTCGGCAGAGCCGAACAAGTCGGAGACGAGCTGCGACTCGCGGGCGACCATCCAGTTGCGGTTGCCCTTGACGGTGTTGATCTCACCGTTGTGCGCGACGAAGCGGTACGGGTGCGCGAGCGGCCACGACGGGAAGGTGTTCGTGGAGAACCGGGAGTGCACGAGCGCGATCGCGGAGCCGAAGCGGCGGTCGGACAGGTCCGGGAAGAACGGCTCCAGCTGACCCGTGGTCAGCATGCCCTTGTACACGATCGTGCGGGCCGACAGCGACGGGAAGTAGACACCGACCTCGCGCTCGGCGCGCTTGCGCAGTACGAAGGCCTTGCGGTCGAGGGCGATGTCCGTGGCGGGCGCCGCGGAACCGTCCGCCACGAAGACCTGGCGGAAGACGGGCATCGTCGACCGGGCGGTGGCGCCCAGCAGCTCGGGGGCGACGGGAACCTCGCGCCAGCCGAGGACGGTCAGCCCCTCCTCGGACGCGATCGTCTCGATCTGCGAGACGGCGTCCTGGGTCCCGTCCTCCGGCAGGAAGGCGATACCGACGGCATACGCACCGGCCTCGGGCAGCTCGAATCCGGCCACCTCCCGGAAGAAGGTGTCGGGCACCTGGGAGAGGATGCCGGCGCCGTCACCCGAGTCGGGCTCGGAGCCGGTGGCACCGCGGTGTTCGAGGTTGCGCAGAACGGTCAGCGCCTGCTCGACCAGCGCATGGCTCGCCTCGCCGGTGAGGGTGGCCACGAAGCCGACGCCACAGGCGTCGCGCTCGTTGCGGGGGTCGTACATACCCTGCGCAGCAGGGCGAGCATCCATGAACGACCAGTTCTGGCCATTCCCGGAGTGCTGGGACGGCTGGCGCGGCGTACGCATCGGCTCTCCCGTCGTCGTCATGTGGCATATGCAAGGTGCCGAGGGACGACGTTGGCCCTCTGCGTGATCGCAAAATTTCGTGCAGGTTACATGATGGAACGGTTCTCGGGAACCGGGATAATCCGTTCCAACATGCGGACGCCACGCGCTTGCAGCGGGGGTTCCGCGCACATGGCTTGAAGTATGTGGGGACCGAGCGTGACAGGTCTATGCCCGTCGGTCCAAGGGGGCGGAGGAGGCGGCGTCGCCACCCCGCGAGTGCGCCGCGGGCGTCATTGCCCACAGCGCTTACGGCTCATGCCCGGTGGTTAAGCATTCGAAACCAGCGAGTAACGGCTACTTATGCGGCCCCACGCATAAGTTCCAGCCGAACTATCCTACGGCCGTTCCGAACAGGCTGCCCAGGGCGTACGTCACACCGGCCGCGGCACCACCGAGCGCGAGCTGCCGCAGCCCACTGAACCACCAGGTCCGCGCGGTCACCTTGGCCACCACCGCCCCACACAGGAAAAGCCCGACGAGCGCGAGCAGCACGGCCGGCCACAGCGCGGTCGCGCCGAGCAGATACGGCAGTACGGGCAGCAGGGCACCCAGCGCGAACGATCCGAACGACGACACCGCCGCGACCAGCGGTGAGGGCAGATCGCCGGGGTCGATACCGAGTTCCTCGCGGGCATGGATCTCCAGAGCCACCTCGGGATCACGGGAGAGCTGCTCGGCGACGGCCCGCGCGAGCTTCGGCTCGACGCCCCGCGCCTCATAGAGCGCCGCGAGCTCGGCCTCCTCGTCCTTCGGGTGCTTTCTCAGCTCCCGCCGCTCGACATCCAGCTCGGCCTCGACGAGCTCGCGCTGCGAGGCGACGGAGGTGTACTCACCGGCGGCCATGGAGAAGGCGCCGGCCGCGAGCCCCGCGAGCCCGCTCAGCACGATGGTCTGGTGACCCACGGCCCCACCCGCGACACCGGTCATCAGGGCGAGGTTGGAGACCAGACCGTCCATCGCACCGAAGACCGCGGGGCGCAGCCAGCCGCCGTTCACATCCCGGTGCGTGTGGTTGTCACGGTGCGCCTCGTGCAGCGCGGCCTCGGTCTCGATGATCGCCATCAGGATCCCCCAGAAAGCTCAGGTAAGGCTGTCTTTAGACAAGTTCTACTCTTGGACAACCCCAAATCTACGCCCGGAAAGTCCACCCCGCCAGCAAGGAAAGGCTGGGCTAACCTGCGGTTTTTCCTAGAACGCTCATTCGTAGCGTTCCCTGCACAAATGTCGACCGGGTGACACTGAGGCCTCCGAGGCTCAGGTCAACCGCCGACGGTGGGACACATCCGCAAAGGGCTCCGCGCCCTGGGCGGAGCCCCCGGAGGAGAGGCCGCGCATGCCATCCATCGCCTGCATTCCCTCGGTCCCGGAGCCCGGGGACGCCGCCGAACTCCGCGACCGGGCACGCGGCGCGATGCTGGGCCTGGCGGTCGGTGACGCGCTGGGCGCCCCGGCGGAGAACATGAAGCCCTCCGAGATCCGCGCCCGCTGGGGCCGCATCACGGGATTCGTCACCGACAACCCGGCCGGCACGGACGACACCGAGTACGCGATCTTCTCGGGTCTCCTCCTCGCCCGCCACGGTTCGGCCCTCACCCCGGCCCATGTGGAGACGGCCTGGCACGAGTGGATCGCGGACCGTTCGGAAGGCCCCTTCCGGGGCGCCGGTTTCAGTGAACGCGGGACGCTGGAGAACCTCCGCCGAGGCCTCGCGGCCCCCATCTCGGCCCAGCACCGCCACGCCTGGAGCGACGGCCTCGCCATGCGAGCGGCCCCCTTCGGCGTCTTCGCGGCGGGCCGCCCGGCCGAGGCGGCCCGCCTGGTGGCCATCGACGGCTCGGTGAGCCACGACGGCGAGGGCATCTACGGCGGCCAGGCGGTGGCGGCGGGCGTGGCGGCGGCGATGGCCGGGGCGCCGACGATCGCGGTGGTGGCCTCAGCCCTGGCCGTCATCCCGGACGACTCCTGGACGGCCCGTTCCCTGCGCCGCGCCGTGGCGGTGGCCCACCGCGGCGAGCGCGCGGTCCGCTCCGCGATCGTGATCGGTGGCTACCCCTGGACCGACCTGGCCCCCGAGGCGGTCGCACTGGCCTTCGGGGCGTACGCGGCGGCGGACGGCGACTTCGTCCAGGCGGTCCTCACGGCCGTGAACATGGGCCGGGACGCGGACACGACGGCCGCGGTGGCCGGGGCGTTGGCGGGTGCGACGCAGGGGGCGTCGGCGATCCCGACGGAGTGGGCGGCGGCGATCGGGGCGGCGCGGGGGAGCTGTCTGCCGTCGATGGCCGGGCATCACGTGCTGGACGTGGCGGAGTTGCTGGTGCCGGGGGAGGACAGGAAATGGGTGACAGGGGGACTGACGACGGCTGAGGCGCCGACGCCACGCACCGGAGCCCGACGATGACCCCGCCCACCCCATGGGACGAGGGCACCCCGACGACCACCCCCGAAGCCGAGCCCACGCTGCTCACACAGCCACCCGAACACACGGCTGTGGACGGCACGACTCTCACACAACCCCACGAACCCGCGGCCGCCGACGGCGAGCACGCCCCACTGGGGCCACCCGCACCCGAAGACGAAAGTCGCACGGATGGTGCGGGCGGGAAACAACCGGCCGAAGGCGAAGCCGAGGCCGGTCAACGCATCCTCGGCCTCCTCCTGGGCCTGGCCGCAGGCGACGCCGCCGGCTGGCCCGCCGCCCGCCACAGAGCCGCCCGCATGCCCGACTGGACCCGCCGCCTCACCCGCGAACTCGACACCTTCGCCGAGCAGAACGCGACCACCACCCTCCCCGTCCCCATCGCCCTCAACCAACCCCCCGAACCCCTCCGCCTGGGCCCCTCCGACGACGCCGAATGGGCGGCCTTCGCAGCCGAAGCAGTTCTACGAGCCGGCGACGACACCGCCCTGGGCGACCTGAGCCGAGAACGCCGCACCCGAACCGCGATCGACCTGACCTGGACCGCCGTGGCCGACGAAGTCGCCGCCGCGGCGGACCGCGCCCCCGAGGTCGAGTCGGCCATCCTCCCCCTGCGCGCCCGCATCTCCGTCCGCGCCGGCCTCGGCAACCTCGCGACCGGCCTGCGCCCACCCGCCACCGGCCACGACAACCCGCACTACTTCGACGACGCGGCCTGCGTAAGGGCGTGCGTCCTCGCCGTGGCCCACCCCGGCGACCCCCGCGCCGCCGCCGACCTGGCCGAGTTCGACGCCCGCTACACCCAGGACGGCGACGGCGTACACGGCGCCAGGGCGATGGCGGCGGCCCTCGCCCTCGCCCTGACCGGCGCGGACACCGCGGCCTGTGTGGCAGCGGCACTGACCGAACTCCCCGAGGAAACGGAGATCGGCCGCAACGCCCGCCACGCCCTGAAGCTCGCCGAGGCCGCCGACAGCGCCTTCGCCCTGATCCCCCTCCTCGAACACCAAATCGTCGACCACGTCTACAGCTACGGCATCGCGGCAGCGGAGACGGTCCCGGTCGCCCTGGCCCTCGCGGTCGCCGCAGAGGGCCGTATCGCCGAAGCGGTGCCCGCAGCCGCGTGCCTCTCCCGGGTGGCGGACTCGGCACCGGCCCTGGCGGGCGCGCTGACAGGCGCACTCGGCGGCGGTACGTCGATCCCCGCGTCCTGGCGCGACACCTGCCGCACCCTCTCCGGCTGCGTACTCCCCCGGCTCACCGGCACCGACCTGGTGGAACTCGCCGAACTCCTGGAAGCCACGCAACCGGCCCGACCAGGAGGATGATTCGGGGCATGACGCCCAAAGCAGAAGAAAGCAGTGGTCCGCGTCTGGACGAGCGGATCACCGGCGCCCTGGTCGGCGCGGCGGTCGGCGACGCCCTCGGAGGCCCGGTGGAGGGCTACTCCCCCGACCAGATCATTCAGCGCCACGGCGGCCGCGTCCACGGCATCGTCGGCCCCTGGAACGGCGACGCCTGGCGCACGGCCCGCCCCATCGCGCCGTACCACAAGGGCGACGGCCACGTCACCGACGACACCTTGATGACGCACGCACTGGTCCGCGTCTACGCCACGGTCCGCGACCACCTCGACGCGTACGCCATCGCCGACCACCTGGTCCCGGACCTGATGACGGCCCCGCGCTGGATCCCGGAACTGGAGTCGGAGGCCCTCCTCCTCCAGCGGATCTTCCTGGCGGAGAAATGGCTGGTGGCCCGCCTCCACTACGGCCACGTGGACCCCCGCGAGGCGGGCGTCGGCAACATCGTCAACTGCGGTGCGGCGATGTACATGGCCCCGGTCGGCCTGGTCAACGCCGCCGACCCGAGGGCCGCGTACGCCGAGGCGCTGGACATCGCGGGCGCCCACCAGTCGTCGTACGGCCGCGAGGCGGCGGGTGTCTTCGCGGCCGCGGTGGCGGCGGCATGCGCCCCCGGGGCGACACCGGACTCGATCGTCACGGCCTGCCTGTCCCTGGCGAAGGACGGCACGAGGGCGGCGATCGAGAGGGTCTGCGAAGCGGCGAGCCACTACACGGACTTCGAGTCGGCCCTGGCCCCGATCCGGGAGGCGGTGACCCCGTACGACACGGTGGGCCCCGACTACCGACAGCCTTCCCTCGGCGCCCGCCGCCCCTCCCGCCTGCACGCGATCGAGGAACTCCCCGTCGCGCTGGGGATGCTGGTCGTGGCGAACGGCGACTACCGCGCATCGGTGCTGGGCGCGGTGAACTACGGCCGGGACTGCGACTCGATCGCCACGATGGCCGGCGCCCTGGCCGGCGCCCTCGGCTCACCGGTCCCCGAGAACTGGTCGAAGACGGTCGCGGAAGCCAGCCGCCTGGACCTCTGGGAACCGCCGCGCGCGCTGACCGAGGTGACGAGGGAGATCCACGAACGGGACGTACGCCGACGCCGCGCGCACGAAGCGGCGTTCAGGGAGCTGGGAGGCTCAGGATGCTCCGACTGACGTGGGTCCAACCGGAGGACCTGATCGGCCATGAGCTGCGACAGGCGGCCCTGGACGGCCGCGAGCCGTCGGCAATCGCGGCGCGGTGGAGGGCGGCGGGCGGCGGGGAGGCACCGTTGCGCGCGGGTGCGTCACCGGAGCCGGCGTCGCAATATCTTCGGACGCTGGCCAAGGACTTGCTGGATGAACTGGCGGACCTGCCCAGCAGCTTGCAGGACGACGAGCCGACGGACCTGGAGAAGATCAAGTCCCTCTGCCCGAACTGGCCGTCACAGGCCGAGGGCGGTCGTGCGGCCGGGGCCGCCCCCTACGAAGCCGCCTGGCTGGGCAGGGCGGTCGGCTGCCTCCTGGGCAAACCCGTCGAGAAACTCCCCCTCGAAGCCATCCGCCAACTGGCCGAAGCAACCGGCAACTGGCCCCTGACCACGTACTTCACCGCCAAGGGAGTCCCCGGGGAACTGGCCGCGGAATACCCCTGGAACCGCCGCTCAGCGAAAACCTCCCTCGCCGAAAACATCGACGGCATGCCCGAGGACGACGACCTCAACTACCCCCTCCTCAACCTCCTCCTCATCCAGCGCCACGGCAAAGCCTTCACCACCACCGACGTAGCCCGCCTCTGGCTCGACGAACTCCCACCCGGCCGTACCTTCACGGCCGAACGCATCGCCCACCGCAACCTCCTCCTCGGCATCGAACCCCCGCACACGGCCCGCCACCGCAACCCCTTCCGCGAGTGGATCGGTGCCCTCATCCGCGCGGACGTCCACGGCTGGACCAACCCGGGCGACCCCGCCGCCGCAGCCGAACAGGCGCACCGGGACGCCACCCTCACCCACACCGCGAACGGCGTCTACGCGGCGATGTTCACGGCGGCGGCCATCGCACAGGCAGCGACAGCGACCGGCTCCCACGCCATCCACGACTGCCTGAGCACCGGCCTCACGGTGATCCCCGCGAACTCCCGCCTCTCCCAGGCCATCCGCCACGCCATCCGACTGGCGCAAACCCACGAGGACTTCGACACGATCGTCGACGCACTCCACGCCACCTACTCCCCCACCCACCACTGGGTCCACGCCATCCCCAACACCGCCCTGATCACCGCCGCCCTCACCCACGCCGACGGTGACTTCACCGGCTCCATCTGCCGTGCCGTATCAGGAGGTTGGGACACGGACTCCAACGGCGCGACGGCCGGCGGCATCGCCGCCCTCCTCACCGGCACCCCCGCCGCCCTCCCCGACCGCTGGACGGCCCCCCTCAAGAACCGCCTCGCCACCTCCGTCGCCGACTTCAACGGCACCGGCTTCGACGCCTTGGCCCAACTCACCCACGAACTCACCCCCTTGGAGGCCACTCGCCCATGACCGACATCGTCGTGCTCGGCAGCACGAACATGGACCTCGTCACCTACGTCGAGAAGGCCCCGCAACGCGGGGAGACCGTGACGGGCCGGGAGTTCCGTACGATCCCCGGCGGCATGGGCGCCAACCAGGCGATCGCGGCGGCCCGCGCCGGCGGCACCGTCACGATGATCGGCGCCGTCGGCAACGACGCCTTCGGCACCCGCCTGCGCTCCAATCTCGAACACTCCGGCGTCGACACCGACGACCTCCGCACGGCGGAGGGCCCGTCCGGCACCGCGCACATCGTCGTGGACGACGAGGGCGGCAACGCGATCGTCGTGATCCCCGGCGCGAACGGCACGCTGGACCACCTGAGCCCCGGCGACGAGGGCGTCATCGCCTCCGCCGACATCCTGCTGCTCCAGTTGGAGATCCCGCTGCCCGCGGTCATCGCCGGCGCCCAGGCGGCCCACCGCCACGGCGTCCGTACGGTCCTCACCCCGTCCCCCGCGAAGCCGCTCCCGGACGAACTCCTCACCGCCGTCGACCTGTTGGTCCCCAACGAGCACGAGGCCACCACCCTCACCGGCCGCACCGACCCGCGTGAGGCGGCCATCGGGCTGCTCGACCTGGTGCCCGAGGTGGTCGTCACGCTGGGCGCGGCAGGCAGCCTGTACGCCACCCGCGGCGCCGACCCCGTGGCCGTCCCGGCGCCCAAGGTCACCGCGGTCGACTCCACCGGCGCCGGTGACACCTTCGTAGGCGCCCTCGCGGTGGCACTCGGCGAGGGACGGCCGATGCCCGAGGCGCTGGCGTGGGCGGCAGAGGCCGCGGCGCTGTCGGTACAGCGGGAGGGCGCCTCGGTGTCGATGCCGTACCGCCCCGAGATCGACGCGCGGTACGCCTCATGAACGCGCCCGGCCCCGAGTCCTCTACCGCCCCTGCCCCGCCGCGTACCGCTTCTCCCCCTCCCCTGACCGGCCTGCGCGTCCTCGACCTCGCCACCCTCTTCGCCGGCCCTCTCGCCGCCACGATGCTCGGCGACTTCGGCGCGGAGGTCATCAAGGTCGAGCACCCCGCGAAGCCGGACCCCTCCCGCGGCCACGGCCCGTCGAAGGACGGCGTCGGCCTGTGGTGGAAGGTCCTGGGCCGCAACAAGCGCACGATCACCCTGAACCTCTCCAAGCCCGGCGGCCGCGCCACCCTCCTGCGCCTGGCCGCCACCGCGGACGTCGTCATCGAGAACTTCCGCCCGGGCACCCTGGAGAAATGGGACCTCGGCTGGCCGGAGCTCTCCGCCGCCAACCCCCGCCTGATCCTCACCCGCGTCACCGGCTTCGGCCAGTTCGGCCCCTACGCCCACCGCCCCGGCTTCGGCACCCTCGCCGAGGCGATGAGCGGCTTCGCCGCGCTCACCGGCGAACCGGACGCGCCCCCGACCCTGCCGCCCTTCGGCCTGGCCGACTCGATCGCCGGCCTCGCGACCGCGTACGCGGTGCTGACGGCACTGGCCGCCCGCGACCGCACCGGCGAGGGCCAGGTCGTCGACATGGCCCTCATCGAGCCGATGCTGCTGGCCCTCGGCCCCCAGCCGACCTGGTACGACCAGCTCGGCTACGTCCAGGAGCGCACCGGCAACCGCTCCGCCAACAACGCCCCGCGCAACACCTACCGCACCGCGGACGGCACCTGGGTCGCCGTCTCCACCTCCGCCCAGTCGATCGCCGAGCGCGTGATGCACCTGGTGGGGCGCCCGGACCTGATCGACGAACCGTGGTTCGCGACGGGCGCGGACCGTGCCCGCCACGCCGACGTCCTCGACAAGGCGGTCGGCGACTGGATCGCCCGCCACACCCGCGCCGACGTCCTCGCGGCCTTCGAGAAGGCGGAGGCGGCGGTGGCCCCGATCCAGGACGTCCGCGATGTGATGACCGACCCGCAGTACGCGGCCCTCGGCACGATCACCACCGTCGACGACCCCGAACTCGGCTCCCTGCGCATGCAGAACGTCCTCTTCCGCCTCTCCGCCACCCCCGGCACGATCCGCTGGCCGGGCCGCCCGCATGGCGCGGACACGGACGAGATCCTCACCGGCCTGGGCCTGACGCCCACCGAACTGGAGGCCCTGCGCGAGGAGGGTGCCCTGTGACGGCCTGCCCCCTCACCTGGCTGTACGCGCCGGGCGACCGGCCCCGGGTGGTGGCGAAGGCGCTCGTCTCCGGAGCGGACGTCGTCGTGATCGACCTGGAGGACGCGGTCGCCCCCGACCGCAAGGAGTACGCCCGCGAGGCCACGGCCGAACTTCTCTCCCAGCCGCAACCGGTACCCGTCCATGTCCGGGTGAACGCCCTGGCCGGTCCGCTGGCACCGGCGGACCTGTGGGCGGTGGCACACCTGCCGGGCGTCTCCGGCCTCCGCCTGCCGAAGGTGACGTCGGCCGAGCAGATCACCTGCATCGTGGAAACCCTCGGCAGGACACCCCCGCTGTACGCCCTCCTCGAAACAGCCGTCGGCATCGAACACGCCTACGCGATCGCCTCCGCCCACCCTTCCCTGCGCGGTATCTCCCTGGGCGAGGCGGATCTACGGGCCGACCTGGGCGTACGCGAGGACGAGGGCCTCGACTGGTCCCGCTCGCGCGTCATCGTGGCGGCCAGAGCGGCCGGCCTGCCGCCTCCACCCCAGTCCGTCCACCCGGACATCCGCGACCTGGAGGGCCTGGCGGCGTCCTGCGCCCACGGCCGCACCCTGGGCTTCCTGGGCCGGGCGGCCATCCACCCCCGCCAACTCCCGGTGATCGAACGGGCCTACCTTCCCACGGAGGCGGAACTGGAACAGGCGGAGACGATCCTCAAGGCAGCGGCGACGGAACACGGCGCCCAGGCACTGCGGGACGGAACCTTCATCGACGCGGCGGTGGTGGCAGCGGCCCAGCGGACCCTGTCACTGGCCCGCAGGCGCTGACCGGGCCGACACACGACGAGGGCGCCCGGACAGTCCCGAGCGCCCTCATCACGTAGAGCCAAGCGTCACGTCTTCTTCGTCGCCGACTCGGCCTTGTCGCCGGGTTCCTTCTCGTCCTCCGCGTCCGACGCGTCCGCCTCGGCCTTCTCGCCCTCGGCCGTCTCGTCGGCCTTCCCGGCGTCGGCCTCGGTACCGCCCTCGCCCTCACCGTCGGCCTCGCCGCCGGAGGCAGCGGCACCAGGCTCGACCACGGCTTCCCTGCCCGGCCGCTTGTTCGCCGACACCACGAGGTACGTCACCGCGAGCAGGAACACGATCAGCGCGGTCCAGACGTTCAGCCGCACACCCAGGATGTGGTGGGCGTCGTCGACCCGCATGTACTCGATCCACGCGCGGCCCGAGCAGTACGCGGCGACGTACAGGGCGAACGCCCGCCCGTGCCCCAGCTTGAAGCGGCGGTCGGCCCAGATCACCAGCAGCGCGACGCCGATGCACCACAGGGACTCGTACAGGAACGTCGGGTGGTACAAGCCCGGCACCCGCCCGTCCGTCGAGGACGTGATCTTCAGCGCCCAGGGAAGGTCGGTCTCCCGGCCGTACAGCTCCTGGTTGAACCAGTTGCCCCAGCGTCCGAGCGCCTGCGCGAAGGCGATGCCGGGGGCGACGGCGTCGGCGTACGCGGGCAGCGGGATGCCGCGGCGGCGGCAGCCGATCCACGCGCCCAGCGCGCCGAGCGCGATCGCGCCCCAGATGCCGAGGCCGCCCTCCCAGATCTTGAAGGCGTCCACCCAGTCGCGGCCCTCGCTGAAGTACAGCTCGTAGTCCGTGATCACGTGGTAGAGGCGCCCGCCGACCAGGCCGAAGGGCACGGCCCAGACCGCGATGTCGGCCACCGTGCCGGCCCGCCCGCCGCGGGCGACCCAGCGTTTGTTGCCGAGCCAGACGGCTACGAAGACACCGATGATGATGCAGAACGCGTAGCCGCGCAGCGGGATGGGGCCGAGGTACAGCACCCCGCGCGACGGGCTGGGAATGTAGGCAAGTTCCATGGCAAGGTCGACGCTACCCTGCCGGGCGGCAGCGATGGCAGGCAGCCCGGCTACGGGTCCATAACAGGCGGCGCGTCACCCCTTGGCGGCCTCCTCCACCATCTGCTTCAGCTTCGCCGGCGTCATCGTCTGGTCCTGGTAGATGTTCTTGCCGTTCAGCAGCACCGTCGGCGTGCCACTGAAGCCGCCCTTCTGGAACGCCTCGTTGGACTTGTTGACCCAGCTGTTGTGCGTGCCGTCCTCGACGCACTTGCGGAAGGCGGGCGTGTCCAGGCCCTTGACCTTGGCCGCGAGCTCCAGGAGCTTGCTGTTCTTGGCGAAGGCGTCGTCGACCTCGGGAGGCTGGTTCTGGTAGAGCACGTCGTGGTACGGCGTGAACTTCCCGACGTCCTGGGCGCAGGCCGCGGCATTGGCCGCGTTGCGCGAGCCGGTGCCGCCCATGTTGCCGTCGATGATCGTCGCCAGGTGGTAGTCGACCTTGAGCTTGCCGGACTCCGTCAGCTCGTGGATCGTCGATCTGTACGCGTCCTCGAAGGACTTGCAGGCCGGGCAGCGGAAGTCCTCCCAGACGGTGAGCGTCGACTTGGCGCTCGTCTCCCCCACCGGGATCGCGAGCCCGTCCTTGCCCTGTGCGCCCGAGGGCCCGACCACCGGCCCCGCCGAGTCACTGCCGTCGTCCTTGCCCGCGTTCGCCGCGACGACCCCGACCACCGCCGCGAGTCCCAGGACGCAGACGACGCTCGCGCCGACGATCAGCGTACGGCGCCGCTTGTCGGCGGCCTTCTGCTTCTCCCGCTCGACCGCCAGCCGCTCCCGGGCGGTCCGCTTTCCCTCACGATTCTTTTCGCTCACACCCGCAGGAACGAACCGGGGAGGCGCAGCGCGCCTCCCCGGCCTCAGGTCCACCCGTTCGAGCGACTCGTACGGAATGACCTTCTTCTGAAGATGTCCCCTACGGCCGCGGGACGCTTCCTACGCCTGCCCGCGCACGCCCTTCGCCAGCTCGCCGGCGAGCGCGCGCACGGCCTCGACGCCGGCCGCGTCGTCCGGCGCGTCCAGCATCCGCTTGACGAAGGCCGAGCCGACGATCACACCGTCGGCGAAGCCGGCGACCTCGGCAGCCTGGTCGGCGTTGGAGACGCCGAGCCCGACGCAGACGGGCAGGTCGGTGCCGGTGGCCCGGGTGCGCTCGACCAGGTCCTGCGCCTGCGCGCCCACGGACTCGCGGGTGCCGGTGACGCCCATCAGCGAGGCGGCGTAGACGAACCCGCTGCCCGCCGCCGTGATCCGTGCGAGCCGCTCGTCCTTGCTGCTGGGCGCCACGACGAAGACCGTCGCGAGCCCGTGCTTCTCGGCGTGCTCCCTCCACAGCTCCGACTCCTGCACGGGCAGGTCGGGCAGGATGCAGCCCGCGCCGCCCGCCTCGGCCAGCTCGGCGGTGAAGCGCTCGACGCCGTAGCGGTCGATGGGGTTCCAGTACGTCATGACGAGGATCGGCTTCCCGGTGGCCTCGTGGGCCTCCTTGACCGTGCGCATGACGTCCGCGATCTTGACGCCGCCGCGCAGGGCGATGTCGTCGGCGGTCTGGATGACGGGGCCGTCGAGGACGGGGTCGCTGTGCGGCAGCCCGACCTCCACGACGTCCGCGCCGCCGTCGAGGGCGGCCTTGATCGCCTCGATGCCGCCGTCCACGGTGGGGAACCCGGCCGGGAGGTAGGCGATGAGGGCGGAGCGGCCCTCGGCCTTGGCACCGGCGAGGGTGTCCGTCAACAGCTGGATGTTGCCGCTCACTTGGCGTCCCCCTCGATCTCCGCGACATCGGCTGCGTTGGCGGCGACTTCGGCATCGGTGTCGTACAGGCCGAAGTAGCGCGCGGCGGTGTCCATGTCCTTGTCGCCACGCCCGGACAGGTTGACCACGATCAGCCCGTCCTTGCCCAGCTCGCGGCCGACCTCCAGGGCGCCGGCCAGCGCGTGTGCGCTCTCGATGGCCGGGATGATGCCCTCGGTGCGCGACAGCAGGCGCAGGGCCTGCATGGCCGCGTCGTCGGTGATCGCGCGGTACTCGCCGCGTCCACTGTCCTTGAGGTAGGAGTGCTCGGGGCCGATGCCCGGGTAGTCCAGACCGGCCGAGATCGAGTAGGGCTCGGTGATCTGGCCCTCCTCGTCCTGCAGGACGTAGGAGCGGGAGCCGTGCAGGATGCCGGGCTCGCCCGCGGTCAGCGTGGCCGCGTGCTCACCGGTCTCGACGCCGTGCCCGGCGGGCTCGCAGCCGATGAGGCGTACGTCCGTGTCGGGGATGAAGGCGTGGAAGAGACCGATGGCGTTGGAGCCGCCGCCGACGCAGGCGACGGCGGCGTCGGGGAGGCGGCCGGCGCGCTCCAGGAGCTGACGGCGCGCCTCGACGCCGATCACGCGGTGGAAGTCGCGGACCATGGCGGGGAAGGGGTGCGGGCCGGCGACCGTACCGAAGAGGTAGTGCGTGTGGTCGACGTTCGCCACCCAGTCGCGGAACGCCTCGTTGATGGCGTCCTTGAGCGTGCGGCTGCCGGACTTCACGGCGATGACCTCGGCGCCGAGCATGCGCATCCGGGCCACGTTGAGGGCCTGGCGCTGGGTGTCGATCTCGCCCATGTAGATCGTGCAGTCGAGGCCGAACAGCGCGCAGGCCGTCGCGGTCGCGACGCCGTGCTGACCGGCACCGGTCTCGGCGATGACCCGGGTCTTGCCCATGCGCTTCGTGAGCAGGGCCTGGCCGAGCACGTTGTTGATCTTGTGGGAGCCGGTGTGGTTGAGGTCCTCGCGCTTGAGGAACACGCGCGCGCCACCGGCGTGTTCGGCGAAGCGGGGGACCTCGGTGAGGGAGCTGGGGCGGCCGGTGTAGTTGACCAGCAGGTCGTCGAGCTCGCGGGCGAACTCGGGGTCGTGCTTGGCCTTGTCGTACTCGACGGCCACCTCGTCCACGGCGGCGACGAGGGCCTCCGGGATGAACTTGCCGCCGAACGCGCCGAAGTAGCCTTCGGCGCTGGGGACTTGCCCCTCCGGGTCGGGGATGAAGAAGTCGCTGGGCATGCGGAAACCTCACGGTGAGTGTGTGAAAGGACACTAATCGCCGTGGGGCGGGGGGGTTGTCAGTTGACTGCGGGCCAGGTGTGGCTGGTCGCGCCCGCGCGGCGGTAGCCGCAAATCAAACAGAGCCCCGCGCCCCTGAAGGGGCGCTGCCATCGACGGCCGTTTACCTGCCCAGGTTCGTCACCGATGACGTACCTGACCCTGCGGCCGTGCACGCGGCGTGCCGGTGCACGGCAGCCTCGGGGCCGGCAGCCGCGCGCGAGGCGGGCGTACGGGTCCCGGGACGTCAGGGTGGTCAGGAGAGTCATCGGAGGCAAGCCTAGCGGGTGATCAGCCGCGACCGTGCCGCAATGCGGGATGTTCGCCCGCCGCCACCAGGTCGGCGACCGCCGTCTTCGGGTCCTTGCCCGTGACCAGGGACTCGCCGACCAGGACCGCGTCGGCGCCGGCGTTGGCGTACGCGATGAGGTCGTGCGGGCCCCGGACGCCGGACTCGGCCACCTTGACGAGGCCGGACGGGATCTCGGGCGCGACGCGCTCGAACGTCCCGCGGTCGACCTCCAGGGTCTTCAGGTTCCGCGCGTTGACACCGATGATCTTCGCGCCCGCGTCCACGGCACGCTCGACCTCGTCCTCGTCGTGCACCTCGACCAGCGGGGTCAGGCCGATGGACACGGCACGCTCGATCAGCGACTCCAGCGCCGACTGGTCGAGGGCCGCGACGATCAGCAGGGCGAGGTCGGCGCCGTATGCCCGGGCCTCCCACAGCTGGTACGACGTGACGATGAAGTCCTTGCGCAGGACCGGGATGTCCACGCGCGCGCGGACCGCCTCCAGGTCGGCCAGCGAGCCGCCGAAGCGCCGCTGCTCCGTCAGGACGGAGATGACGGCCGCGCCGCCCGCCTCGTAGTCCGCGGCGAGTCCGGCCGGGTCGGCGATCGCGGCCAGCGCGCCCTTTGAGGGGCTGGAGCGCTTGACCTCACAGATGACCTTGACGCCGTCGCCCTTCAGAGCGGCGACCCCGTCCTTGGCCGCGGGAGCCTTCGCCGCGCGCTCCTTGAGCTCGTCGAGGCTGACGCGCGCCTGCCGCTCCGCGAGGTCGGCACGGACTCCGTCGATGATCTCGTCGAGCACACTCACGCGAGCGGCCCCCTTCCAGACGGTCGGTTGTGAAAGCGGTGCGAAAAACTATGGTCACTGCGATGGTATCCGGAGGTGGGCGTAGGCCTCGCATCCAGTTGACGCCGGTCCCACTACCTGGACGTTCTCCAGTTGATCAAGGGTGTAGCCAGCCACCGAACGGCAGGTTCCGGACAACGGTGAAGACCAGCAGCAACGCCCCGGCGGCCCGCAGCTGCACCGGCGAGAGAACCAGGCTGAACGGCCGCCCCCGTACCGCCCGGACCACCCAGACGGTCCACACCACGGCGAAGAGCACATAGCCCACGACAGCGAGCGCGTTGTCCTGGAGGGCCGCCGCGAAGTCCCCGTGGACGACGGCGTGCGCGCTGCGCAGTCCGCCGCAGCCGGGGCAGTAGATGCCGGTGAACCGCAGGAGCGGACAGGCCGGGTAGTGGCCGGGCTCGTTCGGGTCCACGGTCCCCACGTACGCGAAGGCGCCGGCGACGGCCGCGAGCACCGCCGCCGGGCCGGCCAGTCGCCCCAGCACGGCGCCGGACCGGGTCGGCCTGCGGTTGTCGGCGTTCACGTCCTGCATTGTCCCCTCCGAACACGCGGGAGGGGCGCCCCTGGCACCCATCGGTGCCGGGTCGCCCCTCGGCGAAGCCGTACGGCTCTCAGCTCTCGACGGCCGCCGTCTCGCGCTCCTGCGTCGTGAGCAGCGCCTTGTGAGCGTCCTTCGGCTGGCCCATGCCCATAGCGCTCATGATCCAGCCGACGACGCCGCCGAGGACCACGACGCCCAGGCCGGCCCAGAAACCCGCGGGCTGGGCCATCACCATGAAGGCGCCCGAGACGCAGAAACCGATGAAGGCGATCGTGACACCGGTCCAGGCGGCCGGGGTGTGACCGTGGCTGCTGCCCGCCATTGCTTGCTCCTCGTTGCTGTGTACGTGTTGTACGTGGGTGAGCGGACGCTCGCTGTCATTGTCCCGCACGCGTGACGATGAGGTGATCGGGGGTAGCCCTCACGAGTCGACCCCGGGGGCTGCCACGCCGCCAAGGGGCGCGGGGCTGTGTCGATATGCGGCTGCCACCGCGCGGGCGCGCCCAGCCCCCACCGGCCCGCACGTTTGGTCACCGGCCTCCTGGCGGAGCGCTACGCGCTGGTCGGGTCCTCGCCCCGGTCGAGGGCCTTCCAGAGCTCTTCGGGCCGGTCGGGGTCGACGGCCGGGGCCTTGCGGCGTTGCCGTGGGGCGCCGCCGCGCTCGTAGCGGCCGGACATCCCCGGCCACAGGCGGCCGTAGCGCAGGGCCAGTAGTCCGGCGAGCAGGATCAGGGCGCCGCCGACGGCCGCGACGTACGGCCATGCGGTGTGGGTGAGGGCCTGGACGGTGGCCGAGGTGTCGCCGGAGGCCTGCGCGGCCTTCTCGTCCAGCGCGGAGCTGTCGGAGGCGCCGAGCAGGGCCGCGGCGACCGTGCCGGCGCCGGAGAGCGCGAGCAGGGCGGCGACCATGAAGCGGCCGGCCCTACGGACGGCGAAGACGGCGACGAGCGCGGCGAGTCCCACTATGGCCAGGGCCGCGGGGACGCCCGTGACGTCGCTGCCCTTGGCGACCAGCGGGAACGGGCCGCCGGCCACCGTCACGGTGCCCTCCGACCAGCGCTGCCGGGTGGCGAGCAGCGCCACGGCCGCGCCGAGCGCGCCGCACAGCAGGGCAACGGCAAGACTCATACGGCCGGCCCGGGCGGAACCGGGGGCTTCGGAACGGGGGTGAGGAACAGCAGTCACGTACTCCACTATCACCCGGACCCCGAACGATCGGTCACCCGGGGTTCGGTGAGAGGGGCCACTCGGGTTCGGCCCCCCTGGCTCACGTGAGTCGGTTCGCCGTGTGTACCGCCCGCAGTACCGCCGCCGCCTTGTTCCGGCACTCGGTGTCCTCGGCGACCGGGTCGGAGTCGGCGACGATGCCGGCGCCGGCCTGGACGTAGGCCGTGCCGTCGCGCAGCAGGGCCGTACGGATCGCGATGGCCGTGTCGGAGTCGCCCGCGAAGTCGAGGTAGCCGACGCAGCCGCCGTACAACCCCCGCCTGGACGGCTCGAGTTCGTCGATGATCTGCATCGCGCGGGGCTTGGGCGCGCCGGAGAGCGTGCCGGCCGGGAAGCAGGCCGTCAGGACGTCGAAGGCCGTGCGGCCGGGTGCCACGCGTCCCGTCACCGTGGAGACGATGTGCATCACGTGGGAGTAGCGCTCGATGGACATGAAGTCGACCACCTCGACCGAGCCCGGCTCGCAGACCCGCCCGAGGTCGTTGCGGCCGAGGTCGACCAGCATGAGGTGCTCGGCGCGTTCCTTGGGGTCGGCGAGCAGTTCGTCGGCGAGGGCCTGGTCCTCCTGCGGGGTGGCTCCGCGCCAGCGCGTCCCGGCGATGGGGTGGACCATGGCCTGCCCGTCCTCGACCTTGACCAGGGCTTCGGGGGACGATCCGACGACGTCGAAGCCGTCGAAGCGGAAGAGGTACATGTACGGCGAGGGGTTGGTCGCCCGGAGGACCCGGTAGACGTCCAACGCGCTCGCGCTGCACGGCGTTTCGAAGCGCTGGGAGGGGACGACCTGGAAGGCCTCGCCGGCCCGGATGCGCTCCTTGATGTCCTCGACGGCCTCCTGGAAGTCCTCGCCGCCCCACAGGGCCGTGTAGTCGGGGAGCTCGGAGGGCGGGAGCACGGCGGGCGGCTGGGCGACCGGGCGGGAGAGGTCTGCCTGCATGGCGTCGAGGCGGGCGATCGCGTCGGCGTAGGCCTCGTCGACGCCGGTGTCGAGGTCGTTGTGGTTGATCGCGTTGGCGATCAGTAGGACGGAGCCCTCCCAGTGGTCCATGACGGCGAGGTCACTGGTGAGCAGCATGGTCAGCTCGGGCAGCCCCAGGTCGTCCCGCTCGCCGGGGCCGATCTTCTCCAGGCGGCGCACGATGTCGTAGCCGAGGTAGCCGACCATGCCGCCGGTGAAGGGCGGCAGGTTCAGGTCGTGGGCCAGGTCGCGGGGGGTGTGCAGGGCCTCGATGGTGGCGCGCAGGGCGGCGAGCGGGTCGCCCTCGACGGGGACACCGACGGGCGGGGTGCCGAGCCAGTGGGCCTGTCCGTCGCGCTCGGTCAGCGTCGCCGCGGACCGTACGCCCACGAACGAGTAGCGAGACCATTGAAAGGCAGTCCGGCCGTTCTCCGCGGACTCCAGGAGGAACGTGCCGGGGCGCTCGGCGGCGAGCTTGCGGTAGAGCGCGACCGGGGTGTCGCCGTCGGCGAGGAGCTTGCGGGTGACCGGGATGACTCGGCGGTCGGTGGCCAGCTTGCGGAACGTCTCGAGGTCCATGGCGGCCGACCTTACTGATCCGAGACCGGCACGCCGGAATCGGCGCCCTCGGTCTCCTTGAGCAGCACGTCCACGTCGAAGCAGGTGCGCGCGCCCGTGTGGCAGGCGGCGCCGACCTGGTCGACCTTGACGAGCACCGTGTCGGCGTCGCAGTCGAGGGCGACGGACTTGACCCACTGGAAGTGGCCTGAGGTGTCGCCCTTGACCCAGTACTCCCGGCGGCTGCGCGACCAGTAGGTGCAGCGGCCGGTGGTGAGCGTGCGGTGCAGCGCCTCGTCGTCCATCCAGCCGAGCATCAGCACCTCTCCGGTGTCGTACTGCTGGGCGATGGCGGGCAGGAGCCCGTCCGCGCTGCGCTTGAGGCGCGCGGCGATCTCGGGGTCCAGCCGGCTGGGCTGACGGGGCGTGCTGATGGTCATGCATGCCATTGTGCCGCGCGCCACTGACAGTGACCGCGAGGTGTCCACTGGGCGGACCTCATACGCAGTCGTAGGCTGACTGCATGTCGACCTTCGCCAAGCGTGAACGACTTCTCCTGGCCGACCTCTTGGAGGCCGAGGGCCCGGACGCCACCACCCTCTGCGAGGGATGGACGACCCGCGATCTCGCCGCGCACGTGGTGGTGCGCGAGCGCCGCCCCGACGCCGCCGCCGGCATGCTGATCAAGCAGCTCGCGCCGCGCCTGGACAAGGCGATGGAGGAGTTCGCGGCGAAGCCCTACGAGGAGTTGATCCAGCTCATCCGCACCGGCCCGCCGCGCTTCTCGCCGTTCCAGCTCAAGCAGATCGACGAGTTGTCGAACACGATCGAGTTCTACGTCCACACCGAGGACGTCCGCCGCGCCCAGCCGGACTGGACGCCCCGCGAACTCGACCCGGTCTTCCAGGACGCCCTCTGGTCCCGCCTGGAGCGTTCCGCCCGCCTGATGGGCCGCGGCACGCCCACGGGACTGGTGCTGCGCCGCCCGAACGGCCAGACGGCGGTCGCCCACCGGGGCACGCCGGTCGTCACGGTGACCGGCGAGCCGTCGGAACTGCTGCTCTTCGCCTACGGCCGCCAGGACGCCGCCAAGGTCGAACTGGACGGCGACAAGGACGCGATCACGAAGCTGCACGAGGGGAAGCAGCTGGGGATCTGAGAAGTCACTTCGGGAGTTCGGCGCGGCGCAGGGCGGGCACGCCCAGGGCGATCACTCCGCCCAGCCCGCACACCGCCGCGCTGACGACGAAGACCGGGCCGGTGCCCCAGGCGCCGATGGCCGCGGCGGACAGCGGCATGCTGAGCGGCGCGAAACCGAGGCTGACCAGCCCGGAGACGGCGGTGACACGGCCAAGATAGGCGGCGTCGGCCTGGGTCTGCAGCAGGGCGCCGCACATGGCGCCGCTGAGCCCGGCGAGCAGTCCGATGAGCAGGGCGACGCCGACGGCCGCGAGCACGCCGGGCACGAAGGCCAGGGCGCCGATCGCGACCGACCCCGCGAGGATCGCCCATCCCGCCACCTGCCCGGCGTGCGGCAGGCGTCCGCGCACGGTCAGCAGCAGGGACGCGGCACCCGCGCCGACGCCGAAACCGGCGAGCACCCAGCCCATTCCGGAGGCGCCCCAGCCCCGCTCGTCGGCGAGCAGCGTCAGGCCGACATTGAGGGGGCCGACGAAGCCGAGGTCGCCGAGGGCGATGGCCAGCATCAGTGGAGCGAGCACCCGGTGGCGGCGGATGTAGCCGAGACCGGCCAGCAGATCGCGCCAGGCGGTGCCGCCCCGCGCGGCCGCCTTGTCGTCGGGGGGCAGCTCCCGCACCCGTACGAAGACCAGCAGCGGCACCGACACCGCGATGAGCAGCCCGGCGAGGCCGAACGCGGCCGCCGCGCCCCCGACCGCGACCCCGAGACCGCCGAGCGGAGCGCCGACGACGATCGCGAAGCGGATCCCGAGGCCTCGCATGCCCTGCACGCGCGCGAGCTGGTCGCGTGTCGTCACGCGAGCGGGGAGCGCTCCCACGGCCGGCGTGAACACGGCGTCGACGGTGCCGAAGACCAGGGCGAGCGCGGCCAGCGGCCACAGGCCGGGCGTGGTGAAGAACAGCAGCCCGGCCACCGCGAGGACGGCCGCGCAGCGCACCGCGTCGCTGCCGATGACGACCCTGCGCGGCCCGAGCCGGTCGGCGATCACTCCCCCGCCCAGCATCAGCAGGGCCCGCGGCAGGGCGCTCACCGCCATGACCACTCCGGCCTGGGACGGCGAACCGGCCTGTACGGCCGCCCAGGAGAGGGCGATGTAGTAGACGCTGTCGCCCATCATCGAGGCGGTGTAGGCGGCGAGCCAGCGCAGGACGTTGGGGTCGCGGTGGGCGGGTCTGTCGACGACGTCGGTCGCGGCTATGAGCGTGGCGGTCACGGGAGGGGTGTCCTCTCTCAGACGCGGAACGGGAAGCCGTACATGTGCAGGGCGACGTTCTCGCGCCCCTCGGTCTCGCCGGCGGCCTCGCGGGCGCGCCCCTGCTCGTCGTACCTCTTGAGCACGTCGTGCAGGTCCTTCTTCAAGTCGGCCAGTTCGCCGGCCGTCAGTCGCAGCAGCAACTCGGAGTCGTGCGCGGCCGCGCTCCACTCCGGGCCCCAGTGGGCGCGCTCGTCGAGGTAGGTGCGGTACATCTCGGAGCGCTGTTCCTGGAAGAGCCGTGACGCCGCGAGGTGGGCGGCCACCTTCTCGGGGGCGTCCTGGAAGTCCTTGTCGCGGACGCTGACGCCCTGCGAGGCGGGCTGCCACCAGCGCTCCCTGGCGTCGGCGCTGCGCGGTTCGGCCTCCTCCACGAGGCCGTGCTCGGCGAGCTTGCGCAGGTGGTAGCTGACCAGGGAGACGGCCTCGTCCACCTGCTCGGCGAGCTGCGAGGCGGTGGCCGCCTCGGCGACGAACAGCAGCCGGTAGAGCTTCGTGCGCAGTGGGTGCGCGAGGGCCTTGAGCGTGCCCAGGTCGGTGATGTGGCGGATCTCCTTGCTTGCCATGCCCCAACCCTAGATACGAAAGAAAAGTTGCGCAATATATTTTGCGCAACTTCTCTTTCGCATCTGCCGATGAGAAAGCCCCGGCCTGCTCGACCGGGGCTCAGCTCGGGCTCCTCGTCAGCGGACGGGCTGCCCCGCCTCCCGCAACGCGTCCTTCACCTCACCGATCCGCAGATCCCCGAAGTGGAACACCGACGCCGCGAGCACCGCGTCCGCCCCCGCCTCGATGGCCGGCGGGAAGTCGGCGAGCTTGCCGGCGCCGCCGGAGGCGATGACCGGGACCGTCACGTGCTTGCGTACGGCCTCGATCATCTCGATGTCGTAGCCGTCCTTCGTGCCGTCCGCGTCCATCGAGTTGAGCAGGATCTCGCCCGCGCCCAGCTCGGCGGCGCGGTGCGCCCACTCGACGGCGTCGATGCCGGTGCCCTTGCGGCCGCCGTGGGTGGTGACCTCGAAGGTGCCTTCAGGAGTGCGCCGCGCGTCGACCGACAGCACCAGCACCTGCCGTCCGAACCGCTCGGCGATCTCGCGGATCAGGTCGGGGCGGGCGATGGCGGCGGTGTTGACGCCCACCTTGTCGGCGCCCGCGCGCAGCAGCTTGTCCACGTCCTCGGCCGTGCGGACGCCGCCGCCGACCGTCAGCGGGATGAACACCTGCTCGGCCGTACGACGCACCACGTCGTACGTGGTCTCGCGGTTGCCCGACGACGCGGTGATGTCCAGGAACGTCAGCTCGTCGGCGCCCTCGGCGTCGTACACCTTGGCCATCTCGACGGGGTCGCCCGCGTCGCGCAGGTTCTGGAAGTTGACGCCCTTGACGACCCGACCGTTGTCCACGTCCAGGCAGGGGATGACTCGGACCGCCAGGGTCATGAAACCGGCTCCTTACTCACGGCCTCTGAATGCTTCTATTTCCACTTCGACCAGGATGCGCGAGTCCACGAAACCCTCCACGACGAGCAACGTCGAGACCGGGCGCACCGTGTCGAAGAACTCCTTGTGGGCCCGGCCCACGGCGTCCACGTCCCGTGCGTGGGTCAGGTACATCCGGGTACGGATGACGGACTCGACGCCGAGCCCGAACTCGCCGATCGCCTCGACCGCATGGGTGAAGGCCACGCTGGCCTGCTCGTACGGGTCGCCCTCGCCGTACAGCACATCGCCCTTGAAGGACGTCGTGCCGGCCACCAGCACGCGGTCTCCCGCCGCGACGGCGCGTGCGAACCCGAAGGACTCTTCCCAGGGACTTCCGCTCTGCACACGCCGTACGGCATCGGACGTCATGACGAGACAACCTCCAGGGCCTCTTCCAGGGTGAACGCCTTCGCGTACAGGGCCTTCCCGACGATCGAGCCCTCGACACCGAGCGGGACCAGCTCGGCGATGGCCCGCAGGTCGTCCAGGGACGAGACGCCGCCGGAGGCGACCACGGGGCGGTCCGTCGCCGCGCAGACGTTCTTCAGCAGCTCCAGGTTCGGGCCCTGGAGCGTGCCGTCCTTGGCGATGTCGGTGACGACGTACCGCGCGCAGCCCTCGCTGTTGAGGCGCTCCAGCGTCTCGTAGAGGTCGCCGCCGTCGCGGGTCCAGCCGCGGCCGCGCAGGGTCGTGCCGCGTACGTCGAGGCCGACGGCGATCTTGTCGCCGTGCTCGGCGATGACCTTGGCGACCCACTCGGGGGTCTCCAGGGCGGCCGTGCCGAGGTTCACGCGCGTGCAGCCGGTGGCGAGGGCGGCGGCCAGGGAGGCGTCGTCGCGGATGCCGCCGGACAGCTCGACCTTGATGTCCATCGCCCCCGCGACCTCGGCGATCAGCTCCCGGTTGTCGCCGGTGCCGAACGCGGCGTCCAGGTCGACCAGGTGCAGCCACTCGGCGCCCGAGCGCTGCCAGGCGAGGGCGGCCTCCAGCGGGGAGCCGTAGGAGGTCTCGGTGCCGGACTCGCCGTGCACGAGGCGGACGGCCTGGCCGTCGCGGACGTCGACGGCGGGGAGGAGTTCGAGCTTGGCCATGTCTCTACAGGGTTCCGATCCAGTTGGTGAGCAGCTGCGCTCCGGCGTCGCCGGACTTCTCGGGGTGGAACTGCGTGGCCCACAGGGCGCCGTTCTCCACGGCGGCCACGAAGGGCTTGCCGTGCGTCGACCAGGTGACCTTGGGTGCCTGCATCAGCGGGTTGTGCACCTCCAGGGCCCAGTCGTGGACCGCGTAGGAGTGCACGAAGTAGAAGCGCGCGTCCGCGTCCAGACCGGCGAACAGTTCGGTGCCGGCCGGCACGTCCACGGTGTTCCAGCCCATGTGGGGCACGATGTCGGCCTGGAGCGGCTCGACCGAGCCGGGCCACTCGCCGAGGCCCTCGGTCTCGACGCCGTGCTCGATGCCCCGCGCGAACAGGATCTGCATGCCGACGCAGATGCCCATCACCGGGCGCCCGCCGGCCAGCCGGCGCTCGACGATCCAGTCGCCGCGCGCCTCCTTCAGGCCCTGCATGCAGGCCGCGAAGGCGCCGACGCCGGGCACCAGCAGGCCGTCGGCGTTCATGGCCTTGTCGAAGTCGCGCGTGATCTCGACATCGGCGCCCGCGCGCGCGAGGGCGCGTTCGGCGGAGCGGACGTTGCCGAAGCCGTAGTCGAAGACGACGACCTTCTTCGCGACGGTGCTCATCAGTTCCACACCTCCAGCCTCAGGATGCCCGCGACGAGACACATCGCGGCGCCGATCGAGAGCAGCACGATGAGGCTCTTCGGCATCTGCTGCTTGGCGAACGAGATGATCCCGCCGACGAGGAAGAGGCCGACGACGATCAGGACGGTGGACAGCCCGTTCATGGGGTTACAGGGCACCCTTCGTGGAGGGAAGGATGCCCGCCGCGCGCGGGTCGCGCTCGGACGCGTACCGCAGGGCCCGGGCCAGCGCCTTGAACTGGCACTCCACGATGTGGTGGGCGTTGCGCCCGTACGGCACGTGCACGTGCAGCGCGATCTGGGCCTGGGCGACGAAGGACTCCAGGATGTGCCGGGTCATCGTGGTGTCGTACTCGCCGATCATCGGCGCCATGTTCTCGGGCTCGGTGTGCACGAGGTACGGGCGGCCGGACAGGTCGACGGTGACCTGGGCGAGGGACTCGTCCAGCGGGACCGTGCAGTTGCCGAATCGATAAATCCCCACCTTGTCGCCGAGCGCCTGCTTGAAGGCGGCGCCCAGCGCGAGGGCGGTGTCCTCGATGGTGTGGTGCGAGTCGATGTGCAGGTCGCCCTCGGTCTTCACGGTCAGGTCGAACAGACCGTGCCGGCCGAGCTGGTCGAGCATGTGGTCGTAGAAGCCGACGCCGGTCGACACGTCGACCTGCCCCGTGCCGTCCAGGTTTATCTCGACGAGGACCGAGGTCTCCTTGGTCACCCGCTCCACGCGTCCAACGCGGCTCATGTGCTCTGCTCCTTCGGGGGTGTGGGGGCGTCCCCCACAAGACACTGCAACTCACGTACCGCGTCGAGGAACGCGTCGTTCTCTTCGGGAGTTCCGGCGGTCACCCGCAACCACCCCGGCACGCCGTTGTCCCGGACCAGCACGCCCCGGTCGAGGATCTGCCGCCAGACGGCGTGCGCGTCCTCGAACCGTCCGAACTGCACGAAGTTGGCGTCCGACGGCGTGACGTCGTAGCCGATGGCGAGCAGCTCGCCCACCAGCCGGTCCCGCTCCGACTTCAGCTGTTCGACGTACTTCAGCAGCGTGTCGGTGTGCTCCAGGGCGGCCAGGGCGGTCGCCTGGGTGACGGCCGACAGGTGGTAGGGCAGCCGTACGAGCTGGACGGCGTCCACGACCGCCGGGTGCGCGGCGAGATAGCCGAGGCGCAGGCCGGCGGCGCCGAAGGCCTTGGACATCGTGCGGGAGACGACGAGATTCGGCCGGCCTTCGATCAGTGGCAGCAGCGAGTCGCCGTGGCTGAACTCGATGTACGCCTCGTCGACCACGACCATGGACGGCTTCGCCGACTGCGCGGCCTCGTACAGCGCGAGGACGGTCTCGGGTGGGACCGCGGTGCCCGTGGGGTTGTTGGGGGTGGTGATGAAGACGACGTCGGGCTGGTGCTCGGCGATCGCCTTCTCGGCGGCCTCGAGGTCGATCGTGAAGTCCTCGTTGCGCGGACCGGAGATCCAGCCCGTGCCGGTACCGCGCGAGATGAGGCCGTGCATCGAGTACGACGGCTCGAAGCCGATGGCCGTACGGCCCGGTCCGCCGAAGGTCTGCAGCAGCTGCTGCAGGACCTCGTTGGAGCCGTTGGCCGCCCAGACGTTCGCGAGGCCCACCTCGTGACCGGACGTGTCCGTCAGGTACTTGGCGAGCTGGGTGCGCAGCTCGACCGCGTCCCGGTCCGGGTAGCGGTTGAGGTGGCGGGCCGCCTCACGGACGCGCTCGGCGATCCGCTCGACCAGGGGCTCGGGCAGCGGGTAGGGGTTCTCGTTGGTGTTCAGCCGTACGGGGACGTCCAACTGGGGCGCGCCGTAAGGGGACTTGCCGCGCAGCTCGTCCCGTACGGGGAGATCGTCGATGCCAGTCACTTGCTTCCGGGTACCTTCCAGCCACGCGACATTTGTTCGTCTCCGACAAACCTCGCCTTGATCGCCGCGCCGTGCGCCGGCAGGTCCTCCGCCTCCGCCAGCGTGACCACGTGATGCGCGACCTCGGCCAGCGCGTCCTTCGTGTAGTCGACGATGTGGATGCCCCGCAGGAAGGACTGCACGGACAGGCCGGAGGAGTGGCAGGCACAGCCGCCGGTCGGCAGCACGTGGTTGGACCCGGCGGCGTAGTCGCCGAGCGAGACCGGCGCCCAGGGGCCGATGAAGATCGCGCCGGCGTTGCGTACCCGGTCGGCCACGGCGGCCGCGTCGGCCGTCTGGATCTCCAGGTGCTCGGCGCCGTACGCGTCGACGACCCGGAGCCCCTCCTCGACCCCGTCGACCAGGACGATCGCGGACTGCCTGCCCTTGAGGGCCGGGACGATCCGGTCGTCGATGTGCTTGCTGGCCGCGACCTGCGGCTCCAGTTCCTTCTCCACCGCGTCCGCGAGCTCCACGGAGTCGGTGACGAGGACGGCGGCTGCGAGCGGGTCGTGCTCGGCCTGGCTGATCAGGTCGGAGGCGACGTGCACCGGGTCGGCGGTGGCGTCGGCGAGGATCGCGATCTCGGTCGGGCCCGCCTCTGCGTCGATGCCGATCTTGCCGGTGAAGTAGCGCTTGGCGGCGGCGACCCAGATGTTGCCGGGACCGGTGACCATGTTGGTGGGCGCGCAGGACTCGGTGCCGTACGCGAACATCGCGACGGCGGTCGCGCCACCGGCGGCGTACACCTCGTCGACGCCGAGCAGCGCGCACGCGGCGAGGATCGTCGGGTGCGGGAGGCCGCCGAAGTCGGCCTGCGCCGGGGAGGCGAGGGCGAGGGACTCGACGCCGGCCTCCTGGGCCGGGACGACGTTCATGATCACGGAGGACGGGTAGACGGCCCGTCCGCCGGGCGCGTACAGCCCGACCCGGTCGACCGGCACCCACTTTTCGGTCACCGATCCGCCCGGCACGACCTGGGTCGTGTGCGTCGTACGGCGCTGCTCGCGGTGGACGAGACGGGTGCGGCGGATCGACTCCTCCAAGGCCGCGCGCACGGCCGGGTCGAGCTCCTCCAGCGCGCGCGTGAGCGCGGCGGGCGCCACCCGCACCTGGTCCAGCTTGACCCCGTCGAACTTCTCCGCGAAGTCGATCAGCGCCGCGTCGCCCCGATGATGCACGGCCTCGCAGATCGGACGCACCTTCTCCAGGGCGGCCTGAACGTCGAACTCGGCTCGGGGCAGCAGGTCGCGCAGGGCGGGGCCCTCGGGGAGGGCGTCGCCGCGCAGATCGATTCGGGAGATCACGGGCTCAATTCTCTCAGACGTGGGTTGCGTGCCGTTCGCGCGTTCCAGTGGCTGATACGGATCCCCCCGGGAACTTGGAAGATCACCTTCACGTCTAGCGTTCGGGGCGTCACTCAGCGGGCATGAACAGTTGTACGAACCCATGAGTAGATGAGGGGGATGGGCGAAACGTGACCGAAGGTGCCGGCCTCCGTGACGGAGACCTGCCGGACGACCTGCCCAACGACCTGACCGCCGCCGAACTCGGCATGTGGCAGGCCTTCCGCAACGGCAGCGTGTACGACCTGAGCAGCGGCGACACGGTCGTCGACGATCCGCACGGCGGGCATCCGTGGGGCGAGGAGCGGACCGTACGCGCGCGGATCATCTGCTGGCTGCTGCTGGACGGGCCGCCCGCCCTCGCGGGCCGGGTGTCGTCGCTGAAGCTCGTCGGCGTACGGATCAGTGACGCGATGGACCTCGCGGGCGGCACGGTGGTGCCGTACGTCGAGATGCGCGGCTGCCGCTTCGACCAGGAGATCCGGCTGCCGGAGGCCCGTTTCACGACCGTGCGGCTGGTGGACTGCGCGGTGCCGCGTCTGGAGGCGGCCCGGGTGCACACCGAGGGCGATCTGCATCTGCCGCGCTGCCGCTTCCAGGGCGGCATACGGCTCACCGACGCGCAGATCGGCACCGATCTGCTGCTCAACCAGGCGATCGTCTACCGCGACCGCAGCGGCCGCTCGATCGCCGCGGACGGCATCAGCGTCGGCCAGGACCTCCAGGCCGAGATGCTGGAGTCGCACGGCGAGCTGAGCCTGCGCGGCGCCAGCATCGGCGTGTCGCTGAGCCTGCGGGGCGCGCGGCTGGTCAACCCGTACACGCGGCTCGCGCTGAACGCCCCCCAGCTGACCGTCGGGCGCACCCTGTACCTGACCCCGGCGGGCGTCGGCAGTCCGCTGCTGAGCGGCCGTACACCCGCGCGCGGGACGCGCATCCAGCGCTTCGCCTGCCAGGGCGGTGTGCGACTGGACGACGGGCGGTTCGGGGACGCGGTGGACCTGGAGCGGGCCCGGTTCACCTTCTCGGACGAGCAGGAACTGTCGCTGCGCCGCATCCAGACGCCCGAACTGCGCTTCCTCGGGGAGCGGCCGGAGCGCGGCCGGGTGGTGCTGTCCGGGGCACGGGTCGTCAACCTGATGGACCGGGCGGACGCCTGGCCGGGCCCGGGACTGCTGCACATGGGCGGCTTCAGCTACGAGAACCTCGTGCCGCGCGGCCCGTTCCCGCTGGAGAGACGGCTGGAGTGGGTGGCCGCCGCGACCGCCGAGTACAACCCGGAGCCGTACGAACTGCTGGCCTCCGTGCTGCGCAACGGCGGTGAGGACGAGGACGCGCGCGAGGTGCTGCTCGCCAAGCAGCGCCGGCGCCGTGAGACGCTGCCGCCCGCGGCCAAGCTGTGGGGGTACGCGCAGGACTGGATGGTCGCCTACGGCTATCGGCCGGGCCGTGCCGCCGTGTGGATGGCGGTGTTGTGGGCGGCGAGTTCGGTGGCCTTCGCGCACGCCGACCCTCCACCGCTGAAGGGCGGCGAGCATCCGACCTGGAGTCCGTCCCTGTTCGCCCTCGACCTGCTGCTGCCGGTCATCGAACTGGGCCAGGTCGGGTTCTGGCACCTGAGCGGCGCCTGGCAGTGGCTGGCCGCGGTGATGATCCTGCTGGGCTGGATCCTGGCGACGACGGTGGCGGCGGGGGCGACACGCACACTGCGACGGAGCTGACCCGGCCGGGGTGGATGTCGGACACTTGTTGAACAGTTGACCTTTACCGGTTCTTGACCGATCCGTGTACAACTTTCCGCGGGTTGCCCGTTCCCTCTGGCGCGGGCACGACCGGCGGTCTTTCAATGGTCGACACCATGGCTCTGCCGCTCTCGTTCGGCCGCGCGTCCCGGCCGGCAAGGACCGTAGAACACCCCGCCGTCGGGCTCCCCGCCGACGCCGAGGTGCTCCTCGACGCGCCCGACGACCGCCTCGGACCCGCGCTGGTCGCGGCCGGGCGGGGCACGTACGAGACCGCCGCCGAGGTGCTCGCCAGCACCCGGCTGACGGCACAGTGGGAGTACCGCGACGGGTACGCGCTGCGCCTTGCCGCCTTCGCACGCTCGCGGCCCGAGTGGCTGGAGGCCTGGTGCGCGGCCGCCCCGAACGACCCGGACGCGCTGCTGGTCCGGGCCCAGCTGGCGGTGGACCGCGCCTGGCAGTCCCCTGCCCGGGCCGAGCTGCTGCGCGGGGTGAGCCCGCTGATCACCGCCGCCGCCCGGGCCGACGACCGCGACCCGGTGCCGTGGCGGATCGCCCTGGACCACGCGCGCGGCTCACGCGCCGGGCACACCTACTTCGGGGAACTGTGGGAGGCGGCCCTGCGCCGCGCCCCGCTCCACTACGGCTGCCATGTGGCCGCCCTGCGCTACCTCGCCTCGTCCTGGCACGGCTCCCACCGGGAGTGCCTCGACTTCGCCGACCGGGCCGCGCAGGACGCCCCGGCCGACTCCCTCGTACAGGCGCTGCCGACCCGGGCCGTCCTCAGCTACCTGAACGACGGCTGCGGTCCGGGCGTGCCGCCCGAGCGGCTGGACGCGGCGGCCGACCGGGCGATCGCGCTCTCCGCACGCTTCCCGGCCGCCGACCTCTGGCCGGCCGCGATCCGCAACAAGCTGACGTACGTCCTGGTACGGCTGGGCCGCTGGGCGGACGCCCTGGAGCAACTGCGCCTGATCGGCCCGTACGCCACCTCCTTCCCCTGGAGCCGGCACTCGGACGATCCGCTCGGCCGGTTCCTGGAGGTGCGCGACGAAGTCCGGCACCGGACGGCCTCCGCCCCTCCCCGGAGTGCGGGCGCCGGTCATCCACGGAGTGGGCACGCCGGACGCGTTCACTCCGGCGACCACTAGGCTTTGACGCCGTGACCGTCCGCCTTCCGCTCTTCCCCCTGAACTCGGTGCTGTTCCCGGGCCTCGTCCTGCCTCTGAACGTCTTCGAGGAGCGCTATCGCGCCATGATGCGCGACCTGCTGAAGACCCCCGAGGAGGAACCGCGCCGTTTCGCCGTCGTGGCGATCCGCGACGGCCACGAGGTGGCCCAGAGCGCGCCCGGCATGCCGGATCCCACGTCCGTCCCCGAGCGCGGCCCCGCGGCGGGCTTCGGCCCCGACCCGGTCAAGGCGTTCCACGGGGTGGGCTGTGTCGCCGACGCGGCGACGATCCGGGAGCGGGCCGACGGCACGTTCGAGGTGCTGGCGACGGGAACGACTCGCGTGCGCCTGCTCTCGGTGGACGCCTCGGGCCCGTTCCTGACGGCGGAGCTGGAGGAGCTGCCGGAGGAGCCGGGCGACGAGGCGGGAGCCCTCGCCGAAGGGGTGCTGCGCGCGTTCCGCCAGTACCAGAAACGCCTGGCGGGCGCCCGCGAACGCTCCCTGTCCAGCACGGCCGAACTGCCCGACCAGCCGTCGGTCGTCTCCTTCCTGGTGGCGGCCGCGATGATGCTGGACACCCCGACGAAGCAGCGCCTGCTCCAGGCTCCGGACACCGCGTCCCGCCTGCGCGACGAACTGAAACTCCTGCGCGCCGAGACCTCGATCATCCGTACTCTGCCGTCGCTGCCCGCGTCGGATCTGACGCGCGGCCCGACGAGTCTCAACTGAGCGGAACGACATGGCGAAGAAGTCGAAGAAGACCCAGCAACCGTCCGGCGGCACGCCCGCGACGGTCGCCCTCTCGGCAGCGGGCGTCGAGTACACCATCCACGCCTACGACCACGACCCCTCCCACCCGTCCTACGGCGAGGAGGCCGCGGAGGCGATGGGCGTCTCCCCCGACCGGGTCTTCAAGACCCTCGTGGCCGATGTGGACGGCACCCTCACCGTGGCCGTGGTCCCGGTCGCCGGCCAGCTGGACCTCAAGGCCCTGGCGTCGGCGGTCCGCGGCAAGCGCGCCGCGATGGCCGACCCGGCCCTGGCGGAACGCACCACGGGCTACGTGCGGGGCGGCATCTCCCCCCTGGGCCAGCGCAAGAAGCTCCCCACGGTGGTGGACGCCTCGGCCTCCACCCACCCCACGATCTGCGTCTCGGCCGGCCGCCGCGGCCTGGAGGTCGAACTCTCCCCCGAAGACCTGACCCACCTCACGAACGCGACCCTCGCCCCCATCGGACGCGCGTAACCCCTCGACGAACCCCGCCCCCTCGGTTAAGTACGAGGGACATGTCGAAGAAAACGCGGAAACGCAAGTGGCGCATCAAGAAGGGCCGCTCGAACCATGGCCGGCGCCCGGCGTAGAGCCGCCCCCTCCAGCCCGTCCGGCGTTTGAGGACAAGGCCCGTTCAGGGCCGGAGCGGGGGTCTGGGGGCCGCAGGCCCCCAGGGAGACCGGGTCGAAGGGGCAGCGCCCCTGGGGGATGGGACGGGTAGGGGCGGCGGGGGCGAGAAAACCTACGCCGGCGGCGCCCCGTACGGCCCCTGCGGAGCCCCCGACGGCTGCACCTGATACGGCTCCGCATCCCGAGGCCCGAACAACGCCGTCAACCCCAGATGCACCACCAACGCGGCCAACGGCCACGCCAGCCACGCCCCCTTGGCCCCCAGCTTCAGCGGCGCCGAGAACGTGACCCCCTTGCCCACTTCCTTCGCGTGGCCGATCACATCCTCCGTCGGCCCCAGCCACACCCCGACCCGCCAGGCCAGCAACGCCCCGAGAAACCCCCCGACGGCCAGCCCCACCACCAGCGGCACACCCCCACGCCGCCGCCAGACGAAGACGGCGACCGCACTCACCAGCCCGAACGCGAGCGCGAGCAGAGTGAACGTTCCGTCCACCCCGACCGCCTGCTCCCCCTCGGTGTCCTTGAAGTAGACGACCCAGCTCTTGTCGACGACGTCCCCGACCAGCGGCACACTCGGCGCCAGCCACCACCACAGCACCCCGAGCAGCGCTCCGAAGAGCGCCACCACGACCGCGACCACGGCGGCCTCTCGCACCTCGGTCTTCATCCCGGGACCGTCCTGTCCGTACGAGCCATATATGCCGTACGCGCCGTGAGAACCGTGGGGATCATGTGCCCCGGGAGGCGCACCGTACACGGCGTCGTACGGCCCGGAACCCGCGCGCCCGGCAGCGTGCTGCTGCCACGCGTGGTGGGACGACTGGTCACGGGGCGGCGGCGGAGGAGTCAGCGGAGCGGTCACCCTGCCATCGTGCCAGGCCGAACTGTGCGACGCGTCACCGGACGGCAGCCCGGCGGTACGCCCAGGTGGCGACGGCCAGCGAGACGACGCCGACCACCCCGCACACGGCGAGGTCACCCAGCACGAAGGCCCAGTCGGGGTGCGGCCCGAAGGTCCGCGCGAAGGCCTCCACGCCGTACGTCGACGGCAGCAGATCCCGCGCGAACCGCACCACCTCCGGCATCCGGTCGGCCGGCAGCACCCCCAGCAGCAGCGCCGCGGACATCCCCAACTGCCCGAGCAGCGTGGCCAGTTCGGGCCGCGGCGCGAGCAGTCCGAGCGCCGCCCCCAGCCCGGCGAGCGCGGCCCCGGCCAGCGGGATCACCGCGACGAGCACCCACAGATGCGCCACCGGCAACCCGAACAGCACGCACCCGAAGAGCGCCGTCACCACGGTCCCCGGCACGGTGAAGGACGCGTAGGCCCCCGCCGCCCCGAGCACCACCGCGGCGGGCGGCACCGGCAGCGTGGCGTAGTGGTCGAGCCCGCCGCTGGCCCGCAGCTGCCCGAAGTACTGCGCGAGCAGGTTCAGCGCGACGAAGGCCACGACGAGCACCGCCGACCCCGCCACGACGGCCTGCGCCTCGGCACCGCCGTCCACGACCCCGCGCATCAGGACCATGATCCCGATCGACTGGAAGGTCGCCACGAACAGCAGCGGAATGCGCGCGACCCGGGCACGGGACAGCTGCGCCCGGTACACGGCGCACAGCGACGGCCACAGCCGCGCCCGCGGCCCGAGCTCGGCCTCGGCCGGACGGGCCGTCTCGTCCACGGCCAGGGCGCTGCCCGGCAGAACCTCGGCGGGTACGACACTCACGTGGCGCTGCTCCCTTTCACACGGGGGATCACGGGGGAGGTGGCCCTGCTCCGTACGGATACGGATACGGCTACGACGGGCTGCGTACTCAAGCCTTCACCAGCCCCTGCTGCGCGGCCCCGCCCAACGCCAGGTACACGTCCTCCAGGCTGGGCGTGGCCAGCGTGAAGTCGTCCAGCGCGGCGAAGGCGGCCCCGCCGGTGACGGTGGCGACGACCGCGCGGGCCTCCTCGGGGGCGAGCCGCAGCGTCCAGCGCCGCCCGGACTCCACGACCCGGTCCTGCAGCGCGGCGACCTCGGGCACATCCAGCGGCGCCCGGTCCCGCCACAGCAGCTCGACCCGCACCTCGCCCGCGACCCGTTCCTTGAGCCCGGACGGCGTGTCGCAGGCGATGACACGCCCCCGGTCCAGCACGGCGACCCGGTCGAGCACGGTCTCGGCCTCGATGACGTTGTGGGTGACGAGCAGCACGGTCGTACCGTGCTCGGCCCGCCGCCGGTCCACGGCCGACCACACGGCCCGCCGCGCCACCGGGTCCATCGCGGTGGTCGGCTCGTCGAGCACGAGCAGCGGCCGCTCCCCCACCAGCGTGGCGGCGAAGCAGGCCAGCCGCCGCTGTCCGCCGGACAGCTTCTTGATCGGCCGCCCGGCGAGCGGCCCGAGGCCCAGCTCGTCGAGTACGGCGTCCCGCTCGGCCCGCGCCTGCCGCACATCCAGGCCGCGCAGCCGCCCGGTCGTCTCGGCGGCGAGGGACACGGTCAGCTCGTCCAGGGCGGTCGACTCCTGCCCGAGGTAGGCGAGGATGCGCGCGGCCCGCTCCGGGTGCCGCACGATGTCGTGCCCGAGGATCTCCACGCTGCCGGTGTCGGGCCGCATCAGCCCGGTGAGCTGTCGTACGAGGGTGGTCTTGCCGGCGCCGTTCGGGCCGAGCAGCCCGAAGATCTCGCCGCGCCGGATGTCCAGCCGTACGTCGTCGGTGGCGCGCACCTCGGGTGTGCCGGGCGTCCCGCGCCGCCCTCGTACGGCCGGATAGGTCTTGGTCAGCCCGCGCACGGCACACACGACATCCCCACTGTGCCGAAGTGCCTGTCCCGCGCGCGTACTCACAAGGGACGAGACTACGGGGTCCGGAACCCCGATCCGCCCTCGGGTCGGCCACTCGGCACAAACCGGCAGCTCGCCGCAGGAAATCCGCCGGTAACCCCAAATCCGCCGCAACGGCACTCAACGCCGACGACGCTCCCGGCGGCGCCGGGCTCATCGCGGCCCCGGGTCATTCACCCACAGGAGCGTGCTCCGCGGCCGTCCGCACATCGATCTCCCGCCAGAACCCGGCCCGGATCGCGTACCGGTCATGCTCGTCGATCTGGTCGTCCTTGTGCGCGAGCAACCCGAACCGAGCGGCGTACCGCAGCAGCTCCCCGTCGATCCGGTGCGGAATCCGCGGATACATCCCGGAGAGCTTCTGCAGATGGCTCTGCTCCCCCAGCCGCTCCATCCACCGCCGGGCGAAGACCTGCCCCACCTCGTACGGGTCGCCGCCGACCGTGGTGATGTCCTCCTCCCGGTCGGCCCATCGCTGCTCCGCCGTGGTCAGCTGCGCGAGCGTCGGCATGGAGGCGGCGTCGGGCGGCTCGGCCGCGACGCCCGGCCGGTCGACCCACCCCTTGTCGGAGGACCAGCGCAGCGTCGCACTCGCGGGGGGCTGGGCCGGCTGGACGCCGGGCGCGCGCAGGGCGGCGAGGTCCTTCGGCGTGGGCACGCCCTTGGGCGCCGGTACCCGCTCCTGCGTGCCGTTCTCCGAGGCGGTGGCCGCGGGGGCGTGCTCGCCCTCGTCGGCGGGCCGCTCGGCCCTCGCGCCGAGCGCGGAGTCGGGCAGCGGCGCCGACAGGATCGCGGCGATCTCGGGCCGGGGCACGGGCGGCGGCGCGCAGACGCCGGTGAGCTCCTTGGCGCGTACGGCCTTGGTGATCCACGTACGGTCGAGCACGCGCCGCTCGTCGGCCTCGGCTACCAGGTCCTCGGACTGGTTGTAGTCACCGTCGGCGGCCTGCACCGCCCACAGGTGTACGGCGACGCCGTGCTCCTTGGCGGCCATCATGCCCGGCAGCAGATCGCCGTCGCCGGTCACCAGCACCACGTCCGAGCAGGCGCGGTTGCGGGCCAGCTCGGTGAGCTCGGCGTGCATCGCGGCGTCCACACCCTTCTGGGCCCAGCGGCCGTCACTGCGGGTCAGGGCGCCCAGCCGGACGGTGACCCGGGGCATCACGCGCAGCCTGCGGTGCTCGGGCTGCGGGACACGGTCGGGGGCGCCGTCGAACCAGTAGATGCGCAGCAGGGGCTGCTGTGTGTCGGACTCGGCGCGTTCGCGCAGCCCCTGGATGAGGGCGGTGTGGTCGACGGTGATCCGGGACCGGGAGGGCTCCCCGGCGAGGAGGCTCGCGGCGGCCCCCAGCAGATACCCGGCGTCCACCAGGACGATGCAGCGGTCCACGCGACTCACCCTCTTCCTGGGAGGTTTGCTTCGGGGCTTCCTTCGAGTCTGCCCGACCGCGCGGGGGTTAACGGGGCGAACTCGATCTTCGGCGTGGCGTTTCGGGGCATCGTCGCCGCGGCGCGCCAGGCCTCACGCCCCGACAACCCCCGTTACACACGGTAATTATCCGAAATGCAGGCTTTGTCAGCCTATGTGAATCTGGTCCCGGCCCTGGCCCCTAGATCCCCCACAGGAGGCATCACCATGGCCAAGAACAAGAAGCAGGACCGCAAGCAGCCGCAGTCCGAGCGTGGTCAGCAGCAGGCCCAGCAGTCCTCGATGGAGACGCAGGCCGAGCAGCGCATCACCCAGGCGACGCCGGGCGACATGGCCCGCAAGGGCCGGCAGAAGCGCTTCGGCCACAACTGACATCTGCATAACGGGTTGTTGAGACCCGGGCACATGAAGAGAGGCGCACCCCGCACGGGGTGCGCCCCTCTCACGCTTCCGACGCCGAGGCGCGCGGCGAGGGCTCAGCCCGCCAGACAGGACGGGCCGAGCAGCACCTTCAGGTCACCGAACAGCGCCGGATCGGGCTTCACCCGGTGCCGGTCCAGCCGCAGCACCGTCGTCTTGGTCGGGCCCTGGAGCTTGATGCGGACCTCGCTGTCGCCCTTGTGGTGGCTGAGGATCTCGCCGAGGCGGTTGACCATCGGCGGGGTGACCCTGGTGGCCGGGATGGTGAGGATCACGGGCGCGTTGGTGCCCGCGTTGGACAGGTCGGGCACCTGGAGTTCCATCGCGACCAGGCGAGGCACGTCCTCGCGCTTGTCGAGGCGGCCTTTGACGAACACGACGGCGTCCTCGACGAGTTGGGTCGAGACGAGCTGGTACGTCGCCGGGAAGAACATGCACTCGATGGAACCGGCGAGGTCCTCGACCGTGGCGATCGCCCAGGCGTTGCCCTGCTTGGTCATCTTGCGCTGGAGGCCGGAGATGATGCCGCCGATGGTCACCACCGCGCCGTCGGCGTGCTCACCGCCCGTCAACTGGGCGATACCGGCGTCCGCCTTGTCGGACAGGACGTGTTCCAGACCGAAGAGCGGGTGGTCGGAGACGTACAGACCGAGCATCTCCCGCTCCTGGGCGAGCAGATAGGTCTTGTCCCACTCCTCGTCGGTGAACTGCACGTCGAGTCCGAAGCCGGGCTCGTCGCTCTCCTCCTCGCCCATGCCGCCGAAGAGGTCGAACTGGCCCTCGGCCTCCTTGCGCTTGACCGCGACCACGTTGTCGATCATCGGCTCGAAGTGCGCGGTGAGGCCCTTGCGGGTGTGCCCGAGGGTGTCGAAGGCGCCCGCCTTGATCAGCGACTCCGTGGTGCGCTTGTTGCAGGCGACCGCCTCGACCTTGTCGAGATAGTCGGGGAAGGAGGCGTACTTGCCCTTGGCCTTGCGGCTCTTGATGATCGACTCGACCACGTTCGTGCCCACGTTGCGCACGGCCTCGAGGCCGAAGAGGATCACGTCGTCACCCTGGGCGGCGAAGTTGTGCACCGACTCGTTGACGTTCGGCGGGAGCACCTTGATGCCCATGCGGCGGCACTCGTTGAGGTAGACCGCCGACTTGTCCTTGTCGTCCTTGACGGAGGTCAGCAGCGCAGCCATGTACTCGGCGGGGTGGTTCGCCTTGAGGTAGGCGGTCCAGTACGAGACCAGGCCGTACGCGGCGGAGTGCGCCTTGTTGAACGCGTAGCCGGCGAACGGGACCAGCACGTCCCACAGGGCCTGGATGGCCTCGTCGCTGTAGCCCTTCTTGCGGGCGCCGTCCTGGAAGAGGACGAAGTTCTTCGCCAGTTCCTCGGGCTTCTTCTTGCCCATCACGCGGCGCAGGATGTCGGCCTCGCCGAGCGAGTAGCCGGCGATGATCTGGGCGGCCTTCTGCACCTGCTCCTGGTAGACGATCAGGCCGTAGGTGACGTCCAGGACCTCCCTGAGGGGCTCTTCGAGCTCCTTGTGGATGGGCGTGATCTCCTGGAGCTTGTTCTTGCGCAGCGCGTAGTTGGTGTGCGAGTCCATGCCCATCGGACCCGGGCGGTACAGGGCGGAGACGGCGGAGATGTCCTCGAAGTTGTCGGGCTTCATCAGGCGCAGCAGCGAGCGCATGGGACCGCCGTCGAACTGGAAGACGCCGAGGGTCTCGCCGCGCTGGAGCAGTTCGAAGGTCGTCGGGTCGTCCAGCGGGAGGCTCAGCAGCTCCAGGTCGATGCCCTTGTTGGACTTCACCATCTTGACGGCGTCGTCCATGATCGTCAGGTTGCGCAGGCCGAGGAAGTCCATCTTCAGCAGGCCGAGCGACTCACAGCTCGGGTAGTCCCACTGCGTGATGGTCACGCCGTCGGTGTGCCTCACCCAGACGGGCACGTGCTCGGTGATGGTCTCGCTGGACATGATCACGCCGGCGGCGTGCACGCCCATCTGCCGGACCAGGCCCTCGACGCCCTTCGCGGTGTCGATGACCTTCTTCACGTCCGGCTCGTTCTCGTACATCGACCGGATCTCGCCCGCCTCGCTGTAGCGGGGGTGCGAGGGGTCGGTGATGCCGTTGAGGTCGATGCCCTTGCCGAGGACGTCGGCGGGCATGGCCTTGGTGAGGCGGTCGCCCATGGCGTACGGGTAGCCCAGCACGCGCGCGGAGTCCTTGATCGCGTTCTTCGCCTTGATCTTGCCGTAGGTGCCGATCATGGCGACCTTGTCGGCGCCGTACTTCTCCGTCACGTACCGGATCACCTCGACGCGCCGACGCTCGTCGAAGTCGATGTCGACATCGGGCATCGAGATGCGCTCGGGGTTGAGGAACCGCTCGAAGATCAGGCCGTGCGGGATGGGGTCGAGGTCGGTGATGCCCATGGCGTACGCGACGATCGAACCGGCCGCGGAGCCTCGGCCGGGGCCGACCGCGATGCCGTTGTTCTTGGCCCACATGATGAAGTCGGCGACGACGAGGAAGTAGCCGGGGAAGCCCATCGAGATGATGACGTCCATCTCGTAGTCGGCCTGCTTCTGGCGGTCCTCGGGGATGCCGCCGGGGAAGCGGCGCTCCATGCCGCGGCGGACCTCCTCCTTGAACCAGGTGACCTCGGTGTAGCCGTCGGGGATGTCGAACTTCGGCATGAGGTTCTTGGCCTCGAACATGCCGGTGGTGTCGACCATCTCGGCGACCAGGAGCGTGTTGGCGCAGCCCTCCTGCCAGGCGTCCGAGGAGTCGATGGCGTACATCTCGTCCGTGGACTTCAGGTAGTAGCCGGTGCCGTCGAACTTGAAGCGGTCCGGGTCGGAGAGGTTCTTGCCGGTCTGGATGCACAGCAGGGCGTCGTGCGCGGTCGCCTCGTGCGCGTAGGTGTAGTGCGAGTCGTTGGTGACCAGCGGGGGGATGCCGAGCTTCCTGCCGATCTCCAGCAGGCCGTCACGGACCCGGTGCTCGATGTCGATGCCGTGGTCCATCAGCTCCAGGAAGTAGCGGTCCTTGCCGAAGATGTCCTGGTAGTCGGCGGCGGCCTTCAGCGCCTCTTCCTCCTGCCCCAGCCGCAGCCGGGTCTGGACCTCGCCGGAGGGGCAGCCGGTGGAGGCGACGATCCCCTCGGACCACTGGGAGATCGTCTCCTTGTCCATGCGGGGCCACTTCTGCAGCCAGCCCTCGGCGTAGGCGTCGGAGGAGAGCCGGAAGAGGTTGTGCAGGCCCGTCTTGTTCACGGCCCACATCGTCTTGTGGGTGTAACCACCCGAACCGGAGACGTCGTCCCGCTTCTGGTGCGGCTGGCCCCACTGGATCTTGCGCTTGTTGCGCCGGGACTCGGGGGCGACATACGCCTCGATCCCGATGATCGGGGTGACTCCGGCCTTCTTCGCGGAGTGGAAGAAGTCGTACGCCCCGTGGAGGTTGCCGTGGTCGGACATGGCGATGTGCGTCATGCCCATCTCGTTGCAGGCGTTGAACATGTCCTTGAGCCGCGCGGCACCGTCCAGCAGCGAGTACTGGGTGTGGACGTGCAGGTGCGTGAACGGCGGCTTTGACACGGTTTCGGCCTCCAAGGCAAACGGGCGTCGACAAGATCAGGACGTGATCCCGACGGGCTGCGGACAGTCTGGGGGACAGCGTCGAAGTCTATGCCTCGGGACTGACACCCGAGGGTCTCCCCCGCGTACCTTCACAGCGAGGGTCGCGGGCACTTCCGGGTGCCCTCACCCGTTGGAGACGACAGAAACGCTGTCGTACACGTTCATGCACCAGGAGGCACCCAGCGATGTCGGTCCCCCAGCTCAACGGCGAGCAGCGCGGCGACGAGATCCTCGCCGTCTTCGACACCGCCTTCGGCGAGCTCCTGGCCGCCGACCCAGCCGCGTTCCGCGTGAAGTTCCGGAAGATGGCGGCCTCGGCGTTCGCCTTCTACCGCGGCACGGCGTGCCTCTTCTACCACGACCTGGACGCCGAGAACGCCGGGCGGGGCGGCGGGAAGATATACAGCGGACCGTACCTGGACGAGCGCACCTCGCGCGTGTGGATCCACGGCGACCTGCACGCCGAGAACTTCGGCACGTACATGGACGCCAACGGCCGGCTGATCTTCAACGTCAACGACTTCGACGAGGCGTACGTCGGCCCCTTCACATGGGACCTCAAGCGCTTCGCCGCCTCGGTCGCCCTCATCGGGTACGCCAAGGCGCTCAGCGACGAGCAGATCACCGAGCTGGTGCAGATCTACGCGGGCGCGTACCGCGAGCGTGTGCACGCGCTGGCCACCGGCGCCAAGAGCGACGAGGTCCCGCCGTTCACGCTGGACACCGCCCAGGGCCCGCTCCTGGACGCGCTTCGCGACGCCCGCGCGCTGACCCGCTTCGGGCTGCTGGACTCGATGACCGAGATCCGGGACTTCGAGCGCCGCTTCGCTGCGGGCGGCGGCTCGATCGAGCTGGACGCAGCCACGCGCTACAAGGTGCTCGCGGCCTTCGACGGCTATCTGGAGACGCTGCCGGACTCCTCGCTGGCCCGACCGGACTCGTACCGGGTGAAGGACGTGGTGGGCCGGCGCGGCATCGGCATCGGATCGGCCGGCCTGCCGTCGTACAACATCCTTCTGGAGGGCCACAGCGACGCCCTGGAGAACGATGTCGTGATCTACATCAAGCAGGCCCAGACCCCGGCCGTCTCCCGCCACGTCACCGACCCTGCGATCCGCGAGTACTTCCAGCACGAGGGTCACCGCACGGTGATCTCCCAGCGCGCCCTGCAGGCGCACGCCGACCCGTGGCTGGGCTGGACCGAGCTGGACGGCGCGGGCCAGCTGGTCGCCGAGGTCTCGCCGTACGCCGTGGACCTGGACTGGGGCGACATCGACGACCCGGAGGAGATCACGGCGGTCGTCGCCGACCTCGGCCGGGCCACGGCCACGATGCACGCGGCGGCGGACGACACCTCCGGCGAGTCCCTGGTGCCGTTCTCCACCGAGCGGGCCATCGACGCGGCGATCGCGGCCGACGAGGACGGCTTCGCGGACCTCCTGGCCGACTTCGCGCACGACTACGGCGCACGCGCGCGTGCCGACCACCAGATCTTCGTGGACCTGTTCCGCAACGGCCGGATTCCGGGTCTGTGACGGAAAGGCCGCGCACCGGCGCTCACCGGCCACTCACAGGCACCCTTTAAGGGTCTCTTACAGGCCTACGTGACAGACTCTTCTCCGCTATGGACATATCCGGGACCCAGCTACGAGCCGTACGCGCGGCGCTGTTCACGTCACTCGTCGTGACGCTCAGCACCGCGTCGCACGTGCTGCTCTCCCGGGCGCCGTTGCCGCTGAACACGGTGGCCCTGCTCGCGGCCGCCATGTTCGTCCTCGCGTACGCCCTGGCCGGCCGCGAGCGCGGCTTCGGGCGGATCGCCGCCCTGCTGATCCCACTGGAGCTGGCCGCCGACACGATTCTCACCACCGGCCAGCACGTCTGTTACGGCAAGGCGGGCGGCCCGGTCGCCGGCCCGCTGGCCTCGGTCGGCTGGGACGTGCTGTGCGGCGACGGCACCCAGGTCGGCACCCCCCTGGCCCAGGTCACCGGCACCGACCCCGACAGGCTCGGCGGTCTCCTCGCCCACGCCGACCCGGCCACCGCCTGGCTGCTGCTCGGCGCGCACGTCTCGGTCGGCCTCCTGGCCGCCGCCTGGCTGCGCCGGGGCGAGCGGGCCCTGGCCCAGTTGCTGAGCGCGGTGACGGCGACCACGTTCCGCCCGCTGCTGCTGGCGGTCGCCGCGGTGACGGTGCGCCGGATCGCACCGGCCCGCCGCCTGCCGCGCCCCTCCGGCCGTACGGCCACCGCCCGCAGCCTCCTCCTCGTGCACTCCCTGGGACGGCGTGGACCGCCGTGCTCGCCCGCCTTCACGTGCGCGTGAACGGCGTCTGAGCACCACAGCCCACCCATACGTATCCCGCACACACACGTGTGCGTGTCCCCATGGAGATCACCAACATGAGCAAGCGGAACAGCCAGGCAGCGAAGTCGGCGGCCCGGGAGCGGCTGCGCGCCGAGCGCGAGCGCGAGGCCAAGCGGGCGAAGATCAGGCGGCAGATCATCGTCGCCTGTTCGGTCGTCGGCGTCCTGGCGGCGGCGGGCGGCATAGGCTACGCCGTCGTCCAGGCCAGCAAGCCCAGCCACTGGGAGGCGGTGAAGGACGAGAAGGTCGTCGCCCCGGCGCACACCACGGGCACGAACGGCACGACCGTCGTCATCGGCAAGGACAGCGCCAAGAAGACGCTCAAGGTCTACGAGGACCCGCGCTGTCCCGTCTGCGCCTCGTTCGAGCAGGCCGCCGGTTCGGTCGTCGACAAGGACATCGAGGCCGGCAAGTACAAGATGCAGTTCATCGGCGGCACGTTCCTCGACGGTGACCAGCTGAAGGACGGCAAGATCGGCGCCAACGCCGAGGGCTCCAAGAACGCGATGAGCGCCCTGGGCGCCGCGCTGAACGTGAGCACGGATGCGTTCCTCGAGTACAAGACCGCGATCTACTCGGCGAAGTACCACCCCGAGGAGACGGACGACAAGTTCAAGGACGACGACTACCTGATCGAGATCGCGAACACCGTCCCCGCTCTCAAGAACAACACCAAGTTCCAGAACGCCGTGAAGAAGGGCACGTACGACGCCTGGGCGCTGGCCATGTCGAAGGCCTTCGACACCAACAAGGACGGCGTGACGGGAACTCCCAGCTTCGTCATGGACGGCAAGCAGCTGAAGACCTCCGGCCCCAACCAGCCCTGGACGGCGGAGGAGTTCACCAACGCGGTGGACACGGCCCTCAAGGGCTGACGCCGGCCGGGAAGCCGGTCTTCGTATGAAAGGCGGGCGAACTTTCACGGGTTCGCCCGCCTTTGTTCATACCAGTCAGTAACCTGATCGGCTGTGACCAGTCGATACAGATCACCAGAGCAGCTCAACTCCCTTACCCCTCGCCGCCGTACGGTCGTCAAGGCCGCGGCGGCGACGGCTGTCCTGGCCGGCCCGCTCGCCGCCGCGCTACCCGCCCGGGCGGCCGAGCAGGCCCCGGCCTTCCTGCACGGCGTCGCCTCCGGCGACCCCCTGCCCGACGGCGTCCTGCTGTGGACCCGGGTGACACCGACCGCCGAGGCCGTACCCGGCTCCGGGCTCGGTCCGGACACCGAGGTCAGCTGGATCGTCGCCCGCGACAAGGCGTTGACGAACATCGTCGCCAAAGGCTCGACCACCGCGACCGCCGCCTCCGACCACACCGTCAAGGCCGACATACGCGGCCTGGAGCCGGCCACGGACTACTGGTTCCGCTTCTCGGCGGGCGGCACGGACTCCCCGGTGGCGCGTACCCGCACCGCGCCGGCGGCGAACGCGTCCGTGGCCGGTCTCCGCTTCGGCGTGGTCTCCTGCGCCAACTGGGAGGGCGGCTACTTCGCCTCGTACCGCCATCTCGCGGCCCGCGGCGACCTGGACGCGTGGCTCCACCTCGGCGACTACATCTACGAGTACGGCACCGGCGAGTACGGCACGCGCGGGACCGTCGTACGCCAGACCGCGCCCACCCACGAGATCCTCACGCTCGCCGACTACCGCGTCCGGCACGGCAAGTACAAGACGGACCCCGATCTGCAGGCCCTGCACACGAAGGCGCCCGTCATCGCGATCTGGGACGACCACGAAATCGCCAACGACGCCTGGTCGGGCGGCGCCGAGAACCACACCGAGGGCGCCGAGGGCACCTGGACGGCGCGTCAGGCCGCCGCCAAGCAGGCCTACTTCGAGTGGATGCCGGTGCGCCCGGCGATCGCCGGCACCACCTACCGCCGCCTGCGCTTCGGCAAGCTCGCCGACCTCTCCCTGCTCGACCTGCGCTCCTTCCGCTCGCAGCAGGTGAAGGTCGGCAACGGCGAGGTCGACGACCCGGACCGTACGCTCACCGGCCGGGCCCAACTGGACTGGCTGAAGGCGGGGCTGAAGTCCTCCGACACCACCTGGCGGCTGGTCGGCAACTCGGTGATGATCTCGCCGTTCGCGATCGGCTCCCTCACGGCGGACCTGCTCAAGCCGCTGGCCAAGCTGATGGGCCTGCCGCAGGAGGGCCTCGCCCTCAACCCCGACCAGTGGGACGGCTACACGGACGACCGCCGGGAGCTGCTCGCCCACCTGCGCTCGAACGCGATCCGCAACACCGTGTTCCTGACCGGCGACATCCACATGGCGTGGGCCAACGACGTGCCGGTGGACGCCGGCACCTACCCGCTGTCCGCCTCCGCCGCCACGGAGTTCGTGGTCACGTCGGTCACCTCGGACAACCTCGACGACATCGTCAAGGTCCCCGAGGGCACGGTCTCCGCGATCGCCGCGCCGATCATCAAGGCCGCCAACCGGCATGTCCACTGGGTCGACACCGACCGCCACGGCTACGGCGTCCTGGACATCACGGCCGAACGGGCGCAGATGGACTACTACGTCCTGTCCGACAAGACCAAGAAGGACGCGACCGCCTCCTGGGCGCGCTCGTACCGCACGCGCAGCGGGACGCAGAAGGTCGAACGGACGTACGACCCCGTCTGACGCAGCCGTACGACCCCGTCGAACGGCCTCTAGAGGGTTTCGAGGAAGCCGAGCGCCACCCGCCAGGTGGCCTCGGCGGCCTCCTCGTCGTAGTCCGGCAGATCGGGGTCGGTGAAGAGGTGGCCCGCTCCGGCGTATCTGTACACCTCCACGTCGGCGCCCGCTCTGCCCATCTGCAGATACCAGGCGCTCAGCCAGTCGTCCGTCTCGAACGGGTCCGGCTCGGCGACATGCAGCTGCACCGGCAGCTCGTCCACCGAGGCGCTCGCCGCGATGTCCGAGGTGCCGTGCAGGAGCAGCACCCCGCGCGCCTTCTCGTCGCCGAGCGCGAGGGTCTGCGCGATGGAGGCACCGAGTGAGAACCCGGCGTACACCAGGCCTCGCTCCGAGTAGGGCGCGGCGGCGAGCACGGCCCGCTTCAGCAGCTCGTCCTTGCCGATCCGGTCGTTGAACTCCATGCCTTCCTCGACCGTCTCGAACGTGCGCCCCTCGAAGAGGTCCGGCGTCCACACCTCGTGTCCGGCGGCGCGCAGCCGGTCCGCGGCCTGGCGCACCGCGGGCCTGAGGCCATAGGTCGAGTGAAAGAGCATGATGTTCATGAGGCCATGGTGCCAGCCGGGTACGACAACGCCGTGACCACCGCCTCACCCACGCACATGTTCATGACCCCCCTCGGCTGGTTACGTTCGGGGGATGGAGAACATACTCCGACCACTGATCGTGATCGGCGGCTCGGTGCTGCTCACCGTGATCATCGGGTGGGCCACCGACCGCCTGATGCGCAAGGCTGACGACCGGCACAGTGAGACCCCGCTGTGGGGTCTGCTGCGCCGCAGCCGCATCCCCTACCAGCTCGTTCTGTGCACGGCCCTGCTCAGAGCGTCGTACCACGAGGCCGATCTGCTGCCCGAGCACCGGGGCGCCGTCGGCCGGGTGCTGACGCTGGTGCTGATCGGGGCGACGGCCTGGCTGGCGATCCGGATCGCGGCGGCGGTCGTCGAGACCTCGTACAGCCGTTACGCCCGCGTCCACCGTGACGCGGCCCGGGTCCGGCGGGTGCGCACCCAGGTGACGCTGATCATGCGCGTGGTCTCGGCGGTCGTCGGCGTCGTGGCCGTCGCCGCGATGCTGCTGACGTTCCCGGCGTTCCGCGCGGCCGGCGCCTCGCTGCTGGCCTCGGCCGGCATCCTCGGCATCGTCGCCGGTGTCGCGGCCCAGTCCACGCTGAGCAACATGTTCGCCGGGTTCCAGATCGCCTTCGGCGACATGGTGCGCCTCGGGGACACCGTCGTGGTGGACGGCGAGTGGGGCACGGTCGAGGAGATCACGCTGACGTTCCTGACGGTGCGCACGTGGGACGAACGCCGGATCACGATGCCCGTGTCGTACTTCACCTCGAAGGCCTTCGAGAACTGGTCGCGCGGCGGTGCCCAGATGACCGGCACCGTCTTCCTCCACCTCGACCACTCGGCGCCGATGGAGAAGATGCGCGAGAAGCTCCGCGACATCCTGCGCGCGTGCCCGGCGTGGGACGGCCGCGACTACGGCCTGGTCGTCACGGACTCGACACCGAGCACCATGGAGGTGCGGGCCCTGGTCACGGCGAAGGACGCGGACGACCTGTGGACGGTCCGGGTCACCGTGCGCGAGCAGCTCATCGGCTGGCTGGCCGAGCGGCACCCGTACGCGCTGCCACGGGTCAACGCGACGGACGCGGCGCTGCCGCCGGGCTTCCCCGTCCCCGGTGCCGTGCCCGGCCGCGTCCCGGCCCGCCGCACGCACCAGCACGACCACCAGCCGACGGTGCGGCCGGAGCGCCCTTGACCGCTCCTGGCCGCCCCTGACCGCTTCCTGGCCGCCGCCGACCGACCGTGACCGGCTCAGTGGCCGCGCTCGGCCCCGCCGTTGACCTGGATGATCTGCGAGGTGATGTGCCCGGCGGCGTGGGACGCCAGCCAGTGCAGGGTCGCGGCGACGTCCCCCGGCGTGGCGGCCCGCCCGGTCGAGGTCTCCGCGACGAGCCGCTCGTGCCGCTCCCGGTCCATCGTGTCGCCGAAGAAGTCGGTGTCCTCGACATAGCCGGGCGCGACCACGTTGACGGTGATCCCGCGCGGCCCCAACTGCCGGGCGAGATCATGGGCGTACGGATGCAGCGCCGCCTTGGACGCCGCGTACGCCCCGCTGCCGGACCCCCGGAAGGCGGCGATGGAGCTGAGGAACAGCACCCGCCCGCCGGGGTCGGCGAGCCGGTCCTTCAACGCCTCGGTGAGCAGGGCCGCGGTCAGGGTGTTGAGGCCGAAGTTGAGGGTCCAGTTGTGCAGGACGACGTCGAGGGGTTCGTCGCTGTCCACCGTGGGCTCCAGGTAGCCGGCGCCTCCGGCGCTGTGGATCAGTACGTCCACGGTGCCGAACTCCGACGCCACGAACCGCTCCACGCCCCGCACGCCGCGCGGCTTGCTCAGATCCGCCGCATACGTGAGGGCCCCGCGCACACCGGCCTGCTCCAGCACCTCGGCGCGCCGCCCGAGCAGCAGCACCTGATCCCCGTCCGCCGCGAAGAGCTGCGCCGCCGCGAGCCCGATTCCTGTACCGCCACCACTGATGACAACGTTGCGAGCCATGATCCGACCCTACAAAGGGACGCCGCACATGCCTCGTCCGTTCACACGACTGCCATAAAGGTCACCGCAGACTACGCACGTCCAAATGCCGCAGTACCCGGTCCACCACCTCAGGGTCGGCCCCCGGCTCACTGCGCGCCGCCAGCACCTCGTGCCGGGCCGCGCTCAGCAGCTCGCCCTGGATTCGCCGCACCCGCTTCAGCCGCCGCACCCGCTGCTGATGGGCCTCCCTGCGCTCCTCCTCGCCCATCTCCGGGCTGATCCGCACCCCGATCTCGAACGCCCGCCGCAGCATCTGCTCGGACAGCTCCTCGGGCAGGTCCTCGACGGCCTCGATCTCCCTCAGCCTCCGCTTCGCCGCCTTGGCCGCCCGCACCGCCAGCTGCTTCTCGAACTCCTTCTCGCGCTCGCTGTCGGCCCGCACCCCGAGCCGCTTCACCAGCCACGGCAGGGTCAGCCCCTGCAGCACCAGCGTCGCCATGATCACCCCGAACGCGATGAACACGATCTCGTCCCGGTCGGGAAACGGGGCGCCCGAATCCGTCTCGAGCGGAATGGCCAGCGCCAGGGCGACCGAGGCGACGCCCCGCATCCCGGACCACCACATGACGACGGTCTCGCGCCAGCTCACCGGGATCTCCTCGTCGTAGTCCCGTTTCGCGTGCATCCGCTTGGTGAGCCAGGTCGCCGGCAGCAACCACAGCAGTCGCACCAGTACGACGACGCCGACCACCGCGGCCGCCCAGCCGAGCATCTCGTCCCACCGCCCGGACGCCGTCCGCACCGCGATGTGCAGTTCGAGCCCGATCAGCCCGAACGCGACGCCGGTGACCAGCGTGTCGACGATGTCCCAGAAGGTGTGCCCGGCGAGCCGTGTCATCACGTCGTCCGCGTCGGTGGCGTACTCGGCGAGGAACAGGGCGGTGACCAGCACGGCGAGCACACCGGAGCCGTGGAGCTCCTCGGCCATCACGTACGAGGCGTACGGCACGAGGAGCGTGAGCCCGATCTGCAGGGTCGGGTCCCCCAGCAGATCCATCAGCTTGTTGGCGCCCCACCCGAGAGCGAGCCCGACGGCCAGCGCCACCACGGCGGAGAGCACCAGATCCAGTCCGGCCTCCCACGGCGAGAAACTGCCGCTCACAGCGGCCGCGATCGCCACGTGGTACAGCACGATGGCCGTCACGTCGTTGAAGAGTCCCTCGCCCTCCAGGATGGACACCAGCCGCCGCGGCAGCCCGAGTTGCCCGGCGACGGCGGTCGCCGCGACCGGGTCGGGCGGCGCGACGAGCGCGCCCAGCGCCACGGCGGCGGCGAGCGGCAGCCCCGGCACGATCGCGTGGGCGACCGCGGCCACGCACACCGTCGTGACGAACACCAGCGCCACGGCCAGCAGAAAGATGGGCCGCACATTCGCCGCGAACTGCCGCCACGAGGTCCGCCGTACGGCCGCGTACAGCAACGGCGGCAACAGCAGCGGCAGAATCAGATCGGGCGGAATATCGACATTGGGAACGAACTCCAGCAGCGCGAGAACGATCCCGAGCAGCGTCATCAGCACCGGCGCCGGCAGCCCGACCCGGTCCCCCACCGGGACACTCACCACGGCCCCGAGCAACAGCACGAACAACAGGGCCAACTGATCCACGGTCAGCGCTCCGGTGACGTCGACGTCCACGAGACAGACCTCAAGCCTGCCAGGCCGCCCTTCTCACCAGCACGTACGGCCCCCTCGACTACAGAGCGCGCCGCATCGCCCGGTGCGGTATCCCCGCGTCGGGGAACTCCGGCCCGTACGCCGCGTACCCCAACCGCTCGTAGAAACCCAGCGCGTGCGTCTGCGCGTGCAGATCCACGGCCGCGAGCCCACGCGCGTGTGCCGCCTCCTCGATGGCCCGCACCAGCGCGACCCCGACGCCGAGCCCGCGCGCCGCCTTCGTCACCGCGAGCCGCCCCAGCGACGCCACCGACGGATCGCCGTCGACCTTGGCCGCGGCCGCCTCCCCGTGCAGCAGCCGCCCGGTGCCGAGCGGCACCCCGTCCGCCCGCACGGCCAGCACATGCACGGCCACGGCGTCGTACGCGTCGTACTCCAGGTCCTCGGGGACGCCCTGCTCTCCGACGAAGACCTCCTTGCGCACCGCGAAGCACATCTCACGGTCGGCGGGGTCCTCGGCGACCCGCACCGCATACGACGCGGACGGGGACGGCGAACTCACGCGTACGTCTCCTCGCGGACCTGGTCCAGGGCCTTCTGCAGGTCGGCCGGGTAGTCGCAGGCGAACTCCACCCACTGGCCGTCCCCGGGGTGCTCGAAGCCGAGACGTACGGCGTGCAGCCACTGGCGGGTCAGGTGGAGCCGCTTGGCGAGCGTGGGGTCGGCCCCGTACGTCAGGTCGCCCACGCAGGGGTGCCGGTGAGCGGCCATGTGGACGCGGATCTGGTGGGTGCGGCCGGTCTCCAGCTTCACGTCGAGCAGGGAGGCCGCGCGGAACGCCTCGATGAGGTCGTAGTGCGTGACGGACGGCTTGCCGTCGGCGGTGACCGCCCACTTGTAGTCGTGGTTGGGGTGGCGGCCGATGGGAGCGTCGATGGTGCCGCTGGTCGGGTCGGGGTGGCCCTGGACGAGCGTGTGGTACCGCTTGTCGACCGTGCGCTCCTTGAACTGGCGCTTGAGCGACGTGTACGCGTACTCGGACTTGGCGACGACCATCAGCCCGGACGTGCCCACGTCGAGCCGGTGCACGATGCCCTGGCGTTCGGCGGCACCGGACGTGGAGATCCGGTACCCGGCCGCGGCCAGCCCGCCGATGACCGTCGGACCGCTCCACCCCGGCGACGGGTGCGCGGCCACACCGACCGGCTTCACGATCACGACCACGTCATCGTCGTCGTGCACGATCTCCATGCCCTCGACCGGCTCGGCGACGACCTGCACCGGCGCCGGCGCCTGCGGCATCTCCACCTCCAGCCAGGCGCCGCCGTGCACGCGCTCCGACTTGCCGACCACCGACCCGTCGACCGTGACCTTCCCCGCGGCGGCGAGCTCGGCCGCCTTGGTCCGGGAGAAGCCGAACATGCGGGAGATGGCGGCGTCGACGCGCTCGCCCTCCAGGCCGTCGGGCACGGGCAGGGTACGGATCTCGGGAATCGTGCTCACCCGACGAGTATGCCGGACGGGGCCGACAGCCCCGTACGGAGCCTGTGGACAACCCCTGGCCGGCCCGGCCCGCCGGGGCCTCAGTCCTTGTGGACGGTCCCGTCGGGGTCCAGCCCCTTGAACGACAGCAGCACGATCAGGATGCCGCCGCACACGATCGCCGAGTCGGCCAGGTTGAACACGGCGAAGTGCTTGGGCGCGATGAAGTCCACGACCGCGCCCTCGAAGACGCCCGGCGAGCGGAAGATCCGGTCGGTGAGGTTGCCGAGCGCACCGCCGAGCAGCAGGCCGAGCGCGATCGCCCAGGGCAGGCTGTACAGCTTGCGGGCGAGCCGGGCGATCACCACGATCACGGCCGCCGCGATCACCGTGAAGATCACGGTGAAGGCCTCACCGAAGCCGAAGGCCGCGCCCGCGTTGCGGATCGCCTCGAACTTCAGCCAGTCCCCGATGACCTCGATCGGCGGGTGATGCTCCAGCTTGGCGACCACGATCATCTTGCTGATCAGGTCGAGGGCGTAGGCGAAGGCGGCAACCCCGAACAGCACGGCGATCCGACGCCTGCCCCGGGGCCGCTCGGCCGTGTCCTTCGCGTTCTCGTCGGACTGCTCCGGCTCGGCTCCCGCCGCCTCTGGGGTATCCGGCGTACCGATGATGCGCTCCGCCTCTGCCACGTGAGTCCTTCAACCTAGTTACCTGACTGAGGACGAGAGTACGACACGTCCGGCGGCACCCGGATACCGGTCAGTACCGTCGTTCTTGCTTCTGCTTGCACTCCACGCACAGGGTCGCGCGCGGGAAGGCCTGCATGCGCGCCTTGCCGATCGGGTTGCCGCAGTTCTCGCACAGTCCGTAGGTGCCCGCGTCGAGCCGCTCCAAGGCCCGCTCGGTCTGCGTGAGCATCTCGCGCGCGTTGGCGGCGAGCGCCAGCTCGTGCTCGCGCGTGATGTTCTTGGCGCCGGTGTCCGCCTGGTCGTCGCCGGCCCCGTCCCCGGAGTCCCGCATCAGACCGACCAGGGACTGCTCGGACGACGCGAGCTCCTCGCGCAGCCGCATCACCTCGGCCATCAGCTCGGCTCGTGCCTCCTCGACCTCCTCCGGGGTCCAGGGGTCCTCACCGGGGCGCACCGCGAGCTCGCCGGGCTCCACCGCCGCGGCGATGCGTGCCTTGGGAAGGGCGGTCTTCGCCGCCGTGGCCGTGCCAGGAGTCTTCTTCGCAACCACCGTCGTGGCTCCCGTCTGCTCCGCGGCCTGCGCCGCGCCCGCCTTCTTGGCCCTGCTCTCGGCGACCGCACTCTTCCCGGCCGCCCGCTCCGCGACCGCTTTCTTCCTGGCCGCGGCCCTCTTGGACGTGGTGCTCGTCCTGGACGTGCTCCTCTTGGCGGCGCTCGCCTCGGAGGCGCCCTGCACCACAGCACCGCGCCCCTCCCCACCCCTGCCGACGCCCTTGTCCCCGGCCGCCTTCTCTCCGGCCGTTTCCTTCCCGGCCGTTTCCTTCCCGGCTGCTTCCTTCCCGACGGCCACCTTCACGGCCACCTTCTTGGCGGCACCTTCCTTGGCCACGGCCTTCTTGGCCGCGCTACCCTTGGCCGCCTTCCTGGCCGCGCTTTCCTTGGGTGTCGCCTTCTTGGCCACCACCTTCTTCGCGACGGCCGTCTTCGCGACCGCCCTCTTCGCGACCGCTCTCTCCGCGGTCGCCTCTTCGGCCGCCGCCTCCTTGACTCCCTTGCCGCCGGGCCCGGCCTTCTTGGACCCGACCTTCTTGACGGCCGCTTTCGAGCCCGCCCTCTTCCCTGCCGCCTCCTCCGCCCCACCCCCGACCGGCCCCCGAACGGTCTTCACCGGCTTCCCGCCCCGCCCACCCGCGGAAGAACCTCCCCGCGCCCCCGTGGAACCACCCCGCGCACTCTTCTTCCCGCCCACATCCTTGGCCGCACCGCCGGAGGCACCGGCACCCGTACCGCCGGAGGCACTCGCATGGGTGGACCTGCCCGACGCCGACTGCTGTACGGCGGTCTTCTTCGCCACCATGCCGCGGCCCCTTCACATATTGTGATCTTGCTCGCGAATCGTGCTGGGACGATAAATCGACTTGAGTCCCGCGGCAACGGGGCACACCGCCCGATTCGCCCGCCTCGCGCATGCCGCGCGGCAGACCTGCATGCGTTGTGCCCAGCTCCCCGCCGGGTATGCAACCGAGCCGGACGTCCCAGAATCCGAACACGCGTACCGATCCATTCGGGTCATCCCGGCCGGTACAGCACCTCCGCTTTCGCTCCCCCGAAAATCCGGTCGGCCGCTGTCGGTGCGGCGCCGTACACTGGGCGGAGCGAAAAGCGTGGATGGGGACGAGTAGCGGCGTACGCAGCCCAGAGCGACCCGGGGACGGTGGAAGCCCGGGGGCGAGCGCGACGTGAAGATCACCCCGGAGCCGCCGGAAGAAAGCCGCAGCCGTACGGCAGTGGTCGGTAGACCCGGCATCGCGACCCCAATGAGGGGGTTCACCGACGCACACCCCGCGTCGGCGGGCCAAGGAGGGTGGTACCGCGGGAGCGCGCCGAAACCGGCGTACGGAAAGACACAGCTCTCGTCCCTCCGGACGGAAGGCAGCAAGTCCGCCGGAGGAAGCTCGCTGATGACAACGCCGACGTACCGCCAGGTACCCGCCCAGGTCGACCTGCCCGCGCTCGAGCACGCCGTGCTCGACTTCTGGCGCGAGCAGAAGATCTTCGCCAAGAGCCTGGAGCAGTCCGAGGGCCGCCCCGAGTGGGTGTTCTACGAGGGCCCGCCCACCGCCAACGGCATGCCCGGCGCCCATCACATCGAGGCCCGCGTCTTCAAGGACGTCTTTCCCCGCTTCCGCACCATGCGCGGCTACCACGTCGCCCGCAAGGCCGGCTGGGACTGCCACGGCCTCCCCGTGGAGCTGGCCGTCGAGAAGGAGCTCGGCTTCTCCGGCAAGCAGGACATCGAGGCGTACGGCATCGCCGAGTTCAACGCCAAGTGCCGCGAGTCCGTGACCCGGCACACCGACGCGTTCACCGACCTGACGACCCGCATGGGCTACTGGGTCGACCTCGACGACGCCTACCGCACGATGGACCCCGAGTACATCGAGTCGGTCTGGTGGTCGCTCAAGGAGATCTTCGACAAGGGCCTGCTGGTCCAGGACCACCGCGTCGCGCCCTGGTGCCCGCGCTGCGGCACCGGCCTGTCCGACCACGAGCTGGCGCAGGGCTACGAGACGGTCGTCGACCCCTCGGTGTACGTCCGTTTCCCCCTCACCTCCGGTCCGCTCGCCGGCGAAGCCGCGCTCCTGGTGTGGACGACGACGCCCTGGACCCTCGTCTCCAACACGGCCGTGGCCGCGCACCCCGAGGTCAGCTACGTCGTCGCGACGAACGGCGAGGAGAAGCTCGTCGTCGCCGAGCCGCTCGTCGCCAAGGCCCTCGGCGAGGGCTGGGAGACCACCGGCCAGACCTTCACGGGCGCCGAGATGGAGCGCTGGACGTATCAACGTCCGTTCGAGCTGGTCGAGTTCCCGGCACCGGCGCATTTCGTGGTCAACGCCGAGTACGTCACGACCGAGGACGGTACGGGTCTGGTCCACCAGTCCCCCGCCTTCGGTGAGGACGACCTCAAGGTCTGCCGCGCGTACGACCTGCCGGTCGTGAACCCCGTCCGCCCTGACGGCACCTTCGCCGAGGACGTGCCCCTCGTCGGCGGCGTCTTCTTCAAGAAGGCGGACGAAAAGCTCACCGAGGACCTCCAGCAGCGCGGTCTGCTCTTCCGGCACATCCCGTACGAGCACAGCTACCCGCACTGCTGGCGCTGCCACACCGCGCTCCTCTACTACGCGCAGCCGTCCTGGTACATCCGCACCACCGCCGTCAAGGACCGCCTCCTCCAGGAGAACGAGAAGACCAACTGGTTCCCGGACACGGTCAAGCACGGCCGCTTCGGTGACTGGCTGCAGAACAACATCGACTGGGCGCTCTCCCGCAACCGCTACTGGGGCACCCCGCTGCCCATCTGGCGCTGCGAGGACGACCACCTCACCTGCGTCGGCTCTCGTGCTCAGCTCACCGAGCTGACCGGCACCGACCAGTCGAACCTGGACCCGCACCGCCCGTACATCGACGACGTCACCTTCGCGTGCCCCCAGTGCGAGAAGACGGCCACGCGCGTGCCGGAGGTCATCGACGCCTGGTACGACTCGGGCTCCATGCCGTTCGCGCAGTGGGGCTACCCGCACAAGAACAAGGAGCTCTTCGAGAGCCGCTACCCGGCGCAGTTCATCAGCGAGGCCATCGACCAGACGCGAGGCTGGTTCTACACGCTGATGGCGGTCGGCACCCTGGTGTTCGACAAGTCGTCGTACGAGAACGTCGTCTGCCTCGGCCACATCCTCGCCGAGGACGGCCGCAAGATGTCCAAGCACCTGGGCAACACCCTGGACCCGATCCCTCTGATGGACCGGCACGGCGCCGACGCGGTCCGCTGGTTCATGGCGGCCGGCGGCTCCCCGTGGGCGGCCCGCCGCGTGGGCCACGGCACGATCCAGGAGGTGGTGAGGAAGACCCTCCTCACCTACTGGAACACCGTCGCCTTCCAGGCCCTGTACGCCCGCACCTCGAACTGGGCACCGTCCGCGGCCGACCCGGCCCCGGCCGACCGCCCGGTCCTGGACCGCTGGCTGCTGTCCGAGCTGCACGCGCTGACCGACCAGGTGACCCAGTCCCTGGAGGCGTACGACACCCAGCGCGCCGGCAAGCTGCTCTCGGCCTTCGTCGACGACCTGTCGAACTGGTACGTCCGCCGCTCCCGCCGCCGCTTCTGGCAGGGCGACAAGGCGGCGCTGCGCACCCTGCACGAGGTCGTCGAGACGGTGACCAAGCTGATGGCCCCGCTGACCCCGTTCCTCACCGAGCGGGTCTGGCAGGACCTGGTCGTGCCGGTCACCCCGGGCGCCCCGGAGTCGGTGCACCTGGCGTCCTGGCCGGAGGCGGACCTCACCGCCATCGACCCGGAGCTGTCGAAGCAGATGGTCCTGGTCCGCCGGCTGGTCGAGCTGGGCCGCGCCACGCGCGCGGAGTCGGGCGTGAAGACCCGCCAGCCGCTGTCCCGTGCCCTGGTGGCGGTCGCGGGCTTCGAGACCCTCGACCCCGAGCTGCACACGCAGATCACCGAGGAGCTGAACGTCTCGTCGCTGGCGTCGCTGTCCGAGGTGGGCGGCAGCCTGGTGGACACCACCGCCAAGGCCAACTTCCGCGCCCTGGGCAAGCGTTTCGGCAAGCGCGTCCAGGACGTCGCGAAGGCCATCGCGAACGCGGACGCGGCGGCGCTGTCCCTGGCCCTGCGCGAGGGCACGGCGTCGGTCGAGGTCGACGGCGAGACGGTCACCCTCGCTCCGGACGAGGTGATCATCACGGAGACCCCGCGCGAGGGCTGGTCGGTGGCCTCCGACTCGGGCGCCACGGTCGCCCTGGACCTGGAGATCACGGAGGAGCTGCGCCGCGCGGGCCTGGCCCGTGACGCGATCCGCCTGATCCAGGAGGCCCGCAAGAACAGCGGCCTGGACGTGGCCGACCGGATCGCCCTGCGCTGGACCGCTACGGACCCGGCGACGATCGCGGCGCTGGGCGAGCACGCCGAGCTCATCGCCGACGAGGTCCTCGCCACGGACTTCGCCCAGGGCGAGGCGGACGACACCTACGGCTCCCCGTTCACGGACGAGGGCCTGACCCTGACGTTCCGCCTGCGCAAGGCGTAAGCCCCAGCGGCACGCCGAAGGCCCGGCCCCTTCTGCAGGGTCGGGCCTTCGGTGCGTCATGGAGCCGCACAGCCCGCGGCCCGATCGAGTCGCACAGCCTGCGGGCAGTCGTGCCGCTGGGGCTCCCGACCCAAAGAAGGGCGGCACCCCGCCGACGCCGGGCTGCGCGACCCACCCGCGCCCAGCCCCCACCCCGCGCACATCGAAGGCCCGGGACGGCCAAGAAAATCTTGGCGGTCCCGGGCCTTCGGCGTTGTGTACGTCGGACACCGCACCCAACCCCCGAACAAACACCGCAAACCCCGTGAACACGCGTAGCAAAAGGGCGGGGCCCCGGATCGAAATCCGGGGCCCCGCCCTGAACGCTGCCGACGCCTAAGGCGTACTACCAACCGTCAGTTGTCGTCCTCGTCGATGAGGAACCCGCGCATCGGAGACGGAGCCTGGCCCATCGGGGACGGACCCTGCGGCCGGACCGGTGCCATGGGCTGGGTCATCGCCGGGGACATCTGCTGCTGACCGCCGTAGGACGGAGCAGCCGGAGACGGGGCGCCGCCCATCGTCTGGTTGCCGCCGTACGACGGGGCACTCGCGCCGGCCGGTGCCATGGAAGGCGCCGGGGACGGCGGGAGGGACGCCGTGGCCGGGGTGCGCGGCGGGGCGAGCGAGTCGTCCGACTGGGTCTCCAGCTGGCGCAGCTGGGACTCCAGGTAGGACTTCAGCCGCGTGCGGTACTCGCGCTCGAAGCCGCGCAGGTCCTCGACCTTGCGCTCCAGCGTGGCGCGGGCGGACTCCAGGGAGCCCATCGCGACACGGTGCTTCTCCTGCGCGTCCCGCTCCAGGGCATCCGCCTTGGCACGGGCGTCACGCTCGAGACCCTCGGCACGCGAACGCGCCTCGCCGACGATCTTGTTGGCCTCGGAACGAGCCTCGGCGATCGCCTGGTCGGCGGTCTGCTGGGCCAGCGAGAGGACACGGGCGGCGCTGTCGCCACCGGGGCCACCCTGACCCGGGCCGCCCATGGGGCCACCCATAGGACCGCCCATGGGGCCACCCATCTGCTGCTGCATCGGGGGCTGGCCCATCGGCCCCGGACCCTGGCCCATCGGGCCGGGACCCTGCGGGCCACCCTGACCGCCGGGACCGGCGGGCAGCTGCGGAGCACCGCTGGGCAGCTGGGGCGGGCCTCCCATGGGGCCACCCATCTGCTGCTGCGGCGGGCCCGATATGCCGGCGGGCACAGGAGCGCCGGGACCGCGCATGCCCTGCTGAGGCATGCCGCCCTGCTGCTGGTCCTGCGGGCCGCCGGGACCTTCCGGGGGCTTGCGCATGTTCTGCTGGTTCTGGGCAGCAGCACGGGTGGCCGCAGCCAGCTTGGCGCGCAGGTCCTCGTTCTCGCGGAGCAGGCGCGTCAGTTCGGCTTCGACCTCATCGAGGAAGGCATCGACCTCGTCCTCGTCATAGCCTTCTCGGAGGCGGACGGTCGTGAACTGCTTGTTCCGCACGTCCTCGGGGGTCAACGGCATCTCTTCACCTCAACGTAGTCGTCGGCAGTCGGCAAGACCGTATCTGTCACATCGCTCACATCGCGCTCCGCACGAGCGTGATCAGGATGTAGACGATGATCATCAGAACGAAGAAGGACAGGTCGAGCGCCACGCCCCCGAGACGCAGCGGCGGGATGACCCGCCGCAGAAGCTTGAGCGGTGGATCAGTGACAGTGTAGGTGGCCTCCAGAACGACCACCATCGCCTTGCCGGGTTGCCACGAGCGGGCGAACTGGAAGACGTAGTCCATGACCAACCGGAAGATGAGCACGATGAGGAAGACCATCAGCGCGATGTAGAGAACCTGCAAGACCACGCTCATGACTGGTGCTTCCCTCTCCCCTGTTCCGTGCGGTTGTTTCCGGTGGTGCGTCTCAGCTCTGGTTGAAGAACCCGCCCTCTGCGATACGGGCCTTGTCCTCCGCCGTGACATCGACGTTAGCAGGCGACAACAGGAACACCTTCTGCGTCACCCGCTCGATGCTGCCGTGAAGACCAAACACCAAACCGGCCGCAAAGTCGACAAGTCGCTTGGCGTCTGTGTCATCCATCTCAGTCAGATTCATGATCACCGGGGTGCCTTCACGGAAGTGTTCCCCGATGGTACGGGCCTCGTTGTAGGTCCGCGGGTGAAGCGTGGTGATCCGGTAAGGCTCTCGTTCCGACACGACCTTGGGCATGATCACCGGTGCGTTCTTCTCCAGGCTTGCGCGTTCTTGTGTGATGGATGCCACGGGCGCGATGCGCGCCGGACGGCTGGATTCCGCGGGTAGCGAAGTCGATCTGGCCACGGGTTCACGCGGCGCGGGCGGCTGCACGATTCGCACCTCTTCGTCCCTTTGGGACTGATGTGCGCTGTGCGACTGGTGCGACGGCTCGTGCCGTCGGTGGTCCCGCTCGGGCTCCGGGTCCAGTTCGGGCTCGAAGTCGTCGTCGGGGTCGAACCCCCGGCCGTCGTACCCATCGTCCTCCACGAGGCCGAGGTAGACCGCCATCTTGCGCATCGCGCCGGCCATTCTCTGAGTCCTCCGCTCTGTGGTGGATCGACTGACGACTGCCAAATGCCCGCGATCCACGCGGCCGTTACGCCACCTTTTTCGGCGACATTGACCATATTTTCTGCTGTGGTCCGACTTCCTGGCGACGTTACCCGAGCCTGGGGCGGACTCCGAGTACCGCAGTGCCGACGCGCACATGTGTCGCACCGGCCGCCACGGCCTCCTCGAGGTCCGCACTCATTCCCGCCGACACCATGTTCGCAGCCGGATGAGCTCGGCGCATGGCGGTCGACAAATCCATCAACCGCTCGAACGCCGCCTGTTGGCGCCCCGCGTACTCCCCGGTGAGCGGGGCGACGGTCATGAGCCCGTCGAGCCGCAGCCCCGGAGCCTTCACGACGAGGTCGGCCAACTCTTCGATCCCGCCCGGCGCCACACCACCCCTCTCACCCCTTGCGCGCTCTCCCGCATCCAGCGCGACCTGGATGAGGCAGCCCACTTCGCGCTCCTGCCGTACGGCCTCCTTCGACAGGGCCGTCACCAGCTTGGAACGATCGACGGACTGCACGAGATCCGCGTAACCGACCACAGATCGCACTTTGTTGGTCTGCAACTGGCCGACGAAATGCCACACAAGGGGCAGATCCGAGCATTCGGCGGCCTTCGGCGCCGCGTCCTGATCGCGGTTCTCGGCGACGTGTCGCACACCGAGTTCCGACAGGATCCGCACATCGCTCGCCGGGTACGTCTTGGTGACCACGATCAGGGTCACCTCCTCGCGGCCGCGCCCGGCGGCCGCGCAGGCGGCGGCGATCCGGTCCTCCACTTTCGCCAGGTTCGCGGCGAGTTCGTCCTTACGGTCCGTCATGTCCATTCAGTCCAGCCACACATAGCTCGCGAGCCGACCGGTGGTGCGGTCGCGTCGGTACGAGAAGTGGTCGCTCGACTCCCGCGTGCACACCGGCGAGTGCTCCCGGTCATCCACGCCGCGCCGTGCGAGCTGCGCGTGCACCCCGGCGGCCACATCGACCGCCGGCGTGCCCCAACTCGTCTCGGCGTGCGCCGCCGGCTCCACGGCGGCGACCTCCGCGCGCATCGCCTCCGGCACCTCGTAGCACCGGCCGCAGACGGCGGGGCCGGTGCGGGCGACGATCCGGGCGGGGTCGGCGCCCAGTTCCGTCATCGCGCGTAGCGCGGCCGGGACGACCCCGGCGACCAGGCCGGGCCGTCCCGCATGAGCCGCGGCGACGACCCCGGCGACCGGGTCGGCCAGCAGGACCGGCACGCAGTCGGCCGTGAGGACGGCGAGGGCGAGGCCCCGCTGTGCGGTGACGATCGCATCGACGTCGGGAACCGGACGATCACGCCACGGCCCGTCGACCACGGCGACGTCCGCCCCGTGCACCTGGTTCATCCAGACGACCTCGCCCGGCCCGAGCCCCAGCGACTTGGCGGCGAGCTCGCGGTTGGTCAGTACGGCTTCGGGGTCGTCACCGACCGCTCCGCCGAGGTTGAGCTCCTCATACGGAGCGGCGCTCACCCCGCCCCACCGGTCGGTGAAGGCGAAGTGCGCGCCGCTCACGATGTCGCGCTGTGCTATCACGTCAGAAGGATCACTTAAGGAAGTCCGGGACGTCCAGCTCCTCCGCCGCGCTGTCGGCGTAGGTCCGCGACGGCGGCACCGGCGGGGCGACCGGAATGTCGGCCACCGGGTCCGGCGCGGCGGGCTCGGGCTCCTCCTTCGGCGTGACGCTGCCGAGCGAGCCGAAGGACGGGCGGCTCTCGGCCTGCCGTACCGGAGTGGGCTCCTCGCGGCGGGGCGAGGACGCGGTCGAGGACGACGACGAGGACGAGGTCGAACCGAGGACGTTGTCCCGCCTGGCCGGCGGCTGGCCCCCGTCGAAGCCGGCCGCGATCACGGTGACCCGCACCTCGTCGCCGAGGGCGTCGTCGATGACCGCACCGAAGATGATGTTGGCCTCGGGGTGGGCGGCCTCGCTGACCAGCTGGGCGGCCTCGTTGATCTCGAACAGGCCGAGGTCCGAGCCACCGGAGATGGAGAGCAGCACGCCCCGGGCGCCGTCGATGGACGCCTCCAGGAGCGGCGAGGAGATCGCCATCTCGGCCGCGGCCACCGCGCGGTCGTCGCCGCGGGCCGAGCCGATGCCCATGAGGGCCGAACCGGCCTCGGACATGACCGACTTGACGTCGGCGAAGTCGAGGTTGATGAGGCCCGGCGTGGTGATGAGGTCGGTGATGCCCTGGACACCGGAGAGCAGGACCTGGTCGGCCGACTTGAAGGCGTCGAGCACCGAGACCTGGCGGTCCGAGATGGACAGCAGCCGGTCGTTCGGGATGACGATGAGGGTGTCGACCTCTTCGCGGAGCTCGGCGATGCCGTCCTCGGCCTGGTTGGCGCGGCGCCGTCCCTCGAAGGTGAACGGGCGCGTGACCACGCCGATGGTGAGGGCGCCCAGGGAGCGGGCGATGTTGGCCACGACGGGCGCGCCGCCGGTGCCGGTGCCGCCGCCTTCACCGGCCGTCACGAAGACCATGTCGGCCCCCTTGAGGACCTCTTCGATCTCCTCGCGGTGGTCCTCGGCGGCCTTGCGACCGACGGCCGGGTTGGCTCCGGCGCCGAGTCCGCGGGTGAGTTCACGGCCGACGTCGAGCTTGACGTCGGCGTCGCTCATCAACAGAGCTTGCGCGTCGGTGTTGATGGCGATGAACTCGACGCCCTTGAGACCGACCTCGATCATCCGGTTGATGGCATTGACACCACCGCCGCCGACACCGATGACTTTGATGACTGCGAGGTAGTTCTGCGGTGCTGCCACGTCGAAGGCCTCTCGCCTCGAGTTACGGGTCGTCGGATCACGGGGAAGCGCTGTAGCTCCACGAAACCCGGCGACTGATGCCGAATGGGACGGTCCGTAGCGCCGACCCGAACCCTAACCCTGAAGTTTAGGGTTACCAGTGTGTCTGTTCCTTGAAGTCTTCTGAACAGGACACTAAGTCGACAAGTGGCGCACGTTCAACGAACACGCCGAACCTCCCGTTTTTCTTTTCACCCTATGTGATCAGCCATGTCGCTGCCCAACCAGGGTGCTGGCCTGCGCAGATGTGCGTCAACTCCCCGATGACGCAGGGGCGGTGGGAACGCTGACGTCGAAGTACCGCGCATCCGGCGAGGCTTTCATGAGAGCGATGAGTGTGCGAGCCTTCGCCGCACCCTTCTCGCCACTCCCCCAGACGACGGTCCGGCCGTCGCCCAACTCCAGTGAGATGTCGTCGTAGGAACGGACCTTGACGACCTGGGTGACCCGCGCGACGGCGGCCGGAATGGCGCCGGCGACCCGCACCGCCTCCCGCACCAGACGGTCCTCGCCGAAGCGGCGCAGGCTCGCGGCGGCGGAGCTCGACCGAGACAGCGTCAATTCCAGCGCGGGAACGCCTTTCGGAGCCTCAGAAACCGTGGCGAATCGGACACCTTCATCGTCCACTTCGATGAACTTTCCGCCCCTTTGGACAATCAGAACCGGAGTACGCTCCACCACTTTCAGGCCGATTCCGTGCGGCCAGGAGCGGACTACGTCAACCTCGTCAATTCGGGGCAATTTCCGGCGCAGTCGTGCCTCAATCGCATCGGTGTCGATGGAAATCAACGGCGCGCCGAGGGGGACGTCGGCCGCCTCGCGGACCTGTGCGGGCGTCAGGACCCGCGTACCGGCGACGGATACGCGCTCGACGCGCAGCCACTTGGAGCCGTACAGCAGCCAGACGGAGCCCACGGCGAGGAGCGCGAGCAGCACGGCAAGAATGATGATCATACGAAGGCGCGACAGCCTCAACCGTCGCCGGGCGAGGGGCGGGTCGGACGACTCCTGCTGGCGTTCACCGCGCTCGGCGGTCGTCGGTCCGGCCACGCTCCCTGCCCTCCGTCATACGTTCCTAGCGGCGGTGCGAGGCGATCGCCTCGTACACCATGCCGACGAGCAGGTCGTCGGCGTCCCGGCGGCCGAACTCGCTTGCGGCGCGGGACATCTCGTACAGCCGGTGCGGGTCGGCGAGCACGGGCAGGACGTTCTGCTGCACCCACTCGGGGGTGAGTTCCGCGTCGTCGACCAGCAGTCCGCCGCCGGCCTTGACCACCGGCTGGGCGTTCAGCCGCTGTTCGCCGTTGCCGATGGGCAGCGGGACGTAGGCGGCCGGGAGTCCGACGGCGGAGAGTTCGGCGACGGTCATCGCGCCCGCGCGGCAGAGCATCATGTCGGCCGCGGCGTACGCGAGGTCCATCCGGTCCAGGTAACTTACCGGGATGTAGGGCGGCATCCCCGGCATCTGATGCACTTGCGGCAGTTCGTTCTTCGGACCGACCGCGTGCAGGATCTGGATCCCGGCCTGCTGGAGCCAGGGCGCGACCTGCTGGACGACCTCGTTCAGGCGGCGGGCGCCCTGCGAGCCGCCGGAGACCAGCAGCGTGGGCAGGTTCGGGTCGAGCCCGAACGCGGCGCGGGCCTCGGGGCGTACGGCGGCCCGGTCGAGGGTGGCGATGGTCCGGCGCAGCGGGATGCCGATGTAGCGCGAGTTGCGGAGCTTGCTGTCCGGGGTGGAGACGGCCACCTGGGCGGCGTACCGCGAACCGATCTTGTTGGCCAGGCCCGGGCGGGCGTTGGCCTCGTGGATGACGATCGGCACACCGAGGCGCTTGGCGGCGAGGTAGCCGGGCAGGGCGACATAGCCGCCGAAACCGACGACGCAGTCCGCTTTCGTGCGCTCCAGGATCTGCTCGGTCGCCTTGATCGTGCCGCGCAGCCGGCCCGGCACGGTGATCAGCTCGGGCGTCGGCTTGCGCGGCAGCGGGACGGCGGGGATCAGCGCGAGCTCATAGCCCCGCTGCGGAACGAGCGTGGTCTCCAAGCCCCGCTCCGTGCCCAGGGCCGTGATCCCCACGGTCGGGTCCTGCCTGCGCAGGGCGTCCGCGAGGGCGAGCGCGGGCTCGATGTGGCCGGCGGTCCCCCCACCGGCGAGTACGACATGCACCGAAATTCACCGCTCTCCGGACGAACGCGCCGCCGAGGCACGCCGTCGCATCGTGTTCCATCTCCGAGGCTCCCGGCCGCGGCCGGCGCCTCCCGCACGCTTTCTACCAAAGCGGGGTTGCCGCGCAGAAAGCGCTGCCCGCGCAGCGGGCTCGTCGCGTGCGAAGGCGATCAGCAGCCCGATGGCGAACATGGTCGGCAGCAAGGCGGATCCCCCGTAGGAGAACAGCGGGAGGGGGACGCCGGCGATCGGCAGCAGGCCGAGCACCGCACCGATGTTGATCACGGCTTGCGCCGTGATCCAGGTGGTCACGCCTCCCGCGGCATACCTCACGAAGGGGTCCTCCGTGCGTCCGGCCACGCGGATACCCGCATAGCCTAGAGCCGCGAAGAGGGCGAGCACCGACACCGTCCCCGCCAAGCCCAGTTCCTCACCGGTGACGGCGAAGATGAAGTCCGTGTGGGCTTCGGGGAGTTGCCCCCATTTCTCCACGCTCGCACCCAGTCCGGAACCGAAGATTCCGCCGGAGGCGAGCGCGTAGATGCCGTGCACCGCCTGCCAGCAGTCGACCAGGCCGCTGCGCGGCTCGGTGGCGCCGAGGCACTGCAGGCGGGCCATGCGGTTCTCGCTGCTCTTGATGAGGAGCACGCCGATCGCGCCGGCGACCGACAGCACCCCCACGAACAGCCGGGTCGGCGCCCCCGCCAGCCACAGCAGGCCGAACAGGATCGCCGACAGGATGATCGCCGTACCCATGTCACCGCCGAGCATGATCAGCCCGAGCAGCATGAAGGCGACCGGCACGAGCGGCACCAGCATGTGCTTCCACTGGGTCAGCAGCTTCTTGTCCTGCTTGCGGGCGATCAGGTCGGCGCCCCACAGCACCAGCGCCAGCTTGCCGAACTCGCTGGGCTGGATCTGGAAGGAGCCGCCGAGGGCGATCCAGTTCTGGTTGCCGTTGACCGCGACTCCTATCCCGGGGACCTGCACGAGTGCCATCAGGAAGACGGCACCGGCGAGGATCGGGTAGGCGAGCGCCCGGTGCAGCTTCACGGGCATCCGGGAGGCGGCGAGCAGCAGCCCGGTGCCGATCGCCGCGGCCAGCAGCTGCTTGCGGAAGAAGTACGACCCCGGCAGCGACATCTGCAGCGCGGTGATCTGTGAGGCCGAGTAGACCATCACCAGACCGAGCACGGTGATCAGCAGGCTGCCGCCGAGGATCAGGTAGTACGCGGTCAGCGGACGGTCCCAGGCCCGGTGCAGGCGCGTGTGGAGCCGTCGTACGGGGTTGTCGCGCGGCGGCCCGGGAGCGACGGGACGCCGGACGGCCCGCTGGACGGGGGGTCGTCCCGTACGGCTACCGGGCATCGGCGCTCACCGCCCCGCCGTGGGCGTGCGTACCGTCCAGCCACATCCGAGTCACGCGTCCCTCCAAGGGTCCCGAAGCACCCGCAGTGGCCGAGACCCGGCGTCAGGCGCCCGCGCCGAGTTCGCGAACCGCCTCCGCGAACACGTCACCGCGCTGGTTGTAGTTGGCGAACATGTCCATCGAGGCACAGGCCGGGGCAAGGAGCACCGTGTCGCCGGGCTGTGCGAGCCGCTTCGCCTCCTGGACTGCCGCGAGCATCGCCCCAGTGTCGGTCCGGTCGAGGTCGACGACGGGTACTTCCGGCGCGTGTCGCGCGAGGGCTTCACGGATCAGGCCGCGATCCGCGCCGATGAGCACGGCCGCGCGAAGTCGCTTTGCCGACTTGGCGACCAGCTCGTCGAAGACCGCGCCCTTGGCGAGCCCGCCCGCGATCCACACGATGGACTCGTAGGCGGCCAACGAGGCCTCGGCCGCGTGCGTGTTGGTGGCCTTGGAGTCGTCGACGTACGCGACCCCGTCCACGTCCGCCACGTGCGCGATGCGGTGGGCGTCCGGGGTGAAGGCCCGCAGCCCGTCGCGTACGGCCTTGGGGGGCACCCCGTAGGCCCGGGCGAGGGCCGCTGCCGCGAGGGCGTTGGCGATGTTGTGCGGGGCCGGCGGGTTGACGTCGGCGACCTCGGCGAGCTCCTGGGCGTTCTTCTGTCGGTTCTCGACGAAGGCGCGGTCGACGAGGATGCCCTCGACGACGCCGAGTTGGGAGGGGCCCGGGGTGCCGAGGGTGAAGCCGATGGCCCGGCAGCCCTCCTCGACGTCGGCCTCGCGCACCAGGTCCTCGGTGGCCTTGTCGGCGACGTTGTAGACGCAGGCGACGCGGTTGCCCTCGTAGATACGGCCCTTGTCCTTGGCGTACGCCTCCATGGAGCCGTGCCAGTCGAGGTGGTCGGGGGCGAGGTTCAGCACGGCGGCGGAGTGGGCGCGCAGGGAAGGCGCCCAGTGGAGCTGGTAGCTGGACAGTTCCACCGCGAGGACGTCGTACTGCTCCTCGCCGAGCACCGCGTCGAGGAGCGAGACGCCGATGTTGCCGACGGCGGCCGTGCGCAGGCCGGCCGCCTTCAGGATGGAGGCCAGCATCTGGACGGTCGTGGTCTTGCCGTTGGTACCGGTGACGGCGAGCCAGGGCGCGGCGTCGGGGCCGCGCAGCCGCCAGGCCAGCTCCACGTCGCCCCAGACCGGAACGCCTGCTTCATGAGCCGCCGCGAACAGCGGCTTGTCCGGCTTCCAGCCGGGCGCGGTGACGATGAGTTCGGTGCCTTCGGGCAGGGTCGCCCCGTCGCCGAGGCGGACGGTGATGCCCAGTGCCTCCAGCTCGGCGGCCTGGGCACGCGCGCGTGCGTCGTCGCCGTCGTTGACGACGGTGACCTTGGCGCCGAGGCCGTGCAGCACCTTGGCCGCCGGGATCCCGGAGACGCCGAGCCCGGCGACGGTGACGTTCTTCCCCTGCCAGTCGGTCACTTGTCCGCTGCCCATCCCGCGTAGAAGAGGCCCAGTCCGACGATCACACAGATGCCCTGAATGATCCAGAAGCGGACCACTACGAGCACTTCTGACCAGCCCTTGAGTTCGAAGTGGTGCTGGAGTGGCGCCATCCGGAAGACGCGCTTGCCGGTGAGGCGGAAGGAGCCGACCTGGATGACCACCGACATGGTGATCAGCACGAACAGGCCGCCGAGGATGGCGAGCAGCAGCTCGGTGCGGGAGCAGATCGCGAGACCGGCGAGCACACCGCCGAGCGCGAGCGAACCGGTGTCACCCATGAAGATCTTGGCCGGCGACGTGTTCCACCACAGGAAGCCGAGGCAGGCGCCCATCAGGGCGGCGGAGACGACGGCCAGGTCGAGTGGATCTCGTACCTCGTAACACGCGTTGGGGTTGGTCAGGGTCTGCGCGTTGGCGCAGGACTCCTGGAACTGCCAGACGCCGATGAAGGTGTAGGCGCCGAAGACGAGCACGGAGGCGCCGGTGGCCAGACCGTCCAGACCGTCGGTCAGGTTCACGCCGTTCGACATCGCGAGGATCATGAACAGCGCCCAGACGACGAACAGCACCGGGCCGATCGTCCAGCCGAAGTCGGTGATGAACGACAGCTTCGTGGACGCCGGGGTGTTGCCGCGGGCGTCCTCGAACTGCAGCGAGAGCACCGCGAAGGCGATACCGCCGAGCAGTTGGCCGGCCATCTTGGCCTTGGCCCGCAGGCCCAGCGAACGCCGCTTGACGATCTTGATGTAGTCGTCCAGGAAGCCGACCAGGCCCATGCCGACCATCAGACCCAGCACGAGCAGACCCGAGTAGGTCGGGGTGTAGCCGGTGATGAGCTTGGACAGGAAATAGGCGGCCACCGTCGCGAAGATGAAGGCGATACCGCCCATCGTCGGCGTACCGCGCTTGCTGGCGTGCTCGCGCGGGCCGTCGTCGCGGATGTACTGGCCGTAGCCCTTGCGCGCGAGGAGCTTGATCAGCAAGGGGGTGCCGATCAGGGTCAGGAAGAGACCAATGACTCCTGCGAACAGGATCTGCTTCATCATCGGGCGGCAACCTCACCCTCGGCACCGGTCCCGAGCAGCGCCTCGGCGACGCTCTCCAACCCCACCGAACGGGACGCCTTCACGAGCACGACGTCCCCCGGGCGCAACTCGCTGCGCAACAGGTCGACCGCCGCCTGTGCGTCGGACACGTGCACCGACTCCTCACCCCACGAACCCTCGTTATATGCGCCCAGTTGCAGCCAGGACGCTTCCCTGCCCCCGACCGCGACGAGCTTGCCGACATTGAGCCGGACGGCGAGCCGCCCGACCGCGTCGTGCTCGGCGAGCGCCTCGTCCCCGAGCTCGGCCATCTTGCCGAGCACCGCCCAGGTCCGCCGCCCCTTGCCCATGGCTGCCAGCGCCCGGAGGGCGGCCCGCATGGACTCGGGGTTCGCGTTGTAGGCGTCGTTGACGACCGTCACGCCGTCCGGGCGCTCGGTGACCTCCATCCGCCAGCGGGAGAGGGAGCCCGCCTCGGAGAGCGCGGTGGCGATCTCTTCCGCGGACATGCCCAGCTCATGGGCGACGGCGGCCGCGGCGAGCGCGTTCGACACGTGGTGCTCACCGTACAGGCGCATGGTCACATCGCTTGCACCGGAGGGTGTGTGAAGAGTGAAAGCAGGCTGTCCGCTGTCCGTGAGTCTCACGTTCTCGGCGCGTACGTCCGCTTCGCCTGACTCTCCGAAAAGGACCACCTTCGCCTTCGTACGGGACGCCATGGCCCGTACGAGGGGATCGTCGGCGTTGAGGATCGCGGCGCCGCCGTCGTCCGCCGACGGCAGGGCCTCGACGAGCTCGCCCTTGGCCTGCGCGATCTGCTCGCGGCCGCCGAACTCGCCGATGTGGGCGGTGCCGACGTTGAGCACGAGGCCGATCTTCGGGGGCGTCAGATCGGCGAGGTAGCGGATGTGGCCGATACCGCGGGCGCCCATCTCCAGGACGAGGAACCGGGTCTCCTCGGTGGCGCTCAGGGCGGTCAGCGGCAGCCCGATCTCGTTGTTGAGGGAGCCCGGCGTCCACACGGTGGGCGCCTTGTGCTGGAGCACCTGGGCGATCAGGTCCTTGGTGCTGGTCTTGCCGGCCGAGCCGGTCAGGGCCACGAGGGTCGCGCCGAGCCGTCGTACGACATGGCGGGCGAGGGCGCCGAGGGCCTTCTGGACGTCCGCCACGACGATCGCGGGAACGCCGACGGGGCGCGACCCCAGTACGGCGACCGCGCCCGCTTCGACGACCTGCCGGGCGTAGTCGTGGCCGTCGACGCGCTCACCGACGAAGGCGGCGAAGAGGGTGCCGGGCTCCACTTCACGGGAGTCCCGGACGACCGGTCCGGTGACCTGGACGGACGGATCCGGTATGTCGTACGTCTGCCCGCCGACGACTTCAGCGATCTCGGCGAGAGAGAGGGCGATCACAAGTTCATCCCTGGGTCTTCTGGATAGCTTCGCGAAGCACTAGGCGGTCGTCGAAGGGACGGACCACTCCGGCGATGTCCTGGCCCTGCTCATGGCCCTTGCCGGCGACCAGCACGGTGTCGCCGGGCCGGGCACGGGCGACGGCCGCGGCGATGGCGGCGGCCCGGTCCTCGAAGACCTGGACCTCGCCGCGCTCGTGAGCCGGTACGGACGCCGCGCCCTGGAGCATGGTGGCGAGGATCGCGAGGGGGTCCTCGGAGCGGGGGTTGTCGGAGGTCAGTACGGCGGTGTCGGCGAGCCGGGCCGCGGCGGCGCCCATCGGCCCGCGCTTGGTCACATCGCGGTCCCCGCCGCAGCCGAGCACGATGTGCAGGCTGCCCTCGGTGACCTTGCGGAGCGCCTTGAGCACCGATTCGACGGCGTCGGTCTTGTGGGCGTAGTCCACGACCGCGAGATACGGCTGCCCTGCGTCCACCCGCTCGAGGCGGCCCGGCACGCCCGGCACCGCGGCGATGCCGTCGGCGGCGGCCTGGGCGTCGAGGCCGGCGGCGGCCAGGGCGGTGACGGCGGCGAGGGTGTTCGCCACGTTGAAGGGGCCCGCGATCGGCGACCGGGCGGCGATCCGCTCGCCCTTGGGGCCGATCACGGTGAACGTCGAGTCCATGGGGCCGACTTCAACGTCCTCGGCGCGCCAGTCGGCGTCCGGGTGGCCCTCGGCGGAGAAGGTGACGACCGGGACGGTGGCTTCCTTGGCCAGCCTGCGGCCGTACTCGTCGTCGAGGTTGACGACGCCGAGTTTGCTGCGTTTCGGGGTGAACAGCTGCGCCTTGGCCCGGAAGTAGTCCTCCATGTCGGAGTGGAACTCCATGTGTTCCGGGCTGAGGTTGGTGAAGACCGCGATGTCGAAGACGCAGCCGTCGACCCGGCCGAGGACCAGCGCGTGGCTGGAGACCTCCATGGCGACCGCCTCGACGCCGCGCTCGCGCATGACGGCGAACAGGGCCTGCAGGTCGGTGGCTTCCGGGGTGGTGCGCTCGGACTTGATGCGCTCGTCGCCGATGCGCATCTCGACCGTGCCGATGAGGCCGGTGGTGCGGGCGGTCTTCAGGGCGCCCTCGACGAGATACGCCGTGGTGGTCTTGCCGGAGGTGCCGGTGATGCCGATCTGGAGGAGGTCGCGGCCGGGGTGGCCGTAGATCGTGGCCGCCAGCTCGCCCATCAGCCCGCGTGGGTCGTCGACGACCAGGACCGGCAGGCCGGTCGCCGCGGCACGCTCGGCGCCGGTCGGGTCGGTCAGCACGGCGGCCGCGCCGAGGCCGGCGGCCTGCGTGACGAAGTCGGCGCCGTGCAGGCGGGCGCCCGGGAGGGCGGCGTACAGGTCGCCGGGGCGGACGGCGCGCGAGTCATGGGTGATGCCCGTGACCTCGACGGCGTCCGCGCGGTCCGGCGCGGCGGCACCCAGCTGATCGGCGAGTTCCGCGAGGGGTGTGGCGGACACCTGCGCCGGCCTGGGCGGCCCGGGATACGTCACGGGATGCCCCTTCTGGGTGGTTTGGGACTGATCAGCGTGTGGCACGGCGGTGAGCGTACCGGGCGCACCCGCTTCGGAGCGAAGTGAGGGGCGGGACGCCCCCTGGTTCCCGGAGTCGGGGGTGATCGTTGTCACGAGGTGGTTCCTGGCTGCTCGGTGCTGATCAGGGTGGTCAGGGCTTGTAGGAGACCGGGAGCTTCGCGGGCTTGGCACCGGTCGGCGGGACCTGGAGGGTCTTCAGGGCGAACTCCATCACCTTCTTGTAGATGGGGCCGCAGATCTGGCCGCCGAAGTAATTGCCCGCGGTGGCGTTCTGGATGGCGCAGTAGACCGTGACGCGGGGCTTGTCCGCGGGCGCGAAACCGGCGAACGACGACGTGTAGCCGCGGTACTTGCCGGTGGCCGGATCCACGCGGTTCGCCGTACCCGTCTTGCCCGCGACCCGGTAGCCGGGGATGCGCGCCTTGGTGCCGGTGCCCTCCTTGTCGTCCACGACCGACTCCAGCATCTGGGCGAGGGTCTTCGCCGTCTTCGCACTGATGACCCTGGTCTTCTTGGGCTCCTTGGCCGGGGTGAACTGCCCGTCGGGACCCTGGGTGCCTCGCACCAGCGTGGGTTCGACGCGTACGCCGCCGTTGGCGATCGTCGAGTAGACGGAGGCCGCCTGCATCGCGTTGAGGGACAGACCCTGGCCGAAAGGAATCGTGTACTGCTGGGAGGTCGACCACTTGTCCGGGGCCGCGAGGATGCCACGGGTCTCGCCGGGGAAGCCGAGCCCGGTATAGCTGCCGAGGCCGAACTTGCGCAGGTACTTGTAGAGCACCTTGTTGACCTGCGCCTGGGTCCTGCCCAGCTGGCCGGTGGCCAGGATGGTGCCGATGTTGCTGGACTTGGCGAGGACGCCGTTGAGCGTCAGGTACCAGGTCGCGTGGTCGATGTCGTCCTTGAAGAGCCGGTCGCCGCGGTGCAGCCGGTTGGGTACGACGACATAGGTGCCGGGCGTGGCCACGCCCTCCTCCAGTACGGCGGCCATCGACATGACCTTCGCGGTGGAGCCGGGCTCGTAGGCGTCCTGGACGGCCGCGTTGCCCATGTTCTCGCCGCTGGCCGCGGAGAGGTCGTTCGGGTCGAAGCCGGGCGAGTTGGCCATGGCGAGGATCTCGCCGGTGCGGGTGTCCTGGACGATCACATAGCCGCGGTCCGCCCTGGACTCCTCCACCTGCTCGGTGATCGCGTTCTGCGCGGCCCACTGGATGTCGCGGTCGATGGTGAGCTCGACGTCGCTGCCGGGCACGGCGGGCGTCTCGGTGGAGCCCGCGGTGGGCACCTGGCGGCCGCCGGACTGGGCGTAGCGGATCTCGCCGTCCTTGCCGGACAGCTGCTTGTTCAGCTGCTGCTCGATACCGCCGCCGCCCTTGCCGTCGGCGTTGACCCAGCCCAGTATCCCGGCGGCGAGATCGCCGTTCGGGTACACGCGCTTGCTGCTGGCGACCGACAGGACGCCCGCGAGGACGTTGACGGTGCTCTTGTCGGTCTCGGCCTTGGTGGCCAGCGCGGACTTCAGGTCCTTGATCTGCTTCCAGACCTGTGGGGTCTGGCGGCTCGCCAGCAGGGTGTAGCGCAGGTTCTTGTTGGCGGGCCGGAGCTTCTTGATGATCTTCTCCGGCTCCTGGCCGAGAATCGGCGCGAGGAGGGCGGCCGCCTGCTCGGGGCCGTCGTCGATCTTCAGCTGTTCGCGGCTGAAGAGCGTGGGGTCGGCCGTGATGTCGTACGCGTCCACGCTGGTCGCCAGCGCCACGCCGTTGCGGTCGGTGATGCCGCCGCGCACGGCGGCCAGGGTGTAGCCGACGTACCGGTTCTTCTCGGCCTTGGCCGCGTATGTGCTCGCGTCGACGGCCTGCACCTGGAGCAGCCGTACGACGAAGGCGATCAGGACGAGGGTCAGGGCCAGGCTGACCATGCGCAGCCGGGGCCGGGGGCTGCCGAGGCGGATCTTGGCGGGGGGCATGGGGCGCGACCGTGCCGGGCGGGCCGCGGGGCCCGGGCGCCGCTGGGCGCCGCCGGAGCGGGCGGGCTTCGCGGGTCCGGGCACGCGGCGGCGCGGCGGTTCCCTGTCTGGCACTTCCGTCACCTGCCGGGGGTCGGATACGTGGAGGACTGGGCGGACGGGACGAACTGCTCGGGGGCTGCGTACTGAGGCACTGCCGAAGTGGCTTCGGGGGCCGTGTACTGAGGTACCTCGGGGGCCGCAGTGGTGGGGGCCGGGGGCTCCGTGGGCTCGCTGACGAGGGCCTCGGGGGCGAGGACGAGGGGGACGTAGCCGGTCCGGTCGGCGGGCGCAGGGCTGGGGAAGCCCTTGACCGTGCCGTCGGGGCCGAGGAAGGCGGGGTCGCCGCCGGGGACCATGCCGAGTTCCTGCGCGCGGCGCTGGAGGGCGTCGGGGGCGGAGTAGGCGTCGATGTCCCGCTGGAGGGACTGCTCCTCGTCGGTGAGGGACTTCGTGTCCCTCTTCAGGTCGTCGAGTTCGAACGCGCCTTCACTGAGTGCGGAGTTCAGCACGAGGAGCCCGATCAGGCCGCCGCCGAGGAGGACGACGACGAGGAGGACGAAGGGGGCTCGGGCGGCCTGCCCGCCACCGGTGGGAAAGAGCCGCGCGAGCCGGGCCGCCCGACCCCTCAGTTCGGGTTTCCTACTCACTCGTCCTCCCCCGAGTCCGGTTCTCCAACTCATGGGTTTGAATCCTGGACCCGGACAGCCGCCCCTGCCTCACGCGCCTCATTCGATGGACTCCCTGATCCGCTCGGCCCCCCGCAGGCGGGCCGGTGCCGCGCGCCGGTTCTCGGCGACCTCTTCCTCGGTGGGAAGTTCGGCACCACGGGTCAGCAGCTTGAGCCTTGGCTGGTACTGCTCGGGTACCACGGGCAGCCCGGGCGGGGCGGTAGTGGCGGCGCCGGCCGCGAACACCTGCTTGACCAGCCGGTCCTCCAGCGAGTGGTACGACAGGACGGCGATCCGTCCGCCGACGTCGAGGGCCTGCACGGCGGCCGGGATCGCCCGCTCCAGGACGGAGAGCTCGCCGTTGACCTCGATGCGCAGCGCCTGGAAGGTGCGCTTGGCCGGATTGCCGCCGGTGCGCTTGGCGGCCTGCGGCAGGGCGTCGCGGATCAGCTCCACGAGCCGCGCGCTGTTGCTGAACGGCTCCTTCTCGCGCTCGCGCACGATGGCGCCCACGATCCGCTTGGCCTGCTTCTCCTCGCCGTACGCGCGCAGGATCCGCACGAGTTCGCCGGCCGGGTAGGTGTTGAGGACCTCGGCGGCGCTGACGCCGGTCGTCTGGTCCATGCGCATGTCGAGGGGGGCGTCCTGGGCGTAGGCGAAGCCGCGGTCGGCCTCGTCGAGCTGCATGGAGGAGACGCCGAGGTCGAACAGGACGCCCTGCACGCGCGCGATGCCGAGCCTGTCGAGGACCTCGGGGAGCTCGTCGTAGACCGCGTGGACGAGGGTGGCGCGCTCACCGAAGGGCGCGAGCCGCTCGCCGGACAGGCGCAGGGCCTCCTTGTCGCGGTCGAGGGCGACGAGCCGCGCCTCGGGGAACTGCTGAAGGAGAGCCTCGCTGTGGCCGCCGAGCCCGAGCGTGCAGTCGACGACCACCGCTCCCGGCCGCTGCAGAGCGGGGGCCAACAGGTCCAGGCACCGCTGGAGCATCACCGGGACATGTCGACTCTGTCCCTCCTGTCGCCCACCACCACCCTTGTTCGAATGCGCTTCGCGCACCATTTGATCCTGGGCCCTCTCAGATCCGGCGAGGCGGTACGCACCGCCGGGTCCCCGCCCGCTCGTGAAGGGGAGGCCTGCCGGCGCCGGAAGCGTCAGCCGGCCGGGAGCGGGAGGAGGCCGAGCCGTACGTACGCGCCGCGCACGTGGGGAGATCTCCGGCAGTCGCGGGGGTCTCCGGGGAAAAACAGTCCAGCAGGGAGAGTTCTCGCCTCCCGCTTCGCGTCACTTTAGTCCACCCTGTCTCGCGGTCAATCAACCGGCCTGCGCGTCGCCGATTCGGGTTCGGGCGAAGCCGCGCAGTGCGGAAAATCGCTCGTATGGGCGCAATCACGCCACCCCTGTGGGTTAGCTCACAACAAGGCTCGATGGCGTTCTTTGTCCCCTCTCACAGCGAGACCGTTTCGGCCGTGACCAGTACCGTCATGGGTATGACGACTTCTGCATCGGTTCCCGCTGGTCCCCAAGGTGCGATAGCCGACCGCGGCACGGTCACCGACCGCCTCGTCGAGGCGAACGAGCGATACGCGTCCGCCTTCACCGACCCCGGTATGGACGCCCGCCCCGTGCTCCACGTCGCCATCGTCGCCTGCATGGACGCCCGTCTCGACCTGCACGCCGCGCTCGGCCTGGAGCTCGGCGACTGTCACACCATCCGCAACGCCGGCGGCGTCGTCACCGACGACGTGATCCGCTCGCTCACCATCAGCCAGCGCAAGCTCGGCACCCGCAGCATCGTCCTGATCCACCACACCGGCTGCGGCCTGGAGTCCCTCACCGAGGACTTCCGCACCGAGCTGGAGCTGGAGGTCGGCCAGCGCCCCGCCTGGGCCGTGGAGTCCTTCCGGGACGTCGACCAGGACGTACGGCAGTCGATGCAGCGCGTGCGCACCTCGCCGTTCCTGCTGCACAACGACGACGTGCGGGGCTTCGTCTTCGACGTGAAGACGGGTCTGCTGCGCGAGATCGACCCCGCCTAGCCGTCGCACGGGGCCCGCGTAACCATCCGCCGCACCTGTCGTTTCGCTGTCAATTCCGGCTCCGGCGTGCCTAAAAGGCCGTAAGACCCGACATATCGCAGGCAGTTGTCCACAGGCGAGTGACACGAATCGGTAACGGCAGCAAGAATGCGGGTGTGACAACACGCGGAACGTTTCATGCGTGGTGTCCGTGTTCCAGGGGAGGGCCGGTCCGCGTCGTAGAGCGTCGGCCCGGAAAGAACGGGCCGAGGAGGGCCGGGTGACGACCTATGACGATCGAGCGAGCCTCACTGATCTGACCGCCACTGTGGAGCGTGTCCGCAGTTCGGTGGAAGGAGTGATCGAGGGCAAGCCCGAGGTCGTACGGCTTTCGCTGACCGTACTGCTCGCCGAGGGACATCTTCTGATCGAGGATGTTCCCGGCGTGGGCAAGACGATGCTCGCGAAGGCGCTGGCGCGGTCCATCGACTGTTCGGTTCGGCGTATTCAGTTCACGCCCGACCTGCTGCCGTCGGACATCACGGGCGTGTCCATCTGGGACCAGCAGCGCAAGGACTTCGAGTTCAAGCCGGGCGCGATCTTCGCCCAGATCGTGATCGGCGACGAGATCAACCGTGCGTCGCCCAAGACGCAGTCCGCGCTCCTGGAGTCCATGGAGGAGCGCCAGGTCACGATCGACGGCCAGACCTACGAGCTGCCGAGCCCCTTCATGGTGGTGGCCACCCAGAACCCGGTCGAGATGGAGGGCACCTACCCGCTGCCCGAGGCCCAGCGCGACCGCTTCATGGCCCGTGTCTCCGTCGGCTACCCCAGCGTGGACGCCGAACTGCAGATGCTGGACGTGCACGGCGGGGTCTCCCCGCTGGAGGACCTCCAGCCGGTGGCACACGCCCACGACATCGTGAAGCTGGTCGAGGCTGTGCGCGGCGTCCATGTCGCCGAACCGGTCCGGCGGTACGTGGTGGATCTGGTCGCCGCCACCCGTACCCACCCGGACCTCAGACTCGGCGCCTCCCCGCGCGCGACGCTGCATCTGCTGCGCGCGGCGAAGGCGTCGGCGGCCCTCAGCGGCCGGGAGTACGCGCTGCCGGACGACGTGCAGGCCCTCGCCGTGGCCGTCCTGGCCCACCGTCTGCTGCCCACCGCGCAGGCCCAGCTGAACCGCCGTACGTCCGAGCAGGTCGTCCAGGAGATCCTGCAGCGCACCCCGGTGCCCGCCGCGCCCCAGCAGCAGAGCGGCTTCGGCGGCCTGGGCCACGGCACTCAGGCCTACGGCCAGCAGCCGCCGCGGAGGCTGTGATGACCTCCGGCAGTACGGGCCAGGCGGAGCCGGACCGCGGTGAGAACAGCGGGCTGCGCACGGCACTGGCCGGTCTGACCACGCGCGGCCGCTCCTTCCTGGCCGCCGGTGTCGCGGCCGCCGTCTGCGCCTACGTCCTCGGCCAGAGCGACCTGCTGCGCGTCGGGCTGCTGCTCGCCGTGCTGCCGCTGGTCTGCGCGACCGTGCTTTACCGCACCCGCTACCGGGTCGCGGGCAGCCGCCGGCTCTCCCCCGCGCGCGTGCCCGCGGGCAGCGAGGCCCGCGTCCATCTGCGGATGGACAACGTCTCCCGGCTGCCCACCGGCCTGCTGATGCTCCAGGACCAGGTGCCGTACGTGCTCGGCCCGCGCCCCCGCTTCGTGCTGGACCGGGTGGAGGCGGGCGGCCGCCGCGAGGTGTCCTACCGGGTCCGCTCCGACCTGCGCGGCCGCTACCCGCTGGGCCCGTTGCAGCTGCGCCTGAGCGATCCGTTCGGCATGTGCGAGCTGACCCGCTCCTTCTCGGCGTACGACACCCTGACCGTCATCCCGCGCGTGGAGCCGCTGCCGCCGGTGCGCTTCAGCGGCGAGGCGAAGGGCTACGGCGACGGACGCAACCGCTCGCTCGCCCTGGCCGGCGACGACGACATCATCCCGCGCGGCTACCGCTACGGCGACGACCTGCGCCGCGTGCACTGGCGCTCCACCGCGCGCTACGGCGAGCTGATGGTGCGCCGCGAGGAGCAGCCGCAGCGCTCCCGCTGCACGGTGCTGCTGGACACCCGGGGCCTGGCCTTCCAGGGCGCGGGCCCGGACTCGGCCTTCGAGTGGGCCGTGTCGGGTACGGCGTCCGTGCTGGTCCACATGCTCGAGCGGGGCTTTTCGGTACGGCTGCTGACCGACACCGGAAGCTCGGTCCCCGGCGAGGGCGCCGACGGGTTCGCGGGCGCGAGCCAGGAATCGGCGGACGCGGCCGGGCTGATGATGGACACCCTCGCGGTGATCGACCACTCCGACGGTACGGGCCTGTCGCGGGCGTACGACGTGCTGCGCGGCGGCAACGAAGGGCTGCTGGTCGCCTTCTTCGGCGACCTCGACGAGGAGCAGGCGGCGGTGGCCGCCAAGATGCGCCAGCGCAGCGGGGGCGCGGTGGCCTTCGTGCTGGACAGCGGGGCCTGGGTGCGGGAACCGACCGATGTGCCCGGCACGTTGGACAGGAGCGAGGAGCGGCTGCGGTTGCTGCGGGAGGCGGGCTGGACGGCCCTGAGCGTGCCGCGGGGCGCTTCGCTGAACGAGTTGTGGCGCCAGGCGGACCGAGCGCGTACGGACGCCGCCGCGACCACCGGCGCGCGGGGTGAGGGGGGACCGGCATGAGCGGGCGGACACGGATGGCGCTGTGCGCCGCGGCGGCCACACTGCTGGCGTCCTGCGCCCTGCTGCCGCTGGTCTCTCCGGTCACCTGGCTGATTCAGGCGATCTTCCTGCTGGCGATCCAGACCGGCGTGGGCATGGTGACCCGGCGGGTGCCGCTGGCACGGCCCCTGACGGTGGCCGCGCAAGCCCTCGTCGCGCTGATGCTGCTGACCCTGACCTTCGCTAACCAGCAGGCGATCATCGGAGTGATCCCCGGCCCGGAGGCCTTCCGTCACTTCGCCGACCTGTTGCAGGCCGGCGCGGACGACGTGAGCCGGTACTCGATCCCGGCGCCGCTGTCCGACGGCATCCGGCTGATGCTCATCGGCGGGGTCCTGATCATCGGCCTGGCGGTGGACACCCTCGCGGTGACGTTCCGCAGCGCGGCCCCGGCCGGGCTGCCCCTGCTGGCGCTGTACTCCGTGGCCGCCGGGCTGGCCGACGGCGGCGCTGACTGGCTGTGGTTCCTGGTCGCCGCCGCGGGCTATCTGATGCTGCTCCTCGCCGAGGGCCGCGACCGGCTCTCGCAGTGGGGGCGGGTCTTCGGCGGCGCTCCACGGACACCGGGCGGGGAATCCAGCGGCGTGGTGGCGCCGGTCCGCACCGGGCGGCGCATCGGAGTGGTCGCCCTGGGGATCGCCCTGGTCGTGCCGCTGGCCCTGCCGGCGATGAACGGCGGCCTGCTGGACGCCGCGGGCACGGGCGTGGGCTCCGGCAGCGGAAGCGGGGGCACGATCTCCGCGGTGAACCCGCTGGTGTCACTGCGCGACAGTCTGAACGTGGACGAGGACCGCGAGGTCCTGTCCCTGAAGACCGACACGACCGACGTCTCGAACCTGTATCTGCGGATCGTGTCCCTGGACGACTTCGACGGCACCACCTGGCAGCCGTCCAAGCGCGACATCCAGGCCGTGCCGGACCAGTTCCCCACGCCCATCGGCCTAGGCGCCGACGTCCGGCGCGCGGAGGTCGAGACGACCATCTCGGCCGCGGACTGGTACGCCCAGAACTGGCTGCCGATGCCCTATCCGCCGAGCGGCGTGAGCATCGCGGGCAGGTGGCGGTACGAACCGCTGGGGATGACGGTCGTCGGCGACCGCCGCCAGACCACACGCGGGGCGACGTACACCGTGCGCAGCCTCGATGTGCAGCCGACCGCGAAGCAGCTCGCCGACGCGCCGGAGCCGCCTGCCGCCCTGAAGCGCGAGTTCACCGAGCTGCCCGACTCACTGCCCGCGGTGGTCGCCCGGACCGCGCGTGAGGTCACCGAGGGCGCGACCAGCCACTACGAGCAGGCGGTCAAGCTGCAGGACTACTTCGCCCTGACAGGCGGTTTCCAGTACGACACCAACGTCAAGGTCGGCAGCGGCCGGCAGGCGATCGCCCGGTTCCTGCGGGACAAGCAGGGCTTCTGCGTGCACTTCTCCTTCGCGATGGCGGCGATGGCCCGCTCGCTCGACATACCGGCCCGGGTCGCCGTGGGCTTCGCGCCCGGCACCCCACAGGGCGACAGCACGGTCTCGGTCGGGCTGAAGGACGCGCACGCCTGGCCCGAGCTGTACTTCGAGGGCGTGGGCTGGACCCGCTTCGAGCCGACCCCGACCCGTGGTTCGGTTCCGTCGTACACCCAGTCGGACTCGCCCGGCTCCACGCTCCCGGACGTGACGCGTCCCACGCAGTCGACGAGCACGGGGCCGTCCGCCTCGCCCTCGACGAGCGAGAGCTGTGCGGGGCAGAACCCGCAGCTGTGCGCGAGCGAGTCCCCCGAGGCCGCGCTCGCCGCGGGCGACGACGGCCCGAGGTGGTACGTCGTTCTGGCGTGGGCGCTCGCCGGGCTGGCGGCGCTGCTGATCCCGTTGGCGCCGATGCTGTGGCGTTTTCGGACCAGGGCGACACGGCTGGGAGCACACGGCCGCACCGAGGCGGACGTATCCCGTCACACCTTGGCCGTCTGGCAGGAACTCACCGACATCGCCTGGGACTTCGGCATCCCGCCGGACGACTCCCAGACACCCCGCAAGACCGCGGCCCGCATCGTCCGCCTGGGCCACCTCGACGCACCGGCCGCGGCCTCGGTTCACCGGATCGCCGACGCGGTGGAACAGGTCCTCTACGCCCCCGTCCCTCGCCCGACGGCCGGCCTCGCAGAGGATGTCCGCCGCGTCCTGACCGACCTCGAGTCCAAGGCCCCCTGGACGACACACATGCGCGCCGTCCTGGCTCCACGCTCCAGCGTGCGGGTGGCCTGGGCCGCGTCGGACTGGTGGACCGCCACCAAGCACCGCGCAGCCGCCGCCCGCCCGACACTGCGCAGGCCGTCGACGCCTGGGCAGCGGGGGTGATCGGTCGCTGGGGTGAGGTGGGGTGCGGAGATGGGAGGGGCGGCCGGGGCGGGGTTGTTTGCTTCGGTGGGGGGCGGATGCTGTGTGGCTCCGCTGGTGCCCGGGGTGCTGATGCCTCGGCTGGGGCCGCCGTGCTCGATGCTGCCGCTGGGGCGGCTGTGCTGCCCCACTCCAGCCCGCGCCTCGCCCGAGCCGAAGGTCCACTACCGCCCCCGCCCCGCTCGCGCCCGGCTCTCACGTGACGCGTGCCGCGGTGCCCGCCCCAGCAGAGCTGCGACGGCTCGCTCAGCGGAGCTGAGGACGATGGGGCCGAGACAACCGATGCGGGTCGGGCGGGCTGGGCGACCTGCCGAGGTCGGCTCGACCGAGGTAGTCGGCTGAGGTCGGCGGCGATACGCCGTGCGGCCCTGCTCCAGGCCGAAGGCAAGGGCAGGCAGGGCAGGCAGGGCAGGCAGGGCAGGCAAGGACAACGGCCCGAAGCTCCACGCCCGGGAGTCGGTGGAACGGGACCTTGTCCCGGCTGAGGAATTGGCCGAGTCCGTTCGCTCAGGACGGGGCAGTTCAGGACGTTGCTCAGCCCTGTCGCTCCCCAGCCTCGGGGATCCTGCCCCCGCTCGCGTCACCCGCCGGCCTGCGTCTCCTCCCCGCCCCCAAGCCATACGGGTGCATACATCAGGGGGTGGCCACCGAGTCGGTGGCCACCCCTGGGTGTCCAGGAGCTGCTCGTCGAGCTAATGGCCGCCCTGTTCGTCACGACGGCGCTGCCAGCGCTGCTCGATGCGGTCCATCATGGAACGCTTCTGACGGGGCTGACGGCGAGCGTGCGGGCCGCCCGCAGGCTGTTCGCCCGGCTTGGGGGCCTTGCGCCAGCCGGTCACGGCAAGTACCGCACAGCCCAGCATGACGAGGAAGCCCACCACGCTGAGCCAGACCTGCTTGGCGACCATTCCTGCCATGAGGAGCGCGATACCTACGAGGAAGCCGGCGACCGCCTGGTAGACCCGTCGCCGGGTGTACGTGCGCAGCCCGCTTCCCTCAAGCGCTGTCGCGAACTTGGGATCTTCGGCGTACAGCGCTCGCTCCATCTGCTCGAGCATTCGCTGCTCGTGCTCCGAGAGCGGCACGGAGTCCTCCTCATCGTGCAGTCGCCGGGGCGACCCGGGGGGTCCCTTCAGGATAGGCAGGGAATCGCCCCCGTGAAACCCGCCCCTCTACGCCAATTGGCCAACCGGGCTCCGCCATGGACATCCCGACTCGCTGAGATCTGCATTCCCCAGCAGCCGACCCGTCATGCCGGAACGGTCTCCCTCGATCATACGGCGCCGACCGCCCGATCGGGGGGCCTGTGGCGTACTCCATGTGCAGCCAACCCCCTGATCAACGGCGCACCCTCCCGGTCCGCTCACGGGGGACGGCTCAGGCCTCGGCGGTCTCCCGCGTCTCACCGAGCACGTGGAGCTGCGTGGCCACCGAGTGGAAGGCGGGCAGCTCGGCCGCCGCCTCCTCCAGCTTCAGCAGCGCCTCCAGCGCCCCGGGCTCGGTGTCCACCAGCACCCCGGGAACCAGGTCGGCGAAGACCCGCACCCCGTGCACGGCACCGACCCGAAGGCCCGCGCCCTCGACCAGCCCGGTGAGCTGCTCGGCGGTGAAGCGGCGCGGCACCGGGTCGCCCTGACCCCAGCGGCCGTCCGGGTCCTCCATGGCCTGCTTGGCCTCCTTGAAGTGGCCGGCGAGCGCCCGCGCCAGCACCGCGCCACCCAGTCCGGCGGCGAGCAGGCTGAGGACGCCCTCGGCACGCAGGGCGGCCACCGCGTTGCGGACGCCCTCGGCGGGGTCGTCGACGTACTCCAGGACGCCATGGCACAGCACGACGTCGTACCCGCCGCGCTCGGCCACATCGAAGAGGCCGTGGGCATCACCCTGGACGCCCCGCACCCGGTCGGCCACGTCGGCCTCTGCGGCGCGCCGCTCCAGGGCGAAGAGCGCGTTCGGGCTGGGGTCGACGACGGTGACGCGGTGGCCGAGCCGGGCGAGAGGCACCGCGAAGTTGCCGCTGCCGCCTCCGGTGTCGAGGACGTCCAGCACCTGGCGCCCCGTGGCCTTCACGCGGCGGTCCAGGGCATCCCGGAGGACTTCCCACACCACGGCTGTACGGAGGGCGGCGCGGGGGCGAGGGGTGCCGGAGCGCAGCGACGTCGTTTGAGGGTGGTGGTGGGAGACGGGCGGGCGCATCGGGTCCGACACGGCAGTTGACTCCTCGGCGCGGCACCGCCACTTGCACGGCGGAGCGATCGGGCTGCCTCCCCACCCCGGGTCACGGGAGCAGGAAGGCTTCAGGCGCCCTCCACCCTATTGCCTACGGCGGCCCGCCCGGCCATCGCGGTGCCGCTCGACGGGCCAGCACGGTGCCGCGCGACGGGCCATCACGGCACCGCCGACCGGCCATGGCCGTGCCGCGCGACGCCGCCCGACCCGCCGGCAAACAGCAAGGGCGGACAGCAGGGCGGTCAGCCCGCGTCCGGCATCTCCTCGCGCGCGTGACGAGAGCCGTCGGTTCCCTCCGCGTCGGTGTCCGGTCGCGGCTGGGGCAGGACCGGCTGGAGCACCAGCATCCGCTCGACGAGGCGCAGGAACATCGCCACGTCGCGTATCAGGTCGTCGGCGTCCCGGCGGCTGGCCGCGCCCTGGATGCCCGCCTCCGCCCGGGCGCGGCGCCGGGCGCCCGAGGCGAACAGCGCGCTCCACTCGGTGAGTTCGGGCGCTATCTCGGGGAGCACTTCCCAGGCGCTCCTGATGCGGGGCCGGCGCTTGGAGGTGGGCTCGGGGCGTCCGCGCGCGGCGAGCACGGCGGCGGCAGTGCGCAGGGCGGCGAGGTGGGCCGTGGCATAGCGCTCGTTCGGCGTTTCCAGGACGGCGGCCTCGTCCAGTCCGGCACGGGCCTGGGCGAGCAGGTCGAGGGCGGCGGGCGGGGCCGTGGCCCGGCGGAGCACGGGGTGCACGTCGCTCGCCGGGCCGGTCAGTGAGGGGGCAGGGCCGGTGGCGCGGCGCCGGCGGGCGGCTGCTGCGGGGTAGTTGGCCATGACGAACCTCCTGTCGTCTGTGTGACGGCACGCCCGATACGGGATGCCGTATGTGCCCATCGTGAGGTATGGCACTGACAATCCGTTCTGACCTGGTGTTTTGCATCGGTCGAGAGTTCGGACTAGCTTTTGCACTGACCAGTCAGTTCAAAAGAGGAGGGGCGGGATGGGGGGAACCGTGGCCGGAGTCGGCGTCACGGCCCTGGGCCTCGGCCTCGAAGGGCCCCGCGGATGGGCGTTCCGCGGGGTCTCCTTCGAGGCGGAGCCCGGCTCACTGATCACGATCGAAGGGCCGTCCGGCACCGGACGTACCTGTCTGCTGCTGGCCCTCACGGGCCGGATGAAGCCGACCGAGGGAACCGCCACCGTGGGCGCGGCCGGGCTGCCCAAGCGCATGGCGGCGGTACGGCGTATCAGCGCCCTGGCCCACGTTCCGGGTGTGACCGACCTGGACCCGGCCCTGACCGTCGCCGAGCACCTCCACGAACGGGCGCTGCTGCAGCGGCGGTTCGGCGACTCCTGGCGCGGGCTGCTGCGGCCGCGTGCCGAGCGGAGGACCGAGGCGCGGGCGCGGATCGACGCCGCGCTCACGGCCGCCGGGCTCGACCGGGACTCCCTGCCCAAGGGCTCCCGTACCGCCGTACGCGATCTGGAGCGTCTGGAGGCACTGCGACTGTCCATTGCGCTGGCCCTGATCGCGCGCCCGCGCGTGCTCGGTGTCGACGACACCGACCTCAAGCTCTCGGACGCCGAACGGGCCGAGGCCTGGGCGCTGTTGAAGTCGATCGCCGAGGCCGGGACCACGGTCGTGGCGGTGTGCAGCGAGGCCCCCGACGACACCGTCAAGGTGTCCACCGCGCCGACGGCCGACGGCCAGGAGACCGACGCGGCGTCAGCCGCCCCGGAAACCCCGGAAACCGACGGACCGGAAACCGACGGAAAGGAGGCCGCCGATGCGCTCACCGAGGCTGGCCGCGCTTGAGCTGAGGCGCTTCGGCCGGGGGAAGCTGCCGCGTGCCGCCCTGGTCGCGCTGCTGGTGCTCCCCCTGCTCTACGGCGCCCTGTACCTGTGGTCGTTCTGGGACCCGTACGGCCGTCTCGACCGCATCCCCGTGGCGCTGGTGAACGACGACAAGGGGGCGACCGCCGACGGGAAGAAGCTCTCGGCCGGCGACGACATCACCAAGGGGCTGCGCGAGAGCGACGTCTTCGACTGGCACGAGGTGAGTGCCGCCGAAGCCGAGAAGGGTGTCGAGAACGGCACCTACTACCTGTCGCTGACCATGCCGGCCGACTTCAGCGCGCGGATCGCCTCCAGCGCGGGCGACGCGCCGGAGACGGGCGCCCTTCAGGTGCGTACCAACGACGCGAACAACTACATCGTCGGGCAGATCTCTCGGACGGTCTTCAGCGAGGTGCGCGAGGCTGCGTCCACCAAGGCGTCGCGGTCGTTCCTGGACCGGATCTTCGTCTCGTTCTCCGACATCCATGGGGCGACGGTCAAGGCCGCGAACGGCGCCGACAAGCTCGAAGGCGGCATCGGCAAGGCGGAGAAGGGCTCCAAGGACCTCGCCGACGGGCTGAAGGACGCCAAGAAGGGCAGCGGCAAGCTGTCCACGGGCCTGAAGAGGCTCAACGAGGGCGCGGGTGACCTGGAGAGCGGCTCCAAGCAGGTCGCCGAGGGCACGCAGACGCTCGCCGACCGGGTCAACGGAGTCGACAAGAAGATCGGCCCGTTCCTCCAGGACAACGAGAAGACCATCGGGGACACCGCCCGGCTCGTCGCCGACACCTCGGGCGCGATCCGCGACAACCTCGACGACCTGGTGGAGCACGCTCCTGGCGCCGCCAAGGGCGCCCATGCCGCCTCCGACGTGCTGAACGCGGTCTACAAGGCGCGCTGCGAGGACGCCGTACTGCCCGACCCGGCCTGCCCCGACCTGAAGAAGGCGAAGGCGTCGGCCGCGGACGTGGCGACGATCGCCGACGACCTCAACACACTGATCGCCGACCACGACGGGGACCTGAAGAAGCTCGACAAGAACCTCGCCACCCTCCAGAAGCAGTCCCAGGCGCTCGCCGACCGCGCGCCCCGCCTCTCCGAGGACCTCGACGACGCCGTCACCAGGATCAACAAGCTGAACCAGGGAGCCGCGAAGGTCGCCGCGGGCGCCAAGAAGCTGCACTCCGGCCTCGGCACGGCCAGGACCGGCGCGGCGAATCTGGACGCCGGCGTGGGTGAGCTGAAGACCGGCGCGTACGACCTCAACGGCGGCATCTACAAGCTCGTCGACGGCTCCGGGAAGCTCTCGGACGGGCTGCACGACGGCGCGGAGCAGATCCCCGACTACGACAAGAAGGCCCGCGACCAGCGCACCGAGGTCATGTCCGACCCGGTCCAGCTCGTCTCCCGGGACATGCACAAGGCGCCCAACTACGGCACCGGTTTCGCCCCGTACTTCATCCCGCTGTCCCTGTGGGTGGGCGCGATGGTGGCGTACATGCTGATCACGCCGATGAACCGGCGCGCGCTCGCCGCGGGCGCCTCGGCATGGCGGATCGCGCTGGCCGGCTGGCTGTCCGTGGTGGCGATCGGGGTGCTGCAGACGGTGGCCCTGATGTCGGTTCTGCACTGGGCGGTCGGGCTGGAGATGGTGCGGGCGGCCGGGACGGTGGGCTTCCTGTTCCTGGTGACGGCGTGCTTCGCGGCGATCGTGCAGTGGCTGAACGCACGCTTCGGAGCGGCGGGGCGGATCCTCGTCCTGGCCCTGCTGATGCTGCAGTTGACGTCCGCGGGCGGCACGTACCCCGTACAGACCAGCCCGGGCTTCTTCAACGCGCTCCACCCCTTCCTGCCGATGAGCTACGTCGTGGAGGCGCTCAGGAGGCTCATCACGGGCGGCAGTCTGGAACCGGTGTGGCACGCGTGCGTGGTGCTCGTCGCGTTCACCGCGGCCGCCCTCGCGCTGACGGCGCTGTCGGCCCGTCGCCGACAGGTGTGGACGCTCGACCGGCTGCACCCGGAGCTGAGCCTGTGAGCGCGCGCGGCACAATCAGGGCCATGGAAAGCAGCAACGCCGCGTCGGGCGGCAGCACGCGCCGTGAGGCCACCCGGCAGAAGCTCTACGAGGCGGCCGTCACCCTCATCGCCGAACAGGGCTTCTCCGCCACCACGGTTGACGAGATCGCCGAGCGGGCCGGGGTGGCGAAGGGCACGGTGTACTACAACTTCGCCAGCAAGTCGGTCCTCTTCGAGGAGCTGCTGCGCCACGGAGTGGGACTCCTCACCGCCTCCCTGCGGGAAGCGGCCGAGCAGACCGAACGCGAGGGCGGCAGCAAGGTGGACGCCCTGGACGCGATGGTCCGCGCGGGCCTCGTCTTCATCGACCGCTACCCGTCCTTCACCCAGCTCTACGTCGCCGAGCTGTGGCGTACGAACCGGGCCTGGCAGTCCACGCTCATGGTGGTCCGGCAGCAGGCCGTGGCGGTCGTCGAGGGCGTGCTGCGCGACGGCGTGGCGAACGGCGAGTTCAGCGAGGAGATCGACGTCGCGCTGACCGCCTCCGCCCTGGTCGGCATGGTCCTGGTGGCCGCGCTGGACTGGAAGTCCTTCCAGCCGGAACGCTCCCTGGACGACGTGCACGCGGCGCTGTCCCGGCTGTTGCAGGGCAGGGTGAGCGGCCGGCGCTGAAGGGGCAGCGCCACGCACACCGCGGCGTCAGGCACATACATCGGGCACATACGTCGGGCGCACACGAAAGCGCCGGTCCGAAAGTGGCCGCGTCCCCCGCGGGCCACTCTCGAACCGGCGCCTTCTCGTGCTCCCCCGTTCCCCCGTTCTTTCCTTCCCCCGTACTCCCCCGTACTCCCCCGTGCCCCCCGTCGGACCCCCGTTCGGTCGTTCCCCCGGGTCCCCCGGTCTCGCTCCCGCCGACGCCGGGCCGGCGGAAGGAGCGGATCCGGGGTCGCTCCGTTCCGGCGCCCCGTGTCGCCGGTGCCGGAGCCGATCCCCTTCTCCGTGCCTCCACTCTCTCGTTCACGCAGGTCGCGGCCCATCCGCGTCCGTACTCATCTCACCGGCTAGGTACGCGTACTCAGAGCTGCGCACTCACCCCCAGGACGCTCCGTTGCCGACTGGTTACGATCGCCTCCGTGTCGATACTCCCTTTGGTGTTCACCAGCGGCTGGGCCAGCGGCGTCAACGCCTACGCCGTGGTGCTGTTGCTCGGCGTCTTCGGCGCCACCGGCGTGAGTGACGAGGTGCCCGAGGCGCTGCAGCGACCCGATGTCCTGATAGCCGCCGGCGTGCTGTTCGTCTGCGAGGCCGTCGCCGACAAGATTCCGTACGTGGACTCGGCCTGGGATTCCGTGCACACCGTGATCCGGCCGGTCGCGGGGGCGGTCGTCGCCGCGCTGCTCGCCGGTCAGAGCGGGTCGCTGCCCGAGCTGGCGGCGGGCGCGGTCGGCGGTTCCACGGCACTGGTGAGCCACCTGGTCAAGGCCGGGACGCGGATGGCGGTCAACACCTCGCCCGAGCCGTTCAGCAACGTCGTGGTGAGCCTCGCCGAGGATCTCGGGGTCGGGGCCCTGATCAGCCTCGCGATCTTCTACCCCGCCGCCGCGGCGGTCGTCGCGGGCGCCCTGCTGCTGGCCGGAGTGCTGCTGCTCTTCTTCCTGGTCTCCCGGATCCGCCGCTTCCGGCGCCGCAGGGCCGAGCGCCGGGCGGAGAAACGGCTCGCACAAGCGGTGGGGCAGCGGCCCGGCTGAGCTCCGCCCGACCGCCGAGGCCCAGATCCGCGAGCCGTTGTCAGTGGTGGCCGATAAAGTCCCACGCATGGCACGGATTGCGGTGATCGGCGCCGGGATGGGCGCGATGGCGGCCGCTGCCCGGCTGGCCGTCGCGGGCCACCGGGTGGCGGTGTACGAGCGTACGGAGACGTACGGCGGAGCGGTGCGCCGCTTCGAGCGCGACGGCTTCGGCTTCGACACGGGGCCCGGGCTGCTCCCGCTTCCGGCCGTGTACCGAGACCTGTTCATCAAGACCGGCAAGGAGCCGCTGGAGGCGTGCGTCGAGCTGGTCCAGGTCGACCCGTCCGCGCGACACGTCTTCGCCGACGGCACCGAGGTCCGGCTGCCGAACGCCTCGCGCGCGGGCGTGGTGGCCGCCCTGGACGAGGCGCTGGGGGCCGGGACCGGCGACCGCTGGGGCGACTTCCTCGTCCGGGCACGCGAGGCCTGGGACCGGACGCGCAGGCCACTGCTGGAGGAGCCGCTGTGGCCGAACTGGCAGGTGCTGGCCGAGCGGGAGCCCTATCCGGCGGTCCCCCACAAGCGACTCCTGCGCACGCGCCGGGCCGGCACACTCGCCGAGGTCGGCGCGTGGGAGCTGCGCGATCCCCGGCTCATCGCCCTGCTGGAGAGCCACGCGCTCGCGTACGGCCTGGACCCGCGCGAGACCCCGGCGAGCGCGGCGGTGCTGCCCTACCTGGAGCACGCCTTCGGGACTTGGTATGTGCGGGGCGGCATACGGGAGTTGGCGCGGGCGGTGTACGAGCGGTGCGTGGCCCGGAAGGTCGAGTTCGGCTTCGGCGCCGAGGTGGTCGGGGTCCTGGAGAAGGACGGCCGGGCGGCGGGGCTGGAGCTGGCCGACGGGTCGGTGACGGAGGCCGACATGGTCGTCGGCACCGGACCGTGGCGCCTGAGCGACCTGGTGCGCGGCCGTGAGCTGTACGAGGCGGAGGAGGTCGGCTCCAACCCCGAGGGCATGTGTCCGGGCCGGATCGTGGTCTGTCTGGCGTTGCGCGGCGCGCGCGAGGCGGGCACCGCGCACCGCACGGTGGTGCACGCCCCGGACCGGCAGGCCGAGTTGGACGCCTTCGGGCTCGGTGAGCCGCCCACCGACCCCACGGTCCGCATCGACCGCCCGGACGATGCGGCACTGCGCCCCGACGACGGGCACGAGTCCGTGGTCCTCACGGCCACGGTGCCGTCACAGACGCTGTACGACTGGACCGCGGCCGGTGCCGCCGACGCCTTCGCGGACCGGATGGTGACGGCCGCCGAGCGGGCGATACCCGGACTGCGTGAGCGGACGCTGTGGCGCGAGGTCCGTACGCCGGTGGACACCCGGCGGGAGACGGGAGCCGAGGGCGGCGGCGTACCGGCGCCGGCGCTGGCAGCAGCGGAGGGGACCTTCCTGCGCCCCTCCAACAGCACCCGCATACCCGGCTTGTTCACGGTCGGCGGCTGGTCCCATCCGGGCGGCGGGCTCCCCCACGCCGGTATGTCGGGCGCGCTGGTGGCCGGCCTGATCGTGGAGGGGCCGGAGTTCCGGGGCTCGCAGTGAGGCCCGCGTAGGGCGCCTCGCGAGGGACGCCGCGCGGGCTGTCAGAAGCGGTACTGCTCGTCGTACCCGTGCCCCTGGCCCTGCTGCTGACCGTCGCCCTGGTACGGGTACTGCTGCTCCGGCGGGAGCTCACCGCCGTACGGCTCGTCGGTGCGCTGCTGCGGGACCCAGACGCCGCCGGGCGGGGTCGTCTCGCCGTAGGTGCCGGTGGCGTACTGGTCCTGGCCGTAGCCCTGCTGGCCGTACTGCTGCTGGCCATAGGCGTCGTACGAGGTGTCGCCGTAGGTCTGCGCACCGATGTACGGGTCGGAGTAGGCGGTGTACTGCTGCTGGCCGGTGGCGTCGTAGCCGTACTGCTGCTCGTCGTAGCCGGAGTAGCCGTCGTAGGCATAGCTCTGGTCGGCCGTCGCGTACTGGTCCTGGGGCTGCCCCGCGGACGCATAGTGCTGGTCGGCCGCGGCATGGGCGGCGTCGCTGTATATGCCGTACGAGCCGGTGTCCTCGGGCAGGGGCTGCGGCTCGTAGACGCCGCTCGGGTCGGCGGCCGCGGGCCGATTCTGGCGCGAGGGGGTGAAGACGTCGTCGCGGTCGTAGTCGTCCTGGCCGTAACCGGCGTCGTCCTGGCCGTACTTGGCGTCGTCGTGACCGTACGTGCTGTCGTGACCGGGGAAAGCGCCCTCGGTCGCCTCGAGGTCGGAGACCTCCAGGGTCGGCTCCTGTCGGTCCGGCCGGCCACGGCGGCGCTTGACTGCGGCCAGGGGCCCCAGGGCCGGTGCGGAGACCGCCCAGCCGGCCGAGAAGCCGCGGCGGAACGACAGGGTGACGTAGGTCTGGCCGACCGCGAACGCGGCCGCACCCAGCCCGATGACGACGACGGAGGGGATCAGCACCCCGACCACGACGCCGAGGAAGCCGACGAAGGCGAGCAGTCGCCAGCGCAGACGTGCCTTGTACTGCAGCAGCACCTCGCCCAGCAGCCACAGCGCGACGACGCCGAACGCGATGTAGAGGACCGTCCAGCCCATGTACGCCCCTCTCCCAGTGGCCGCCTACGCAGTGTGACGTATTCCGGTACGGCCGGTCTAGGCCTGCGGTGGGTGGTGCAGCCCCAGGTTTTCGTAGATTTCCAGGGTCGCCGTGGAGTTGTTGAGCGTGATGAAGTGCAGTCCGGGCACTCCCTCGGCCAGCAGCCGCGCGCAGAACTCCGTGGCGAACTCGATTCCGATCGAGCGTACAGCGGTCGGATCGTCTTTTGCTGTGAGGATCCGCTCTTTCAGGGCGTCCGGGAAGGCTGCGTTGGTGAGCGAAGGGATCCGATCCAGCGTCCGTACGCTGGCGATCGGCATGATCTCCGGGATGATCGGGGTGTCGCAGCCGGCGGCCGAGACTCGGTCACGCAAGCGCAGGTAGTCCTCCGGTTCGAAGAACATCTGCGTGATCGCGTAGTCCGCGCCCGCACGGCACTTGTCGACGAAGTGACGTACGTCGGCCTCCCAGTCGTCGGAGCGCGGGTGCATCGCGGGGAAGGCCGCGACGCCGACGCAGAAATCGCCGGACGCCTTGATCAGTTCGACGAGTTCGGCGGCATAGGCGAGGCCCTGGGGGTGCGGCACCCACTCGCCCAGCGGGTCGCCGGGCGGGTCACCGCGCAGCGCCAGCATGTTGCGGATGCCCGCGTCGGCGTACTGCCCGATGATGTTGCGCAGGTCGGCCACCGAGTGGTCGACCGCGGTGAGGTGCGCGATCGGTGTGAGCGTGGTGTCCGAGGCGATCGCCTCGGTCGCCTTGACCGTGCCCGCGCGGGTGGAACCGCCCGCGCCGTAGGTCACGGAGACGAAGTCGGGTCCGACGGCCTCGACCCGGCGCAGCGCGTTCCACAGGTTCCGCTCGCCCTTCGGGGTCTTGGGGGCGTAGAACTCGAACGAATACGTCGTCTTGCCGGTCGCGAGCATCTCGCGCACGGTACGAGCGTGGTCCGACCTGATGGATGCGGTGCCGAGGGCCATACTCGCAGGTTAGCCAGGGGTTCCCGGTCTCCCAACCGAATGCCGGACATCTGCCCGATTTGTCGGGTTGTTGTCCACTCTTTGGACAACATGGGCCATCAAAAAGCCCCGCGGCGGGCCAGACAGAGCCCCGAGACCGGGGATCGCAGACCAACTGTCCACTGGCTGAGACAGGGCGGGTCCGATCTGAGACGCCGCACTACGAAGGACCGGCCAGCCGGCAGGCCCCGCCCCGGCATCTCCCGCAGCCGCCACCTACCCCTGCCGCAGCCGCTTCGCGAACTCCGCCGCTGCCGCGCCCGGGTCGCCCGCCTCCGTGATCGCCCGTACGACGACGACGCGGCGGGCGCCGGCCTCCAGCACCTCGTCGAGGTTGCCGAGGTCGATACCGCCGATGGCGAACCAGGGACGGTCGGTGCCGAGGGCGGCGGTGTGCCGGACCAGGTCGAGGCCGGGGGCGTGGCGGCCGGGCTTGGTGGGGGTGGGCCAGCAGGGGCCGGTGCAGAAGTAGTCCACGCCCTCCTGGACGGCGGCCGCCGTGGCCTCGGACTCGGAGTGCGTGGAGCGGCCGACGAGGACGTCGTCGCCGAGAATCGCGCGGGCGGCCGGAACCGGGAGGTCGCCCTGGCCGAGGTGCAGGACGTCGGCGCCGGCGGCGTGGGCGACGTCGGCACGGTCGTTGACCGCGAGGAGCTTGCCGTGCCGGGCGCAGGCCTCGGCGAAGACCTTCAGGTGCTCCAGTTCCTCGGCCGCCTCCATGCCCTTGTCGCGCAGCTGCACGATGTCGACGCCGCCGGCCAGGACGGCGTCCAGGAACTCCGGGAGGTCGCCCCGCTGCTTGCGGGCGTCCGTGCAGAGGTAGAGCCGGGCGTCGGCGAGCTGGGCACGGGCGGTGCCTGCGGTGGCGGTGTCGGACATACGGTGCCCCCTGTTGATCGGGTTGGCGGGCGGACTTCGGGCTGGTGCCGGACGGTGGCACGGTAGCCGGAGCGTGGCGCCGCGTCGCGGGCCGGTGCTGGTCGGTGACTCTTGGTACGGGTGGGGCGGTGCCCCGCGGCAGGCCGGATGGGTCCGGAGCCGGACGGGGTATGGCGCCCTGGCACTGCCCGGGCGTGTGCCCCAACCCCCGCGAGGGCACATTGCCGCGTGTGGCGGCGACGCCGGTCCCGCACCCGACGTGGCAGCCCACCGGACCTGGACGGCATGCGCCTGACTGCCCATGCCGCGGGTGGGTGTGGCCCCCGCCCCAGACGTGGAGGTGGGCCCGGCGCACGGTCACGGGGCGGCCTGGCTGGTGTCTGGATGCCCTGTCCGATGCCTCATGCCTGTGCAGGGAGCGGGGTGGTGTCACGTGCCCGGTCGTCAGCCGGACGGCCGTGGCCCAACCCCTGCGACCGCGCGACGGCCGGCGCGTGCGCACGCCACTCACCACACACTCCGGGCCCCGGCCCTGGCTCCCTGCGGGCCGCAGTCAACCGCGACCGCGGCCCGCAGGAGCCCGGTCCATGCACCGGACGATGTTCGGAGTGGGGCGTTCGGATCAGGGCGTTCGGTTCAGACGGCGAGCGCCTGGGCGCGGCGCTTCACCTCCGTGCCGCGATTCTCGCTGAGGGCCTGCGCGGGGGTGCCGGGCAGGCTCTCGTCGGGGGTGAAGAGCCACTCCAGCATCTCTTCGTCCGTGAAGCCGTCGTCCCGCAGGAGCGTCAGGGTCCCGGACAGGCCCTTGACGACCTTCTGCTCGGCCCCGTCGATGAAGGCGGCGGGGACGTGCAGTGCGCGGTTCTCACCACGGCGTACGGCGATGAGCTGGCCGTCCTTGACCAGCTGCCGGACGCGGGTCACCTCGACATCGAGCATTTCTGCGATGTCGGGCAGGGTGAGCCAGGCGGGGACGAGAGCATCGATCTTTGCGTCAATCTCGGTCACGGAAACAAGCCTGCCATCTGCCACTGACAGTCGGAAGTCAGGCCCGTCCGACCAGGGCCTACGCCCCGCTCTCGGCCCTACGCCGTCGCCGCCTTCATCGGGCGCGCCGGGTCCCCCAGCAGCGCCGGATCCATCGGCGTACCCGCCTCGATCAGCCGCCGCCCCTGTGCCAGGTCCCTCGGTCGGCCGACCGCCAGCAGGGCGACCAGGCGGTCGTCCTTCAGCCAGCAGACCGTCCAGGCCGGGCCCGACGGGTCGCCGCGCCACAGGGTCGTGTCGGCGGCGGCGTGGTGGCCGGCGTACTGGACGAAGCGGCCGAACTGCTCGGACCAGAAGTACGGCACGGGGTCGTAGACCGCCGGGGGCTCACCGGTGGCCTCACCGAGGATGTTGGCGGCGACCGTACGCGGGCCCTGGAGGGCGTTGTCCCAGTGGTGGACCAGGAGGCGCTCGCCATACCGTGCCGAGGGGAAGGAGGCGCAGTCGCCGACCGCGTAGACGTCCGCTACGGAGGTGCGCAGGTGGTCGTCGGCCACGACGTCGCCGTGCGCGCCCAGCTCGATGCCCGAGCCCGCCAGCCAGGCCGTGGCGGGCCGCGCCCCGATGCCGACCACGACGGCGCCCGCGGGCAGCCGGGAGCCGTCGTCGAGGATCACCGCGCCGGGCTCGACGCGCTCCACGCGCGCGTGCGTGCGCAGCACCGCCCCGCTGTCCTCGTACCAGGCGGTCATCGGAGCGGCCACCTCGGCGGGCAGCGCACCCGCGAGCGGCCGGTCGGCGGCCTCCACGACCGTCACCGCGCAGCCCGCCTCGCGCGCGGCCGTGGCGAACTCCGCGCCGATCCAGCCCGCCCCGACGACCACGATGTCGTGCTGCCGGGCGAGCACCGGCCGCAGCCGCTCGGCGTCGTCCAGGGTGCGCAGCAGATGCACGCCGGGGACGCCCTCCGCGCCCGGCAGCCGGATCGGTTCGGCGCCGGTGGCGAGCACGAGGACGTCGTACGGGACGGGCCCGGCCTCGGTGTCCAGTTCGTGGTCGGCGGTGCGCACGCCCAGTACCTCGCGCCCCAGCCGCAGTTCGATGCCGAGCGCCTCGAAGTCGACGTCGAAGGCGGAGCCCTCGGCCTTGCCGAGCAGCACGGCCTTGGACAGGGGCGGCCGGTCGTACGGCTGGTGAGGCTCGGCGCCGATCAGCGTGACGGTGCCGGTGAAGCCCTGTTCGCGCAGGGCGACCGCGGTCTGCACCCCCGCCATGCCCGCGCCGGCGACGACCACGCGCCGCGCCTGTGACGTGCCCCGTTGCTGCGTCTGCTCGCTCACCTGATCACCATAGACAACTGACTGTTCGTCAGTCAGGGGGCGTGCTCAGTGACCTGCTCCACAACGCTCGTCCCCTGGCCGGCCTGCGACTCCCACTCCCAGCTCTCCTCCAGGCGCACCCGCCCGTCGGCCAGCTCGACCACCGTGGACACACAGTGGCCCGACGACGTCGCCCCGTCCCGCTTGAGCTGCACGTACCGAAAGTCCAGCCGGTCGCCTTCGCGGCCGCCCACGAGATACCCGCGTACGACATCGCCGCCCGCGTACTCGGCCCAGATCTTGCCGTCCTTCTCGTGGTACGTGAACCGGGTACGCGTGCCCACCTGACCTGGGGCTTGGTCCGCGACGGGGGCGAGGACGAGACCGTCGAGCGAGCGGGCCATGGGCACGGGCTCCCTTACTGAGACATGTGGCGGCGGGCTAGGGTGGCCAACGTAGAGCACTCGCGGGAGCCCGGACGCACCGGGCTGAGAGGGAGGCTGGCGGCCTCCGACCGTACGAACCTGATCCGGGTCATGCCGGCGAAGGGAGGGGCTGGACGCCCATGTCGCGTACGCGAACGTCAGACGTCCTTGTCATCGGGGGCGGCATCATCGGCCTGGTCACGGCGTGGCGGGCCGCGCAGCGCGGGTTCACGACGGCCGTCGTGGACCCCGAGCCGGGCGGCGGCGCCGCCCAGGTGGCGGCGGGAATGCTGGCCGCCGTCACGGAACTGCACCACGGCGAGCAGACCCTGCTCGGCCTGAACCTCGCCTCGGCCCGCCGCTACCCGGACTTCGCGGCCGAGCTCACCGACCTCACCGGCCATGACCTCGGCTACCGCCAGTGCGGCACGCTCGCGGTCGCGCTGGACTCCGACGACCGCGCCCACCTGCGCGAACTGCACACGCTGCAACGCCAGTCCGGGCTGGACTCGGAGTGGCTCTCGGGGCGGGAGTGCCGGCGCCTGGAGCCGATGCTCGCGCCGGGCGTGCGCGGGGGCCTGCGCGTGGACGGCGACCACCAGATCGATCCGCGGCGGCTGGCCGGGGCGCTGGTGGCCGCGTGCGAGCGGGCCGGTGTGGTCTTCCACCGGACGTGGGCCGAGCGCTTCGACGTCGTACGGGACCGGGCGGCCGGGGTCACCACGCCGGACGGCACCGAGCTGCGCGCGGGCCAGGTCGTCCTCGCGGCCGGCAGCCTCAGCGGGCGGCTGCCCGGGGTCCCCGACGACGTACTGCCGCCGGTGCGCCCGGTGAAGGGGCAGGTGCTGCGGCTGACCGTGCCGAAGCGGTACGCGCCGTTCCTGAGCCGGACCGTGCGGGCCGTGGTGCGCGGCAGCCAGGTGTATCTGGTGCCGCGCGCGAGCGGGGAGCTGGTCGTCGGGGCGACGAGCGAGGAGCTGGGCTGGGACACGACGGTGACCGCGGGCGGGGTGTACGAACTGCTGCGCGACGCCCACGAGTTGGTACCGGGCATCACGGAACTGCCGCTCACGGAGACCCGCGCGGGCCTGCGCCCCGGCTCCCCCGACAACGCGCCGCTGCTCGGCCCGACCGAACTGGAGGGCCTGCTGCTGGCCACCGGGCACTACCGCAACGGCGTGCTGCTCACGCCGGTCACCGGCGACGCCCTGGCGCACGCCCTGACCACCGGTGAACTCCCGGACGAGGCCCGCCCGTTCACGCCCAGGCGCTTCAGCGCCGCCGCACTCACGGAGCAGCCCGCATGAACCTCCCCGTCACCCCGGTCACCATCTCGGTCAACGGCGAGCGTCGGCAGATCGAGCCCGGCACGGCTCTCGACACGCTCGTGCAGTCCCTCACCGCGGCGCCCTCCGGAGTGGCCGCCGCCCTCAACGAAACCGTCGTACCGCGCGCGCAGTGGCCGTCGACGTCCCTCTCCGAGGGCGATCGCGTCGAGGTCCTCACCGCCGTCCAAGGAGGCTGAACCATGGCCGACGATCCTTTTGTCATCGGGGACACGTCCTTCACGTCCCGCCTGATCATGGGCACGGGCGGAGCGCCCAGCCTGGAGGTCCTGGAGCGGGCGCTCGTGGCGTCCGGAACGGAGCTGACGACGGTCGCGATGCGGCGGGTGAACCCGTCGGTGCACGGGTCCGTCCTGTCCGTGCTGGAGAAGCTCGGCATCCGGGTGCTGCCCAACACGGCCGGGTGCTTCACCGCGGGTGAGGCCGTGCTGACGGCCCGCCTCGCGCGCGAGGCGCTCGGTACGGATCTGATCAAGCTGGAGGTCATCGCCGACGAGCGGACACTGCTGCCGGATCCGATCGAGCTGCTGGACGCCGCGGAGACGCTGGTGGACGACGGGTTCACCGTGCTGCCGTACACGAATGACGACCCTGTGCTGGCGCGGAAGCTTCAGGACGTGGGGTGTGCCGCGATCATGCCGCTCGGCTCCCCGATCGGCTCGGGGCTCGGCATCCGCAACCCGCACAACTTCCAGCTGATCGTGGAGCACGCGCGCGTGCCGGTGATTCTGGACGCGGGCGCCGGTACGGCGTCGGACGCGGCGCTCGCGATGGAGCTGGGGTGCGCGGGTGTGATGCTCGCCTCGGCGGTGACTCGGGCGCAGGAGCCGGTACTCATGGCCGACGCGATGCGGCACGCGGTGGAGGCGGGGCGGCTGGCGTACCGAGCGGGGCGGATTCCTCGGCGGCACTTCGCGGAGGCGTCGTCCCCGGTGGAGGGCATCGCACGGCTGGACCCGGAACGCCCCGCATTCTGAACGCCTGTTCGACGAAGGCCTTTCAGCCCATGAGGCGTCCGTCACAGCTCGGCTGCAGTCCCGCCCCGATCCCGCCCGAACCGGCGGGCGTGTCAGTGTCGGCTCGTACACTCACCTGCGTGGATACGACCCTTCAGGACCCTCTGGTCGGGCAGGTGCTCGACGGCCGGTACCGCGTGGACGCGCGGATCGCCGTCGGCGGGATGGCCACGGTCTACCGGGCCCTGGACACCCGCCTCGACCGCGTGCTCGCGCTCAAGGTGATGCATCCCGCGCTGGCGGTGGACGGGGTGTTCGTCGAGCGGTTCATCCGGGAGGCGAAGTCCGTCGCCCGGCTCGCGCACCCCAATGTCGTGCAGGTCTTCGACCAGGGCACCGACGGGTCGTACGTCTATCTCGCCATGGAGTACGTCGCGGGCTGCACGCTGCGCGACGTCCTGCGCGAGCGCGGGGCGCTCCAGCCCCGCGCCGCCCTCGACATCCTGGAGCCGGTGCTGGCCGCGCTCGGCGCCGCGCACCGCGCGGGGTTCGTGCACCGGGACATGAAGCCCGAGAACGTCTTGATAGGGGACGACGGGCGGGTCAAGGTCGCCGACTTCGGGCTCGTGCGGTCCGTGGACACGGTGACCAGCACCACCGGCGCCGTGCTCGGCACCGTCTCCTATCTCGCGCCCGAGCAGATCGAGCAGCCCGGCGCCGCCGACGCCCGCGTCGACGTGTACGCGTGCGGTGTCGTCCTCTACGAGATGCTCACCGGCGACAAGCCGCACGACGGCGACTCCCCCGCCGTGGTGCTCTACAAGCACCTGCACGAGGACGTCCCGCCGCCCTCCGCGATCGTGCCGGGGCTGGCGTACGAGCTCGACGAACTGGTCGCGTCGGCCACCGCGCGCACCCCGGACCTGCGCCCGTACGACGCCGTGGCGCTGCTCGCGCAGGCGCGGGAGACGCGCACCGCGCTGAGCGCCGACCAGCTGGACGCGGTGCCGCCGCAGGCGCTCACGGCGCAGCACAGCAACGCCGACGACCGGACGAGCGTGATCCCGCGCGCGCTGAACATCCAGCGCCCGCTGCCCGTGAACGAGGACGAGCCGGGTCCCGAAGCCGTCTTCAACAGAACCAGCCGCCTGGAGACTCCGCCGCCCCCGCCGCCCCGGCGCCGGTCGCGGACCCCGCGTGCGCCGCGCGGCCCGCTCGTCATCGTCGCCACCGTCCTGCTGGTCCTCGGTCTCGGCGTCGGCGTCTGGTACATCAACTCCGGCCAGTTCACCGAGGTCCCGCCACTGCTGTCCAAGACCGAGACGCAGGCCAAGGACCGGCTGGAGGAGGCCGGGCTGGAGCTCGGCAAGGTGGAGCGCGCCTACAGCGACACCGTCAGGCGCGGCACCGTCATCAGCACGGACCCGGAGACGGGCGCCCGCATCCGGCACAACGACTCGGTGAACCTGGTCATCTCGGCGGGGCCGAAGACCGTGAAGGTGCCCGACCTTCAGGGATACCCGCTGGCCAAGGCGAGGACCGAACTGAAGGAGAGCGGACTCCAACCGGGCATGGTGACCCGCGAGTTCAGCGACGACGTCACCCGAGGCTCCGTGATCTCCGTGGACCCCGAGACCGGCACCAAGGTCCGCTCCGGTTCCGCGGTCGCGCTCACCGTCAGCAAGGGCAGGCCCGTGGACGTCCCGGACGTCACCGGCGAGACCCTGGCCGACGCGAAGGCCGAGCTGGCGGAGTCCGGCCTGAAGGTGAAGGTCGCCTCCGCGCGGGTCAACTCCGACTTCGACGCGGGCCAGGTCGCCCGGCAGTCGCCGACCGACGGCGGGCAGGCCGCCGAGGGCGACACGGTGACGCTGACACTCTCCAAGGGCCCCGAGATGATCGAGGTCCCGGACGTGGTCGGTGACAGCGTCGACGACGCCAGGGCCGAGCTGGAGGCCGCCGGCTTCGCGGTCGACGAGGACCGTGGTCTGCTCGGGCTGTTCGGCGACACGGTCAAGAAGCAGTCCGTGAAGGGCGGGGACACGGCGCCGAAGGGATCGACGATCACGATCACCATCCGGTGACGAAAGCCACCGGGGGCGACCGTCGAGCAAGGCCGTCACCGGCCGGTGATCGGGCGGTCCGGGCAGCATGACACCCTGGACAGGTGAGAAGTCAGCAGTCCGGAACCGCCCCCTCGGGCCCCTCCCGCAACCCCATCGGTGGCCACGTCCCCGTGGCCGGCGGTCTCCACTCCGTCGGGCTCACCTACGCCCACGACCTCAAGGCCGAGACGGTCCAGGTCTTCGTCGCCAACCCGCGCGGCTGGGCCACGCCGACCGGGAATCCGCGCCAGGACGAGGAGTTCCGCGCGGTGTGCGAGGCCGAGTCGATCCCGGCATATGTGCATGCGCCGTACCTGATCAACTTCGGCTCGCACACCGAGGCGACGGTCGAGAAGTCGGTGGAGTCGCTACGGCACTCGCTGCGGCGCGGGCGGCAGATCGGGGCGCTCGGCGTGGTCGTGCACACGGGCAGCGCGACCGGCGGCCGGGAGCGCTCGGTGGCCCTGAAGCAGGTACGGCAGCACCTGCTGCCGCTGCTCGAGGAGCTGACCCACGACGACGACCCGTATCTGCTCCTGGAGTCCACCGCCGGGCAGGGCGCCTCGCTCTGCTCGCGGACCTGGGACTTCGGGCCGTACTTCGAGGCGCTGGACGCCCATCCGAAGCTGGGCGTATGCCTGGACACCTGCCACATCTTCGCCGCCGGCCACGACCTGACCGGCCCCTCCGGCATGCACCAGACCCTCGACCTGCTGGTGGACACCGTGGGCGAAGGCCGGCTGAAGCTGATCCACGCCAATGACTCCAAGGACGTCGTCGGCGCGCACAAGGACCGGCACGAGAACATCGGCGCGGGTCACATCGGCGAGGACCCGTTCCGGGCGCTGATGACGCACCCGGCCACCGCGGGCATACCGCTGATCATCGAGACACCCGGCGGGAAGGAAGGCCATGCGGCGGACGTGGAGCGGCTGAAGAAACTTCGGGACGCGTAACCCGCCGAGGAATACCCCCGGGGGGTATCTGGTTCGTACTCGATGCAGGAGCCGTAACCTGACATTGGGGGCAGATCATGCAGCACGAAGCGCACGCGGCACACACGCACCACCACGAGACGGCCGCCACCAGCACCTGGAGCATGGCCGTCCAGGCCACCCTGCACTGCCTCACCGGCTGTGCCATCGGCGAGGTGCTCGGCATGGTGATCGGCACCGCGCTCGGCTGGGGCGACGTCCCGACGCTGATACTGGCGATCACGCTCGCGTTCTTCTTCGGCTACGCACTCACGCTGCGCGGCGTACTCAAGGCGGGCGTCGGCTTCCGGGCGGCCGTCAGGGTCGCCCTGGCCGCGGACACACTGTCGATCGCCGTGATGGAGCTGGTCGACAACGGCGTACTCGTCCTGTGGCCCGGCGCGATGGACGCTGGCCTGGACGACCTGCTGTTCTGGGGTGCGCTGGCCATCGCCCTCGCGGTCGCCTTCGTAGCCACGGCGCCGGTCAACAAGTGGATGATCGGCCGCGGCAAGGGGCACGCGGTGGTGCACCAGTACCACTGACCGGCCCCGCCAGGAGGAGTCAGAGCTCGGGCCCGTCCCCGGGCTCCTCCTGGTACGAGTACCGCTGTTCCTTCCAAGGGTCGCCGATGTTGTGGTAGCCGCGCTCCTCCCAGAAGCCACGGCGATCGGCGGTCATGTACTCCACGCCGCGGACCCACTTGGGACCCTTCCAGGCGTACAGATGGGGGACGACCAGACGGAGGGGGAAACCGTGCTCCGCCGTGAGCAGTTCGCCGTCCTTGTGGGTGGCGAAGATCGCGCCCTCGGCGGCGAAGTCGGAGAGGCGGAGGTTGGAGCTGAAGCCGTACTCGGCCCACACCATCACATGAGTGACGGCCGGTGCGGGCGGCGCGATCTCCAGGATCGTACGGGCCGGAATTCCGCCCCACTCCGCGCCGAGCATGCTGAACTTCGTGACGCAGTGCAGGTCGGCGACGACGGTGGTGTACGGCAGCGCCGTGAACTCCTCATGGGTCCAGCAGTGCTTCTCGCCGTCGGCGGTGGCGCCGAAAACCCTGAACTCCCAGCGTTCGGGGCGAAACTTGGGGACCGGACCGTAGTGCGTGACCGGCCAGCCGCGCTGCACCCGCTGTCCCGGCGGAAGCTCGGAGTGTGCTGCTGCTCCACCTTCGCGCTCCACCGGCTGACCCATGACTCCATCCTGACAGACCTGGGGCAGTGCACCTGACCATACCCCTCAACAATTCACCTCATAACGGACTAAGCATGCCCTTACTTACTAAGTGAAGACTTACTGGACGATCTTCGCTGCCGGTGCAATCATGCGGCGCAACCTGCCAGTTCCCCCGCGTGGAAGGAGCCTCTGCGATGCAGGGCGACCCCGAGGTCCTCGAATTCCTCAATGAGCAGCTGACCGGCGAGCTGACGGCGATCAACCAGTACTGGCTGCACTACCGGATCCAGGACAACAAAGGCTGGACGAAGCTCGCCAAGTACACGCGTGAAGAGTCCATCGATGAGATGAAGCACGCGGACAAGATCACCGAGCGCATCCTCATGCTGGACGGCCTGCCCAACTATCAGCGTCTGTTCCACGTCCGGGTCGGCCAGACGGTCACGGAGATGTTCCAGGCCGACCGGCAGGTCGAGGTCGAGGCGATCGACCGCCTCAAGCGCGGTATCGAGGTCATGCGCACCAAGGGCGACATCACGTCCGCGAACCTCTTCGAGTCGATCCTCGAGGACGAGGAGCACCACATCGACTACCTGGACACGCAGCTGGAACTCATCGACAAGCTCGGTGAGGCGCTCTACCTCGCGCAGCAGATCGAGCAGCCGAGCTAGGGAGCCGGCGAACCGACGCGAGCTAGGCCGCGTCCGCCAGGTCGGTGAGCACCGGCTGGCCCTGGTCGGCCAGCTCACGGCGCGGGCACGCACCCCTGCCCAGGAGCGCCTGAATACGACGTACACACGACCCGCAGTCGGTTCCCGCCTTGCAGGCGGACGCTATCTGGCGGGGCGTACAGGCACCGTTCTCCGCGTGCTGCTTGACCTGCTGCTCGGTGACACCGAAGCAACTGCAGACGTACACGCGGACCACCTCCCGCCGGGATCGATGTCGTGCCATCCCCTTGATCGGTGAGGCTAACCTAACCTTACCCGCCACACAGGAACCGTAAAAGTGGGGTGGGGCGCGGATCGTATGTGATCCGCGCCCCACCCCACCTGCGGGTAATAACCGAACCGGTTACTGGTCCCTGTACATCTCGGCGACGAGGAAGGCCAGGTCGAGCGACTGGCTGCGGTTGAGCCGCGGGTCGCAGGCCGTCTCGTAGCGCTGGTGCAGGTCGTCGACGAAGATCTCGTCGCCGCCGCCCACGCACTCGGTGACGTCGTCACCGGTGAGCTCCACGTGGATACCGCCCGGGTGGGTGCCCAGGGCCTTGTGGACCTCGAAGAAGCCCTTGACCTCGTCAAGCACGTCGTCGAAGCGGCGGGTCTTGTGACCCGAGGCCGCCTCGAAGGTGTTGCCGTGCATCGGGTCCGTCACCCAGGCCACCGTCGCACCCGAGACGGTGACCTTCTCGACCAGCTCGGGGAGCTTGTCGCGGACCTTGTCGGCGCCCATGCGGACGATGAAGGTCAGCCGGCCCGGCTCGCGGTCCGGGTCGAGGCGCTCGATGTACTGCAGCGCCTCCTCGGCCGTGGTGGTCGGGCCGAGCTTGATGCCGATCGGGTTGCGGATCTTGGACGCGAACTCGATGTGCGCGTGGTCCAGCTGCCGGGTGCGCTCACCGATCCACACCATGTGCGCCGAGACGTCGTACAGCTGCCCCGTGCGGGAGTCGACCCTGGTCAGCGCCGACTCGTAGTCGAGCAGCAGCGCCTCGTGCGAGGAGTAGAACTCGACGGTCTTGAACTCCTCCGGGTCGGCCCCGCAGGCGTGCATGAAGTTCAGCGCGTTGTCGATCTCGCGGGCCAGCTGCTCGTAGCGCTGGCCGGACGGGGACGACTTCACGAAGTCCTGGTTCCAGGCGTGCACCTGGCGCAGGTCGGCGTAACCGCCGGTGGTGAAGGCGCGCACCAGGTTCAGCGTCGACGCGGACGCGTTGTACATCCGCTTCAGGCGTTCGGGGTCCGGGACGCGGGCGGCCTCGGTGAAGTCGAAGCCGTTGACGGAGTCGCCGCGGTAGGTCGGCAGGGTCACGCCGTCGCGGGTCTCGGTCGGCTTGGAGCGCGGCTTGGAGTACTGGCCGGCGATGCGGCCGACCTTCACGACCGGCACCGAGGCGGCGTACGTCAGCACGGCGCCCATCTGCAGCAGGGTCTTGAGCTTGTTGCGGATCTGGTCGGCGGACACCGCGTCGAAGGCCTCGGCGCAGTCGCCGCCCTGGAGGAGGAACGCCTCTCCCTTGGCGACGGCCGCCATCCGGGCGCGCAGCTGGTCGCACTCGCCCGCGAAGACGAGCGGCGGATACGACTCGAGGTCCGCGATCACTGCGCGCAGAGCCTCGGTGTCGGGGTACTCGGGCTGCTGCGCCGCGGGCAGGTCTCGCCAGGTGTTGCCAGCGCTCGCGCTGGTCTTAGCGTTCACGGTCACGCCCTCAACATTACGGGGTCGTGTCGGGCGTCCAGCCCCATGCCCAGCAAATGAGACGCGGGGTACACGACTCGGACATGGGGTAGGGTGCCTCGCATGTTCGCGCACTCGACCCAGAACTGGTGGTGGACCGCTCATCCGGCGGCCCACTGACTGCGCGTACGCAAGACTTCGCGAAGGCCGCCCGAGGGGCGGCCTTCGGCGTTTCCGGGGTCCGTTCCTCTCCGACTGAGTACCACCGAGTCTCACTGAGAAGGAGCACGGACCCATGAACCTGCTCGGCTTGCCGGACGACCCCCGCCCGTTCGCCCTGCTGCGCCGCCGCACCCCGGGCCAGGACCACGAGACGGTCGAGGTCCTCATCGGCCCGGTCACCACGTACGACCGGCTCGCCGACCTCCCCGACGAGGGCCTGGCGCTCGTCCCCTTCCGGCAGATCCGCGAGCGCGGCTTCGACGTCCGCGACGACGGCACACCGCTGGTGGTGCTGACGCCGGAGGAGTCGTACGACCTCCCCCTGGCCGAGGCTCTCGCCCAGCTCCCGGCGCATGACGTGCGCGTCGAGGGCGGCGGCTTCGACGTGGCCGACGAGGAGTACGCGGAGATCGTCGGGCGCGTCCTGCGGGAGGAGATCGGGCGGGGCGAGGGCGCGAACTTCGTGATCCGGCGGACGTACGAGGGTGAGATCCCGGGGTTCGGACGGGCCGACGCGCTGGCACTGTTCCGGCGGCTGCTGGAGGTGGAGCGGGGCGCGTACTGGACGTTCGTCGTGCACACCGGGGACCGGACGCTGGTCGGGGCGAGCCCCGAGGTGCATGTGCGGATGTCCGGCGGGACCGTGGTCATGAACCCGATCAGCGGGACGTACCGCTATCCCGCCGAGGGCCCCACCCCCGAGCATCTGCTCGACTTCCTCGCCGACGGCAAGGAGATCGAGGAGCTGTCGATGGTCGTCGACGAGGAGCTCAAGATGATGTGCACCGTCGGCGACATGGGCGGGGTCGTGGTCGGGCCCCGGCTGAAGGAGATGGCGCATCTCGCGCACACCGAGTACGAGCTGCGCGGGAAGTCCTCGCTGGATGTGCGCGAGGTCCTGAAGGAGACCATGTTCGCGGCCACGGTCACCGGCTCGCCCGTGCAGAACGCCTGCCGGGTGATCGAGCGGCACGAAGCCGGCGGGCGCGGCTACTACGCGGGGGCGCTGGCCCTGATCGGCCGGGACTCCGGCGGGGCCCAGACCCTCGACTCCCCCATCCTCATCCGCACGGCGGACATCGACGCGCACGGCGGGCTGCGGGTACCGGTCGGCGCCACGCTGGTGCGCGGCTCGGACCCGGCGAGCGAGGTCGCGGAGACCCACGCGAAGGCGGCGGGGGTACTGGCGGCTCTCGGCGTACGGCCCTCCCGGCCCCGTGCGGAGCACGCGCGCGTACGTCTCACCGACGACCCACGCGTGCGTGCCGCCCTCGACGGGCGCAGGGCCTCCCTCGCCCCGTTCTGGCTGCGGATGCAGGAGCGGTCCGCGGAGCTGAGCGGACACGCCCTGGTCGTCGACGGCGAGGACACCTTCACGGCGATGCTCGCGCACGTGCTGCGGTCGAGCGGGCTGGAGGTGACCGTCCGGCGGTACGACGAGGACGGGCTGCGGGAGGCGGTGCTCACGCACGAGGGGCCGGTCGTGCTGGGCCCCGGGCCCGGTGATCCTTCCGACCTCACCGACCCCAAGATGCGCTTCCTGCGCGAGCTCACCGCCCAGGTCATCCGCGACCACCGGCACGGCGTGCTCGGCGTCTGCCTCGGGCACGAGCTGATCGCGGCCGAGCTGGGGCTGGAGATCGTACGGAAGGAGGTGCCGTACCAGGGGGCGCAGACGACGATCGACCTGTTCGGGCGGCCGGAGACGGTCGGTTTCTACAACAGCTTCGTGGCGCGCTGCGACGACGAGGCCCTGCGGGAGCTCGCCGCGCACGGCGTCGAGGTCAGCCGGGCCGGCAACGGGGAGGTGCATGCGCTGCGCGGGCTGGGTCGTGCCGGAGGCGCGCCAATGAATGCAGTCGCCGGCGTGCAGTTCCACCCCGAGTCGGTCCTCACCCTGAACGGCGCCTCCGTCGTACGGGAGCTGGTGGGTCAGCTGCGGGGGACCAGCACGTTCTCGGAGCGGCGGCCCGCCCTGTAGTCGAGGACGTTCTTCAGGGTCGTCTCGACGATCTGGCCGACGGCGTCCTCGGTGTAGTACGCCTGGTGGGAGGTGACCAGGACGTTCGGGAAGGTGACGAGGCGGGCCAGGGTGTCGTCCTCGACGGCCTGGAGGGACTTGTCGAGGAAGAAGAGACCGGCCTCCGCCTCGTACACGTCGAGGCCGACGCCCGTGAAGCGGCCCTCGCGCAGTTCGGCGACGAGGGCCGCGGTGTCGACGAGGCCGCCTCGGCTGGAGTTGATCAGGATCGCGTCGTCCTTCATCAGCTTCAGGGCATCCGCGTCGATGAGGTGCCGGGTCTCCGGCATCAGCGGCACGTGCAGGCTGACCAGGTCGGACTCGGCGAGGAGCTGTTCCTTGGGGACGTAGCGCATGCCGAGTTGCATGCAGGCGGGGTTCTCGGCGACGTCCCAGCCGAGCAGCTTCATGCCGAAGCCGTGGGCGATGCGGCTGAAGGCCTCGCCGATCTTGCCGGTGCCGAGGACTCCGGCGGTGCGGCCGTACATGTCGCGGCCCATCAGGCCGTCGAGACGGAAGTCGAAGTCACGCGTGCGCGTGGAGGCGCGGACGATACGGCGGTTGACCGCCATGGCGAGGGCCCAGGCGAACTCGGCCACGGAGTGGGGCGAGTAGTACGAGACCCGGGCGACCGTCATGGCGAGGCGCTCGGCGACGTCGAGGTCGATGTTGTTGAAGCCGGTGGAACGCTGGGCGACCATCTGCGTCCCGCCGGCCGCGAGGGTCCGCAGGACCCGGTGGCCGAGGTCGCAGTTGACGCTGGTGCAGACGACCTCGTGGCCGGTGGCGATGGGGGCGGTGTCCTCGTTGAGGAAGACGTCCAGGCAGCGGACTTCGTGGTGGCCCCGGAAGGCCCGCTCGATCAGGGGCTTCTCGTCCGCCTGGACCCCGAAGGCGAGAATCTCCACGACTGCTCCCGATGCATAGGGGTGTGGGCCGAATATACGGTCCACACCCCTCAGATGCCCGTCAGCCGAAGAACACCCCGACCTCCTCGTACAGCTTCGGATCCACCGTCTTCAGCTTGGCCGTGGCGTCCGCGATCGGGACGCGGACGATGTCCGTGCCGCGCAGGGCGACCATCTTGCCGAAGTCGCCGTCGCGGACGGCCTCGATGGCGTGCAGTCCGAAGCGGGTGGCGAGCCAGCGGTCGAAGGCGCTGGGGGTGCCCCCGCGCTGGATGTGCCCGAGGACCGTCGTACGGGCTTCCTTGCCCGTGCGCTTCTCGATCTCCTTGGCCAGCCATTCGCCGACCCCGGACAGCCGGACGTGCCCGAAGGAGTCCAGCGACTCGTCCTTGAGGACCATGTCGCCGTCCTTCGGCATGGCGCCCTCGGCGACGACCACGATGGGGGCGTACGACGCCTTGAAGCGCGAGGTGATCCAGGCGCAGACCTTGTCGACGTCGAAGCGCTGCTCGGGGATGAGGATGGCGTTGGCGCCGCCGGCGAGGCCGGAGTGGATGGCGATCCAGCCCGCGTGACGGCCCATCACCTCGCAGACCAGGACCCGCATATGGGACTCGGCGGTGGTGTGCAGCCGGTCGATGGCCTCGGTCGCGATGCCGACGGCGGTGTCGAAGCCGAAGGTGTAGTCGGTGGCGGACAGGTCGTTGTCGATGGTCTTCGGCACGCCGACGCAGGGCACGCCGTACTCGTCGGAGAGGCGGGTGGCGACGCCGAGGGTGTCCTCGCCGCCGATGGCGATGAGCGCCTCGACCTCCTGCTTGGCGAGGTTCTCCTTGATCCGGCGGATGCCGTCCTCCTGCTTCAGCGGGTTGGTGCGCGAGGAGCCGAGGATGGTGCCGCCGCGGGGCAGGATGCCGCGCACGGCGGGGATGTCGAGACGGACGGTGTCGTTCTCGAGCGGACCTCGCCAGCCGTCCCGGAAGCCGACGAAGTCGTAGCCGTACTCCTGCACGCCCTTGCGGACGACGGCCCGGATGACGGCGTTGAGACCGGGGCAGTCGCCGCCTCCGGTCAGTACTCCGACCCGCATGGAAATGTCCCTTCGCCGCGGTTGCCTGGTGAGGTCACGCTAATGGTGATCCAGGTCACAGCGGGATGGGTCGGAGCGGCAATTCCGGTGAACTGCCGGGTGTTTGGTTTACGTGCCGTCAATCGGGCGGCTGTTGGATCACTCGTCGTCGAGGCCGCGCTCTATGGCGTACCGCACCAGCTCCACCCGGTTGTGCAGCTGGAGCTTGCCGAGGGTGTTCTGGACGTGGTTCTGGACCGTGCGGTGGGAGATGACCAGGCGTTCGGCGATCTGCTTGTAGCTCAGTCCCTTGGCGACCAGCCGCAGCACCTCGGTCTCGCGCTCGGTGAGCTGCGGGGCCCCCGGCTGGTCGGCGTCCTGTGCGGCGGGCGCCGGTTCGGAGGCGAGGCGGCGGTACTCGCCGAGGACGAGTCCGGCCAGGCCGGGCGTGAACACCGGGTCGCCGACGGCCGTACGCCGCACCGCGTCCAGGAGTTCCTCCGTCGAGGCCGACTTCAGCAGATAGCCGGTGGCGCCCGACTTCACGGCCTCCAGGACGTCGGCGTGCTCGCCGCTCGCGGACAGGACGAGGACGCGCAGGGCCGGGTTGTGGCCCACCAGCTCCTTGCAGACCTGGACGCCGGGCTTGGCGGGCAGATTGAGGTCGAGCACCAGGACGTCGGGGGCGGCGGCCTTGGCGCGGCGTACGGCCTGGTCGCCGTCGCCCGCGGTGGCGACCACGTAGAAGCCGGACTCGGCCAGGTCGCGGGCGACCGCGTCGCGCCACATGGGGTGGTCGTCGACGACCATGACCTTGATCGGGCCCTGCTGTCCGCTCGCGGTGTCCGTCATCGCTGCTCCGCCTTCCCCCGTGAAGCGCCGCTGTCCTTCGGTACTTTCAGTTCCACTTCGGTGCCCTGCCCCGGCACCGAGATCAGCTCGGCGCTGCCGCCGAGGTCCCGCAGCCGCCCCCGGATCGACAGGGCGACGCCGAGCCGCCCCTCGCCCTCGGCCTGCGCGAGCCGTCCCGCGGGAATGCCGGGGCCGTCGTCCCGCACGGTGACGATCACCGCGTCGGGTTCGTCCTCGACCAGGATCCACGCGCGCGCGTGCTCCCCCGCGTGCTTACGGACGTTGTCCAGGGCGGCCCCCACGGCCGCGGCCAGCTCCCGCGCGGCGTCCGGGGCCAGCGGCACGGGCGCGCCGGGCTCGGCCAGACTCACCTTGGCGCCGGCGTACGGGGCGAGCAGGGCCCGCAGATCGACGGGGCCGTCGGCGTCGTCCGGCTCGTCCACGGCCCGTACGACGGCCCCCTCGGCGGCGTCCTCCGACGCCCGCGACACGGGGACGAGGCCGCCGGAGACCAGGGTGCGCAGGGCCACCTCCTGCTCGCCGGCCATCCGGCCCAGCTCGGCCGCCTCACCGCCGATGACGGCACCACGCCGCTGCACCATCGCGAGCACCTGGAGCACGCTGTCGTGGATGTCCCGGGCGAGCCGCTCCCGCTCACGGGTCGCCGCCTCGATCTCCAGGGCCCGGGCGAGGGTGCGCTCGGAGGCTCGGGCGACCTCGACGACGTAGCCGATGGCGATGGAGGCGATCCACACGAGCAGCACCATGTGGATGGTGTCGCGGGTCGGCACTCCGGAGCGCTCGATCAGGTTGGCCGCGGCGACCAGCGTGGAGGCGAAGGCGGCCCAGCGCCAGCCGCCCTTGATGGCGAACGCGAGCACGGCGCCCGCGGTCCATATCGACGGCAGGGTCGGGGCTCCGGCGTCGATCCGCTCGGGCGACTCGGCGAGCCGGGTGAGCAGGATGCCGGCCAGGGCGATGGTGAGGTCGACGGCGAGGAAGCGCTTGGTGCAGCTCGCGGCGTTCGCCACCCTGGGCAGGGTGGCGAGGGTCCAGACGGCCAGGACGGCGAAGTAGGCGATGGCCACCCAGGGGCGCGCGACCTCGTCGTGGGCGCTGATGAAGAGCCCGATCGCATACACCATGGTCAGCACCCGGTAGCCGGCGAGCGCGCGCCACAGCGGCTGCTCGACGGACATCCTCATGACCCGCTCGCGCTTGGCCATTCCCCCCACCCCTGTTTTCGAATCGCTCGCCCGGACTGCCCTGCCTAGTCGCCCGGCCGCTCCTCGTCCGCCTTCTTGGTCTTCTTCGCCTGTTCCTTCTTCGCCTGTTCCTTCTCGGCCTTCGCCGCCTCCGCGATCTGCCGCTTGGCGGCGGTCGCGTACATGTCGACGTACTCCTGGCCGGAGAGCTTCATGATCTCGTACATGACCTCGTCGGTCAGCGCGCGCAGGACGAAGCGATCGTGCTCCATGCCCTGGTAGCGGCGGAAGTCCAGGGGCTTGCCGATCCGGATGCCCGGCCGCATGAGCTTGGGCATGACCTGGCCCGGCGGCTGGATCTTCTCCGTGTCGATCATGGCGACCGGGATGACCGGCGCCCCGGTGGCGAGTGCCACGCGCGCGAGGCCGCCGGGCTTGCCCCGGTAGAGCCGGCCGTCGGGCGAGCGCGTGCCCTCCGGGTAGATGCCGAACAGCTCACCGCGTTCGAGGACCTCTATGCCGCTCTTGATGGCCGCCTCGCCCGCGCCGCGCGCACCGGAGCGGTCCACGGGCAGCTGGCCGACGCCCTTGAAGAACGCGGCCGTCATCCGGCCCTTGACGCCGGGGGTCGTGAAGTACTCGGCCTTCGCGATGAAGGTCACCTTGCGGTCGAGGACCGCGGGCAGGAAGAACGAGTCCGAGAAGGAGAGGTGGTTGCTCGCCAGGATCGCGGGGCCCTCGGCGGGAATGTTCTCCAGCCCCTCCACCCAGGGCCTGAAAGCGACCTTCAACGGTCCCCCGATGGCCACCTTCATCGCGCCGTACAACAACCGAGTGCCTCCTGTGTCTGTCGATCAGACCTTAACCCGGGCCACTGTCAAAGAGTCCGACGGCCCTGGTCGGTGTCAGTACGGTCGCGTACGGTGAAGCACACCTGGCTGTATCGATATGCGGCTGTGCCGCGTGGGTTCATGTCGCTCCTCTCGCTCATGTCCGTCATGTCCGTCCTTCTCACGAACAGGAGACCGTAAGGTGCCGGTCCTTCCTGGAGCCGAGCCGTACCGCCATGAGGGCGGGGAGATCGGGGTTCTGCTCTGCCATGGCTTCACCGGTTCCCCCCAGTCGCTGCGCCCCTGGGCGGAGTATCTCGGCGAGCGCGGGCTCACCGTCTCGCTACCGCTGCTGCCGGGCCACGGCACCCGCTGGGAGGACATGCGGCTCACCGGCTGGCAGGACTGGTACGCCGAGGTGGACCGCGAGCTGCGCAACCTCCGCGACCGCTGCGAGCGGGTCTTCGTCGCCGGCCTGTCCATGGGCGGGGCCCTGGCACTGCGGCTCGCCGCGAAGCACGGGGAGCACGTCGCCGGCGTCATCGTCGTCAACCCGGCGAACAAGGTGCACGGCCTGTACGCGTACACCCTCCCGGTGTCCCGCCACCTCGTCCGTACGGTGCCGGGGGTCGCGGGCGACATCGCGAAGGAGGGCGGCATCGAGATCGGGTACGACCGGGTGCCGCTGCACGCGGCCCACTCCCTGCGGAACTTCTTCCGCCTGGTCGACGGCGAGCTGCCGCAGGTCACCCAGCCGCTGCTGCTCCTGCGCAGCGCACAGGACCACACCGTGCCGCCGGCGGACTCGGCCCGGGTACTGAGCCGGGTGTCGTCCACGGACGTAACGGAGGTCGTGCTGGAACAGAGCTATCACGTGGCGACGTTGGACCATGACGCGGACCGGATCTTCGTAGAGAGCATCGGCTTCATCGACCGGCTCGCAACCGGCGTCGGCAGAGAAGGGACGACCGCACGTGGCTGAGCACGGCTCCGACCGCGACAGGCGCGAGGACAGCGACGACCGCGAGCCGGAAGAGCAGCACGTCCCGTTCGACGAGGACGCCGCCTGGGCCGCCATCGTCGCCGGATACGGCGATGAGCCGCCGGACCCGCCGGGTTCGAAGCCGTTCAAGTCGGTCGAGGACCTGGCGCTGCTGGAGACCGAGACGAACGGCGAGGCGAGCGGCGGGACGGACGGCGAGCCGAACGACGACAAGGGCGACAAGAGCTCGAAGGTCAAGCAGGCGGACGAGCCCGAGGCGGGCCGGGAGGACAAGCCTTCCAAGCCGCTGGGCAGTTCCGTCTCCTTCGCCCCCGGCGTCGGCCCGCGCGACTACAGCGTGCCCGAGCCGACCGAGGACGACTTCGACGCCGACGACGAGGGCCATTTCGTCCCGCCAGAACCGCCGCCGCTGCCCACCGCCGACGCGACCGCGAAGTTCGCCTGGCTCGCGGTGATCGGCGGGCCGGTCCTGCTGCTGCTCGCCGTGCTGCTCGGCTGGGACATGACGTGGTGGCTGGCGACGCTCGGCATCGGCGGGTTCCTGGGCGGGTTCGCCACGCTGGTGATGCGGATGAAGACGGATGACGACGAGGACGACGATCCGGGGCGGGGCGCGGTCGTCTAGGACACAGGGACTTTGAGGGCGGCCAGGACCGGAAGGTGGTCCGTGGCCGCCCTCAGGTCTGTCTCCGTCACACCGGGGTGGCCCACGGGGACCCCGCAGCCGAGTACCTCGATGCCCTTGGTGGCGAAGATCGCGTCGATGCGCTGGTGGGGGTCGGCCGGGGTCGAGGTGTACTCGCTGCCCCAGGGTGCGGTGACCCAGCAGTCCTGGAGGCCGTCGGCCAACCGGAGGAACGTACGGCCGGCGGGGCGTTCGTTCAGGTCGCCGCCCGCGACGGCGTGCTCCACGCCCATCGCGGCGAGGCGGTCGAGCAGCATGCCGCCCTGTTCGTAGCGCTCGTCCTTCTGCAGGCTGAGGTGGCAGCTGAGGACGCCGAGGCGGGCGCCGCCGAATCGGACCACGGCCGTGGCGAAGCCGCGCCTGTGGAGTCCGGGGGTGAGGGGGAGGAGGACGTCCTCCGTGCGTTCGACGGTCGCCCGCAGGTTGCACAGGATGGCTGGTCCCGCTGCCGTGGCGCCGCCGGTGAGGATGACGAGGTTCGCCGCGCGGGCCAGGCGGGAGAGCTTCTTGCGCCAGCGGAAGAAGCGGGGGGCTTCCTGGATCAGGACCAGGTCGGGATCGCAGGCGTGGATGACGCGGGCGAGGGCGGCTGTGTCGTCGCGCATCGAGCGGATGTTGTAGCTGAGGACACGGATGACGGCTGAACCGTCGGGCTCGGTACGGGAGGTGGGGAGCGGCGAGGGGGACGTCTCCATGCGGGTCAATCTAGCCGGGCCCGGGGTCCGGGCGCCGAATAGCTGGGGGCGCGAGGTTGCTGGGCGACTTCCGGTTGTGTGCGGCTTGTCGCGCCCACGCGGCGGAGCCGCACATCGATACAGCCCCGCGCCCCTCAGGGGTCGGATCAGTCCCCTTGGCCGAAAAGCGGCCCTTACATGATCGGATCCGGCTCGCGGGCCAGGTCCGCCGCGCCCACCAGGCCCGCCTTGTTGCCCAGCTGGGCCGCGATGACGTCGGCGACCGGGCGCCAGTTGCCGCCCACCAGCCAGCGCTTGTAGGACTTGCGGATCGGGTCGAGGACCAGTTCGCCCTCGTCGGAGAGGCCGCCGCCGACGATGAAGGCGGACGGGTCGAAGAGGGAGGCGAGGTCGGCGAGGCCGGCGCCGGCCCAGCGGGCGAGTTCCCGGTAGGAGTCGACGGCGACCGGGTCGCCCTGGCGGGCGGCCATGGAGATGTGCTTGCCCTCGATGCCGTCGGGGGTGCCGTCGCCCATGCCGAGCAGGATCTCGGCGTTCTCCGGGGTGGCGTTGGCGCGCTGCTTGGCGTACCTGACGAGGGCGCGCCCGGAGGCGTACTGCTCCCAGCAGCCCTGCGAGCCGCAGCCGCACATCAGGCCGTCCGGCACCATGCGGATGTGGCCGAACTCGGCGGCCACGCCGTAGTGCCCGCGGCGCAGCTTGTTGCCGATGATGATGCCGCCGCCGAGGCCGGTGCCGAGCGTGATGCAGATGACGTTGCGGTGGCCCTTGCCCGCGCCGAACTTGTACTCGCCCCACGCGGCCGCGTTGGCGTCGTTCTCGACGACGACCGGGAGGCCCACGCGGGCCTCGACCTTCGTCTTCAGCGGCTCGTTGCGCCAGTCGATGTTGGGGGCGAAGTAGACCTCGGAACGCTGACGGTTGACGTATCCGGCGGCACCGATGCCCACGCCGACGATCTCGTGTCCGGCGCGCGCGCCCTCCACCGCGGAGGCGATGGCGTCCACGATGCCCTCGGGCGTGCCCGGGGTCGGCACCTTGTGGGTCGAGAGGATGTTGCCTTCCTCATCGACCACGCCGGCCGCGATCTTCGTGCCGCCGATGTCGACGCCGATGGTGAGTCCCATGAATCCCTCAGTTTCGGTCGAGCCCCGCTACGGCCAACGGTACCCGAGGCCCTGCCGTCAGGGCCTCGTCGTCCGCCCGCTGGGCAGCCCGGCTGAGGGGTGGTCGCGGGCCTTCAGTCCAGGTCGATGCGCTCGCCGGGACCGGCGTCGTCGCCCCGGTCGCGGCGCTCGCCGGGATCCTGGTCGCCGGTGGTCCAGCGTCGTTCCTGGGCCTGGACGGCGGAGCGGTAGGCGGCGAGGAGTTCGGTGCCCGCGGCAGCCAGATGATCGAAGACGTCCGGGTTGCGCTCGATGACCGGCTCGACGGCGGCCTTGGCCTGTTCCACGACCTGCTTGACCACCTGCTGGGCGGCGGGTCCGGCGACCGCGCCGAGCAGCGGGGACTGGAGGGTGGACAGCTTGTCCGCGACGGCGTCGACGAGCTTGCGCAGTTCCTCGGCGGCCGAGCCCGGGGGCGGGCCGTGCTGGGCGCGGCGGCGGGCCTTCTCCGCCGCGAGGTCCTCGGCGCACGCGGTCGCCCAGGCGTCGGCGTCGCTCGCCCGCACCTCGTCGGCCCGTACCTCGTCGATCGCCTCGTGCTCTTCGGCGTCGGACGGGGGGAGCTCTTCGCTCATGACGGACTCCTGACTACGGTTCGTCTCTACGACGTTACCCGAACGGGCGTACCTGCTTCACCGGGTCCGCGGCCAGAGATCGGGATCCGGCGCGAACCGGATCCGCAGCTCGCCGTCGCGCAGCGCGGCCCCGTCCACACCGCACCGGCGCAGGGCGGACGGCAGGGGCACGATACGCCGGAACTGTCCCGCGGTGACGACGAGTTCGTCGCCTCGCCGGACGAGGTCGAGCTCGTCGCGTACGGCGCCGGGCAGCGGGACGGCCCAGACGAGGACGCCGTCCTCGGCGAGGCGGTCGGTGACGGGCCACTCGACCGTGGAGGAGCTGTCGTTGACGGCGGACACGGCGAGGGCGGTGAGGTCGTCGGCGCCACGGGGGTCCCGTCCGAGATGCGCGATGTGGTGGACGTCGTGGCCCTTGTCCCCCCACTCCTCCAGAACCTTGCGCTGTTGGGCGACGGGCCCGGCGAGCCAGCTGCCCGCCGGCGCCTCCGCCTCCGGCAGGACCCGGTTGGCGACCAGCAGGTCGGGGCGCAGGCCCCGCAGGGCGAGGGCGAGGGTGGCGGTCCGCACGGCGTCGGCGCCGCCCGGGCCGGGCTCGGCGACCAGCCGTACGACGGTGTCGCGGTCGGCGACGACGGCTTCGACGGCGGCGAGCTCGACGTCCCAACGGGCCGCGGTCTCGTACAGCCACTCCGCGGGCATCGGAACGCCGGCCAGCCGCCCCAGTACCGGCCGCAGGGCCCGGGCCGCCTGCCGCTCGGACGGCAGCAGCCGGCGCAGGTAGCGGCGCAGCTCCTCGGGAAGCGAGAGCAGGGCGAGGGCGTGCGGGGTGGCCGGCAGGTCCACGACGAGCAGGTCATGGGCCTCGGCGAGGGCGGCGTCCCGCAGCGCACGGAGCAGCGCGAGCTCCTCGGCGCCGGGGAGGGGGGTGAGCTCGTCCGGGTCGAGCCGGGAGGCGCCGAGGAGGTCGAGGGCGGCGGTGGCACGTTCCTGGAAGGCGGCGAGGTCGTCCCGGAAGCCGGTGGCGGCGTCGGGGCGCCATGCGGTGAGGGTGTCGGTGGCCCGGGCGGGGGTCGCGCCGGTGGCCACGCCGAGTGCGGCACCGAGCGTGTCGGTGCGGTCGGCGCTGAGGACGAGGGTGCGGGTGCCGTTGTTCGCCGCCGCCAGCGCGGTGGCGGCGGCGACGGTGGTACGGCCGCTGCCGCCAGGGCCCGTGATCAGGATCGTGCGCATGGGGGTGAACGCTAACGGACGCGGGGGTTCAACCCGATCGGCAGGTGCGCGGCGTGGAGGCTGGGCGGGGGCGGGTCGCGCAGCCCGGCGCCGCCGGGGCACCGCCCGGGCCCACCCGTGCCGCTCTGGGCGGCAGGATTGTCCGCGGCTGGGTGCGGCTACGGCGGCTGGCGACAGGGCTGGCCGCCACGGCCCCCCTGCCGCTACCCCAGCTTGACGACATCACTGAGCGCCACGGCCAGGTGGCGGCTGTCGCGGCTGGCGGCTCGGCCGGGCACCACAGCCAGGTACGGCCGTCGCGGCTGGGCGGCTCGGCTGGACGCCACAGCCGGGGGGCTGACGCCGCTTGGCGCCACGCTGAGCGGCGCGGTCCCGTGCGACGGCATCGCTGAGCACCACGGCTGGGCGGCTCGGCCGGGCATCATGGCCCCCTGCAGCTCCCGCAGCTGGGCGGCGGGTGCGTGGGGCCGGGGGGATCGTCGGTCTCGGACAAGGTGCCGTCCGCCCCACCCAGCCCGTCCGGCGTTTGAGGACGAGGCCCGTTCAGGGCCGAAGCGGGGGTCTGGGGGCCGCAGGCCCCCAGGGACGCGGGGTCGAAGGGGCGGCAGCCCCTGGGGGACGGGACGGGTAGGGGCGGCGGGGCAAGGAACTACTTGCCCGACTCCACCCGCTTCTTCAGCCCCGCCAACGCCCGGTCGATGATGACCTTCTCCGCCTTGCGCTTGATCATCCCTAGCATCGGAATCTTGACATCCACCGTCAGCCGGTAAGTGACCTCGGTCGCCCCGGCCCCCGCCGACTTCAAGATGTACGACCCGTCGAGCGACCGCAGCATCTGGGACTTCACCAGCGTCCAGGACACCTCGTGCTCACCGCTCCAGGTGTACGCCAGCACCTGGTCGTCCTTGATCGCGCCGGCGTCCATGACGAGGCGAACCTGCTCGGCACGGCCCTGGCCGTCGGTCTTGAGGACCTCCGCCTCCTTCACCTCACCGGTCCAGTCCGGGTAGCGGGCGAAGTCGGCGATCACCCCCATGACGTCGGCCGGTGCCGCCTCGATCGTGATGCTCGAGCTGGTGTGTTCCGCCATCGCCGTGGCTCCTCCAGATGCGGGCCGGTAAGAAGTCGTGGTGCGCACGGGTGCGCAGCGTGAAGGCTACCGCGCGCCCGACCGGCCGACTCCACCCCCACCTGCGCCATCGTCGCGAAAACGCCCACGCCACCCGAATTCGCTCACCATTCCAGCGCCCACGGTTTCCCCGACCCCGCGAAGTGCCCCACGTTCACGCACTCCGTCGCCCCGATCCGCATCCGCCGCACCAGCGGCTGATGGACATGCCCGAACAACGAATAACGCGGACGCGTCCGGCGGATCGCCTCCAGCAACGCCCGGCTCCCCCGCTCGAAGCGCCGCGCCACCGTGTCGTACACCAACTCCGGGACCTCCGGCGGAATGTGCGTGCACAGCACGTCCACCTCCCCCACGGCCTCGATCTTCGCCGCGTACTCCTCATCGCTGATCTCGTACGGCGTGCGCATCGGCGTCCGCAGACCCCCGCCCACGAACCCGAAGACCCACCCCCCGATCTCCACCCGCTCCCCGTCCAGCACGGTCGTGCCCGGCCCGGCGTACTCCGGCCACAGGGGGGGCATGTCGACATTGCCGTACGTCGCGTACGTCGGCGCGGGGAACGCCGCGAACATCTCGGCGTACTGCTTGCGCACCGCCTTCTCGATCACCGCACTCCGGTCCGAGCCGATCCCGGCCCACAGCCGCGCCCCGAACTCCCGCGCCTCCTCGAAGCGCCGGGCGGTGCGCAGTTCCACGATGCGGTCGGCGGCCTCCACGCCGAACAGGTCGGGGAAGATGCCGCGCGAGTGGTCGGCGTAGTCCAGGAACAGCACCAGGTCGCCGAGGCAGATCAGGGCGTCGGCACCCTCACCGGCTCTGGCCAGGTCGCCGGCGTTGCCGTGCACATCACTGACCACGTGTACGCGCGTCCTGCGGTTTCCCGTCGGTGTGGGTGCCATGGCGATCAAGGGTAAGCGTGTGCGGCATACGTGAACAGTGGCGGGCGAACCGATGGTTACTGGCCAGTCGTCAGACCGCTCGACTACTGTGCGCGCAGAAACACCAATCCGTGTGACGCAGCGAACATCTCGCCGGACCCCCCTGTCGAAGAAGCCATACCGGCGGGTAACGTCCGGTCGGTCCAGTCGTGCTCTGGATTTCAACATGTGAATCCCAGAGCACTTGCCCGAGCCTTGGACCGCACCGTCGCATCACACAACGTCGTGGCGCCGGCGCCCTATGAGGAGCAGCAGTCTTGCGCGAGTTCAGCCTTCCGGCTTTGTACGAGGTCCCTGCGGACGGCAATCTGACCGACATCGTCCGCAGAAACGCCGCGCAGCATCCGGACGTCGCCGTCATCGCCCGCAAGGTGGGCGGCGCCTGGCAGGACGTCACGGCCACCGCCTTCCTCGCCGAGGTCCGCGCGGCGGCCAAGGGGCTCATCGCGGCCGGGGTCCGGCCGGGCGACCGGGTCGGCCTGATGTCCCGCACCCGCTACGAGTGGACCCTGCTCGACTTCGCGATCTGGTCGGCGGGCGCGGTCACCGTGCCGGTGTACGAGACCAGCTCGCCGGAGCAGGTGCAGTGGATCCTCGGTGACTCGGGCGCGACGGCCATGATCACGGAGCTGGACGGCCACACCGCCGCCGTCGAGTCGGTGCGCGACCGGCTGCCCGCCCTCAAGCACGTCTGGCAGATCGAGGCCGGCGGGGTCGAGGAGCTGGGCCGGCTCGGGCAGGACATCAGCGACGCGACGGTCGAGGAGCGCAGCTCGCTGGCGAAGGCCGACGACCCGGCGACCATCGTGTACACGTCCGGGACGACCGGCCGCCCCAAGGGCTGTGTCCTCACCCACCGCAGCTTCTTCGCCGAGTGCGGGAACATCGTGGAGCGCCTGCGGCCGCTGTTCCGCACCGGCGAGTGCTCGGTCCTGCTCTTCCTCCCGCTCGCGCACGTCTTCGGCCGCCTCGTGCAGGTCGCGCCCATGATGGCGCCGATCAAGCTGGGCAACGTCCCGGACATCAAGAACCTCACCGACGAGCTGGCCTCGTTCCGCCCGACGCTGATCCTGGGCGTCCCGCGCGTCTTCGAGAAGGTCTACAACTCGGCGCGCGCCAAGGCCCAGGCCGACGGCAAGGGCAAGATCTTCGACAAGGCCGCGGACACCGCGATCGCCTACAGCAAGGCGCTGGACACCCCGTCCGGCCCGCCGGTCGGCCTGAAGATCAAGCACAAGGTCTTCGACAAGCTGGTCTACAGCAAGCTGCGCGCGGTGCTCGGCGGCAAGGGCGAGTACGCCATCTCCGGCGGTGCCCCGCTGGGCGAGCGCCTCGGGCACTTCTTCCGCGGCATCGGCTTCACGGTCCTGGAGGGCTACGGCCTGACCGAGTCCTGCGCCGCCACCGCCTTCAACCCCTGGGACCGGCAGAAGATCGGCACGGTCGGCCAGCCGCTGCCCGGCTCGGTCGTGCGGATCGCGGACGACGGGGAGGTGCTGCTGCACGGCGAGCACCTGTTCAAGGAGTACTGGAACAACCCGGGCGCGACCGAGGAGGCGCTGGCCGACGGCTGGTTCCACACCGGTGACATCGGCACCCTCGACGAGGACGGCTACCTCAGGATCACCGGCCGCAAGAAGGAGATCATCGTCACCGCGGGCGGCAAGAACGTCGCGCCGGCCGTGATCGAGGACCGTATCCGGGCACACGCGCTGGTCGCGGAGTGCATGGTGGTGGGCGACGGGCGGCCGTTCGTGGGCGCGCTGGTCACCGTCGACGAGGAGTTCCTGGGCCGCTGGGCCGTCGAGCACGGCAAGCCGACGGGCTCCACCGCGGCGTCGCTGCACGAGGACCCCGACCTGCTGGCCGCGATCCAGTCGGCGGTCGACGACGGCAACGCCGCGGTGTCGAAGGCGGAATCGGTGCGGAAGTTCCGCATTCTCTGCTCCCAGTTCACGGAGGACTCGGGCCATCTGACGCCGTCGCTGAAGCTCAAGCGCAACGTCGTGGCGAAGGACTTCGCGGACGAGATCGAGGCGATCTACCAGAAGTAGGGCCCCTTCCGGAAAAGCGTCATGGCGCGGTGTCCTCCACGAGGACCCGCGCCATCGTGCGTTCGGCGAGCGCGGTGATCGTCACGAACGGGTTCACCCCGATCGACCCGGGCACGAGCGAGCCGTCGGTGACGTACAGGCGTGAATACCCTTTCACCCGGCCGTAGTTGTCGGTCGCCTTGCCCAGTACACAGCCGCCCAGCGGGTGGTAGGTGAAGTCGTCGGCGAAGACCTTGTTGGACGAGCCGAACAGGTCGTACCGGTAGATCGTGGAGTTCGCCCGGTTGATCCGGTCGAACAGCTTCTTGGCCATGCTCACCGACACCGCGCTCTGGGCGGCGCTCCAGCCGAGTTTCACGGCTCCCGTACCGCTGTCGTACGAGAACGACGCCCGCGACGGATTCTTGGTGATCGCCAGATAGAGGCTGACCCAGTGCTCCAGTCCCGTGGGTAAGGGAGCGATCTCGGCGAAGACGGGGTTGGCGGTGTTGGCCCAGTCGTCGATGCCCATGACCGGCATGGTCGACTGGTTCTCCCCGACCGTGTCCCACAGGTGGTTGGCCCGCCCGAGCATCACGTTGCCGTTGGTCCCCCACCCGGCGCCGACGCTCGCGTCCAGGGCCGGCAGCGTGCCGGACTCCCTTGCGCGGACGAGGAGTTCGGTGGTCCCGATGCTGCCGCCGCCGAGGAAGAGGTACGTACAGCCGTACTCCTTGGTCTCGACGACCGTGCCGGTGTTGTCGATCCGGTCGACGGTCAGGAGGTACGTCCCGTCGGCCGCCCTGCTGATCGACCTCGCCCTCTCCAGGGTGTGGATGGTGACGTTCCCGGTGCCGAGCGCGGATGCCAGGTAGGTCTTGTCGAGGGTGCGCTTGCCGTGGTTGTTGCCGTAGATGACCTCGCCGGCCAGCGCCGACCTGGTCGCCGTACCGGCCGCCTCGCGCTGCATGTGGGCGAAGTCGTAGACGCTGGGCACGAAGGTGGTCCTCAAGCCCGTGTTGGTCGCGTGGGTGCGGGAGATCCGGGTGAAGCGGTACCACTCGGTCGACTCGAACCACGCGGGGTCGATGGTGTTGACGCCGAGCATGGAGCGGGCGCGCGGGAAGTAGGTGCCGTACATCTCCGCGGTGTCCACGGTCGGGAACTGCTCGGCGAAGTAGGACTGGAGGGGGGTGACCGCCATGCCGCCGTTGACGAGGGAGCCGCCGCCGACGCCTCGGCCGACGTACACGGACATGTGGTCGTAGTGCACGCGGTCCAGGACGCCGGGGTAGGGGCCGATGTCCTTGTTGACCACGTCCAGCCACAGGAAGGTGGCGAGCGGGGCCTCGGTGCGGGTGCGGAACCACATGGAGCGCTGGTCGGGGGCGCTGGTGGAGCAGAAGACCTTGCCGTCGGGGCCGGGGGTGTTCCAGAGGCGGCCCATTTCGAGGACGAGGGTGCGGATGCCGGCCTGGCCGAGGCGGAGGGCGGCTACGGCGCCGCCGTAGCCTGAGCCGATGACGATGGCGGGCGCGGATTCGACTGCGTCGGGCTGGGCGGCTTGGGCGGACTGGAGGGCGATGCGGGTGAAGCCGAGGGTGGCTGCGGTCTGCAGTGCCGCCATTCCGAGGATTTGACGTCTTGTCAGCTGACGCTGCATCAGGTTTGATGTCATGTGCGCAGCATGTGCGGACTTTCTGGTTCCGCCTAGTGGGGTGCAGCGGATTCATTGTTGGCGAGTGCGGGTTGTTTGTGGTTGATCGCGCCCACGCGGCGGAGCCGCATATCGATACAGCCCCGCACCCCTAAAAGAAGGGCGTTGCCCTACAGCAGCGTTTTCAAGCTCTCCGCGAGCAAGTCCCAGCGCCATCTCTCCTCGACCCACTCCCTGCCCCGCTCGCCCATCCTGCGGCGCAACTCCGGGTCTCCCAGGAGTGTGACGATGCGGTCGGCGGCCTCCTCTGGGGAGCCACCCCTGACGACCCAGCCGGTCTCGCCATCGAGTACGGCATCCGGCGCCCCGCCCGAATCCCCTGCCACCACCGGCAATCCCGTCGCCGACGCCTCCAGGTAGACGATCCCGAGGCCCTCCACATCGAGCCCCCGCCGCCTCGTCCGGCACGGCATCGCGAAGACATCGCCGGCGCCGTAGTGCGCGGGCAGCTCGGACCAGGGCACCGGCCCGGTGAACCGGACGGAGTCGGCGACCCCCGTCTCGCGCGCCATCCGCCGCAGGTCCGCCTCGTACGGGCCGCCCCCGACGATCAGCAGCACCGCGTCCGGCTCGGCGGCCAGGATGCGGGGCATGGCCTGGATCAGGGTGTCCTGCCCCTTGCGCCGGACCAGCCGGGAGACGCAGACGACCACCGGGCGGTCCGTCAGGCCCAGCCGCGCCCGGATCTCGTCGCCGCCCGATCCGGGGTGGAAGGTCTTCTCGTCGACCCCCGGCGGCAGCTGCACCATCCGCGAGGCGGCCTCCGGCGTCAGGGCGGCGGCGATCCGCGAGCGCGTGTACTCGCCGAGGTAGGTGATCGTGTCCGTCGACTCCCCGATCCGGCGCAGCAGCTGCCGGGCCGCGGGCAGCTGGGCCCAGCCCGCCTCGTGGCCGTGGGTCGTGGCCACCAGCCGTTCGGCGCCCGCCTTGCGCAGGGCCGGGGCCATCAGGCCGAGCGGTGCCGCCGCCCCGAACCACACCGACGTGCACCCGTGCTCGCGCAGCAGCCCGACCGCGCGCCGGGTCGCCGCGGGCGTCGGCAGGAGCATCGTCGTACGGTCCCGTACGACCGTGAAGGGCTGCTCGGCGTCGAAGGCGGCGGTGGCCTCGGCGCCCTCGCGGCCGCGCTTCCAGGTGGAGGCGTAGACGACCAGCCGTTCCGGGTCGAGCCGCAGCGCCATGTTGTGCAGGAAGGCCTGGATGCCGCCGGGGCGGGGCGGGAAGTCGTTGGTCACGATGAGCGTCTTGTGCATCGCCGCAGACCTTACCGAAGCCGCTGTTCACAGCTGGGGCTCGGCCATGTGTGTGGCCCGCACACAGCTGGAGGGGACATCATGTTCCCGCACGGCGGGAGCGAACGGCAGGGGATCTGGGTGGAGACGACGGACACGCGGCGGTCCCTGGCGTGGCTTCTGGGGGTCTGGGGCCTGACCAGGCTGGTTCTGCTGCTCTTCGTGTTCAAGGTGTACGTCTTTCCGGGCCCGGACGTCACCAGTGACGTGTCGGTGATCTACCAGGGCTGGTACGAGGTGCTGCGCACCGGAACGTTCCCGCTGGACGACGTCACCTGGCAGTACCCGCCCGCCGCCGCGCTCGCGATCCTCTCCCCCGCGCTGGTGTTCTGGCTGGACTACCCCTCGGCGTTCTTCGTCCTCGCCTTCTGCGCCGACCTGGTCGTGGTGCTGCTCCTGCTGTACGCGGGCCTGCGCCCGGGCCGGACGCTGCGCGGGGCCTGGGTGTGGGTGGTGGGCGTACCGCTGCTCGGACCGACCGTGTACGCGCGCTACGACGTGATGGTCACCGCCGTCGCGGTGGCCGCCCTGCTCGCGGGTGCCCGGCATCCGAGGGTGATGGGCGCGCTGACGGCCTTCGGGGCGATGCTGAAGGTGTGGCCGGTGCTGCTGCTGGTCGCGGCCCGCAGGCGCGGCGCCTGGGCGTCGGCCGCGCTGACCGTCGGCGCCCTGGCCGCGCTGTTCGCCCTCGCCATGCCCGGCGCCTTCGCCTTCCTGACCTTCCAGCGGGACCGCGGCACCGAGGTGGAGTCGCTGGGCGCGCTGGTCTTCCATGTGGCCCGGCACTTCGGCTGGGACGGCCAGGTGCTGCTCAACTACGGCTCGGTGGAGTTCCTCGGGCCGCACGTCGACGTCGTCAGCACCGCCGCCCTCGCGCTGAGCGGGCTCGCCTTCGGCTGGCTGCTGCTGTGGCGGCTGAGGGCGAGGCGGTTCCTGTCGCACACGCTCGCCGACGCGGCCTTCGTGGCGGTGCTGATGTTCGTGACGACCAGCCGGGTGATCAGCCCGCAGTACCTGGTGTGGCTGGTCGGCCTCGCGGCCGTGTGCCTGTGCTTCCGCGGCAGCCGTATGGCGCTCTCCGCCGGCCTGGTCCTCGTGGCGTCCTTCGTGACGGTCCTGGAGTTCCCGGTCTGGTTCTCGCACGTCGTCGCCAGCGACGCCCTCGGCGTCACCCTGCTGTTCCTCCGCAACGGCCTGCTGGTCCTCGCCACCCTCCTCGCCGCCCGCGCACTGTGGCGCTCGACGGTGCCCCGCAGCGCCCCGCTCCCCGTACCGGCTCAGGCGACCCGCGCCAAGGAAACGTCACTGCCCTCCTGACGCCGGGCCCTGCGCAACAGCAGCAGCGCCCCCGCGCACTGCACTCCCATGGCGACCGCCAGCGCCAGGCACACACCCGGCAGCCCGAGGCCGGACAGCCCGTACGCGAGCGGCAGCTGTACGGCCGTACCGAGCACGGTCACCCGCAGCAGCACCGGCGCTCCCCCGCTCCCCTCGAAGACCCCGCCGAGCGCGATGAAGCAGGCCATCAGAAGCAGGTAGGGCCCGACGCAGCGCAGGAAGAGCACTCCGGCGTGGACGACGTCGGGACCGGCGCCGAAGGCGGCCATGAGCCAGGGCGCGGTCACGCCCAGCAGGACGGCCGCCGCAAGCGCGAAGACCCCCGCGACCAGCACCGCCTGCCGCCCGATCGCACCCCGCGCGTCCCGCCCGGCGCCGAACAGGTGCGCGGTGTGGATGGCGGCGGCCTGGCGCACCGCGTAGAAGCCCATGGTGGCGACGTACATGACCTTGTACGCGATCGCGTACGCGGCCACCGCCGTCACCCCGAGCCGCGCCACGATCGCCACCAGCACCAGCGCGCCCGCCTGCCGCACGGTGAAGTCGGCCGACATCGGCAGCCCGGTCCGCAGCGTCCGCCACGCCGCACCGGCGAGCGACCGCGCGGGCCGCGCCCCGGCGGCCGCCCGCAGCAGCCGGTTCCGCCGCAGCGCGACCAGCCCCACCCCGAGGGCGAGGCTCCTGCACAGCACGGTCGAGGCGGCGGCGCCCTGGACGCCGTGGGCCTGGATGAGGAACGGGTCGCAGACCAGGATCAGACCGTTCGCGAGCAGCGCGAGCCGCATCGGGGTCCTGGTGTCGCCGGCGCCTTTGAGGATCCCGTCGACCAGTTGCTGCGCGAAGAAGACCGCCGTCCCCGGCAGCGCGATCGCGAGGTAGTCCACCGCGAGCGGCTGAGCCGCACCCCCGTCGAGCACCAGCCGCGCGAGCGGCTCCCGCAGCAGGAACCCGCCCACGACGACCGCCGGCGTGAGAAGCGCCCACACCGCCCATCCCCCGCGGACGGCGGCCCGTACGGCACCGGCGTCCCCCGCGCCCCTGGCCTGCGCGACCAGCACGGTCGTACCGGAGCCGAAGACGAGCGCCACCCCGAGCAGGACGTTCTCGGTGTTGGTCGCGACCGCCACGGCGGCCACGGCCGGACCGCCGAGCCGGGACACCCAGACGGTGTTGATGATCCCGGCGGCCACGGAGGCGAGGAGCGAGAAGTAGACGGGCTGGGCGAGCGAGACGACCTGCTTGCGGTGCGCGTTCACGATCCGGCCCCCTCGACACCCGACGGTACCTCGATTCGAGGTAGCTCGATAAGAGGTACCATGGGCTCATCACGTCCGCAAGGAGGACCATGCTGGAGCTGTCGATCCTCGGCTTCCTGGCCGAAGAGCCCCTGCACGGCTACGAGTTGAAGGCGCGCATCAAGGCGCTGAGCGGCCATGTCCGCCCCGTCAGCGACGGCGCCCTCTACCCGGCGATCACACGCCTGATCAAGGCGGGCAAGCTCGACGAGCACGCGGAACCGGGCGCGAGCGCCGCCCCGCGGCGGATCCTCTCCCTCACCGACAAGGGCCGCGAGGACCTGCTGGAACGCCTGCGCCACCCCAAGCCGATCGAGATCACGGACCAGGTGCGCTTCAACACGGTCCTGTCCTTCCTGCGCCACCTGCCGGACCGCCGGGAACAGGCCGAGGTGCTGCGCCGCCGACTGGAGTTCCTCACCGCGCCCACGAGCTTCTTCTACGAGGACGGCAGGCCGGTCCGGGCGGAGGAGGCGGACGACCTGTTCCGGCAGGGCATGCTGCGGGTGGCCCGGGCGACGGGCGAGGCGGAGCGCGCGTGGCTGACGGAGGCCGTCGCGCGGCTCGATCAGCCGAGCTGAGACCGCAGATACTCCCGCCACAGCGCGGTGAACTCCGCCGACGACGTCCCCAGCACGTCCTTCAACGCCCCCTCGACCGCGCCCTCCCGCCGCTCGTGCGCGCCCACGGCCCGGTAGAACTCGCCGAGCCTGACCTCGCCCCAGCGGTCCGCGATCATCCGGCAGGCCATCCAGCCGCTCTCATAGGCACGCGCCAGCTTGTTCGCGTCGCCGGTGAAGCCGAAGTCCGCGTCGGAGGGGAGCTCCTGCGGCCCCGTCCCCTCGGACACGGCACGCCACAGCTCGGGCGCGGCCTGGGACGGGGAGCGGCCGCTGCCGAGGTAGCCGACCCAGTCGGCGTAGCCCTCGGAGAGCCACAGCGGGGTGGCGGCGGTGGTGTCGGCACGGGTGGCGACATGCGTGGTCTCGTGGGTGAGGACGACCTGCTTGCCCACCTTCCCCAGGACGCCGTACGCGTCGGGGTTGACGATGATCCGGTCGGCGGGCGCCTTCACCGGAGCGCCGGTCTCGCCGGTGGTGACGGCGGCGATCCCGCGATAGGAGGACGCGGGCGAGCCGAGCAGCCCGGCCATGCCGTCCAGGGACTTCGGTACGAGGACCACGACACGCCGGGCCCAGTCCGTGCCCCACGCCTGCGACACGGCCGGCACCGCGACGTCCGCCAGCTCCGCGTACGACCGCAGCACCGCCTCGGACTGCCCGACGCCGAGGACGAGGCCGGCGTCGCCCCGTACGACGCTCACCTTCCCCTGGTCCCACAGTTGCTCGGCGGACTTGGCGGCGGGTCGCTCGGCCTCGACGAACCACTCGCCCCGCGCGTCCCGGCTCAGGCTCAGCGTGCGGCCGGCGCTGACCGGGGCCCGGTCGTGGCCCTCGACGCGATAGCGGAGCTCGGCCTCGGCGGTGGCCGTGTCGCCGGTGCGGTGCAGGCCGGTCAGGCGGTACGACCAGTCGGCGAGGGGCACCGCGCGCAGGTTGTCGAACCCGGCCGACACACCCGTCCGGCGAAACGCCGCCTCGTCGCGGTCGAGCAGCGCGGCCGCCCGCCGGTCGAGAACGCGCTGCACCTCGGCCGTGGCACTCCCGGTGCCGGACCGCCCGCCGCAGCCCACCAGACAGACCAGCAGCAGACAGAGCGCGAGGACCACCCGCACTCCCGACGCCCGCCTTCGACCAGCCATTTCCCGATCGTACGGCGACGCGGGCGCGGCGGTCAGACCCGTGCCGCCCCCACGTCAGACCCGGGTGATCGTCGCCCCCGGCATCATGCCCACCGGGTCGTAGCGCACGGGTGCGCCGGGGTAGGGCGCGTGGATCACCTGGCCGTTGCCCACGTACATCCCGACGTGGCTGGCGTCGCCCCGGTAGGTGACCACGTCGCCGGGCTGGGCCTCGGAGAGCGGGACCTGCCGGCCTGCGTACCGCTGCCCCTGCGAGGTGCGGGGCAGCGAGACGCCGGCCTGGGCGTACGACCACTGGATCAGGCCCGAACAGTCGAACCCCGAGGGGCCGTTGGCGCCCCACACGTACGGCTTGCCCAGCGCGGAGTGGGCGGCGGCGAGGGCGGCTGCCGCGCGGCCCGACGGGGCGGCCATGCTCCCGAAGTCGGGCATGACGTCGCGGCCGGAGCGGGAGGCACGGTCGTAGGCGGCGCGGTCGGCCTGCGTGAGGGAGTTGAGCAGCCTGCGCGCCTGGGCGAGTTTGCGCTCGACGATCCGCTTGTGGGAGGCGACGACCTTACGGCTCTTCTCCAGTGCGACGAGTTTCCCGGCCGCCTCGGCGCGCTCCTGGGCGAGGAGGCGCATCGCGTCCTGGAGGTCCTCGAGCTCGCCGGCCTGGTGGGCGCTGATCCGGGCGATCCGGGCGGCCTTGTCGAGGTAGTCGGCCGGGTCGTCGGAGAGCAGCAGGGCGAGGGCGGGGTCGATGCCGCCGGACCGGTACTGGGCACCGGCCAGCAGACCGAGGGCGTCCCGCATGGAGTTGATGCTCTCCTGCTGCCGGGCGATCCGGTCCTGGGCGTCGGTCACCTGCTCGCGGAGCTTGTCGGCCCGCTCGTCGGCCTTGTTGTAGGCCTCGGTTGCCTTCTCGGCCTCTTCGTAGAGGCGGTCCACCTTGGCGCGGGTGTCGTCGTGCGGCGTGGCCGTGGCCGGTACGACCCCGAGGGCCGTGGCGGCGGCTGACATGACACAGAGCGCTGCACCGGCGCCCCGGTCGAACCCGGACGGTGCAAGGCGACGATGAGACCCCACGGGAAGCCGCTCTCCTTCCGCTGGCGGACACGGACTTGTCCCCCTGCATCGAGGGAAACGCGGCAGACAGTAACCCCGTGCGACGATGCCGACCAACGACCTCTGCGGGCACACAAAGTGACGCCCCGCCTATGACGCAGGTCATGGGCGGGGCGTGGGGTCAGCGCGGGTTGTCGTGATTCGCCCGTTCGGGCGGCACGCCGTGTTGATCTTGCGGGCGTGGAGCCGGGATCAGATCCGGACGCCGAACTGGAACGGCATGTTGTTGATCGACTCGTAGCGGACGACCGTGCCGGTGCGCGGGGCGTGCAGGACCTGGCCGTTGCCGGCGTACAGGCCGACGTGGTGCAGGTCGCCGTAGAAGATGACCAGGTCGCCGACCTTGAGCTGGCTCTGCGAGTAGATCCTGGTACCGGCGTTGGCCTGGGCCTGCGAGGTGCGCGGGATGGAGACGCCGGCCTGGGCGTAGGCCCAGGAGGTCAGGCCCGAGCAGTCGTAGGAGGCGGTGCCGGTGGCGCCGTAGACGTACGGCTTGCCGATCTGGCTCTGGGCGGCCTGGAAGGCGGCCATGGCCCGGCCGGAGGCGGCGCCGGTGTTGCCGAGGTCCACGCGGTCGGCGGCGGAGCGGCTGGCGCGGGCGTCCGCGGCGGCGAGGGCGGCCTTCTCCGCGGCGGTCAGGGTGTTGAGCAGCCGCTGCGCCTCGGCGAGCTTGGACTGGACCTGCTTTTTCTTCTTGCCCAGTTCGGTGCGGGTGGAGGCGAGGTCCTTGAGCTTCTCGGCGGCCTCGGCCCGCTCCTGGGCGAGTTCGCGCTGTTTCTCCTGGATCTTCTTCAGCGACTCGACCTGCTGGGCGCTGAGCTGGTCGGCGGTGGACGCCTTGTCCAGGTAGTCGTCCGGGTTCGACGACAGGAACAGCTGGAGGGAGGAGTCGATGCTGCCCGTGCGGTACTGGGCGGCGGCCGCCAGGCCCATCGCGTCGCGCAGCTGGTTCAGGTCCTCCTGACCGCGCGCCACGTTGTCCTGGATGGTGGAGATCTCCTTCTGGAGCTTCTCCTGCTTCTCCTTGGCCCCGTTGTACTTCTCGGTGGCCTGCTCGGCCTCCTCGTAGAGCTTGTCGACCTTGGCCTTGACCTCGTCCTTGCTCGGCTTCTCGCTGGGTGCCGCGTTGGCGGCCTGCGAACTGATGGCCACGGCAGCAGCGGCGGCGGTGGTCAGCACGGTCACACGTGCTCGGCTGGGCTGCTTCGGTCGACGGTGGGACGCCACGGAGGTGAAACCCTTCTTGTGAGTGATCACCCGCTCGGAGGTTCGACGCCAGACCCTAGTGACCCAGTTGTGATCAGATCAAATCCTCACACGAAAATTCTCGTCACACCTGTCATTCTTTACACACAACTCACATGGAGTGAGGCGAGCTTGACACTGCGTTGCGCGTCTGCTCCACCAATTCGGGCATTGCGCCCGTACGTTGGCGTTTTCAGGACAGGCGCTTGAGAAGCACCGCAGAAGCCACCGGCCGCGCCCCGGCGCGGGCGACTCCGTCCGCCACCTCGCGGTCGGTGGAGGCGACGATGACCGGACGGCCCGGCGGCTCGGCGCGCACCAGCTGGCGGATCAGCTCGTCGGCGGTCACGCCCGGCTTGGAGAACAGCACCCGCACACCGCGCGGCGGCGCGAGGAGCACCGGCGCGGCCAGCTCCGCCCCGTCGAAGACACAGGTCACCTCGGCGCCGGTCTGGGCGGCGAGCTGCGAGAGCTGGCCGAGCAGCCTCAAACGCTGCTTCTCCAGGGGCATCTGGGGATAGCCGGTCTTGGTGACGTTGTAGCCGTCGACCACCAGATGGGCCTGCGGCAGGGCGAGGAGCTGGTCGAGGATCGCGGGGTCGTTCTCGGACAGCGCCCGCGCGGCGATGTCCTTCGGGGTCATCCGTCCCGGTTCGACCGCGTCCACGGTCTCGGCGGGCCGCACGGAGACCGGCGGCAACGCCAGCTCGCGGCGCAGCCCTTGGGTGGCGTCCAGCAGGGTGTCCAGGAGCAGCCGTACGCGCATGTCCTCGACGCTGCGCCCCTCGCGGGCCGCTCTGCGCGTGGCCTCCAGGGCGGCCTCGGCCTCCGCGAGCCGCGCCTTGAGGCGCCGGGTCTCGCTCTCGGCCGCGGAGACCTGGGCGTGGCCCTCGGCGCGTACGGCCTCGATCTCGCCCTGGATCTTGCGCAGGGCGGCCTCGCCGCGCTTGACGTCACTGAGGGCGGAGCGCAGCTTGCGGTGAAGCGATTCGGCTTCCTTCTTCGCCGCGTCCAGTTCGGTACGCAGCCGCTCGGTCTCGGCCCGGGTGTGTTCACGGGCGTGGGCGAGTTCCTCGCGCAGCCGCTCCACTTCGGCGCGGCTCTCCTCGTCGGCGCGCTCGGCGTCGGCCCGCTGGGCCTCCTCGCCGGCCGCGGTGACCAGCTTGACCCAGCCGGTGGGCCGCAGAACATAGGCCGCGGCCGCCACGTCGAGCGGATCCGCGGCCGGAGGCGCCGAACCTGAGTCGAGAGCGCCGGAGAGCTCCGGCTGGGCCTCTCTGAACTTCTCCCCGATGCGCTGGCGGAACAGCGGATCGGTCTCCAGCGCCGCCGCCATGGCGTTGCCGGCGAACTTGGCCCGGCGGTTCGGGGCGAACCGGGCGTACTGCCGCAGCTGCGCGGGCAGTTCGCCGACGGTCAGCCCGCCGAACCCGTCGGACACGATCTGTACGACCTTGCGCCGTACACCGTCGGGCAGCGGACGGTCGAGCACCTCGGCGGCGCCGTCGCCCGGCCCCCCGCCTTGTGTCTCCACCATCCGTCACACCCCAATGCCTGTGCGGGCTCCGCTCCCGTCAGGAGTCGGCACCCGGCCTGTCCACGAGTTCCACCTTGTCCACGGCGTTGCACCAGCGGCAGCGCACCGACTCGATGGTCTCACTGAGCACCTCGCGCTCCTCGACCTTCGGCTCGCCGGCCAGATCCAGGTGGACGTACTCCACGACCTTGGACGAGCGCGTCACGTCGAAGCGCGTGAGGTTGCCGCAGAGGGTGCAGCGCCACCGCGTCGTGGCGGTCGGCAGGGGAACCGTCATCGTGACTGTTCGCCTTCCTTCTAGTGTCGGTGATACGCCCCGGAGCTCGCCGGTGCGTGTGGCTCGTAACCCTACGGCCTGGCGGGTACTCGCCGCTCGGCCGTTCACGGCGGCGAGGCGGTCTGTGCGACTGCGTCCCCTTACGTCATGCTCTGTGTCCATGATCAGCGACTGGAGCGTGGCGCGTTTCGGGGGTCGGTGCGGCAGAGTGGGCCGATCGGTCTTCCGGTCGTCGGCGCCGGTGACGTACGGGCTGATCGCCCTGTGCTGTCTGCTCTTCCTGATGGGCCCGGCGGCGGGGCTGAATCCGGCGTACGGCTCCGGCGACGGGCTGCTCGCCGCGCAGCGGGCCTACTTCCACCGCTGGGGTGTGGTGCCGGCCGAGCTGTTCGAGGGCGCGCCCCGCGCCGCCCTCACCCCGGCCACGGCCCTCTTCGTGCACGGCAGCTGGGTGCATCTGCTCGGCAACATGCTCTTCCTCTACGTCTTCGGGGTGATGACCGAGGAACGGATGGGCCACGTCCAGTTCACGCTGTTCTACCTCGGCTGCGGCTACCTCGCCCTGCTGGGCTACGCGGCCGCCAACGACGACTCCACCCAGTCCCTGGTCGGCGCGTCCGGGGCGATCTCGGCCGTCCTCGGCGCGTTCCTGTTCGTCTTCCCCGGGGCGCGGGTGACAAGCCTGCTGCCGTTCCTGCTCTTCCTGCCGCTGCGCTTCCCGGCGTGGGTCGTGCTGCCCTTCTGGGTGGCCCTGCAGTGGGTGGCGGCGGGCCGGGCGGACCAGGGGCCGGGGGTGGCGTATCTGGCGCACCTGGTGGGCTTCGGACTGGGCTTCGGCTACGCGTGGGCCCGGTTCAGGCCTGCGACTGCTGTGTCTTCCCGGGGGCCAACCCCCGGACCCCCGGCAGAAAAGCCAGGCCGGCTGGACCACGAGTAGGGTGAGAGCCCCAGCAATGGCCTCCGAGGGAGAGAACCAGCCGTGATCACCGCGATCGTCCTCATCAAGACCAGCGTGGACCGGATTCCCGAGATCGCGGAGCGGATCGCTTCGCTGGAGAGCGTCACCGAGGTCTTCTCGGTCACCGGTACGTACGACCTGATCGCCATGGTCCGGGTCAAGCAGCACGAGGACCTCGCCGAGGTCATCCCGGGCCGGATCAGCAAGATTCCCGGCGTGGAGGCGACGGACACGCATGTGGCGTTCCGGACGTACTCGCAGCACGACATCGAGGCCGCGTTCGCCATCGGCCTGGACAGCTAGCGCACCCACGGCCGGGGTGCGTGCCCCCCGGCCCGATGATGAAGAGTTCTTCATCCTGGGCTCATCCTCACCTCCGGGTGCCGGGGGCAGGATCGGCCGTATGGTCTTCTCGCACCGGATCGCGACCCTGGCCGCCGTAGTGGCGATTCCGCTCGGTATCGCCGCGACCAGCTTCGCCCTCACCGACAACCCTGAGTCCCCCAAGGTCCCGGCCAAGGTGGAGCTGGACAGCGGCTCGCCCACACCGACGCCCACCCGGCCCACCCCGACACCGAGCGACGAGGTCGTCTCCCGGCCTCCGGTGACCGACAGCCCCGCGAGTGACGACGATGACGACGCCCCCGACCGGGAGACCCAGGACGACGACCGCGGCGAGCCCGGGGACGACGGCTGAGCCCGTGCGCCGGCGGATCTCCGCCCGGGTCCGCATTCTGCTGTGGCTGCTGTTCGTCATGGCCGTAGGACTGGTGTCCGTGGCGACGACCACGCGCTCGATCCTGTTGCGGGACGTCGACCACCGGGTGAACGGGCTGCTCGCCCAGGAGGCCGGCGAGTTCGCCAACTTCGAGGAGCGGGGCGTCGACCCCGAGACCGGCCGCCCGTTCACCGACCCGTCCCGGCTGCTGATCGAGTTCCTGGTACGGCAGTACGCCGACCCGGACGAGGAGCTGATCGGCCTGGTGGGCCGCCCGGGCACGAGCCCGGCGCAGTTCCGCCAGCCGCGTGACATCCCCGTCGCCGTCCCCCTCCACGAGGACGCCGACGCCCGCCGCCGTATCTTCGACTCGCCCGACCCCGCGGGCACGCTGCACCGGTCCTCCGGCGAGATCCGCTGGGCCAAGGTCACCGTCGCCCGGGCCGGCGGCGAGGCGGAGGCCGCGTTCGTCGTGGCCTTCCACCCGGGACGTGAACAGGCCGCGGTGAACGAGGAGTTCCGCATCCTGCTCGCCATCTCCGGGGTCGCCCTGCTGATGACGACCGGCATCGGCTGGGCGGTCGCCGGGCGGATCCTCAAGCCCGTGCGGCTGGTGCGCACCGCGGCGGCGCAGCTCACCGAGCAGGACCTCACCCGCCGTATCCCGGTGCACGGGCGGGACGACATCGCCGCGCTCGCGGAGACGTTCAACGCGATGCTCGACCGGCTGGAGCGCGCCTTCGCCGCCCAGCGGGAGTTCGTCGACGACGCGGGCCACGAGCTGCGCACCCCGATCACCATCGTGCGCGGGCATCTGGAACTCATGGGCGACGACCCGGTGGAGCGCGAGGAGACGATACGGCTCGTCACCGACGAGCTGGACCGGATGAGCCGCATCGTCGAGGACCTGCTGCTGCTCGCCAAGGCCGAGCGCCCCGACTTCGTCACCCCGGAGCCGGTCCAGGTCGCCGAACTCACCGCCGACGTCTACGTCAAGGCCCGCACCCTCGGCGAGCGGGACTGGCAGCTCGCCGAAGTGGCCGACGTGGAGGCCGAGCTGGACCCGCAGCGCATCACGCAGGCGATGGTCCAGCTCGCCCAGAACGCCGTACAGCACACCGCGCCCCGGCAGACCGTACGGATCGGCTCCCGCGTCGACGGCCAGGACGTCGAGCTGTACGTCGCCGACTGCGGACCCGGCGTCCAGCCGCAGGACGCCGAGGTGATCTTCGAACGCTTCCGGCGCGGCACCGCCCGGCGCGGCGCCCAGGGCTCGGGCGCCGGACTCGGCCTGTCGATCGTCCGGGCGATCGCGGAGGCCCACGGCGGCCGGATCCGCCTGCACCCCACCGAGGGCGGCGGCGCCACCTTCGTACTGACCCTGGAAGGGACCCGCCCATGAACGAAGAGGTAGGCACGTGAACCGCATTCTCATCGTCGAGGACGAGGACCGGATCGCCTCCTTCGTCGAGAAGGGCCTGCGCGCCAACGGCTTCACCACGACCGTCGTCGGCGACGGCGAGGCGGCGTACGAATACGCCCTGACCGGCGGCTTCGACCTGGTCGTCCTCGACATCGGCCTGCCCGGCCGGGACGGCTTCACGGTGCTGCGCGAACTGCGCGAGTCCCGGGTGACGGTCCCGGTGATCGTGCTGACCGCCCGCGACTCCGTACGCGACACGGTGGCCGGCCTGGAGGGCGGCGCCGACGACTGGATGACCAAGCCGTTCCGCTTCGAGGAACTGCTCGCCCGGGTCCGGCTGCGCCTGCGTACGGCGGCCAGGGCGCCCGAGGTGACGGTGCTGCGGTCCGGCTCGCTGACCCTGGACCTGCGCACACGGCGGGCTCGGGCCGATGAGCGGACCGTGGACCTGACGGCCCGTGAATTCGTGCTGCTGGAGCTGTTCCTGAGGCATCCGGGGCAGGTACTGTCCCGCGAGCAGATCCTGTCGCACGTGTGGGGCTACGACTTCGATCCCGGCTCCAACATCGTGGACGTGTACGTGCGGGCGCTGCGCAAGAAGCTCGGCGCCGAACGGGTCGAGACGGTGCGAGGCGTGGGGTACCGCCTGTCCGCGTGAAGTCTCCTTCATGTACGGCTCATCGAGCGCTCACCGCCGAGGTGAACCCTCGATGACGTGACCCTGAACCTCCGTCTGAGCGCGGCCCTCTGCGTGGCGCTCTCCCTGTGCGCGCTGCTCGCCGTGCCCGGCAACTTCCCCGGACTCGGCGCCGACGCCCGCCTCACCCTCGCCGTGTTCGCCCTGGCGACCTGCGCCTGGATCGCGACGCCGGTCGACGACACGTACATCGCGCTGGGCGCGGGGCTCGCGCTGACGGTGACCGGGGTGATCAGCAGCGACACGCTCTTCGGCACCCTCGGTGACTCCACGGTGTGGCTGCTGATCTGCGCCTTCGTGCTCGCGGCCGCGGTGACCCGGACGGGGCTGGCGGGCCGGGCGGCGGCGTTCCTGGTCGGCGGGGCGCGCACCGTACGGCAGCTCGTGCACCTCACCACGGCCGCCCTGGTCGTCACGGCGTTCGCGGTGCCGGCCACCTCCGGGCGGGCCGCGCTCGCCCTGCCGGTGTTCCTGGCACTCGCCAAGGTGCTGTCCGACCGCAAGCGGCTGGTGGTGATGCTGGCCCTGCTGTTCCCGACCGTGATCCTGCTGTCGGCGGTGGCGACCCTGATCGGGGCGGGCGCGCATCTGATCACCGTGTCGGTGCTGTGGCAGGCGACCGGTGAGCGGATCGGCTTCACGGAATGGCTGCTGCTGGGCCTGCCGCTGGCCGTGGCCTCGTCCCATCTGGCCGCCGAGGCCGTACTCCTGACGACCACTCGGCGCGCGGACCGCAAAGGCCCCGTGCACATCACCCCGGAGCAGATCCAGGAGCACAGCGACGATCCGGTCACCGGCCCCTGGTCGCAGGCCGAGAAGCGGTGCGCGCTGCTGCTCGGCACGGTCGTGCTGCTGTGGTGCAGCGAGCCGCTGCACCGGGTGCCGCCCGCGGTCGTCGCGCTGATCGGCGCGGTGGTGGCGGCCTCCCCGGCCCTGGGCACCGTGCACCTGAAGGACGCGCTGAAGACGGTCCCCTGGTCGCTGCTGCTGTTCATGGCGGCGACGATGGCGATGGGCGTGGCACTCGCCGACTCGGGAGCGGCGAAGTGGCTGGTCGACGGGCTCCCCACGGGCATCAGTCCGCTGCTGTTCCTGGCCGTCGTGATCGTGGTCAGCACGGCGGCCCACCTGGTCCTGCAGTCCCGCTCGGCCCGCTCCTCGGTGCTGGTTCCGCTGGTCGTCGCGGCGGCCGTGGGCGCCGGCGTCAATCCGGTGGCCGCCGCGCTCGCGTCCACCGCCGCGGCCGGCTTCTGCCACACGCTTCCGGCGTCCGCGAAGCCGGTCACGCTCTTCTCCGACATCCCCGGAACGCCCACCTACACCCCGCGCGATCTGCTGCGCCTGTCCGCCGTCCTGGCCCCGCTGACGGCCGCCCTCGTCCTGCTCTTCGCCGTCGCGGTGTGGCCACTGCTCGGCGTACCCGTGCTGCGCTAGGAGATCTGATGCTGACCCGAGTCGTCGTAGCCCCCAGTGGCTTCAAGGAGTCCCTGTCCGCCCAGGCCGCCGCCGACGCCATCGCCGACGGCGTCCGCCGGGTCCTGCCGGACGCCGAACTGGACCTGATTCCCCTGGTGGACGGGGGCGAGGGCACGGCCGCCGCGCTGGCCACCGCGACCGGCGGACGGCTCGTCGCACTGCCCGCGACCGGCCCCGTCGGCGAGCCGATCGGCACCCACTTCGCGTTGCTCGGCTCCCGCGACCGCGACACAGCGGTCGTGGAGATGGCCGCGGTCGCGGGCCTCTCCCTGGTCCCGCGCGCCCTGCGCGACCCGGGCGCCACGACGACGTACGGCGTCGGCGAACTCCTTGGCGCCGCGCTCGACACGGGCGTACGGCGCATCCTGATCGGCTGCGGTGACTCGGGTACGTCCGACGGGGGCGCCGGCGCGCTCCAGGCCCTCGGCGCCCGGCTCCTGGACGCCGACGGCTTCGAACTCCCTCGCGGTGGCCGAGAGTTGACGAGGCTGGCCCGGATCGACCCGTCCGGCCTGGACCCGCGCCTGCGGGACGTCGAGCTGCTCGTCGCCTGCAACCCGTACAACGTGCTGTGCGGCGAGCGCGGCGTGGCCCGTGTCTTCGGCCCGCAGAAGGGGGCGACGCCCGCGCAGGTGGAGCAGTTGTCGGCGGGGCTGGAGAACTGGGCGCGCGTCCTCACCCGTGACCTGGGTGTCGTGGACACGGACCTGTACGGCGGTCCCGGCACCGGCGCGTCCGGTGGCCTGGGCGCCGGCCTCGCCGCGCTGGGCGCCCGGCTGCTCCCCCGCTTCGAGGTGCTGCTGGCCCACCTCGACCTGGACGCCCGGCTGGCCCGCGCCGACCTGGTCGTCACCGCCGAGGGCGCCATGGACCACCAGACGCCCCGCGGGAAGGTCCCGGCCGAGGTGGCCCGCCGGGCCAAGCTGTCGGGCCGTCCGGTGCTCGCCCTGGCGGGCACACTCGGCGAGGGCGCGCACGCCGTGCCCGGCGTGGACGCCTTCAGCGGCATCCTGCCGGCGCCGATGGCCCTGGCGGAGGCCCTCGTGCGGGCCTCCGAACTCCTCACGGACGCCACCGAACGCGCCCTGCGGATGATCCTGCTGGGTGCCCGGCTACCGGCTCACGCGGAGGTGTCCGGCACGCAACGCCCGTCCTCCGTGCGGTAGTTCCACTGCGCACCCACCGTCACGAGCTCCTTCACGGCGTTCACGAACCGCTCGACGTGCTCGTCCGGCGTCCCGGCCCCGAAGCTCACCCGGATCGCGTTGAGGGACTTCTCGCCGGGCGCCGCCTCGGGCGCACCGCACTCGCCCTGCGTCTGCGGGGCGCTGCCCAGCAGCGTCCGCACGAGCGGGTGGGCGCAGAACAGCCCGTCCCGCACCCCGATGCCGTACTCGGCGGACAGGGCGGCGGCGAAGTGGGAGCTGTTCCAGCCGTCGACGACGAAGGAGATCACGCCGACGCGCGGGGCGTCGTCACCGAAGAGGGAGAGGATCCGCACCTCGGGGACCTCGGCGAGCCCTGCCCGCACCTTCTCGATCAGGTACTGCTCACGCGCGACGAGCGTGTCGAAGCCCGCCTCCGTCAGGGCCTTGCAGGCGGAGGCGATGGAGTAGGCGCCGATGACGTTCGGGGAGCCGGCCTCGTGCCGGGCGGCGCTCTCGTGCCACTCCACGTCCACTCCCCCGTCCTCGCGGCGGGAGACCTTGCGGCTGGCGCCGCCGCCCGCGAGGTACGGCTCCGCCGCGCGCAGCCAGTCGGCACGGCCGGCCAGGACACCCGAGCCGAACGGGGCGTAGAGCTTGTGCCCGGAGAAGGCGACCCAGTCGACGTCGAGGTCCTGGACGCTCACCGGGTGGTGCGGGGCGAGTTGCGCGGCGTCGAGGACGATCCGGGCGCCGTGCGCGTGCGCGGCCGCCGCCAACTCCCGCACCGGCCACAGCTCACCGGTGACGTTCGAGGCGCCGGTGACGCAGACCAGGGCCGGGCCGTACGGGTCGCGGTCGGCGAGGGCGCGTTCCAGGGTCTCGACGGCCTGGCTCGGGGTGCGGGGCGCGTTGAGGTAGGTGACCTGCGCGTTCGTCCACGGCAGCAGGGAGGCGTGGTGCTCGGTCTCGAAGACGAAGACCTGGCAGTCGGCCGGGAGGGCGGCGGCGAGCAGGTTCAGCGAGTCGGTGGTGGACCGGGTGAACACGACCTGGTCGCCGTCCCGGCAGTCGAGGAACTCGGCGACCGTCCTGCGGGCGTTCTCGAACAGGTCGGTGGAGAGCTGGGAGAGGTACCCGGCGCCCCGGTGGACGCTGCCGTAGTACGGCGCGTAGGCGGCGACGTCGTCCCAGACGCGCTGGAGGGCTGGGGCGCTGGCGGCGTAGTCGAGCGCGGCGTAGGTGACCTCGCCACCGGTCACGAGCGGGACGGTGACATCACGGCCCAGAACGGGCAGGGGGGCGCAAATGCTCTGGTCGAGGGCAGCGCTGGAGACAGACATGACGGAACTCCCGTGAGAGGAAAGAAGAAAGTGAAGAAGGGTGTGCGGAGGCGGGGCTCGGCGGCCCTATCGCATTCGCTTGCTCACGGAAGACTCCCTCGAACGACCAGGACCCCTGGTTTCGAGAGGGGCCCGCGCTTGCCGTAGACCTCACTGCCTACGGCCTGGTCTTCACCCGGGGCACCCCGCCACGGACGGAGGGTTGCCGGACAGTCGGCCGGGGCCTCATGACTGTCACTCATGACCTGGTCCAACATCCTGCCATACGATCTTCGATGCGCAAGGGCGCAGTCCGGATCCTGGACTGCGCCCTGCGTCACATGTGCCGGGTCAGGCGTTGCTGGCCGCCACCCAGCGCTCCAGCGTCCGCTTCGCCGCACCCGAGTCGATCGACTCCGCCGCCTTCGCCATGCCGAGCCGGAGCTGCTCCGTGAGCGGAGCGTCCGTCTGCTCGAACGCCACCAGCGCCGCCGCCGAGTTGAGCAGTACGGCGTCCCGCACCGGCCCCGTCTCGCCGTCCAGCAGGCGTCGGGCGACCTCCGCGTTGTACGACGCGTCGGCGCCGCGCAGCGCCTCCACGGGCACCAGGTCGAGGCCGACGTCGCGCGGGTCGAAGGCCTCCTCGGTCACCTTGCCGTCGCGCACGAGCCACACCCGGGACGTGGCCGTCGTCGTGAGCTCGTCGAGGCCGTCGTCGCCGCGGAACACCAGCGCCGACGAGCCGCGCTCGGCCAGTACGCCGGCGATGAGCCCCGCCATCCGGGTGTCGAAGCAGCCGACGGCCGAGGCGGTGACGCGGGCCGGGTTGGTCAGCGGGCCCAGGAGGTTGAAGGAGGTCGGGATGCCCAGGTCCCGCCGTACGCCACCGACGAACCGCATCGAGGGGTGGAATTTGGCCGCGAAGCAGAAGGTGATCCCGGCCTCGTCCACCACCCGCGCCACGCCCTCCGGCGACAGGTCGAGGTTGATGCCGAGCTTCTCCAGCACGTCGGACGAGCCGCTCGCCGAGGACGATGCCCGGTTGCCGTGCTTGACGACCTTCGCGCCGGCGCCCGCGATCACGATGGCGGACATCGTCGAGATGTTGACCGTCTTGGCGCGGTCGCCGCCCGTGCCGACGATGTCGACGGCCGGTCCGGGGATGTCCAGCGGCTGGGCGTGGGCGTACATCGCCTCGACGAGACCGTTGATCTCCTCGACCGTCTCGCCCTTGGCCCGCAGGGCCACCATGAAGCCCGCGATCTGGGCGTCCGAGGCCTCACCGCTCATGAAGCGGTCCATCGCCCATGCCGTGTCGCCGGCGCTCAGGTCCTGTCCGCCGAGCAGCGCACTCAGCACCTCGGGCCAGGAACGGCCCGCCGCGATGTCGCCTCCAGCGGGGGTCACAGCGCTCATAAGCCGCTCCAGGGTCAGGTGTCCCGCACTACGGGACGGGGGTCTCAACGGGGTCCACCCTATCCAGCCACGGGGCACGGCGAAGGGCCCCGTCCGTACAACGGACGGGGCCCTTCAACCGTGGCGTGGCTGAGCAGTACTGGCGAGGTCGCGCTCCGGCCGCGCCCCCGAAGGGGCGCGGGGAACTGCGCGACCAGCCACGACGGCGCCGCAGACGACAACCGGCACAACGCGGCACTACCAAACGCGGCACTACCAGCGGAGCTCAGTGGTGGCCGTGGCCGCTCGTGATCTCCTTGTACTCCTCGACGGTCGGCTTCGGGATCTGGCCGTCCTCGTCGAAGTACGACTTGCTGAGCTTGGCGCGCAGCTTCTCGGAGCCCTTCACCTTGCGCTCGACGCCGTTCTCGTCGACCGTCGGGCCGATCTCGAGCGGCTTGTACTGCTCGTGCGCGGTGAGGGTGTACAGCGCGTCCTGGCTGAGCGGCTCGTGCACCTCGATGAACTCACCGTGCGGCAGGCGCTTGATGATGCCCGACTCGCGGCCGTGCAGCACCTTGTCCTTGTCCCGGCGCTGCAGGCCGAGGCAGATCCGCTTGGTGACGATGAAGGCGATGACCGGTCCGGCGAAGAAGCCGATCCGGACGAACCAGGTGACCGCGTTGATCGACAGGTGGAAGTGGGTGGCCCACAGGTCGTTGCCACCGCCGACCAGGCCGATCATGTACACGGTGATCCAGGCGACGCCGAACGCGGTGCGCGTCGGGGCGTTGCGCGGACGGTCCAGGATGTGGTGCTCGCGCTTGTCGCCGGTGACCCAGGACTCGATGAACGGGTAGACCGCGATCGCCGCCAGCACCAGACCGAAGAGAACCAGCGGGATGAACACACCGAGCACCAGCGTGTGACCCCAGAGGTTGATCTCCCAGCCCGGCATGTAGCGGACCAGGCCCTCGGCGAAGCCCATGTACCAGTCGGGCTGGGCGCCCGTGGACACCTGGTCCGGACGGTAGGGGCCGATGGCCCAGACCGGGTTGATCTGTGCGATCGCCGCGATCACCGCGATGACACCGAAGACCAGGAAGAAGAAGCCTCCGGCCTTGGCCATGTAGACCGGCAGCAGCGGCATGCCGACGACGTTCTTGTTGGTCTTTCCGGGGCCCGCGAACTGCGTGTGCTTGTGGTAGAAGACCAGGATCAGGTGGGCGACCACCAGGCCGAGCATGATGCCCGGCAGCAGCAGGATGTGGATCGAGTAGAACCGGGCAACGAAGTCGTCGCCGGGGAACTCTCCGCCGAACAGGAACATCGAGATGTACGTGCCGACGATCGGCATGGACAGGATCGCGCCCTGGGTGAAGCGGACACCGGTGCCGGAGAGCAGGTCGTCCGGGAGCGAGTAGCCGGTGAAACCGGTGAACATGCCCAGGACGAACAGCAGGAAGCCGAACAGCCAGTTGATCTCACGCGGCTTGCGGAACGCGCCCGTGAAGAACACGCGCATCATGTGCACGAACATGCCGGCGAGGAAGATCAGCGCCGCCCAGTGGTGGATCTGCCGGATCAGCAGACCACCGCGCACGTCGAAGCTGATGTCCAGCGTCGACTTGAAGGCCTCGCTCATCAGCTGGCCCTGCATCGGGACGTAACTGCCGTGGTACTCCACCTCGTTCATCGACGGGTGGAAGAACAGGGTCAGGTACACACCCGTGAGGATGATGATGATGAAGCTGTAGAGGCAGACCTCGCCCAACATGAACGACCAGTGGTCGGGGAAGATCTTGCGCATGTTGGCCTTGGCCAGGGAGTAGATCCCGAGCCGGCCGTCCGCCCAGTCGGCGACGCGCTCGCCGGCCGGTGCCTTCCCGCGAGAGCGGGACTCTGTGGTCTCTGTGGTGCTCATCCGCGCTCCCAGAATGCAGGACCGACGGGCTCATCGAAGTCGCCGAGCGCCTCGAGGTAGCCCTCGTCGTTCACGCCGATACGCAGCTGCGGCAGGGCGTGGCCGGCCGGGCCGAAGATCACTCGGGCACCGTCGGAGAGGTCGAAGGTGGACTGGTGGCAGGGGCAGAGCACGTGGTGCGTCTGCTGCTCGTACAGGGAGATCGGGCAACCGACGTGGGTGCAGATCTTCGAGTACGCGACGATGCCCTCGTGCGACCACTCGAGCTCGCGCTTGTCCTTGATGTCGGCGGGCTGGAGCCGGACGATCATCAGGGCGGCCTTGGCGATCTCGGTCTGGAACTCGTGGTCGTGCTCCTCCAGGCCCTCCGGCTTGGCGAAGGTGAGGGAGCCGACCGCGACGTCCGAGGGACGCAGCGGCTCGTTGGTGTTCATGTTGACGAGCAACGCGCCCTTGCGCCACAGCGTGTGGCGGAGCTTCGTCCCGGGCAGCGGACCGAGGTCACGCAGCAGGACGACACCGGAGAGCGGGAACAGGGCCAGCGCGCCGAACATCGTGTTGCGGATCAGCTTGCGGCGACCCAGCGCGGACTCCTTGGCGCCCTGCTTGAAGTCGGCCATGACCTTGGCCTTGACCTCGGGCGACGCCTCGATCGGGTGCCGATCGTCCGCGACCTCCACGTCGGACATCAGGGTGCGGGCCCAGTGGACCGCGCCCGCACCGATGCAGAACAGCGCCGTACCGAGGGTCAGACCCAGCGCGAAGTTCAGCGCGTTGAGGTGCCCGATCGGGAAGACGAAGACCGACTTGTCGTGCGGGATCGTGACGAACGAGGCGATGAAGCCGACGGTGGCCAGCATCGACACCGTGAACATCAGGGCGACCGCGCGCTCGGACCGCTTGGCGGCCCGCTCGTCGATGTCCTGGATCCGGTGCTCGTGGGGCGGCAGGCCGGGGTCGGCGAACGGGTGCTTCTCGTCCGCCACCGCGACGCGGGCGTCCTGCTCAGCGGGCAGGTTCTCTTCTGGAATCTCTTGGCTACTCATGACTTCTTGGCCTTTGCGGTCCGAGCGGCGACCCAGACGGCGACCGCGATCAACCCACCGAGACCGAAGATCCAGGCGAAGAGGCCCTCACTGACCGGGCCGAGGCCGCCCAGCTCCAGACCACCCGGGTTGACCGTCTCGTCGCTGTTGACCGCGTGCAGGTACGCGATGATGTCCTTCTTGTTCTGCTCCGACAGCGTGGTGTCGGGGAACGACGGCATGTTCTGCGGGCCGGTCTGCATGGCCTCGTAGATGTGCTTCGGGTCGACATCCTCGAGCGTCGGTGCGAACTTGCCCTTCGTCAGCGCGCCGCCCTTGCCCGTGAAGTTGTGGCACTGGGCGCAGTTGTTGCGGAAGAGCTCGCCGCCCTTGGCGATGTCCGCACCCTCGGAGCCGTACTGCTCCTCGGTCGGGACGGACGGGCCGGCGCCCAGCGAGGCGATGAACGCCGCGAGCTGGTCGATCTCGGCCTGCGAGTAGATGTTCTTCTTCTTCGGGACCTGGGCGCCCTGGGAGGTGGCGGCCGGCATACGCCCCGTCGCGACCTGGAAGTCGACGGCTGCGGCGCCGACGCCCACCAGGCTCGGACCGTCAGAGGTGCCCTGACCGCCGGTTCCGTGGCAGCTGGCGCAGCCGACGGTGTAGAGCTTCTTGCCCTCCTCGATGGTGAGGGACTGGGCGGATTCCTCGGCCTGCGCCTTGTCCGCGGGTGCGAACACGGCGTACAGCCCCCCCGTGCACGCCAGCGCGAGGAGTAGGACGACGACCGCCGCCAGCGGATGGCGTCGTCGTGCGGAGAGCTTTTTCACGGATTACCCCGGTGTCAGGATCTTCTGCGTCGATGCTTGCGGTATGTGCGTTTGTGGAACGCGCGCGGGATCGGGCCCGGCTACTTGATCATGTAGATCGTGGCGAAGAGGCCGATCCAGACGACATCGACGAAGTGCCAGTAGTAGGACACGACGATCGCGGCGGTCGCCTGCTCGTGCGTGAACCTCTTCGCCGCGTAGGTGCGACCGAGGACCAGCAGGAAGGCGATCAGACCGCCCGTCACGTGCAGGCCGTGGAAGCCGGTGGTCAGGTAGAAGACCGAGCCGTACGGGTCGGACGAGAGCGAGAGGCCCTCGTGCTTGACCAGCTCGGTGTACTCGTACACCTGACCGCCGATGAAGATCGCACCCATGATGAAGGTGACGATGAACCAGCCCCGGAGCTTCTTGACGTCACCGCGCTCGGCGGCGAAGACGCCGAGCTGGCAGGTGAGGGAGGAGAGCACCAGGATCGTGGTGTTCGTCGCCGAGAACGGGAAGTTCAGGGCGTCCGCCTTCTCGTGCCAGAAGTCCGGACCGGTCACCGATCGCAGGGTGAAGTACATCGCGAAGAGGGCCGCGAAGAACATCAGCTCGGAACTCAACCAGATGATGGTTCCGACGCTGGTGAGGTTCGGTCGATTGACCGACGGGTGCGCGTGACCCTTGTCTACTGTCGTTGCTGTCGCCACGACCGACATTATGTCGGTCGCTTATCCCGCCCTCACTCCGGGGGGTGCCGTTCGGAGTGTCTTCCCCGTTCATACCGGTGTTGACGTGGTGTTCAAGGGAGTAGCATCCGGCGCAACGGGCCTGTCCTTACGACGCAGACGTCACGGAGGAACAATGCAGCCGACCGCCACGGTGCTGGTCTACAGCGACGACTCCAACACCCGCGAGCAGGTGAGGTTGGCCACCGGGCGCCGGCCCGCTCCGGACGTGCCGGTGGTGCAGTTCGTGGAGTGTGCGACGCCTGCCGCGGTGCTGCGCGAGCTGGACAAGGGGGGCATCGACGTCTGTGTGCTGGACGGTGAGGCCGTGCCCATGGGCGGCATGGGGGTCTGCCGGCAGATCAAGGACGAGGTGTTCAACGCCCCGCCGGTGCTGCTGCTGATCGGGCGGCCTCAGGATGCGTGGCTGGCCACCTGGAGCCGGGCCGAGGCGGCGGTGACGTTGCCCGTGGAGCCGGTGGAGTTCGCGGGGGCCCTGGCTTCCCTGTTGCGGACGAAGAGGCTTCAGAGCGCCTAGGAGTTGGTGGGAGGGGCCCTCTCATACGCTCTGGGGACGCAGCCTTGCCCGTTCCGACGGGCTTGGGCCGTCCGGGGTCCCGCCCACCAGCGCGCTGCCGCCCCGCCACTTCTTCCAGGGCAGGTTCCAGTCGCCGAAGCCGTTGCCGAACGGTTCCATCGTGTTGCCGTACGAGTTGATGACCTTGACGATGTCGCCCTCGCGGACGTTGTCGAAGAACCACTCGGCGTTGGCGGTGCTCATGCCGGTGCAGCCGTGGCTGACGTTGGCGTAGCCCTGGGAGCCGACCGACCAGGGGGCGGCGTGGACGTACTCGCCGCTCCAGGTCACGCGGGTGGCGTAGTAGACCGGTAGGTCGTACGAGTCGGCGGAGCCCTCCGCTATGCCGATGCTGGTACCGCGCATACGTACGAAGTACTCCTTGCCCAGGACGACCTTGACGCCGTTGCGGGTCTCGAAGCCGGGTTTGCCGGTCGTGACCGGTATCGACCTGACCTCCTCGCCGTTGCGGTAGAGCGTCAGCTGGTGGGACGCGGCGTCCGTGACGGCGATGACCTGGTCGCCGATGGTGAGGGTCAGGGGCTTGACCTTGCCGCCCCGGAGGCGGTCGCTGATCTTGACGCCTTCGAGGTTGCTGCGGGCCCGGATCGTGGCGTGGGTGGGCCAGTACTCCTTGGGGCGGTAGTGGAGTTCCTTGTCGTCCACCCAGTGCCAGGCGCCCTCCACGGCGGGCGTGGAGTCGACCTTGAGGGCCCGCTCGACCGTCTGCCGCTGCTTCTTGTCCTTGACGGGCTGGCTCAGTTTCGCCGTGACGGGCTGGCCCACGCCGTAGGTGCCCGCCTTGGGGCCGAACTCCACCGTCAGGTGCTTCTGGGTCGTCGGCCTGCTGGTGTCGAAGGTGAGGACCTTGCGGCCGGGGGCGCCGTCCTCGTCCTCGGTGCTCACGCGCACCGTGTAGCGGGCGTTGGCGGCCAGCGGGGTGGTGCTGTGCCAGCGGGTGCCGTCGGCGGAGAGTTCGCCCGCGACGTAGCGTCCTGCGGCGTCCCTGGCGGTGACGTCCGTGATGCGGCCGTCGGAGTCCTCCGCGGTGATCTCCAGGGGCTTGTCGGGGTCGGCCTTCTTGCCGTCGCCCGTGGGGCCGTTGAAGGCGATCTGATCGGCCGCGTCGTAGGGCTCGGCGGACAGCGGGTTGCCGTCGCTGCTGCAGCCGACGGCGCTCGCGCCTATCGCGATCAGCAGGAGCGAGCAGCCTATGACGGTGCTCGTACGCGGTATTTGGCTCATGGCCTCACGCTAAGAAGCCATGTCACCCCCGGCGCGCCGGGTAGCGCGTACGGGTGACGTCGATTGCTGCAAAAGCAGGAGCCCGGACCCTCCTGACGGAGTGTCCGGGCTCCTGATGAGCTCAGCTCGTGTTACTGGGTGCGGTTCTCACCGCGGTAGTACTCGAAGACCCAGCCCCAGATGCCGATGAGGATCAGCGGCGCCGAGAAGTACATCAGCCACCAGCCGATCGCGATCGACAGGAAGGCGAACGCGCCACCGATCGCGAGGGAGAGCGGCTGCCAGCTGTGCGGGCTGAAGAACCCGACCTCGCCGGCGTCGTCCGCGACGTCGGCCTCCTTGTTGTCCTGGGCGCCCGTGTCGACCCGCCGGGCCGTGAAGCCCAGGTAGAAGCCGATCATGATGGACAGACCGAAGGCCAGGAAGAGGGCCGTCGTGCCGGCCGGCTCCTTCGACCACACGCCGTAGACGACTGCCATGGCGAGGATGAAGACGCTCAGCCAGATGAACATCTTGCCCTGAACCTTCACTTGCCGGCCTCCTTGCCACCAGCCAGAGCCTTCTCACCGTGAGGTGCGTTCTCGAGCTGGTCGAGGGCGGCGATCTCAGGGTGGTGCAGGTCGAACGCCGGGGATTCGGAACGGATCCGCGGCAGAGTGAGGAAGTTGTGCCGCGGCGGCGGGCAGGACGTCGCCCACTCCAGCGAGCGGCCGTAGCCCCACGGGTCGTCGACGCCGACCGGCTTGCCGTACTTGGCCGTCTTCCACACGTTGTAGAAGAAGGGCAGCAGCGACGCGCCGAGCACGAACGAGCTGATCGTCGAGATCGTGTTCAGGGCGGTGAAGCCGTCGGCCGCGAGGTAGTCGGCGTAACGACGCGGCATGCCCTCGGCGCCCAGCCAGTGCTGGACGAGGAAGGTGCCGTGGAAGCCGATGAACAGCGTCCAGAAGGTCATCTTGCCGAGGCGCTCGTCGAGCATCTTGCCGGTCATCTTCGGCCACCAGAAGTGGAAGCCGGAGAACATCGCGAAGACGACGGTGCCGAAGACGACGTAGTGGAAGTGGGCCACCACGAAGTACGAGTCGGAGACGTGGAAGTCCATCGGCGGCGAGGCCAGGATGACGCCGGTCAGACCACCGAAGGTGAAGGTGATCAGGAAGCCGGTCGCCCAGAGCATCGGTGTCTCGAAGGACAACGAGCCCTTCCACATCGTTCCGATCCAGTTGAAGAACTTCACGCCGGTGGGGACGGCGATGAGGAACGTCATGAAGGAGAAGAACGGCAACAGCACACCGCCGGTGACGTACATGTGGTGCGCCCACACCGTCACGGACAGACCCGCGATCGCGATGGTCGCCGCGATCAGACCCATGTAGCCGAACATCGGCTTGCGGGAGAAGACCGGGATGACCTCGGAGATGATGCCGAAGAACGGCAGCGCGATGATGTACACCTCTGGATGGCCGAAGAACCAGAAGAGGTGTTGCCACAGCAGCGCCCCGCCGTTGGCAGCGTCGAAGACGTGGGCGCCGAACTTGCGGTCCGCCTCCAGCGCGAACAGCGCGGCCGCCAGGACCGGGAAGGCCAGCAGGACCAGCACCGCGGTCAGCAGCACGTTCCACACGAAGATCGGCATGCGGAACATGGTCATGCCGGGCGCGCGCATACAGATGATCGTGGTGATGAAGTTGACCGAGCCGAGGATGGTGCCGAAGCCGGAGAAGGCCAGACCCATGATCCACATGTCGGCGCCGATGCCCGGGCTGCGGACCGCGTCCGACAGCGGGGCGTAGGCGAACCAGCCGAAGTCGGCCGCGCCCTGCGGGGTGAGGAAGCCGCCCACCGCGATGAGCGAGCCGAACAGGTACAGCCAGTAGGCGAACATGTTCAGCCGGGGGAAGGCCACGTCCGGCGCGCCGATCTGCAGCGGCATGATCCAGTTCGCGAAGCCGGCGAACAGCGGCGTCGCGAACATCAGCAGCATGATCGTGCCGTGCATCGTGAACGCCTGGTTGAACTGCTCGTTCGACATGATCTGCAGACCAGGCCGGGCGAGCTCGGCGCGCATGAGCAGCGCCATCACGCCGCCGATCACGAAGAACGCGAACGACGTGACGAGGTACAGCGTTCCGATCGTCTTGTGGTCGGTGGTGGTGAGCCACTTGACCACGACGTTGCCGGGCTGCTTGCGCCTGACCGGCAGCTCGTTCTCGTACGAGTCCTCAGCTGCCGCGGCACCCTGGGGTTCGTTGAGGATGCTCACAGGTTTGTCGTCTCCCGGTTCTTCTCGTGGCTCGTCTGCGCGATGCCGGCGGGAACGTAACCGGTCTGCCCCTTCTTGGCGAGGTCCTTGAGGTGCTGCTCGTAGCGCTCGGGGGAGACGACCTTCACGTTGAACAGCATCCGGGAGTGGTCGACGCCGCAGAGTTCGGCGCACTTGCCCAGGAAGGTGCCCTCACGGTTGGGGGTCACCTCGAAGGCGTTGGTGTGGCCCGGGATGACGTCCTGCTTCATCAGGAACGGCACCACCCAGAAGGAGTGGATGACGTCACGCGAGGTGAGGACGAAGCGGACCGTCTTGCCCTTGGGCAGCCACAGGGTCGGGCCCGGGTTGCCCGTCTGCGGGTTCCGGGTGCCGGGGGTGCCGCAGTCGTAGACACCGCCGGCGTTCGCCGGGAAGTCTTCCTTGAACCGGTCCGGGATCGCGGCCAGTTCCTTGGCCGTCTTGGCGTCGCCGGTGGAACCGTCGACGTTCTCGATCATGTTGAAGCACCAGCTCCACTGGAAGCCGACGACGTTGACGGTGACGTCGGGCTTGTCCTTGAGGCTGAGGAGCTTCGACTCGTCGCGGGCCGTGAAGTAGAACAGGACCGAGACGATGATGAGCGGGACCACCGTGTACAGCGCCTCGATCGGCATGTTGTACCGGGTCTGCGGAGGAACCTCGACCTTGGTGCGGCTGCGCCGGTGGAAGATGGCGCTCCACAGGATGAGGCCCCACACCAGCACGCCGACGGCGAGCGCCGCCGCCCAGGAACCCTGCCACAGGGAGAGGATCCGCGGAGCCTCTTCCGTGGTCGGGGTGGGCATACCAAGGCGAGGGAAGTCTTCCCAGTTGTACGAGCAACCGGTGGCTGTCGCCAGGACCAGGCCCGCAGTCATTGCCTGCAGCAGCTTCCGCCGCATCGGGCGCCGCGGCGAGCGGTCGGAGCCGTTGGGACTCACGTAGCGCCTTCCCGAGAGTCTCGCCCGCGCGGTTATGGCTGCGGCCTGGCCTTCTCGCTGGTCGGTCGCCGCCCTGCGTCGGGCAGGGGTTTGGATGTTTATGCGGACCAAACCCTAGCCGACGCCCTCCGGGGGTTCGCGGGGAGGGGGGCCTACTGGAGTGGGGGGTTCGCTTGATTGGCGGCTGCGGGTTGTTTGTGGCTGATCGCGCCCCGCGGCGGAGCCGCTGATGTCGCTGCCCCGCGCCCCTAGGAGGACGTTGCAGTCACCGGACGTTTAGCGTTGCCATGTGGGCTACTTTGACGCTGCTTCCAGTGCTCCTCTTCATCCCGTTGCCCGGCAGGGTCTCCAGGCCTCCCTCGATGAGGGGTGGGCTGATCCCGCCCGTCTCTATCGGGAGGGGCGGCGGGCGCGGTTGTTGCTGGACGCGGCTCGGGAGGCGGCTGCCGAGGCCGTGGGGTGCAGAGCCGATGAGTTGGTGTTCACCTCATCGGGGACGAGAGCCGTCCACTCGGGTGTCGCGGGCGTATTGGCCGGGCGGCGGCGGGTCGGACGCCACCTGATCGTGTCTGCCGTCGAACACTCCTCTGTGCTCCATGCGGCTGATGCGCACGAAGGCGATGGCGGGACCGTCACACAGGTCGCGGTGGACCGGGCCGGGGCGGTGAGCGTGGGGGCGTATGCGGAAGCCCTGCGGCCTGACACCGCGCTCGCCTGTCTCCAGTCCGCCAACCACGAGGTGGGGACCGAGCAGCCGGTGGCTGAGGTGGCCGGGGTGTGCCGGGAGGCCGGGGTGCCGTTGCTGGTGGATGCGGCGCAGTCGTTGGGGTGGGGGCGGGTCGAAGGCGACTGGTCGCTGCTGACGGCCAGTGCTCACAAGTGGGGCGGGCCCTCGGGGGTCGGACTGCTCGTCGTGCGCAAAGGTGTGCGGTTCGCGGTGCAAGGGCCCGCGGACGAGCGGGAGTCGGGGCGGGCGGCCGGGTTCGAGAACATCCCGGCGATCGTCGCCGCGGCGGCCTCGCTGCGGGCCGTACAGGCCGAGGCGGCCCAAGAGGCGGTACGGCTGCGGGAGCTGACGGAGCGGATCCGGGCGCGGGTGCCGCGGCTGGTGCCGGATGTGGAGGTGGTCGGCGATCCCGTGCGGCGACTGCCCGGTGTCGTCACCTTCTCCTGTCTCTATGTCGACGGGGAGACATTGCTGCACGAGCTGGATCGTGCCGGCTTCTCGGTCTCCTCCGGGTCGTCCTGTACGAGCAGCACGTTGACGCCCAGCCATGTGCTGAGGGCGATGGGGGTGCTGAGCGAGGGGAACGTGCGGGTGTCGTTGCCGTTCGGGACGGCGGCGGAGGACGTCGAGCGGTTCCTGGAGGTGCTGCCGGGGGCCGTGGCGTCCGTACGGGAGAAGCTCGGGGCGCCGGTGCCCAGCACTGTCGTACGGGAGGACGTCCTGGTCGTGGACGCGATCGGCAAGCTCTGTCCGCTTCCGGTCATCGAGCTGGCCAAGGTCATCGGCGAGGTGCCCGTGGGCGGCACGGTCCGGGTGCTCGCGGACGACGAGGCGGCGCGGCTGGACATCCCGGCGTGGTGCGCGATGCGGGGACAGGAGTACGTCGGTGAGGAACCGGCGGACCAAGGGACGGCGTACTTGGTCCGCCGGGTGAGCTGAACGCCCCGAAGGGCGGGGAGTCAGCCCAGGTGCGCCTGGACGTCGGCGGCGGCGTCATGCCCGTACGCCTTGGTGAAGCGGTCCATGAAGTGGGCCCGGCGCAGCTGGTACTCCTGCGTGCCCACGGTCTCGATGACGAGCGTCGCCAGCATGCAGCCGACCTGCGCGGCCCGCTCCAGCGAGACGCCCCAGGCGAGGCCGGAGAGGAAGCCCGCGCGGAAGGCGTCGCCGACGCCCGTGGGGTCGGCCTTGCGCTCCTCGTCGGGGCAGCCGACCTCGATCGGGTCCTCGCCCTCGCGCTCGATGCGTACGCCGCGCGAGCCGAGGGTCGTGACCCGGTGGCCGACCTTGGACAGGATCTCCTCATCCGTCCAGCCGGTCTTGGACTCGATGAGCCCCTTCTCGTACTCGTTCGAGAAGAGGTACGTCGCTCCGTCCAGCAGTATCCGGATCTCGTCGCCGTTCATACGGGCGATCTGCTGGGAGAAGTCCGCGGCGAAGGGGATCTGGCGGGAGCGGCACTCCTCGGTGTGGCGCAGCATCGCCTCGGGGTCGTCGGCGCCGATGAGGACCAGGTCGAGGCCGCCGACGCGGTCCGCGACGGTCTTCAGCTCGATCAGGCGGGCCTCGCTCATCGCACCGGTGTAGAAGGAGCCGATCTGGTTGTGGTCGGCGTCGGTGGTGCAGACGAAGCGGGCGGTGTGCAGGGTCTCGGAGATGCGGACCGAGCCGGTGTCGACGCCGTGCCGGTCCAGCCAGGCCCGGTACTCGTCGAAGTCGGAGCCGGCGGCGCCGACCAGGATCGGCTTCGTGCCCAGCTGGCCCATGCCGAAGGCGATGTTCGCGCCTACGCCGCCCCGGCGTACGTCCAGGTTGTCGACCAGGAAGGAGAGCGAGACCGTGTGCAGCTGGTCCGCGACGAACTGGTCGGCGAAGCGACCGGGGAAGGTCATGAGGTGGTCGGTGGCGATGGAGCCGGTGACTGCGATGCGCACGGCGTGGAGTCTCCTGCGGGGAGGTGAGGTTGACAGTCCACGCTACCGTTCGTGACCAGGACTCTGAAGCAGACGAAACTACCCGATAGTAGATCTTTCTTCGCGGGTCTCGGCGTGCCTACGGTTCCGTTATGACGAAAATCGAGGTCCACGCCCCGGCTCCGATCGACCTGGAGGGCGACCTGGCGTCGCTGCGCGGTGACTGCGCGCGGATGGCTCCCCACTGGACCGCTCCCGACCGTGTCCTTTCCCGTCCGGTCTCCCCCTCACTCATCCATGGAGTGACCGTGCCGCCCAAGTCGGCACGGCTGCTGGACGCCATGTCGGACTACGGCGACTGAATCGGCGCCTTTCAGGGAACCGCGCGCTCCCCCGCTGCGTCCCATCGCTGTCCCCCGTAAAGGGGATGCGGGATACGACCCCGTGGACCGACCTTTTTGGCAGGGTCCGGTCAGGGTCATGGGACATGTGCGCAGCCGAAGGAGCGATGCGGTGAACACCGAGCGACCCGAGAACGACGACCCGGGCGCCGACGGCTCCGCCGAGGAGCAGGGCGCCCGGGAGGAGACCGCCGCCGGTGCCGAGGCTTCCGGTGCCGAGGCTTCCGGTGCCGTGGAGGACGGCGCCACCGGTCCCGACGCCGAGGCCACGGGGACCGCGGACGAGCCCGCTCGTGAAGAGGCCGCTCCTCAAGGGCCCGCTCACGAAGAGGCCACTCGTGAAGAGGCCGGAGCCGGCGATTCCGGTCGACGCCGCTCCCCCGCGATCATCGCCTCCGTCGCTGCCGCCGTACTGCTCGTCGGGGGCGGTGGGGCCTACCTCGCCGCGAGCGCGTCGGGCGGGTCGGACGGGGGTACGGCGTCGGGGGCGTCCGGCGACGGCACTCCCCCGCCGCTCCACCTCGACGGCTACACCGAGGGCGGCACCGGCGATATCGGCGGCATAGCCCCCGGGGAGCCCAACCCGTACGGCGTCACCTACAAGGCCGACGGGGAGCTGGCGGACGGGCCCAGGTCGGCGCCGGTGTACCGGGCTCAGGGTGAGGTCGGTGCGGACGAGGTGGCCCGGCTGGCCCAGGCGCTCGGGGTGGACGGGAAGCCGGTGGTGCAGGGGCAGACCTGGAAGGTCGGGGCGCAGGACGGGGCGGGGCCCAGTCTGCAGGTGAACAAGCAGGCGCCGGGGACCTGGACGTTCTACCGGTACGCCCCCGGCACCGACAACTGCGAGAGCACCACCGTCTGCGACAAGGGCGCCGCGGATCCGGCCGCCGACCCGGTGAGCGAGGCCGCCGCGAAGAAGGCCGCCGCGCCGGTCCTCAAGGCGGTGGGTCAGGACGACGCGAAGCTCGACGCGAGCCAGCTCATGGGCGCCCAGCGGGTCGTGAACGCCAGCCCCCTGATCGGCGGGCTGCCCACGTACGGCTGGACGACCGGGATCACGGTGAGCGCCCAGGGTGAAGTGGTCGGCGGGAGCGGCCAGTTGAAGGCGCCGGTGAAGGGTGACACGTACCCCGTGCTGGATGCCGAGAAGACGCTCGGGCTGATGAACGCGGCGCCGGGGACCGACCACCGCATGGGCATCGGCGGCTGCGCCAGCCCCGTACCGCTGAAGGACCGCCTTGAGGCGCCTTGCGGGTCGGAGGCCTCGACCGGGGCGCCGGCGAAGGACACCGTCATGGTCGAGAAGGCGGTGTTCGGGCTGGCCTCGCACTCCGTGGACACGCGGCAGACGCTGGTGCCGTCCTGGCTGTTCGAGGTGCGGGCACCGGGCGCGCGGGACGGTTTCACGGTGACGTATCCGGCGGTCGACCCGAAGTACCTGGTCTCCGCCACGCCGTCCGGGGAGCCGAGCGGGCAGCCGACCCCGCGGCCGACCGAGCCGAAGGACGAGCCGACCTCGGCGCCGGTCACGCGGAACGTGACGGTGGACGGCTACACGGCCGAGGGCTCGGAGCTGACCGTCGCCTTCACGGGCGGGGTGTGCGCCGACTACAAGGTGACGGCGAGCGAGAGCGGCGACGAGGTGACGGTCCGGGTGACCGAGACCTCGCAGCCGGACAAGGTCTGCATCCTGATCGCCAAGGTGTTCCACAAGACGGTGCAGCTGGACGAGCCGCTCGGTGACCGCAAGGTGGTCGGCACGGACGGCCAGGCGATCCCCCTGGAGAAGCCCGGGGCACGGATCCCGGACGCACCGCAGACGTCCGGGGCCCGGTAAGGGCCGCGGATACGGGAAGGCGGCGGCCCCGTCGGAGGGGGTCGCCGCCTTTCTGCGTTTCGGCTGGGCTCAGCTGAAGGAGTCGCCGCAGGCGCAGGAGCCCGTCGCGTTCGGGTTGTCGATCGTGAAGCCCTGCTTCTCGATCGTGTCCACGAAGTCGATGGTGGCGCCGCCCAGGTACGGGGCGCTCATGCGGTCGGTGACGACCTTCACACCGCCGAAGTCCTTCTCCACGTCGCCGTCGAGGGAACGCTCGTCGAAGAAGAGCTGGTAGCGCAGGCCGGAGCAGCCGCCGGGCTGGACGGCGACGCGCAGGGCGAGGTCTTCACGGCCTTCCTGGTCGAGCAGGGCCTTGACCTTGGACGCGGCGGCGTCGGTCAGGACGATGCCGTCGGTGACGGTGCTGGTCTCGTCCGATACGGACATCTACATCTCTCCCGGGTTGTACGGAGACTGCTTGCCGACGGTTGCAACCGGCGGGGCCGCGGATTCATTCCGGGCCGGGCGCTTGTCTTATCGGTCCTTCTTCATGCTCGCACACGGCGCGCGAAGCGGAAAACGCCTCAATGGGGAATACGCGGACCCGTCATCGGGATTCACGTCACATCGACATGATGGCCATCGTCAAACTGACGTGAACCGGTTATGATAGATAGCGTCAATTCGACGAGAAGTCGATGAAGGTGTCCCGCATGACCCGCCGGGTCCGGATCTTCCGGTCCCGGCGAGCCGCAGAACAGAAAGGGTGCGTGTCGTGACCACCGCCCAGACCACGGAGCTCGACGTCCAGCCGACGCCCCTCGCCCTGCTGCTCCTCGGCCGTGAGGCCGACCCCAGGAGCGAGCGCGGCGTCGAGTGTCCCGGCGACCTGCCCTCGCCGTCCGACCCGGACCTGGTCGAGCGCGCCCGCGCGGCCAAGGAGAAGCTCGGGAACAAGGTCTTCGTGCTCGGCCACCACTACCAGCGCGACGAGGTCATCCAGTTCGCGGACGTGACCGGCGACTCCTTCAAGCTGGCCCGGGACGCGGCCGCGCGCCCGGAAGCCGAGTACATCGTGTTCTGCGGCGTCCACTTCATGGCGGAGTCGGCGGACATCCTGACCTCCGACGACCAGAAGGTGGTCCTGCCCGACCTCGCGGCCGGCTGCTCGATGGCCGACATGGCGACGGCCGAGCAGGTCGCCGAGTGCTGGGACGTGCTGACCGAGGCCGGAATAGCCGAGCAGGTGGTCCCGGTGTCATACATGAACTCGTCCGCCGACATCAAGGCGTTCACGGGCAAGCACGGCGGCACGATCTGCACCTCGTCCAACGCGAAACGGGCCCTGGACTGGGCCTTCGAGCAGGGCGAGAAGGTGCTCTTCCTGCCCGACCAGCACCTCGGGCGCAACACCGCGGTGCGGGACATGGGCATGTCCCTGGAGGACTGCGTCGTCTACAACCCGCACAAGCCGAACGGCGGGCTGACCGCCGACCAGCTGCGCGCCGCGAAGATGATCCTGTGGCGCGGTCACTGCTCGGTGCACGGCCGCTTCAGCCTGGACTCGGTGAACGACGTGCGCGAGCGCATCCCGGGCGTGAACGTCCTCGTCCACCCCGAGTGCAAGCACGAGGTCGTCGCCGCGGCGGACTACGTCGGTTCGACCGAGTACATCATCAAGGCCCTGGAGGCCGCCCCGGCCGGCTCCAAGTGGGCCATCGGGACCGAGCTGAATCTCGTACGCCGCCTGGCGAACCGTTTCGCGCCGGAGGGCAAGGAGATCGTCTTCCTCGACAAGACGGTCTGCTTCTGCTCGACGATGAACCGCATCGACCTGCCCCACCTGGTGTGGACCCTGGAGTCCCTCGCCGAGGGCAACCTGGTCAACCGGATCGAGGTCGACAAGGAGACCGAGGCGTTCGCGAAGCTGGCGCTGGAGCGGATGCTGGCGCTGCCGTAACCACTGCCGTGGACCTTGTGCTCACCCCGAAGCCGGCTCCCGCTCGGGGTGCGCGGGGTCCAGACCGAAGACGGTGCCGTCGGGCGCGGTGACGACGAGCGAGCCCTCGTTGAGCAGCACCTCGGGCCCGACGGTGCCGCCGGAGTACACGTGGGTGACCCGCGGCAGCGTCTCCCACAGCAGCGTGCCCTTGCGCCCGTCGAGGGCCGCCACCCGGCCGCTGCTGCTGGACATGTACAGGGTGCGCGTGCGGGTGTCGTACGCCGCCTTGCCCGCCGATTCCAGGCTGGTGGGGGTCTGCCACAGCTCCTTGCCCGTGCGGGCCGACACGGCGGTCACCCGGCCGTTGGCCGACACGATCCACAGGGTGCCGCCCGCCAGCGTCGGCTCTCCGTCGTAGGCCTTGGCCAGCTTGGTCGTGCTGCGGGTGTTCGTCTCCGGGTCGATCAGCAGGAGCCGGCCGTGCGCCGAGCCCCCCGAGGCCGGCTCGCTGTCGTCGGCCCACACCAGCACGGCGGGCCGGCCGTCGACGCCCCCGAGGAGGCGGCTCGCGTACGGCACCTCGATGCGCCGTACCGAGCCGTCGGTCCGGTCCACCGCCAGGAGCAGGGCCTTCTCGGGATCGTCCAGGGTGCAGTGGGCGTACAGGTCCGTGTCGACCGTCGAGAACTCGCAGAAGTAGCCGTCGGGCACCTTCATGGTCCAGCGCGCGGCGCCGGTGCGAGGCGACCGGGCCGTCATCGTCCGGCCGTCGGCCTCGGCGGTCAGGACCAGGTCGCCGGAGAGGGTCAGGTCGACGTTGTCGTCGTTCACCTCGCGGGACCACAGCTTGGCGCCGGTCTTGGTGTCGAGGGCGACCACGTGGGTCGTTTCGGTCGTGCTGTCCATTCTGGAGATGCTCTGCCGGACGAGCAGCGCGCCCTCGCGGACGCCGAGGAGCTGGGCCCAGTACTCCGCGCCGTCAACGCCGGCGGGTGCGAGGTCGGCGCGCCAGACCGTCTTGCCGGTCAGGCCGTCCAGGCGGACCGGGAGAACGCCCTGGCCCGCGCAGTAGGCGGCGAGGTCGTGCAGCACACAGGCGGAGTCGCCCTCGAAAGTGGTGTCCGCGATCGCCTTGGGCGTGCCGAGCGGTGCCGTCTCGTTCACCGTCGTCTGCCAGGCCCGCCAGCCGTCGGGCGGCGCCGGCCAGCGGGAGGAGGACGAGGACGGCGCAGAGGACGCGGACGATTCGAGTAGGGCCCCGCCGCCGCTGTCCTCCCAGTCCGGGCCGACCAGCGCATACCCGGTCAGCCCCAGGGCGAGGGCGCCGACCGTGCCGGTCGCGGCCCACAGCGGACGCATGCGCCTGCGGCGGCCGAAGCGGGTGCCGTGTGCCCGGCCGAACAGGCTCTTGGAGCCGGGGCCGGCCGTCGTGTCGGTGCCGTTGCCGGGGCCGGTCTCCCCGCCCGCGCCCCGTGCGTCCGGCTCGCGCAGCGCGCTCAGCGTGTCCAGGCGCAGGGACATGGTCTGCGGGTCGCCGTCCGCCGGCTCGGGCAGGACGGCCGCGAACTCCCGTGCCAGATCGTCGAGTCCGGGCCGGTCCGGCACGTCCTTGGCCAGGCAGCGCTCCAGTACGGCGCGCAGCTGCGGCGCCAGCCCGTCCAGGACGGGTTCGTCGTGGACCACCCGGTAGGCCGTCAGGTAGGGGCTGTCCGCGTCGAAGGGGCCGCGCCCGGTGACCGCGTACACCAGCAGCGCCCCGAGCGAGAAGACATCGGAGGCGGGGCCGACCGTGCGGGCGTCGGTGAACTGTTCCGGGGACATGAAGGGCGGGGTGCCGATCATCTGGCCGGTCTCGGTCAGGGTCTGGTGGTTCTGCGCCGCCCGGGATATGCCGAAGTCGATGACGCGGGGGCCGTCCTCGGCCATCAGGACGTTGGCCGGCTTCAGGTCCCGGTGCACGACCCCGGCGCGGTGGATGTCCCGCAGCGCCTCCACCAACCCCAGGGCGAGCTGCCGCAGTTCGGTACCGCGCAGCGGGCCCCGCTCGCGCAGGCGGTCGGCGAGCGAGCGGCCGGGCACGTACTGGGTCGCCATCCAGGGCCGTACCGCCTCCGGGTCGGCGTCCACCACCGGTGCGGTGAAGGCGCCGCTCACCTTGCGGACGGCCTCGATCTCCTGCCGGAAGCGGGTGCGGAAGACGGGGTCCTCGGCGTACTGGGCGTGCACCACCTTGACGGCGACCTCGCGGCCCGAGCGCGCCCTGCCCCGGTAGACGATTCCCATGCCTCCGGCCCCGAGCCGGTCGACCAGCTTGTAGCCGCCGACCGACTTCGGGTCGTCCCTGTGCAGCGGCACGCGCGAATCCCCTTCCGCCGCAGATCAGTTCGAGGCCACAGAATACGTAACCCCGGGTACGGCAGCGGCCGGGTCCCCGATCTCCGTGGATCAGGGGCCCGGCCGCCGTACGACAAGGGACGTCACACGCCCGCGGGTTCGGGCTCCCCCGATTCCTTCGGCTGAGCGGGCGTCCCGGCCTTCTTGGCCTTCTTCGCCGCCCGCTTCTTCGCCCGGCGCTCCTTGCGGAGCTCCAGCATCGTGTAGAGCGTCGGGACGAGGAGCAGCGTCAGCATGGTCGAGGTGATCAGGCCGCCGATGACGACCACCGCCAGCGGCTGGGCGATGAAGCCGCCCTCGCCGGTGACGCCCGCGGCCATCGGGAGCAGGGCGAAGATCGTCGCCAGGGCCGTCATGAGGATCGGGCGCAGCCGGTGCCGACCGCCCTCGATCACGGCCTCCACGACGCCGTAACCCTGCTTCCTGTACTGGTTGATGAGGTCGATCAGGACGATCGCGTTCGTCACCACGATGCCGATCAGCATCAGCATGCCGATCATCGCGGGGACGCCCATCGGGGTGCCGGTCGCCACCAGCAGGCCGATCGCGCCGGTCGCCGCGAACGGGATGGACACGAGCAGGATCAGCGGCTGGGCCAGCGAGCGGAAGGTCGCCACCAGCAGCATGAAGACGATCGCGATCGCCGCGAGCATCGCCAGGCCCAGGTTGGCGAACGCCTCGTCCTGGTCCTGTGAGACACCGCCGATCTCGGCCGTCGCGCCCGCCGGGAGCGTCAGCCCGTTGATCTCGGCCTGAAGGTCCGCGCTCACCGCGCCGGTGTTGTCGCCGGTCGGCTTGGCGCTGATCGTGGCGGCACGCTGACCGTCGATCCGGGTCATCGAGACCGGGCCGTCCACCAGCTTCACGTCCGCGATGTCACCCAGCTTCACCGGGCCCAGAGACAGGTCCTGAAGCTGCTTCAGCGTCTTCGCGGGCTTCGCCGACCTGATGACGATGTCCCGCTCGGTGTCGTCGAGGGTGGCCTGGGCCGCCGTGTTGCCGCGGACCGCCTGGGCCACCGCCATGCCGAGCGTCTGGTCGTTGAAGCCCGCCGCGGCCGCCTTGTCGTTGGCCTTGACCGAGATGCGCGGCACGCTCTGCGACAGGTCGCTGGTCACGTCCGTGACGTCGTCCAGGCCGGCCACCGCCTCCCGGACCTGCTCGGCCGCCGTGCGCAGGACGCCCGCGTCGGCCGCCTTCACGACGACGCTCAGGTCCTGGGCGCCGAAGCCGTCACCGGCCGCGATGGTGGTCGTACCGATGCCGTCGAGCTTCTTCAGGCCCGCCTCGATGCGGTCCTGCACCTCGTCGTACGACGCCGAGTCCGCCAGCATCACCTGGTACGACGCCTGGTTGGTGTCGGTGCCGCCGCCGAAGGCGGCCATGAAGCCGGACGAGCCGACCGTGACCTGGTAGTCCTTGACGCCCTGGGTGTCGGCGAGCAGCTTCTCGACCTTCTTCGCCTGCTCGTCGGTCGCCGCCAGGCTGGTGCCCGGCTTCAACTCCTGCTTGACGGTGAGGACTTCCTGCTCGCCCTGGTCGAAGAAGTTCGTCTTCAGCAGCGGCGCCATGCCGAACGTGCCGATGAGGACGACGATCGCGAGCAGCACGCTGGTGAGGCGGCGGCGGGTCGCGAACCGCAGGACGGGGACGTAGAAGCGCTGGAGCCTGCTCTTGGCCTCCTTCTCCTCGGCCTTGCGGCGGGCCTCGTCGGCGTCCTCGGGCGTGCCCTTCGGGGCGCGCAGGAACCAGTACGACAGCACCGGCACGACCGTCAGGGAGACCAGCAGCGACGCCAGCAGCGCGGCCGTCACCGTCAGGCTGAACGAGCCGAACAGCTCGCCCACCATGCCGCCGGTCAGGCCGATGGGCAGGAAGACGGCCACCGTGGTGAGGGTGGAGGAGGTGACCGCTCCGGCCACCTCGCGGACCGCCTTGAGGATGGCCTCCTCGCGCTCCTCGCCGTAGCCGAGGTGGCGCTTGATGTTCTCCAGGACCACGATCGAGTCGTCGACGACGCGGCCGATGGCGATGGTCAGCGCGCCGAGCGTCAGCATGTTCAGGGAGAGGTCCCTGGTCCACAGCACGATCAGCGCCAGGACCACCGACAGCGGGATGGACACCGCGGTCACCAGCGTCGAGCGGATCGACGCCAGGAAGACCAGGATGATGAGGACCGCGAAGAGCAGGCCGAGCGCGCCCTCGGTGGTCAGGCCGTCGATGGACTTCTTCACGGCCGGGCCCTGGTCGCTGACCACGGTGAGCGTGGCGCCCGAGCCGAGGTCCTTGCGCAGCTCCGGCAGCTTGTCGCGCACCGCGTCCGAGATGGCGACCGCGCTGCCGTCGCGGTCCATGGTGACCGCGAGCGCGAGGGACGGCCTGCCGTCGGTGCGGGTGATGGAGTCGGCCGGGGCCTGCTCCTGCTTGACGGTGGCCACGTCACCGAGGCGGACCGGCTTCTTCCCGGAGGTTCCCTCGCCGGTGACCCTCAGGTCCTTGATCTGCTCCAGCGAGGTGAAGCCGCCGCCCACCTGGACCGTGCGGTTGTCGCCGCCCTCGTCGAAGGAGCCGGCCGGGACGGTGGCGCCGCCCGCCTGCAGGGCCTGGGAGAGAGCGGCCGAGGTCAGGCCCGCCTTGGCCAGCTTCGCGTCGTCCGGCTCCACGGTGACCTGGAGGTCACGTACGCCGTCGACGGTGACCTGGCCGACGCCGTCGATGTCCTTCAGCTCCGCCACGACCGTACGGTCGAGCTGGTCGGCCAGGGCCTGCTGGTCCTGGTCGGAGGTGACGGCGAGGACGACGGTCGGGATGTCGTCCGTGGAACCGGCGATGACCTGCGGGTCCACATCGTCCGGCAGTTGGACGCGAGCCCGGTTGACGGCCTGCTGGACGTCGGCGACGAGCTGCTGAGTGTCGGGGCCGTAGTCGAAGGACGCCATGATCACGGCGTTGCCCTCGCTGGCGGTGGAGGTGACGCCGGTGATGCCGTCGACGGCTTCGAGGCTGTCCTCGATCGGCTCGACGACCTGCTTCTCGACCACGTCCGGTGAGGCGCCCTGGTACGGCGCCAGCACGGACACCATGGGCAGTTCGATGGAGGGCAGCAGCTGCTGCTTGAGCTGGGGTATCGCGATGGCGCCGAAGGCGATCGCGATGATCGACATCAGGCCGATCAGGGCACGTTGGGCGAGGCTGAATCTCGACAGCCAGGACATGGGTCAGGGTCTCTCTTCTGTTGAGCGCAGAAGTGGGCAGCGGACGTGGTAGGGGCGTCTGTGGCGCACATGTGAGCGCCCGCCCTTACACCCTGAGCCATCGGGGACCCCGGTTTCCTAGGCCCCAGGTCCATTTCCTTATCCGGCGCATACTCCGGGCGCAGTACACCCGGGCGGAGGTCACTCCACCCTTGGGCGTACCAGCCCCGACTCGTACGCGATCACCACCAGCTGTGCCCGGTCGCGGGCGCCGAGCTTGGACATGGCCCGGTTGACGTGCGTCTTCACGGTCAGCGGGCTGACCTCCAGGCGCTCGGCGATCTCGTCGTTGGAGTGCCCGCCGGCGACCTGGACCAGGACCTCGCGCTCCCGGACGGTGAGCGCGTCTAGCCGCTCGGCGCGGGCGGGGTCACCATCGCCGTCGGCGCCGTCGCCCTGGGCGAGGAAGCGGGCGATCAGCCCCTTGGTGGCGGCCGGGGACAGCAGGGCCTCGCCACCGGCCGCGACGCGGATGGCGCTGAGCAGTTCGTCGGGTTCGGAGCCCTTGCCGAGGAAACCGGAGGCGCCGGCGCGCAGCGACTGCACGACGTAGTCGTCGACCTCGAAGGTGGTGAGGATGACGACGCGGACATGGGCGAGGGCCGGGTCGGCGCTGATCATGCGGGTGGCGGCGAGGCCGTCGGTACCGGGCATCCGGATGTCCATCAGGACGACGTCCGCCCGCTCCTCCTTGGCCAGCCGCACCGCCTCCGCCCCGTCGGACGCCTCGCCCACGACCTCCATGTCGGGCTCGGAGTCGACCAGCACCCGGAAGGCGCTGCGGAGAAGGGCCTGGTCGTCGGCGAGCAGGACGCGGATGGTCATGCGGGGTCCTCCGCGGGGCACGAGGTGAACGGCTTCGTCATACGAGAACTGCCGCGGGGTGCGGGTGAGTTCCCCGCGGCGTCGTCATCCGGCGTCTTCCGCGGCGCGGGTGCGGCTCTTGACCGGCAGGATCGCATGGACGCGGAAGCCGCCTCCGTAGCGGGGGCCCGTGGAGAGGGTGCCGCGCAGGGCGGTGACGCGCTCGCGCATGCCGAGCAGGCCGTGGCCGCCGCCGTCGGGGGCGCTGTCCTCGCCGGCGCCGTCGTCGAGGACGGTGATCTCGATGTTCGGCCCCACGCGGACGACGCTGACCTCGGCTTTCGCCTCCGGCCCCGCGTGCTTCTGCACGTTGGTGAGGGCCTCCTGGATGACGCGGTAGGCGGCCAGGTCGACGGCGGCGGGGAGCGTGGTGCCCTGGTCAGCGCGGGCGACCTCCACCTGGAGGCCCGCGCTGCGGAAGGTGCCCGCGAGCTCGTCGAGGCGGGCGAGGCCGGGGGCCGGTTCGGTGGGGGCCTCGGGGTCGCCGGACTGGCGGAGCAGGCCGACCGTCGCGCGCAGTTCGTTGAGCGCTGAGCGGCTCGCTTCACGTACGTGGGCGAGGGCTTCCTTGGCCTGGTCGGGGCGCTTGTCCATGACGTGGGCGGCGACGCCGGCCTGCACGTTGACGAGGGCGATGTGGTGGGCGACGACGTCGTGCAGGTCCCGGGCGATCCGCAGGCGCTCCTCGGCGACACGGCGGCGGGCCTCCTCCTCACGGGTGCGCTCCGCCCGTTCGGCCCGCTCACGGATGGCGGCGACGACGGCACGGCGGCTGCGGACCGCGTCGCCCGCGGTGGCGCCGATGCCGGTCCAGGCGAAGATGCCGAGGTTCTCCTGGGCGTACCAGGGCAGGGTGCCGGCGAGCATCGCGGCCCCGGTCAGGACGGTCATGGTGAGCAGGCCCACACGCCAGGTGGTGGTGCGGTCGGTGGTCGAGGCGACGGTGTAGAGGGCGATGACCGCGGACATCGCGACCGGGGCGCGGGGGTCGCCGCTGACGCATTCGATGAGGGAGAAGGTGCCGGTGAGGGCGAGGACGATCATGGGGGCGCGGCGGCGGAAGACCAGGGCCGCGGCGCCGAGGGTGATGAGCAGGAGGCTGAGCACGTCCGGGGTGCGCAGGCCCCAGGTGACCCCGTTCTTCCCGTGCGGGTCCACGAAGGAGCCGGCCACCATGCAGGCCAGCACGCCCACCGCCAACGCGGCGTCCAGCGCCATGGGGTGCGCCTTGAGGTGCCGCCGAACGCGATTCCCTGCGGGGCTTGGGACGGGGGCCAACTGGGGGTTCCTTGTGGTGTGTGCCCGGCGTCGCAGTGCGCGTCTGCTGGGGGCTGCCGCCCCCAGGCCCCCGCTTCGGCCCTGACGGGCCTCGTCCTCAAACGCCGGACGGGCTGATGTGGCTCAACCCGGGATCAAGCCGTCGTCGCTCAGCAGCTCCCGGACCTCCTCCAAGGTCGCGTCCGGAGACGGGAGGATCAGTTCCGACGGCTCCAGGGAGTCGTCGGGCAGGGGCTCGCCGAGTTCGCGGACCTTGGCGAGGAGGGCGTCGAGGGTGCGGCGGAAGCCGGGGCCGTCGCCGTTCTCCATTTCCACCAGGAGCTCGTCGTCGAGCTTGTTCAGCTCGGGCAGGTGGCTGTCGGACAGCTTCACCTGCCCTTCACCCATGATCCGGACGATCATGTCGCCCATCTCGGCCTCCTCGGCGTGGGCCCCGCCGTCGGCTCGGTTACTGCTTGTCGAAGCGCGGGGTGTCCTGCGGCTGCTGCTGGGACTGCGACTGGCCGTTGCCGCCCTCGATGGCCTGCTGGCCGCCCGACGAACCGCCCGCCAGCTCCGCCTTCATGCGCTGCAGCTCCAGCTCTACATCCGTACCACCGGAGAGCCGGTCCAGCTCGGCCTGGATGTCGTCCTTGTGCATGCCGGACTGGTCGTCGAGGGCGCCGGAGGCGAGGAGTTCGTCGATCGCGCCGGCGCGGGCCTGAAGCTGTGCCGTCTTGTCCTCGGCGCGCTGGATCGCCAGGCCGACGTCGCCCATCTCCTCCGAGATGCCGGAGAACGCCTCGCCGATGCGGGTCTGGGCCTGGGCCGCCGTGTACGTCGCCTTGATCGTCTCCTTCTTGGTGCGGAAGGCGTCGACCTTCGCCTGCAGGCGCTGGGCCGCGAGGGTGAGCTTCTCCTCCTCGCCCTGCAGCGTCGAGTGCTGCGTCTCCAGATCCGTCACCTGCTGCTGAAGGGCGGCGCGGCGGGACAGCGCCTCCCGGGCCAGGTCCTCACGGCCCAGCGCGAGCGCCTTGCGCCCCTGGTCCTCCAGCTTCGACGACTGCTGCTGGAGTTGGTTGAGCTGGAGTTCCAGGCGCTTGCGCGAGGTGGCCACGTCGGCGACGCCGCGGCGGACCTTCTGGAGCAGCTCCAGCTGCTTCTGGTACGAGTAATCGAGGGTCTCGCGCGGGTCCTCGGCCCGGTCAAGGGCCTTGTTCGCCTTCGCGCGGAAGATCATCCCCATACGCTTCATGACACCGCTCATGGGCTTCGCGCGCCCCCTTCTGACGTCCAGCTCCAGCTCTGCGACAGAACCCACAGTACGGGCCCTGCATCCATTGACGCACTGTTCGGGGACGGATGCGCTCATCCCCAAGGACGACTGCTGACGCTCCCGCTCCGGCGTAAGGAGTAGGTGACTCCCGGGTGGCTCATGGGTGGTTCCCGATGGCCGCCGGACGAACCGTCTGCAACGTCCCCTCTGTCCCCCTACGACGACTGGTGTTGCCGGATCGTTCCCCACCGGACTGACGTCCATGCGCCGCCACCCCGTACCCTTGGGTTTTGTGTTCCGTAGCCGTGCCAAGGAAGAGAAGGCCCAGGCCGCCGACAAGGCGCTGGTGACCGACTCCAATCAGACCCGTCACCCCGAGGCCCCGAAGGGCCGCCCCACGCCCAAGCGCAGTGAGGCCCAGTCGCAGCGTCGCAGCGTGGCCAACACGTCGATGACGCGCAAGGAGGCCGCCAAGCGCCAGCGCGAAGAGCGCCGGGCCGCCCTGGAGAAGCAGCGCCAGGCGCTGGCCGGGGGCGACGAGCGGTATCTGCCGGCCCGCGACAAGGGCCCGGTCCGCAAGTTCGCGCGTGACTTCATCGACTCGCGCTTCAACATCGCGGAGTTCTTCCTGCCGATGGCCGTGGTCATCCTCGTGCTGAGCATGGTGCAGGTGCCCGCGCTGCAGAACATCGCGCTGCTGCTGTGGCTGATCGTGATCGTGCTCATCGTGCTGGACTCGGTCGTCACCGGCGTCCGTCTGAAGAAGCGGCTCGCCGAGCGCTTCCCGGACGAGCACAAGCGCGGTGCCGTCGCCTACGCGCTGATGCGCTCGCTGCAGATGCGCCGGCTTCGGCTGCCGAAGCCGCAGGTCAAGCGCGGAGAGCGGCCCTGAGCACAGCTGCTTTCACCGGGGGTGCGGCCGACGCGTGGCTGAGCAAGCTGGGCGGGCTGCGTGATGTCGTACGACAGGAGCTGGTGGCCCGGCAGCTCGACGAGCAGATAGCCGGGCGGTTCCCGGTCGGGCAGCGGCTGCGGGTGCTCGACGTGGGGATGGGCCAGGGCACGCAGGCGCTGCGCCTGGCCAGGGCCGGGCATCAGGTGACCGGCGTCGAGCAGGACCCGAAGATGATCGCGGCGGCCCGCGAAGAGCTCGCCGGTGAGCCCGAGGGGATCCGGGAGCGGGTCCGTATCGTCCAGGGGGACGGGCGGGACACCGGCGTCCACTTCCTGCCGGGCAGTTTCGACGTCGTGCTGTGCCACGGCGTGCTGATGTACATCGAGGAGCCCGATCCGCTGCTGGCCGGGCTGGCCCGGATGCTCGCGCCGGGCGGGCTGCTGTCGCTGCTCGTGCGCAACGGCGACGCGCTGGCCATGCGGCCGGGACTCGCCGGCGACTGGGCGGCGGCGCTGGACGCCTTCGACACCACCGCGTACCGGAATCGGCTGGGGCTCGACGTCCGCGCCGACCGGCTCGCCGAGCTGACGGCGACGCTCGCCGGCATCGGGGCGCCGCTGCAGACCTGGTACGGCGTGCGGGTGTTCACCGACACGGCTGTCGACGGGGCGGAGATCCCGGCGGACGTGGAGGCGTTGCTGGCGGTCGAGGAGCGGGCCGGGAAGACGGATCCGTATCGGAGCGTCGCGGCGTTGCTGCATCTGTGCGGAGTGCGCGGCTAGGGCCTGTCCGGCGGACCGGCCAAGCCGAGCCGAGCCCCCTCTGAGGGAGCGCGTGCCAGAGCCCGCGACGCCGGGCTAATCCGAACGACAGGGCCCGGGTAAGACGGGGACCGGGCTCGTTCGGGTGAGCATCACAGGCCGGAGCCTGGTTCCGCGGTGAGACTCGGGGCATGGATGCTCGCCGTTTCCGTGCCCTGCGGCCGGTCGTCGCGGCCGTCGCCGTGCTGTGCTGCCTCGGGTTTCTCTCCGCGTGCTCCGGTTCCCCGTCCTCGCGCTCGCGCGAGGAGGAGGGCTCGACCACGCAGGCCGCGCAGGCCGTCGCCCCGCGGGCGGTCGACGATCTGCAGGACGGCTACCTGAAGGTGATCAAGGACGTGCTGCCGTCGGTCGTCCAGATCCAGGCCAGGAACGATCTGGGCTCGGGCGTCGTCTACGACGGCCAGGGGCACATCGTCACCAACGCGCATGTCGTGGGCAACGAGGACAGCTTCCGGGTGACGACCGCCAACAGCGAGAACACCTTCACGGCACGGCTCGTCTTCTCCTACCCGCAGCAGGACCTCGCGGTCATCAAGCTCGACAAAGCGCCGCAGGGGCTGAAGGCGGCGGCGTTCGGGGACTCGGCGAAGGTCGAGGTCGGGCAGATCGTACTGGCCATGGGCTCGCCGCTGGGGCTGTCGTCCAGCGTGACACAGGGCATCGTCTCGGCGACCGGACGGACCGTCACCGAGGGCCGCAGCCAGGGCGGTACGGGCGCGACGATCGCCAACATGGTGCAGACGTCGGCCGCCATCAACCCCGGCAACAGCGGTGGTGCCCTGGTGAACCTCGACGGCCGGGTCATCGGCATCCCGACCCTCGCGGCCACCGAACCCGGCGGAGGCGAGGGCGCGGCGCCCGGCATCGGGTTCGCGATCCCGGCGTCGACCGTGCGGACCATCGCCGACCAGATCGTGAGGGACGGCAGGGTCACCGAATCGGGCCGGGCGGCGCTCGGCATCACGGGTCGTACCGTCGTGGACGACGACTACCAGGTCGCGGGCGTCGCCGTGGTCGAGGTGATGGCGGGCGGGCCGGCCGACAAGGCCGGAATCGAGCCCGGGGACGTCATCACCCGGCTCGGTGACACGGACATCACCACCATCAACTCGCTCGCCGAGGAGCTCGCCTCCGACAGGCCGGGTGAGCGGACGACGGTGACGTACACGCGCGACGGCGATGAGAAGACGGTGGATGTGACGTTGGGTGAGCAGTGACGGGAGGGCGGGCGAGGGCCGGACGAGCGTGTGGCCCTCGCCCCCTCCGCGCCTAGGCCTGCTCGGCGTGCAGGCTCATCGGCCCGTAGATCTCGGTGGAGTCCTCGAACAGCCGTACCTGGTCCGCGCCGCCTTCGAGCAGCGCCTTCCAGTTCTCCCCCACCCAGGACTCGGCGTCCCCCTGGGTGGTGAACTCCTCGGGCTGCACCGCGGGCTGGACCTCAGCCCCGTCGGCCTTCTCGAACCGCCACGTCCATGCCGCCATGTACGCCTCCAAGGTGTCAGCACGTGCAGAGCAGCAGCCGGATCATGGTCCGGCTGCTGCCCTGAGCCTAGTCGGATGCGCGAGACCTGCGGGGACACGCGAAAATCGGTTCTGTGGAACTGACTCTGCTCGGCACCGGTGCCCCCGCGGGACTCCCCCGCCCCGACTGTCCGTGTGCGGCCTGTGCGGGCGCGCTCGGCGATGACGCGCGGGCGGCCACCGCGTTGCTCGTGGACGGGGGGCTGTTGCTCGATCTGACGCCCGGGGCGGCCTTCGCGGCGGCTCGGGCGGGGCGTTCCCTGGCGGGCGTCCGGCAGGTGCTGCTGTCGCATCCGCACGACGGGCCCGCCGTCGAGGTGCCGGCGGGGGTGCCGCAGCCCGGGCGGGTGCCGGACGGGCGGGAGTTGGCGCTGCTGACGGGGCATCGGGTGCGGGCGGTGGCGATGGACTCGCCGGGCACCGGGTACGCGGTGACCGGGCCGGACGGGCAGCGGCTGCTGTACCTGCCGCCGGGGGGTGCGCCGGCCGGCCTCGAGGAGGGGTCCGTCGGGATGTACGACATGGTGGTCGCCGATGTCGTGGGGCGGCCGGACGCCCTGGCCAAGCTGCGGGCGGTGGGCGCGATCGGGCCGACGACGGATGTGGTCGCCGTCCATCTGGACCATGACGTGCCGCCGGGCGCCGAGTTGCGGCGGCGGCTGGCCGCGGCGGGTGCGCGGGCGGTGCCGGACGGGGCGACGCTGGTGGTGGGGGCGTACGAGGACGTACCGGATGTGCCGCGGCGGACGCTGGTGCTGGGCGGGGCCCGGTCCGGGAAGTCGGTGGAGGCGGAGCGGCGGCTGGAGGCCTTCCCGGACGTGCTGTACGTGGCGACCGGGGGCACGCGGGGCGGCGACCACGAGTGGGCGGCGCGGGTCGCCGCGCACCGGGAGCGGCGGCCGGGGTCGTGGCGTACGGCCGAGACGTGCGACCTGGTGCCGCTACTGGCCGAGGCCGGGGCGCCGTTGCTCGTCGACTGTCTGTCCCTGTGGCTGACGGACGCCATGGACTCCGTCGGGGCGTGGGACGACGCGGTGTGGGCGGACGGCGGGGAGCGCGCGCTGCGGGAGCGGGTACGGGAGTTGACACAGGCGGTGCGCTCAACTCGGCGGACCGTGGTCGCCGTATCGAACGAGGTGGGGTCGGGCATCGTGCCCGCCACGGCGTCGGGGCGGCGCTACCGGGACGAGCTGGGCCGGCTGAACGCCGCGTTCGCCGGGGAGTGCGAGCAGGTGGTGCTGGTGGTGGCGGGGCAGGCGCTGGTGCTGCGGGGCTAGGCCCTGCGGCCGCGGGGGCCGGTCGGGCGGGGTTTCGATGACCGGGCCTCAGGTCCGTGCGGTGGGCTCCTTGCGGGCGATGACGCGGTACGTGTTCGAGAAGCGGGTGTGGCGTAGTACGGGGGCCAGGAGGTGGTCGAGCGCCCAGGCCACGGCCACCAGGGGCGCGCACATCCGGGACAGCGGCGAGGGCAGGAAGAACGCCAGCGTCCGCGAGGTCGTGGCCGCGAGGTCGTACGGGATGTGCGGGGTCCGGCGGTCCGTGGAGAGGACCGTGCAGCCCAGGGCCTCCAGTTCCTGGCGGAGCGTTTCCAGGGGCAGCAGGTGCAGGTGGCCGGGGCGGCTGTGCGGGGTCCACCCTCTGCCGAGCAGCACGGCGAACACACAGCGCGGGTCGGGGAGTTCGAGGATGAGGTGGCCGCCGGGCCGCAGGACCGTGAGGGCGGCGCGGAGCTCCTCGCGGGGGTCCGGGGTGTGCTCCAGGTGGCGGAACATGCTGACGATGTCGTAGCGGGCGCGCAGCCGGGCCCTGATGCGGGCGTCCGTCAGATTGCCGACGTGGGCCTCCTCCACGCGCTCGGCCACGCGCGCGTGCAGGACGCGGTAGGTCGGGTCCAGGCCGTCGAACGCCGTGTACGGGAAGAGCTCCTTCGCCACCTCCGGGAAGCGGGCGTACCCCGTGCCCACGTCCAGCCAGCTCTCCGGCTCGGGGAAGGCGAGCGCCGCGCGGGCCGCTGCCCTCAGCCGGCGGGACGGCAGCCGCGTGAGCCCCAGGTGCCGGGGGACGTAGGGCTGCTCCCGGCATGCGGCGAGGGTGAACGCGCATTCGGCGCGCGCTCTTTCGGGAGGTGCGGTCGCGGTCATGGGGCGGCTCCCGGGCGCGAGGGCGTAGGGCGGGGGCGTACGGGGGGCATACGGCAGGACGGTGCGAGCATGCCCCGACAATCCACTGCAAAACGGAACGTATGGGATGGCGATCTTGGGTGCAACGACGTCACGCGGATGCGGCGGTGACGTGGCGGAGGCCCTGGTGACCATGTGGCGCCGTTCTGTTCGACCGGTGCCGGTACTGTTCGGCGAATGAGCTCGCTTAATCTCGACGACTTCAGTGATCTGATCGAGCGCCCCGACGGTGGGGTGCGCCGTGACGCCGAGGCGCGCCGTGAGCGTCAGATCGTGCCGCCCGGGGCACTGGGCCGCCTCGACGACCTGGGTGAGTGGCTGGCGGCGGCACAGTCCGCCGTACCGGTGCGGCCGATCGAGCAGCCGCGGGTCGTGCTGTTCGCCGCTGACCACGGCGTCGCCGAGCTGGGCGTCTCGGCCCGACCTGCGGGCGGCGCCGTGGAGTTGGTGCGGGAGATCCTCGAGGGCGGCCGGCCGGTGTCCGTGCTCGCGCGGCGGCTCGGGGTTCCGGTACGGGTCGTCGACATGGCGCTGGACTGCGACCCGGAGTCGCTGCCGGAGGCCGTCGTACGGCATCGGGTGCGGCGCGGCAGTGGTCGTATCGACGTCGAGGACGCGTTGACCCTGGAGGAGGCGGAGGCCGCCTTCCGGGCCGGGGTGGCGGTGGCCGACGAGGAGGCCGACTCCGGTACGGATCTGGTGGTGCTCGGCGATGTGAGCGTCGGCGGCACCACGGCGGCCGGGGTGCTGGTGGCGGCGCTGTGCGGGACCGATGCCTCCGTGGTCACCGGGCGCGGCGGCCTGGCCATCGACGACCTGGTGTGGATGCGCAAGTGCGCGGCGATCCGGGACGCCCTGCGCCGGGCGCGTCCCGTGCTCGGGGATCAGCTGCAGCTGCTCGCGACGGTGGGCGGGGCCGATCTCGCCGCGATCACCGGATTCCTGCTGCAGAGTGCGGTGCGGAAGATGCCGGTCGTGCTGGACGGGGTCGTGGTCGCCGCCTGTGCGCTGGTGGGGCAGCGGATCGCGTTCCGGGCGCCGGACTGGTGGCTGGCCGCGCACAACAGCGGGGAGCCGGGACAGGCCAAGGCGCTGGACCGGATGGCCCTGGAGCCGCTGCTCGACCCGGGCGTGAAGGTCGGGGAGGGGGCCGGAGGACTGCTCGCGCTCCCCATGGTGCAGGCCGCCGCCGCGCTGGCCGCGGAGCTGCCCGAGAAGCCGAAGGACCCAGAGCCGGTGGAGGATTCGGGGACGCCGGAGGGTTCGGGGACGCGGGAAGCCGAGGAGCCGGTGGCCGAGTGACGGTGGTGCGCGCGCGGTTCGGCACCGCCGGGCTGCGCGGTCGCGACGGAACGTAAAAGGGCGGTTCGTCGCGGTTGTGGCCCTATGATCCCCACCCATGAGGAACACCCTCGGCCGCTGGGCCCGTGCCGAGTGGGGGGCGTTGTACCTCGCCGTGCGCGGGCCGTGGGCGGAGCGGCGGTGGCGGGCCGTGCCGATGACCGTCGGGGCCGTGTGCCTGACGGGGCTCGTGCAGGTCGTGCAGAACCAGCCCTGGGGATACCGGGTCGTACAGGACCTCGGGGCGGTGCGGGCCGAGGATCCGCTGTGGCAGGCGCTCCTGCGGACGCCACTGTCGTTGTTCGTACCCGCCCTCGACCTGCCGGTGTGGGGTGCGCTCGCGCAGATCCTGCTCGTGTTCGGGATCGCCGAGCTCTGTCTGGGCCGGTGGCGGACGCTCGTCATCGCGTACGTCGCGACCGTCGCCGGAACCCTGTACGCGCGCGTGGGCATCGCGCTCGGCCCGGGCCACCCGATCGGGCTGCCCGCCTCGGACGCCCGGGTGGTGGACACGGGTCCGTCGGCTGCGGTGGTGGGCCTCGCCGTGTTCCTCGGATGGCGCTACGGCGCGTATGTCACGGGCGCCGCGGTGATCGTGGCGATGGTGGTCGAGGTCGCGCTGGAGGAGAACCTCGCCGGCAAGGAGCACTTGGCGGCGATCGCGGCGGTGCTGGTGCTGTGCGCGTGGTCGGCGACGCGTCAGCGGCGTTCCAGGGCCCGGTCCGCGTCGGGCGCGCCGCCGATCCAGTCCTGAACCTTGCGGCTGGGGCCGGCCCAGCGCCGGTCGTGGTGGAAGGCGCGCAGTTGCGCCTTGGCGCGGGCGCGCGGGCGGCGGCGGTAGAACCGTTTCGCCCATGGGGAGGTGGGGCGGGCCAGACGGATGGCTCCGAACAAGGCGATGAAGGGGACGATCATCCCGAAGATCGCGATGCGGGCCTTGCCCTTGGCGAGGGCGATCAGGGCGAAGAGAAAGTTCACCAGGACCGTACTGATCACCGACCCGCGGTCCTGCAGCTCGTCGTCACTGAGGTCGTTGACCCCGAAGGGTGCGAAGCCGAGGAGGAACAGGCCGGCCAGGGCGGCGGTGAGGACGACCACCTCCACGCTCTTGCGGCCCGCCTCGGTCCAGTAGACGTCGTCCAGGTGCACGATCAGCGCGAACTCGTCCATGACCAGACCGGCGCCCATGCCGAAGACCACGGCGGCCACGGCCGCACCGAAGCCGCGCTGTCCGCCGGCGACCGCGCAGAAGCCGCCGAGGACCGTGAGGACGACTCCGGGGACGACGTGGTGGATGTGGACGGCGCCGGTCTCGATGTTGCGGAAGGGCCCTTTGCCCGCGCGGATGAGGCGGGTGATGAGGCGGGTGACGAGGAAGGTGACCACGAAGGCGGTCAGCGCCAGGAGCAGGGGGAGCTTGCCCGGTTCGATGATGTTGCGCTGCCACCAGTCACCCATGGTCTCAGTGTGTCGGGGGCAGGGGTGGGCCGCCTGGCGGGTACGGCGTCCGGGCTAGTCTGCGGGCGTGTCCATGACCCCGCCGCCCCCGCACGGACTCCGTGTCCACGGTCTCCGTTTCGCCTTCGGCACCCTGAGCGTGCTCCCCGTCAAGGTGAGCCGCTGGGACCGGGAAGCGGCGCGCGGCGGGATGCTGTGTGCCCCGCTCGTCGGCGTGGCCCTCGGCTGCGGTGCCGCGTGCGTCGCGCTGGTGCTGCTGTTCCTCGGTGCCGGTCCCCTCCTCGCCGCCGTCGTCGCCGCCGCCGTCCCGGCCGTACTCACCCGGGGGCTGCACCTCGACGGGCTCGCCGACACCGCCGACGGGCTCGGCAGCGGCAAGCCCGCCGAGGACGCGCTGCGGATCATGAAGCAGTCGGACATCGGGCCGTTCGGCGTCCTCACGCTCGTGTTCGCGCTGTTCGCGCAGGTGGCCGCCCTCTCCCAGCTGTACGGCGCCTCATGGGCCCGGGGCGCCCTCGCCACCGTCGTCTCGGCCGTCGCCGCCCGCCTCGCGCTCACCCTGGCCGCCCGCGCCGGGGTGCCCGCCGCGCGCCCGGAGGGGCTGGGGGCCGCGGTGGCCGGCGTCGTCCCCGTACGGAGCGCGGTGGCCGTCGCCCTGGCCGTCACCGGCGTCGCCGCCGCGGCGGGAGCGCTGTTGGGGGCGTACGACATCGCGCGCACCGCCCTCGCGGTCCTCGCCGCGCTCGCCGCCGCCGAGCTGCTCCTGCGGCACTGCACGCGCCGCTTCGGCGGCGTCACCGGGGACGTGTTCGGAGGGCTCGCGGAGACGGCGGCGACGACCGCGCTCGTCGTGCTGACCCTGGGCACCTGAGCCTCAGCACGCCCGTCGCCACACCCCCAGCTCGTACTTCTTCAGCATCGAACTCAGCTTCAGGCGACGCGACTCGGCGCAGAAGCTGCGCGTGGGGACCTCGTACTCGACGTGGAACACCGCCTTGCCGGCCTTCACGAAGGGGCTCAGGGCCGCGCACTCCCCGTACTGCGCGCACTGCTCGTTGACCGCGAAATCGAAGTCGTCCACCAGCTCCGGGATCTGGTCCAGGTCGTTCTTCAGGCCGACCGCCATGCCCCGCTCGTGGGCCAGCGTGGCGATCAGACGGTTGTAGCGGAGCTGGTCGCGGGCCTTCAGCGGGAAGCCCGTGCGGTTCTTGTAGCCGTCCATGTTGTCGGGCTCCACCGCGTCGAAGCCCTTGTCACGGCACATGTCGATACGGGCCGCCATCAGGGGTTCCAGGACGTCCAGGCGGCGGATGTCGAGCCAGCGCTCGCCCTCCCAGCCGTTGCCCTTGCCGATCACCGACCTGGGGAACTTCCCGGCGTCGGGGCGCCAGTCCTCCCAGGCGCCGGTGGAGAGGTAGCAGATGACCTTGCGGCCCTCGCGGTGCAGCGCGGCGACGGTCTTCTCGGACTGGTCGAAGCCGTCGATGTCGTAGACCGGCACGTCGACGCCGGTGTCGATACGGCCGCGCAGCTGCCACTGCCAGGCCGTGCCCGGCCGCGGCTGCCAGCGCGAGCCGCTCGGACCGCCCTCGGCGTCCTCGGCGCCGTCAGGGGCCGACGTACAGCCCGCGAGGAGGAGAAGAGGCAGAACGACCAGCGGAATGAGGCGTCTCACCGAGCGGGCTCCAGAGTGTGCGGCAACGTACCCCAAGGATGATCGCCCATCCCCGGTACCGCGCAGTGCACGGTGGCCCCGCGGGCGCGGGCCGGCTCCGCCAGGTCGACCCCGGCCGGGACGCCGTACACCAGATGGCACAGGCGCACTCCGCCGTCGCCCCGCCACTGCTGGGGACCGAGCCGGGTGTACGACTCCCAGGTGCCCTCGAAGGTGACCAGGAGGTCGGCGATCCTGGCGTACGACGGGTGCGGTGCCGTGCCGTGGTTCAGGGCGAGCGTGCCGCAGCCGGCGCCCCAGGCCGCCGTCGCGAGCCGCTGGTAGTACGCGAACTCCTCGCGGCCCGCGGCGACTTGGTCGAGGAAGACGCCGTCCGCGGCGTACCAGTCGCGGTGCCGGGCGATGTCGCGTACGACGTCGGCGGTCGGCCTGCGGCCGTAGTCGGTGTCGGCGTAGCCGAGCACCCGCACGTCCGCGCCGCGCAACCTGGCCGCGACCTCGGCGAACGCCGGGTCGGGCGTCTCGCCGGGGCCGCTGGCCGGGTTGAGGACGACCCCGTACAGGCGGGGCGCGGCCTTGATGATCGCGTCCCATTCGGCGGGGCGGACGGACGGGTGCTCGTAATAGGGGATCAGCAGGTCTCTCATCGGTGGGCGGTCGCCCTCCCCAACAGGGCGCAGACGAGGGCCGCTTGGGCCACCGCCGCCGCCCCGTGCACGATCAGGCCGACCCAGTGCGGGTTGCCCGAGTGCGTCACCACGGCCACCGTCTGGGCGAGCGCGGCCCCGCAGCAGATCGTCGCGGCACTGAGCACCGCGCCGAAGGATTGCAGGAGCAGGCCCGTCCACAGGACCACGCCCAGCAGGAGCAGTCCGGCGAGGCGGACGCCGGTGATGCCGGGGGCGTGCGGCCACAGGGCCGAGGTGGTGAGGCTGAGGGCGAGCAGGGCGATCAGGTAGCCGGAGAGGCACTTCAGGACGGTGATCACCGTGGTACGCCGGAACGCCCTCGGTGTGCTGCTGGAGCGCAGGCCCGCGAGGCCGCTGCTGCGGAAGCGGTAAAGGAGCCATTCGGCGGGGCCCATGCTGAGGGTCAGGGCGACCGCGGCGGGCGCAGCGATCGCGCTGTGCTGCTCGCCGACGAGGACGTCTCCCAGGGCTGCGTAGAGGACCAGGACCCCTGTGGCCAGGCCGAAGACGGCGTACGGGAGGGATGCGGAGAGACGGGGGCCCGTTGCCGTCGGTCGTCTGCGGGTGCGTTGTGGCTGGTCGCGCCCCGCGGCGGAGTCGCATGTCGATACAGCCCCGCGCCCCTTCAGGGGCGCTACCTCGCGTAGGCCGAGGAGCACCACCACCGTCAGCGAACCCAACAGCAGAACCGGCCTCGCTGCGTCCGGCATGGGTTCCATCATGGCGAAGACCGCGCCCACCGCCATCGGCAACAGGGCGGCCAGCAGGGCCCGTTCGCGGCCCATGACCAGCAGCACCGTGGCCGCGCCCAGGTACACGGACTGGCCCGCTGCGAAGGCGACCGCCACCAGCTGATCCGTACCGGCCACGGCGAACGCGACCAGGGAGCCCAGCAAGGCGCCCGCCGGTGCTCCCCGCAGCAGTGAGCGGCGGCTCGCGGGGCGGTCGCCCAGCCCCAGCCAGGAGTACGCCCGGTGGGCGAGCCCTTGGTTCCAGGTCCAGCCGGCCAAGGCCCCGGCCAGCAGCGGGACCGTGCCGGCGGGGAGGCCGAAGTCGTCCCGCGAGCCGGCGAGGAGGGGTGCGCCGAGGACGTAGCCGAGGCCCGGGAGGGCGAAGACGACACCCCTCAGCAGACAGCCGAGCAGGCCCACCTGCCAGGGGTCGTGGACCGGCCCTTCCGGCTCCGGATAACGGCGCTCGACCCGTTCGTACAGCTCCTCCGCCAGCGCGAAGGAGTTCTTCACGCCGTAGCGCTCGCGTATCTGGTCGTCCGACAGGCCGTCGGACTCCAGCAGCGCGGCGATCTCGTCGGGGTGGACGGCGGCGGCGATGAAGTCGTCGAGGCGTTCGGCGAGTTCGTCGATGGGGTCGGGCTGCGCCCAGCTGGGTGCGGTGCGCTGGCGCGGGATCGCGGGCAGGGTGTCGGGGCGGGAGCCGGGCGGCATCCAGAGGCTTCCGCTCACCAGCCGGTTCCGTCCGTCGCGACCTTCTCGTACCAGGGGTCGCGCAGTTCGAGGGTCCAGTCGGTGACCGTCTCCAGCGTGGGCTCGTACACCTCGGGGCTGCCCGCGAGCTCTTGGTAAATCGTCCGGAAATTGTCCACGGAGCGGCGGAGCGTGAAGCGGTCGATCACGCGCTGGCGGGACAACTCGCCCAGTTCGCGGCGCCGTTCGTCGTCCCTGAGCAACGCCAGCGCGGCGGCCGCCATCTTCTCCGGCTCGCGCGGCGGGACCACCAGACCGGTGTCGCCGACGGCCTCGCGCACTCCCCCGACGTCCGTCGAGACCGTCGTACGGCCGCAGGACATGGCCTCGATGATGGAGAACGGGAAGCCCTCGGAGATGGACGACAGCATGACGACGTGGCCGGCGGCGTAGGCGCGCCAGACCTCGCTGATGCGGCCCTCGAAGGTGAGGCCGTCCGTGACGCCGAGTTCGGCGGCGAGTTTCTCCAGCTTGGTGCGGTAGGCCTCGCCGCCGGGCGGGACCGGCCCGAACAGGCGCAGGCGGGTCTCGGGGAGTTCGGCGCGGACATCGGCGTACGCCCGCAGCAGGGTCTCCAGGTCCTTGATGGGGTCGACGCGGCCGCACCAGGTGAGGGTGGGGACCTCGGGCTCGGGACCGGCGTGCGGGAAGGCGTGCGGGTCGACGCCGTTGTAGACCGTGCGGATCTTGTCGGCGTCGGCGCCGCCGCGCTCCTCCCAGCGGCGGTTGTACTGGTTGCAGGGGGTGATCAGGTCGGCCGCCCGGTACCCGAGTGAGTTCAGCTCACGGTAGAAGCCGAGCATGAACGCCTTCACCGGCCAGCGCTGGGCGTCGCTGCGGTAACCGAGATAGCGCTCGCGCAGATAGATGCCGTGCTCGGTGAGGAGGAAGGGCACGCCGTCCAACTGGTGTGCGGCGAGCGCGGGGAGGGTGGCGAGGCCGCTGCTCACCGCATGGGCGACGGAGTCCTCGGGGATGCGGACGCCGAGGGGGCGCAGGGCGTGTTCCAGCAGGTCGGTGGCGGTCAGGGCGTCGTGGACGGTGGGGCGGGCGGCCGCGGTCGGCAGATGCGGCATCGTCCATATCCACATCAGCGACCGCAGCGCCGACTCGGTGCGCAACGCCGCCGACAGGCGCCCGTCGCGGGCGAGTTCGGCCAGCGCGTACAGGGCCTCGCCGAAGTCGGTGTGGGACTCGGGACCCGCGGGATCGAGGAAGGAGAGCAGGAAACGCTCGTAGGCGTCGGTGAAACGGCGCCGGGCCCTGCCGTACGGCGCCCTTCTGCGTCCCGGACGCGGGCCCCAGGTCGGTACGGAGGTGTGCCGGTAGACGTTGGGCGGCAGCTCCCAGGTGACGGGTTCGCGGCCGGTCCCGGTGAGCGACACGATGTGGAAGTCGACCTCCGGCATGCCCTTGACGAGCTGGTCGCACCAGGTGCTGACCCCGCCGTGGACATGCGGATAGGTGCCTTCGGTGAGCATGGTGACATGACGGCCCGTGGGCATCATGCGGGTTCCCCCCTGTGGAACAAAAGGTGGTGCTACGGCCGGAGGCACACCCCGGTGGGTCGGTCGGTCGTGAGGTGACCGGGGTGCGCCGTGGCGCTGTGCTTACGACACTGACGACGGCAGCTTCAGCTTGAGAGCGGTCTGGAGCGGCGCGGGCGTGGTCCAGCCCGAGCGCTCTCCCGCGTACGGCGTCCCGAACGCCGTGGTGCCGAGGAGGAGTTGCTTGGTGGTCCCTTCCGGCGCGGTCACCGGGATCTGGGTCCCGGACGGGGCCTTGACGGTGACGGCGTCGCCGATGCGGTACGCCGTGACGGAGCCGTTGGCGAGAGCTGTCTGCCAGGCGGCGCGGCGCTGCAGCTCGGTGCCGAGGGCGCGCTGCGCGAGGTTCTGCACCGGGGTGTTGTCGGCGAAGAGAGCCTGGTAGTCGGCGAGCACCTGGTCCAGGACCGGGTACAGCGTCCGGTCCTCGGCCAGGTTGGACTGGTGGGCGTAGTGCGGGCGCGGGTCGTTGCCGATCACGTGTCCGAGGGCGGTGCGGGCCTCCAGCGGGACGATGTACTCGTCGTATCCGGTGGCCGGGTCCAGCGGGTCGGCCAGGCAGGTGGAGGCGGGGTTGGTCTCGCAGACGCCGCTGCCGCCGTCGGCCTGGGAGGTGTAGATCCAGTTGTACTCGTCGACCATCTCCTCCTCGGTACCCACGTTGTAGTACACGTTCATCGGGTGCCGGGGCACGGTCAGCGCGGCGCCGACCGCACGCTGGTCGGGCTCACGGGAGTTGTCGGAGGCGGTCCACTTGACGCCGTTGTCGGCGAGGGCGCCGGCCAGGTTGGGGTTGTCGTCGGGCTGCTGGGGCAGGGTCTTCAGGCCCGAGTGCTCGCCGGTCACCAGCTCCGTGCGGTCGAGCGGGAGCCCCTTGGCGACGCCCCAGTCGTGGTTGTCGCGGATCTGGGCCGAGATGTCCGCGCGACTCATGTACCGCGTCGAGCCGTCGGCGTTCTCGGCGCAGCTCCAGGGCACGGTCGAGGTGTCCTGGACGCAGCCGAGGAACGGGTGCGTGTAGGTGTGGTTGATCCAGCGGTACTGCGCCTTGTCGGCCAGCAGTTGGCCGGTGAGCGCGTCCGTGCCGCCGTTCTCGCTCTTCCACTGCTCACCGGCGCCGGCGTTGTAGACCATGTCCAGCGTGAAGCCGTGCTCCCGCTGCCACTTGGCGGCGTGGACCGCGTCCTCGGCCGTCATACGGATCGGCGTGGTCCCCTCGCCGTCACCGCCTACGCAGTCGAAGTCACCGGGGGTGCAGTTGTGCTCGGTGTCCCAGCGGCTGTCCGGCGCGAAGACGTCGTCGACGTGCACGGCAAAGTAGTTGCGCGCCTGCCCCAGGTGCACGCCCTGGGTCAGCCATTCGACGATGCCGCGGGCAAGGACCCGGAACTGCTGCTGGTACTGGTTGTACGCGAAGGTCACGACCAGTTCGCGGCGCCCGTCGTGGCTGTACTCGCCGATCAGGCTGCCGCGCCCGGAGCCGGCGGGCACGGGAATGTCGACATAGCTGGTGAAGCCCGTACGGGGCCTGGCGGCGAAGCCGTAACTCTCCTGGACGGAGGCGTCGTTGTCCTCGAACGTGAAGGCGCCGTCGAGATAGCCGAAGTACCCCGCCCTGCCCTCGGTGGTGACGGCTGCCGCCCGCCCGTCGAGGGTGCCGGCCCAGCCGCCCTCGCTGGTGTAGTCGAGGCCTACGCCCGGGTGGGCCCAGGTGTAGGCGTCGACCTGCGGGATGCCGTAGGTCCGCTCGTAGCTCTCCAGCGCGGTCTGCTCGGCGGAGCCCGCACCGAAGGGCGCCTCGTTGGGCAGGACGACGCCCTGGTACTTGGCCCGGGGGGTGCCGTTCACCGTGTCGCTGAGGAACGCGGCCGTGATGGTCGGGCGGTTCGCGTCGGTCAGGTCGACGGTGGTGTACGGGATGCCGGTGCTCTTCAGCTGGGCGGTGATGGCCCGGACCGGGCTGTCGCCGTTGTCCACGACCAGCACCCTGAGATCGATGCGCGGCGCCCCGGCCGCCGCGGCGCCCGGGGCCGCCAGGCCCAGGGACAGCAGACCCGCGGCCGCCAGGGCGGCGACGACGTTTCTGCGGTTTCTCCATCGGTGCGCACTGCGCGCCATTGACGTGCCCCTTCCCCCAGAAGATCCCCTTATGGCCGCTTGCGACGAATCGGCGGGGGATTCGTGGAAATCATGCAAAGCGGCAAGCCGATCGCTCACCGGAACCAGACGAGTGTGACTCAGCTCACCGAGGGCGTGGATCAAGAAATGACCACGACGCCACCGACAGGTGAACGCCCGCAGGAATGAGCGAACGCTCACACGAGCGTAGGCTCATCCCGAGTGTTCGCCGTACCGGGGAAGGCCCCGCTGCTACCGCACCCGTAGGTCGGAACTAGGGTCGGTCGGCAATCTCCCGCCGTCCGCCCGGAGGGCGGGCCCGGCGGCGTCTGGTGCGTGCAGCTGCAAGGCGGAGGAGGGAGTCGACGCGGAGCGTCGGCGACCGACGACAACGCGGCAGATGCGCGTGCCAGACGCCGCCGGGCAGGCGGGAGATTGCCGACCGACCCTGCGGGTCGGCCGTCGGGCCCGGTCGACCCACACCATTCGGCCATCGCAAACTTCACATCGGAAGCGAGATTTCACCACCGTGACTGCTCTCACTCTCAGCACCGCCGCGGCGCCCGGCCTGCGGGCCGACGCGATCGTGATCGGTGTCGCCAAGGGCGCCGCGTCCACGTCCGGGGCACTGGTTGTCGCACCGGGCGCGGAGGCGGTGGACAAGGCGTACGACGGCAAGCTCGCCGGCGTCCTGGAGACCCTCGGCGCCTCGGGCGCCGAGGGCGAGGTGACGAAGCTCCCCGCGCCCGCCGGCTTCAAGGCCCCGCTCATCGTGGCGGTGGGCCTGGGCGCCGAGCCCGAGGACGCCAAGGACGGGGCCTACGACGGCGAGGCGCTGCGCAAGGCCGCCGGTGTCGCCGCCCGCACCCTCGCCGGCTCCAAGAAGGCCGCCTTCGCGCTGCCGCTGGGCGACGCCGGTGACGTCGGCGCCGTCGCCGAGGGCGTGCTGCTCGGGGCGTACGCCTTCGACGCCTACAAGGGCAACGGCAAGAACGCCCAGGACAAGAAGAACGGCAAGGCGCCGCTCGCCGAGGCCGCGCTGCTCGGCGCCAAGCCCCGCGACAAGGCGCACAAGGCGGCGATCGAGCGCGCCATCGCCGTCTCCGAGGAGCTCAACCGCGCCCGCGACCTGATCAACACCCCGCCGAACGACCTCACCCCCGAGTCCTTCGCCGCGATCGCCACGGCGGCGGCCAAGGAGCACGGCATCAAGGTGCAGGTGCTCGACGAGAAGGCGCTGACCAAGGGCGGCTACGGCGGCATCCTGGGCGTCGGCTCCGGGTCGGCGGCCGGTCCGCGGCTGGTGAAGCTGACGTACACGAGCTCCAAGGCGGCCAAGCACCTCGCCCTCGTCGGCAAGGGCATCACCTACGACTCGGGCGGCATCTCGCTGAAGCCGGCCGGGCACAACGAGACGATGAAGTGCGACATGAGCGGCGCGGCCGCCGTGTTCGCCGCCGTCGTCGCCGCCGCGCGCCTCGGTCTGGAGGTGAATGTCACCGGCTGGCTGGCGCTCGCCGAGAACATGCCGTCGGGGTCCGCCGTGCGTCCGGGTGACGTACTGCGCATGTACAGCGGCAAGACCGTGGAGGTGCTCAACACGGACGCCGAGGGCCGGCTGGTGCTCGCGGACGCGCTGTGGGCGGCGTCGCAGGAGAAGCCGGACGCGATCGTCGACGTGGCGACGCTGACCGGGGCGATGGTGCTGGCGCTGGGCAACCGGACGTTCGGTGTCATGGCCAACGACGACGCCTTCCGCTCCGCGATCGTGGAGGCGGCCGAGGAGGTCGGCGAGCCGTCCTGGCCGATGCCGCTGCCGGAGCACCTGCGCAAGGGGATGGACTCGCCGACCGCCGACATCGCCAACATGGGTGAGCGGATGGGCGGTGGGCTCGTCGCCGGTCTGTTCCTGCGCGAGTTCGTGGGTGAGGGCGTCACCTGGGCGCACCTCGACATCGCCGGTCCCGCGTTCAACGAGGGTGGTCCCTTCGGGTACACGCCGAAGGGTGGTACGGGGTCCGCGGTGCGGACGCTGGTTCGGCTGGCCGAACTGACGGCTGCCGGCGACCTGGGCTGACGTCGTTCCGCATGAGGGGGCTCCGCGCGCGGGTAGGGCGGAGCCCCCTCTGCCGTGCCCGCTCAACTGAACGTGGGGCGTCTCACACACCGGCCCGGCGTCTCGTTCGGTGTGGACAAGTGCGAAGATGGGGCTCGGCAGGACAGGGCCCCACCCCAGGGCCGAAGAAAGAGCGGCCGGACACCAGCCGCCTGCCGGTCATCGAAGACCGGCGTACGGCGCACATGCATGGAGGACGTGACGTGGCGAACGACGCCAGCACCGTTTTCGACCTAGTGATCCTCGGCGGTGGTAGTGGCGGTTACGCCGCGGCCCTGCGCGGGGCGCAGCTGGGCCTGGACGTCGCCCTGATCGAGAAGGACAAGGTCGGCGGCACCTGCCTGCACCGGGGTTGCATCCCCACCAAGGCCCTGCTGCACGCGGGCGAGATCGCCGACCAGGCCCGCGAGAGCGAGCAGTTCGGTGTGAAGGCCACCTTCGAGGGCATCGACATCGCGGGGGTCCACAAGTACAAGGACGGCGTGATCGCCGGCCTGTACAAGGGCCTGCAGGGTCTCGTCGCCTCCCGCAAGGTGACGTACATCGAGGGTGAGGGCCGCCTGTCCTCCCCGACCTCCGTCGACGTGAACGGCCAGCGCGTCCAGGGCCGCCACGTCCTGCTGGCGACCGGCTCCGTGCCGAAGTCGCTGCCGGGCCTGGAGATCGACGGCAACCGCATCATCTCCTCGGACCACGCCCTCGTCCTGGACCGCGTGCCGAAGTCCGCGATCATCCTGGGCGGCGGCGTCATCGGCGTCGAGTTCGCCTCCGCCTGGAAGTCCTTCGGTGCGGACGTCACCGTGATCGAGGGCCTGAAGCACCTCGTCCCGGTCGAGGACGAGAACTCCTCGAAGCTTCTTGAGCGCGCGTTCCGCAAGCGCGGCATCAAGTTCAACCTGGGCACCTTCTTCTCGAAGGCCGAGTACACCGCCGACGGTGTCAAGGTCACCCTCGCCGACGGCAAGGAGTTCGAGGCCGAGGTCCTCCTCGTCGCCGTCGGCCGCGGCCCCGTCTCCGCCGGTCTCGGCTACGAGGAGCAGGGCGTCGCCATGGACCGCGGCTACGTCCTCGTCGACGAGTACATGCGCACCAACGTGCCGACCATCTCCGCCGTCGGTGACCTCGTCCCGACCCTCCAGCTCGCGCACGTCGGCTTCGCCGAGGGCATCCTGGTGGCGGAGCGTCTGGCCGGTCTGAAGACCGTTCCGATCGACTACGACGGTGTCCCGCGGGTGACGTACTGCCACCCCGAGGTCGCCTCCGTCGGTATCACCGAGGCCAAGGCCAAGGAGATCTACGGCGCGGACAAGGTCGTCGCTCTGAAGTACAACCTGGCGGGCAACGGCAAGAGCAAGATCCTGAACACCGCGGGCGAGATCAAGCTCGTCCAGGTCAAGGACGGTGCCGTCGTCGGCGTCCACATGGTCGGCGACCGCATGGGCGAGCAGGTCGGCGAGGCCCAGCTGATCTACAACTGGGAGGCGCTGCCGGCCGAGGTCGCCCAGCTCATCCACGCCCACCCGACGCAGAACGAGGCGCTCGGCGAGGCCCACCTGGCCCTGGCCGGCAAGCCGCTGCACGCGCACGACTGATCCCTCGGTCGACGAAGCGACGACTCAGACTTCCGCAATTCGTAAGGAGCAACCGAAACCATGGCGGTTTCCGTAACCCTTCCGGCGCTCGGCGAGAGCGTCACCGAGGGCACTGTCACCCGCTGGCTGAAGGCCGAGGGTGAGCGCGTAGAGGCCGACGAGCCTCTGCTGGAGGTGTCGACGGACAAGGTCGACACCGAGATCCCCTCCCCCGCCGCCGGCGTCCTGGCCTCCATCAAGGTGGCCGAGGACGAGACGGTCGAGGTCGGCGCCGAGCTGGCCGTGATCGACGACGGCACCGGCGCCCCCGCGGCCGCCCCGGCCCCCGCCGCCGAGCAGGTCGCCCCGCCGGCTCCCGAGCCGGCCCCGGCCGCCCAGCCGTCCACCGAGCAGGCCGCCCCCGCTGCGGCCCCGACCGCCGAGGCCGCTGCCGGCGCCGGTACGGCCGAGGGCACGGACGTGGTCCTGCCCGCGCTCGGCGAGTCCGTCACCGAGGGCACCGTCACCCGATGGCTGAAGTCGGTCGGTGACAGCGTCGAGGCCGACGAGCCGCTGCTCGAGGTCTCCACCGACAAGGTCGACACCGAGATCCCGGCGCCCGCCTCGGGCACGCTGCTGGAGATCGTGGTCGGCGAGGACGAGACGGCCGAGGTCGGCGCCAAGCTGGCCGTCATCGGCGTCGCGGGTGCCGCTCCGGCGGCCGCCCCGGCCCCGGCGGCTCCCGCCCCCGCTGCTCCGGCTCCCGCCCCGGCTGCCCCTGCGGCTCCGGCCGCCCCGGCGCCCGCCCCTGCCGCTCCGGCCGCGCCCGCCGCTGCCGCCCCGGCTCCGGCCCAGCCCGCGGCTCCGGCGCCCGCGCCGGCCGCTCCGGCCCCGGTCACCCCGGCTCCGGCCGCGCCGGCCGCCGCCCAGGCGACCGACGAGGGTGCCTACGTCACCCCGCTGGTGCGCAAGCTCGCCGCCGAGAACGGCGTCGACCTGGCCACCGTCAAGGGCACCGGCGTCGGCGGCCGTATCCGCAAGCAGGACGTCGTCGCCGCCGCCGAGGCCGCGAAGGCCGCCGCCGCTGCTCCGGCGCCCGCCGCCGCTGCCGCTCCGGCCGCCGCTGCCAAGAAGGCGCCGACTCTGGAGGCCTCCCCCCTCCGCGGCCAGACCGTCAAGATGCCCCGCATCCGCAAGGTCATCGGCGACAACATGGTCAAGGCGCTGCACGAGCAGGCCCAGCTGTCGTCGGTCGTCGAGGTCGACGTCACGCGCCTGATGAAGCTGCGCGCCCGCGCCAAGGACGCGTTCGCGGCTCGTGAGGGCGTCAAGCTCTCCCCGATGCCGTTCTTCGTCAAGGCCGCGGCCCAGGCGCTGAAGGCGCACGCGCCCATCAACGCCAAGATCAACGAGTCCGAGGGCACGATCACCTACTTCGACACCGAGAACATCGGTATCGCGGTGGACTCCGAGAAGGGCCTGATGACCCCGGTCATCAAGGGCGCCGGCAACCTCAACCTCGCCGGTATCGCCAAGGCCACGGCCGACCTGGCCGGCAAGGTCCGCGCCAACAAGATCACCCCGGACGAGCTGTCCGGCGCGACCTTCACCATCTCCAACACCGGTTCGCGCGGTGCGCTCTTCGACACGATCATCGTGCCGCCGGGCCAGGTCGCGATCCTCGGCATCGGCGCCACGGTCAAGCGCCCGGCCGTCATCGAGACGGAGGAGGGCACGGTCATCGGCGTCCGCGACATGACGTACCTGACCCTGTCCTACGACCACCGCCTGGTGGACGGTGCCGACGCGGCCCGTTACCTGACGGCGGTCAAGGCGATCCTGGAGGCGGGCGAGTTCGAGGTCGAGCTCGGCCTGTAAGCCAAGTTGGGTCTTCTGCCCGTTCGGCGCCCCGCCCGGAGCTTCTCCGGGCGGGGCGTCGGCTTTTCAGCGCCGGTCGACTGCAACCCCCCAGGGGCGCGGGGCCGTGTCGATATGCGGCTCCGCCGCGTGGGCGCGACCAGCCCCACACGACCCGCACACGCCCGACGGCAGTCCGGACCGAGCTCCCAGGCACCCACAACCCCAAACCCCGTGTAAGTCTCGTCTCACCTGCATCAAAGCCCCCCTGTCGGCCCTCCCAGCGGAGCGCTACGGCCGTATTGTCTAAACGTCAACGCGCCCTAAGGAGCCCTCATGACCGCCCCCGTCATCCACTCGCTGCGCGAACAGATCCGCGAGCACATCCTGGAGGGGATCATCAGCGGTCGCTGGCAGCCGGGCGAGCGAATCGTGGAGCGGCGCATCGCCACCGAGCTGGAGGTCAGCCAGACACCCGTACGCGAGGCCCTGCGCGAACTGGAGTCACTGCGGCTGATCGAGTCCGCGCCCAACAAGGGCGTACGCGTACGGAGTCTGACCGCGGCCGATCTGGAGGAGAGCTACCCGGTCCGGGCCGGCCTGGAGGCCATCGCCGCGGAACTGGCCGCCGACCGCCTCGCGGAGGACTGCTCCGCTCTGGAGCCGCACGTCAGCGCCCTGTACGAGGCCGACCGCAAGGCCGACGGCACCGCCCAGGTGCGGCACACGGTCGCCTTCCACCGCGAGATGGTCCGCGCGGCGGGCAACTCCGTGCTGCTGCACACCTGGGAGGGCCTCGGCATCGAGGTGTTCACGGCCCTGTCGATCCGGTGGCTGGGGACCGTGCAGCAGTCGTACGCGGAGGAGCACGAGGAGCTGGTGGCCGCGTTCCAGCGCCGGGATCCCCGGATCGCCGAGCTCGTCAAGGCCCATGTGCTGGGGTGCGCGCCCCGGCATGAGGGCGAGTAGCGCGCCGGGTCCCGCGCTGACGGACACGGCCGTGGGGGCGCTGCGTCCCATGCACGCCTGACCGGCGACCGGACCAGCCTGGACGAATTGCCCGTTAAATCCATTGAGGCCAGGTTTAGGTTTAGCCGCGCGCATCAATGGAAGGCGGCTGGAAGGACCCAACCACCCATGCCTTCCAGCAGGGGAGGACGGCTATGACTTCCCCAGAGCCGCAGACCCGGCAAGCACCACAAGCACAACAGCCGGCTCCGCCCGAGACCGGCACCCAGGCCGAGCCGGAGCACCACGAGCAGAGGCACACCGGCGGCAAGGTGGTGCACCTGCACACCGCTCACCCCCGGGTTCCCATCCCCTACGTGACACCGGGCGACATGTTCTCGGACGCCCGCACGGCCACGTCCACGGTCACCTCCACCGCCATGTCGCTGCTTCCCACGCCCCGCAGGCTGGCCCTGTACGGGCTCCTCGGCGGGATGACCGTCGCCGGAGCCATGGCATGGCCGGTCGCGGTCGCCGTCGGCGCCGCCACCGAGGTGATCTCCCGCGAGCAGTCCGCACGCCACCGCCAGGAGCACGAACGCATGGAGCGGGAGCGCACCGAGGGCGAGCAGGGCCGGCAGAACGCCGCCGCCCGGACCGAGACCGGGACGCCCCAGCAGGCAGCGACGGGTTGACCACGCCCAGGCCCCGGGCGGCGGGAGCCGCCCAAAGCAGCTGCCCGGAACTCAAGTGAGCAGGGGAAACGCGGCACCGGGTGCCTGTTTCCCCGGCACCGGATGCCAATTTCTCGATGTCGAGACTTTTTAGGCTTCTCCCCTTTGATCGATCATCGATCAGGGGGTTACAGTCGCCGACGGGCCGCGCGGCGGAGCCGCAGGGTGCCACCGCACCCGAGGCCCTCCGCCCTGTCCTGCCAAAGACCAAGGGCACCCCCGAACCCTTACCGATTGAGGGAACCCCTTCGACTGAGGAAGGCGGCGACATGACCGACCCCAACGCCATCCAGCCGAGCGCGCTCGACCAGCTCCCGGACCGGGACCCGGAGGAGACCGCCGAATGGCAGGCCTCGCTGGACGCGGTCGCCAAGGCGGCCGGGCCGCACCGTGCGGCGTACCTGATGCGCCGGACGCTGGAGCGAGCCGAGGGCACCGGCATCGCGCTGCCCAAGCTTCTCGAGACCGACTACGTCAACACCATCCCGACCGCCGCCGAGCCGTCCGTGCCCGGTGACGAGGCGATGGAGTCCCGTATCACCGCGTGGAACCGCTGGAACGCGGCCGCGATGGTGACCCGAGGCAGCAAACACGGCGTCGGCGGCCACATCGCCACCTTCGCCTCCGCGGCCTGGCTGTACGAGACCGGCTTCAACCACTTCTTCAAGGGCAAGGAGCAGGACGGCTCCGGCGACCAGCTGTACATCCAGGGCCACGCCTCCCCCGGTATCTACGCCCGCGCCTTCCTCGACGGCCGCCTGAACGAGCAGCACCTGGACAACTTCCGCCAGGAGTCCGGCGGCAACGGCCTCCCGTCGTACCCGCACCCCCGCCGCCTGCCCTGGCTGTGGGAGTTCCCGACGGTGTCGATGGGCCTCGGCCCGCTGTCGGCCATCTACCAGGCCCGTTTCAACCGCTACCTCACCAACCGCGGCATCAAGGACGTCTCCGCCTCCCACGTGTGGGCGTTCCTCGGCGACGGCGAGATGGACGAGCCGGAGTCCACGGCGGCACTCGCCCTGGCCTCCCGTGAGGGCCTGGACAACCTGACCTTCGTCATCAACTGCAACCTGCAGCGCCTCGACGGCCCGGTCCGCGCCAACTTCAAGATCGTGCAGGAGCTGGAGGCCCAGTTCCGCGGCGCCGGCTGGAACGTCGTCAAGACCCTGTGGGGCACGGCCTGGGACGAGCTGTTCCAGCTCGACACCACGGGCGCGCTGGTACGCCGTCTGCGCGAGGTACCGGACGCCCAGGTCCAGACGTACCAGACCCGCGACGCCGCCTACATCCGCCAGGACTTCTTCGGCAAGGACCCGGCGCTCGTCGAGATGGCGAAGCTGCTGAGCGACGACAAGATCCTGGAGTGCTTCCACCTCTCCCGCGGTGGCCACGAGGCCCGCAAGGTCTACGCCGCCTACAAGGCCGCCGTCGAGTTCAAGGGCGCGCCGACCGTGATCCTGGCCCAGACGGTCAAGGGCTTCACGCTGGGCGAGGGCTTCGCGTCGAAGAACGCCAACCACCAGATGAAGAAGCTGACGGTGGACGAGTTCAAGGCGATGCGCGACCTGCTCGACCTGCCGATCAAGGACAGCGACTTCGTCGACGGGGTCGTCCCCTACGGCCACCCCGGCGCCGACTCCCCCGAGGTCCGCTACCTCCAGGAGCGCCGCGCGGCCCTCGGCGGCCCGGCCCCGGCCCGCCGCGTGCACCCGGTTGCGCCGCTGCCCGCCCCGGCGGAGAAGGCGTTCGCCTCCTTCGACAAGGGCTCCGGCTCGCAGAACGTGGCCACCACCATGGCCTTCGTCCGCCTGATCAAGGACCTGGTCCGCGACAAGGAGACGGGTAAGCGCTGGGTGCCGATCGTCCCCGACGAGGCGCGCACCTTCGGCATGGAGAGCCTGTTCCCCTCGCTCGGGATCTACTCGCCCAAGGGCCAGACGTACGAGCCGGTCGACCGCGACCAGCTGATGTACTACAAGGAGGCCAAGAACGGCCAGATCCTCAACGAGGGGATCACCGAGGCCGGTTCGATGGCCGACTTCATCGCCGCGTCCACCGCGTACTCCACGCACGGTGAGGCGATGATCCCGTTCTACATCTTCTACTCGATGTTCGGCTGGCAGCGCACGGCCGACCAGATGTGGCAGCTCGGCGACCAGCTCGGCCGCGGCTTCCTCGTCGGCGCCACGGCGGGCCGTACGACACTGACGGGCGAGGGCCTGCAGCACGCGGACGGTCACTCGCCGGTGATCGCGGCGACGAACCCCGCGGCGCTGACGTACGACCCGGCGTTCGCGTACGAGGTCGCGGCGATCGTCAAGGACGGTCTGCGCCGGATGTACGGCGAGGCGGCGCCGGGTGAGGACCCGAACGTCTTCTACTACCTGACCGTCTACAACGAGCCGCTGCCGCAGCCCGCCAAGCCGGCCGGCCTCGGCATCGACGAGGGCATCGTCAAGGGCCTGTACCGCTTCAACACGGCGGAGTCGGCCGAGCTGTCGCCGGTGGCCAACGCCCCGCGGATCCAGCTGCTCGGCTCCGGCACGGCGATCCACTGGGTCCTTCAGGCGCAGAAGCTGCTCGCCGAGGAGTGGGGCGTGGCGGCGGACGTCTGGTCGGCCACCTCGTGGACCGAGCTCCGGCGTGACGCGCTGGAGGCCGACGCGGCGCTGCTGCGCGGCGAGGAGCGGACGCCGTACGTCCGTCAGGCGCTCCAGGGTGCCGAGGGCCCGGTGCTGGCGGTCTCCGACTACATGCGCCAGGTCCCCGACCAGATCGCGCAGTGGGTCGAGCAGGACTACTCCTCGCTGGGCGCGGACGGCTTCGGCCTCTCCGACACCCGCGAGGCCGCCCGCCGCCACTTCGGCGTCGACGCCCAGTCGATCGTCGTCGCGGCCCTGGCCCAGCTCGCGAAGCGGGGCGAGGTCAAGGCGACGGCGGTGAAGGAGGCGCGGGAGCGCTACGGCCTGTAGGCCAGGGGTTTCTTCGCCCCCGCCGCCCCTACCCGTCCCATCCTCCAGGGGCTCCGCCCCTTCGACCCCGCTTCCAGGGGGCTCCGCCCCCTGGACCCCCGCTCCTCAAACGCCGGAGGGGCTGACTTACCCAGCCCGTCCGGGGGCGGCAGCCCCCGGGGACGGGAATGGGTAGGGGCGGCGGGGGCGGAAAACTGCCGTGGCCGGCCCCGGCATCATGAACGCATGCGTGCTGCCCGGCTCATCAAGATGGTGCTGCTCCTCCAGGCACGGTCCTCCATGACCGCCGCCGAACTCGCCCGCGAGCTGGAGGTGTCCGAGCGCACGGTCACCCGGGACGCGCAGGCCCTGTCGGAGGCAGGAGTTCCGGTGTACGCCGATCGAGGGCGGGCCGGTGGATACCGGCTGATCGGCGGCTATCGGACGCGCCTGACGGGGCTCGCGCGGAGCGAGGCCGAGGCGCTGTTCCTGTCCGGGGTGCCGGGAGCACTGCGCGAGATGGGGTTGGAGGACGCCGCCTCCGCCGCCCGGCTGAAGGTGTCGGCGGCCCTCATGCCCTCCCTGCGCGACGCCTCCCGGACCGCCGCCCAGCGGTTCCATCTCGACGCCCCGAACTGGTTCAGGGAGCCGAAGGCACCCGAGCTGCTGCCGGCCGTCGCGGACGCGGTGTGGGACGACCGGCGGATCGTCGCCCGTTACCGGCGCGGGGAGACCGAGGTCGAGCGGGAGTTGGAGCCGTACGGCCTCGTGCTGAAGGCGGGGGTCTGGTACCTGTGCGCCCGCGTGGCGGCGGGTCACGGGCCGTACCGGGTGTACCGCATCGACCGGTTCACCGCCGTGGACGCCGGTGACGAGCGCTCCGAGCGGTTCGAGCGGGACGAGGAGTTCGACCTGCCGGGGTTCTGGGAGGAGCGGGCGGAGCAGTTCGCACGGTCCATTCTGCGGGCCGAGGTCGTGGTGCGGGTGTCCCCGACCGGGGTGCGCGGACTGCCGTACGCCGTCGATCCGCAGTCCGCGCGGGAGGCGCTGGAGGCGGCGGGCGCCCCGGACGGGGACGGGTGGGTGACGCTGACCCTCCCGGTGGAATCCGAGGAGGTCGCCCACACCCAGCTCGCGTCGCTCGGCCCGGAGGTCGAGGTGCTCGCGCCGGAGGCACTGCGGGAGCGGTTCGCGAGCGACGCGATACGGCTGGCCGCGCTCTACCGTTCATGACCGCTCAGGAGAGGTACGTCCGCGGGACGATAACAATCCGTCGCACTCCACGTGCGCCCCACCCGCACAGGACCGATGCTTGACCCGTGATGGACGAGACGGAGTTCTGGGAGCTGATCGACGGAACGCGCGAGGCCGCCGAGGGCGACCCCGAGGAGCAGGCCGACCTGCTCGTGGACAAACTGCTCCAGTTGGACCCCGACATGGTCCTGGACTTCGCCCGTCACTTCGAGGCCCGCTACAACCGCGCGTACACCTGGGGCCTGTGGGGCGCCGCCTGGGTCCTGCTGGACGGGGCGAGCGACGACGCGTTCGACTTCTTCCGGTGCTGGCTGATCGGCCAGGGCCGCGAGGTGTACGAGGGCGGTGTGCACGAGCCCGACTCTCTCGCCGACCTGCTGGGCGACTTCGACGAGGAGTTCGACGGCGACGGCGAGGAACTCGGCTACGCCGCGGACGAGGCCTACGAACAGCTCACCGGCACCGTCGCCCCCGACCTCGGCATCGCCCCCGCGCCCTCGGAACCGGAGGGCGCTCCGGTCGACTTCGAGAACGAACGGGCGCTGGCGGAGCGGTATCCCAGGCTGTGGGAGCGGTTCAAGGACTGAGCGGGAGCGGCGTCAGGGAGCGTATTCACCGCCGTCGCTGCTGCCGTCGCTGCGGTCGCCTCAGGTGGCGACCCGCCTGCGGCTCAGGTCCGACGGGATGTAGGCCTGCGTCTGCTCGGCCTTGACCGCGTGGTGCATCGGGGCCTTGTTGGCCTGGTCCAGCGCGGACGCAGTGACGGCGGCCGGTCCCAGGACGACGGTCGCGACGGCGCAGACCACCGTCCAGACCCGCGCGCGGCTGTTGTTGCGGTTGCTGTCGCTGCTGTTGTTGCTGCTCATGATCCCCACCTCCGGTCAGTGCGTGTGCATGACGATAGGGAGGCAGTCTCGGGGTGATCCGTGAGTCGGCTACGAGAAACCTGTGAGGCGTTCCGGCCTGGTGACCGACGTCACCGGGCGGGTCGGGAAGGTTCACGCCACGTCTCTTGACCGGTTCCGTGATCTCCGGCTTAGGGTGGCCGCCCCGACCTGGAGCACCCAGCCCATGACCAGCCTGTTCGTGCGGGAGATACCGCGCGCGGAGCATCTCGCCCATCTGCGGCGATATCCCGACGCGAGCCACCTGCAGATCCCCGAGTGGGGTGATGTGAAGCCCGACTGGCTGCCGGAGAGCGTCGGCTGGTTCGAGGACGGGGAGATGGTCGCGGCGGCGCTGGTCCTGTACCGGCCAATGCCCGGGACCCGGCGCTACCTCGCGTACCTTCCCGACGGTCCCGCGATCGACTGGCGCACTCCGCGCCTGGAGCGGTGGCTGGACCCGCTCGTCGCCCATGTGAAGCGGATCGGGGCGTTCTCGGTCCGGATCGGCCCGCCCCTCGTCGTACGCCACTGGGACGCCGCCACCGTGGCGGCCGGCATCGCCGACCCCGACGTACGCCATCTGCACGATCTGCCGACGGCCGGCATCGACGGATACGCGCTCGACGCCGCGGAGCGGCTGCGCCGGCTCGGGTGGCGACGGTGCGAGGAGGACGACGGGAGCGGTTTCGGCCTCGGCCAGCCGCGCTACGGCTGTGAGATCCCGTTGGCGGGGCGTTCGGTGGCCGACCTGCGCGGCGCCCTCGCACCGCACTGGGAACAGTCCCTGAGTACGGCCGAGGCGGCCGGCGTCCGGGTCTCCTGGGGCTCGGCGGCCGATCTGCCCGAGTTCCACCGCCTGTACACCGCGACCGCCGCCCACGACGGCTTCAAGGCCCGCCCGTTGGACTACTTCCGGCGCATGTGGAAGGCCCTGAACGCCGAGGACGACGACCGGCTGCGCCTCTATCTCGCCGAGTACGACGACGAGGTGCTCTCCGCGGCCCTGATGATCAACGTCGGCTCCCGGGCCTGGCACTCGTACGCCGCGTCCGGCCGCCGCGGACGCCAACTGCGGCCCAGCAGCGCGTTGTTGTGGCGCATGCTGGGTGACGCGCGGGCGGCGGGCACGGAGACGTACGACCTGCGCTCCATCACCCCCGCCCTCACGGAGGACCGCCTTCTGGGCCGCCTCCACTTCAAGACGGGCACGGGCGCCCGGGCCGTGGAGTACCTCGGGGAGTGGGAGCTGCCGGTGGGGAGCCAGGGGAAGGTGCTGCAGCGGGCGTTGGGGGTTTATCTCGGGCGGCGGTGAAGGTGAGGGGGAGCAGGCTGTATGTCGATGGGCTGGGGGGCGGTATGTCGATGGGCTGGGGGGGCGGCCTGTCGGTGGGCTGATGTGCGGCTGGTGGGCGGTGAGGAGTTCGCGCGCGGCTCAGCATCCGATCCGCCCTTGCGAGGCCCCGACTACCTGATCTCCCTGGGGAGGGCGTGGGCGCCGCGCCCGGGCAGCTCGCCATGTGACCCTCCTGCCGGGCGGCGAGGGAGCGGGGAGCACGGCAGCAGGACCGGTGAAAAGGCGGTCGGCGGGTCCATGAACCGGAGCACACGGATCAGCGTCTGCCCTGCATACGGGCCGCCCTCTCCCTGATCTCCGGGAGGAGGGCGCTGAGTGCCGCGCCCGGGCAGCTGGTCATGTAACCGTCCCTGTGGCCGGCCAGGGCGGGGAGCGTGGTGCTGGTGCCGGCGGCGTAGCGGCTGTGGCTGTTGCTGGAGGTCAGGCGGACCCTCGCGCGCGGGTCGGTGTCGGAAAGCCCCAGTTTCCAGGCCGCCAGCGCGGCGATCGCGTCGGTCATCTTCTTCGGCACGGGGACACCCGCCGTGAAGGTGCCGAGAGCGGCGATGCCGGCGGTGCGGTGGTTGAAGCCCTGGGTGTGGGCGCCGGTGACAGGGCGGTCGACGCCGCCCGCGCGGCCCTCGTAGATGGTCCCGCAGCGGTCGACGAGGAAGTTGTAGCCGATGTCGTCCCAGGCTCGGGGGCCGGTCTGGCCCGCGTAGAGGTAGCGGATGATGCGGGGGGTGTCGGCGCAGTCGTAGCGGTTGGGCGAGTCGGTGTGGTGGACGAACACGGCGACGACCCTGTCGTCGTAGCGCGGGGGCGGCTGGGCGTGCCGGGTGTCGTCGTCCAGCCAGACCGACCTCGGCACGATGTGCGGCCGGGCCGCCTTGTGCGGGGCGGCGTGACGCGCCACGCCCTGCCGCCCGGACGCCGCGGCACTCCGTTCGACCCCGCTCGCGCACAGCGCCAGCGCGAGGACGGCGGCGAGCCCGGGAAGACAACCGAGGAGCACGAGCACGACGGGCGGTATACGCCGCCCGGCAGGCCCCTGCGGCGCGCCACGGGACGGCCACCCGGCAGACGTCCACAGCCTGCGTCGGCACCCCTGCGCGACCGAGAGCCACGACCGGGTTCGGGGGTTCCGGCGGGCGGAGGGCCACGGCCGGGTTCGGGATTGCTGACCGGTAGAAGGCCACAACCGGATCCGGGGTTGCTGACCAGCAGACGGCCACAACCGGGTTCGAGGTTGTTGACCAGCAGACGGCCACAACCGGATCCGGGATCGCTGACCAGCAGACGGCCACAACCGGATCCGGGGTTGCTGACCAGCAGGAGCCCGCAGCCGGTCTCGGGACCGCAGCCTGTCCCCCGCCTGCCGCCCTGCTCGGAGCTGCCGCCAGCCTCGAGGGTGACGCCTGGCTCGGGAGTGCTGCCCGGTTCCGGACCGCCGCCCGGTCCCGGCCTGCCGCGCGGCACCGGGCTCCGGCCCGTCCCGCCGCTCCGACCCGACCGGCTCTTCTCGTACGGCTGGCTGCTCCCGCCCCTCCGACCCGGCCCGCCCACCCAGTTGCTCCCCCTCGGCCAGCTGTTCGTGTCCGGCCGACACCTCTCGCCCGGCCTGCCCTGCCCGCACTCCCGGCTCCCCCCGCACCCCTGGCTCATCTCGTCCACCCCGCGACCTGTGCGAAGCACCGAGCGAAGCACCGAGCGAAGCTCCCGAATCCGGCATCGCCCCCCGGACATCCGCCGCTCCCCCACCCACCGACGCCCGCCCGGCATCCGTGCCCCGCCCGACATCCCCAGCTCGCCCCGCCTGCGCCCGGCCCCAGGGACCCTGCGCCCCCGTCCCCCTCCCCGCCCACACTCCTCCGGCCTTCCGCACCCCCGGCTCACACCCCGAACCGGACCTATCCGCGGCACCCCCACCCCGCCCCACGCCTGACCCGCCCGAAACCCCACCCCCCGCCCGCGCGACCCCCCGTATCCGCGCAGCCCAAGGTATTCGTACGGCACGAGGCCTTCGTCTCCCCCGCGTTCGTCGGAAGACCCGTCGGGTGACCCGTCGGAAGGCACGCATGGTCCTACTGTCCGACGGATCCGGTCCGCCCGCGATGTGTGGTGTGCCACCCGGTGGAACCATCGTCCAGGTCCGGGGCGTTTCTCCAGGTGCACGCAGGGTGGCCGGTTCCGATCAGTACGCGTACGTGTGCTGATCAACAGGCGCCTCGCGCGCGTACTAAGGGGTCCGAGAGAAAGGCGGCTCCGTGGACCTGCTCGACATCCTGCTGTTGCTGGTGATCCTGGCCTACGCGGCATCCGGCTACCGGCGTGGACTGGTGGCCGGCTGCGTGTCGCTGGCCGGTTTCATCGGCGGCGCGGTGATCGGCGTATGGATCCTGCCGTGGATGATGGACCTGGTCACACCGGGTACGACACAGGCGACCGTGACCGCGGTGCTCACGGTGCTGGTCCCGGCGGTGGTGGTGCACGAGCTGGCGGGGCGGCTGGCGCTGCGGCTGCGCCGGGAGCTGGACCGCGGGCCGCTGAGAGTGGCCGACGGAGTCGGCGGGGCCGTGGCCAACTCGCTGGCCGTGCTGATCGTGGCCTGGGTGGCGGCGAGCGTCCTCGCCGCGTCCTCCTCCCCGCTGCTCTCGTCCGCGATCCGGGACTCCCGGCTGCTCGGGACTGTGCAGGACGCGATGCCGGACACCACACCCGCCTGGTTCTCACGGGCCACCTCCGCGCTCACCCAGGCCGGCTTCCCGCAGGTCTTCAACCCGTTCGAGAACGAGTCGACCGCCGAGGTCGCCAAGCCCACCGGCGACAGCGTCACCGCCGCCGCCACGAACGCCGCCAAGCTCAGCACCGTCAAGATCGAGGGCGTCTCGGGCACCCAGGGCCGCGAGGGCAGCGGCTTCGTCTACGCCCCGCGGCACGTGATGACCAACGCCCATGTCGTGGCCGGCATCGACGAACCGAGCGTCCGGGTCGGCGGCGTCGGGCGGTCGTACGAGTCACGGGTGGTGCTCTTCGACCCGGAGCGGGACGTGGCCGTGCTGTACGTGCCCGATCTGCGCGCCCCGGTCCTGGGGTTCGACGACGACGCCACCCGCGGCGACTCGGCGGTCGTGGCGGGCTACCCGGAGGACGGCGACCTGAACCTCCAGGCGGCCACGGTCGCGAACCGGGTGCGCGCGACCGGCCAGAACATCTACAACGACGCGACCGTCACCCGCGAGATCTATTCCATCCGCTCCACCGTCCGTCCGGGCAACTCCGGCGGCCCGCTGCTGACCACGGACGGCAAGGTGTTCGGCGTCGTCTTCGCCCGCTCCACCTCCGACGACGAGACCGGCTACGTCCTGACGGCGGCCGAGGTCGCCTCCGACGCGAAGCGCGCCGCGAACGCGACGGCCCCGGTGGACACGGGGGACCTCATCACGTCGTGAGAGAAACGGCCTGGAGACCGGAGACCGGAGACCGGCAGACCGGGAGACCGGCAGACCGGGAGACCGGGAGACCGGGAGACAGACGGATACAGAGGCAGTGAACCAAGCCTCGTCAGGCGAGCGGCGCCCTCAGAGGCCCCGCCCCATCAGCACGTCGTCCACGTACTCCCCGCCCAGGAAGAACTCCCCCGGCAGCACCCCTTCCACCACGAACCCCTCGGCCTCGTACAGCTTGCGGGCGGGTGTGTTGTGGCCGAGGACGCGCAGCGTGATGCGGCGGGCTCCCCTACGGCGGGCCTCCTCCACGGCGCCGCGGACCAGCGCCCGGCCGACGCCCCGGCCACGGGCCTCGTCGGCGACGGCGAGGCCCTGGATCTGCCGTACGTGCGCGTTGGCGGCGAGCGGGGTCGGGAAGCCCAGGCGGATGTAGCCCACGATGCGGCGGCCGAGCTCGGCGACCAGGCAGTCGTCGGCGGCGTGGCGCTCGTCGAAGAACGGCCGGTACGGCGGCTGCTGCTTCGGCACGACCTCGTGCAGCGGTGACCACGTGGCACGGTCGAGGAGGGACAGCTCCTCCTCGTCGTCGGGCAGGGCGGCACGTATGAACGGCGACTGGTGAGGCTCGGGCATGAGGGCCACCCTATGACCGGAGCGCGGGAATCCGACCGGGGCTTTATGTGGTCAGAGGCAGGATGAAGTCATGCAACTTTCAAGAATTGCGGTGGCCGGCTCCTCCGGTCTCATCGGCGGCGCCCTGGTGCGGTCCCTGGTCGCGGACGGGCACGAGGTGGTGCGGCTGGTGCGCCGCGCACCCAGGTCCGAGGACGAGGTGCGCTGGGATCCGGAGGCGAAGTACGTGGATGCGGCCGGCCTCGCCAAGTGCCGCGCGGTGGTCAACCTGGCCGGGGCGAACGTGGGTTCGCGCCGCTGGACGGAGGCGTACAAGGAGAAACTCCGCAGCGGCCGGGTCCTGGGTACGGCCACGCTGGCCGAGGCGATGGCATCGCTGGACGAGCCGCCGCGGGTCTTTGTGAACGGCAGCGCGATCGGCTACTACGGCGAGACCGGCGAGCGGGAGGTCGACGAGAGCGCTCCGCCCGGTGACGGCTTCCTGCCTTCGCTGGTCGTGGAGTGGGAGGGCGCCGCGGCGCCCGCGCGGGAGGCCGGCGTGCGGACGGTGTTCCCGCGCACGGGGCTGGTGGTGGCCCGCGAGGGCGGGGCCTGGGGGCGGCTGTTCCCGCTGTTCAAGGCCGGGCTCGGCGGGCGCATGGGGGACGGTGGGCAGTACTGGTCGTTCGTCTCGCTGCACGACGAGGTCGCCGCGATCCGGCATCTGATCGACCGGGAGGACCTGTCCGGGCCGTTCAATGTGACCGCGCCGCAGCCGCTGACGAACCGTGAGATCACCGAGGTCATGGGCCGGGTACTGCACCGGCCGACGCTCTTCGCGGTCCCGGCGCCCGTACTGCGGGCCGTGCTCGGTGAGATGGCCGGGGACGTGCTGGGCAGCCAGCGGGTGCTGCCGACGCGCTTGCTGGAGTCGGGCTTCACCTTCGCGTTTCCGGACATCGAGGGGGCGATCCGGGCTGCGGCCGGGTAAAGGGCGGGCGTCCGTATGCGACCACCGTGCGACCGTGCTCTGCCCATGCGCGACTGTTTCTGACCGATCAGCCCCCTAACCTCGTCCCGAACTCGGGTATTCCCGGAGCCGGTTGGGGGCATGACGTCTCCACCGGCCGCGCAACCTCGAGGAGGGGCACGTGCTTGAGCCCGCGTACCAGGCGGACGTCGTCATCGTGGGAGCCGGGGTCGCCGGCCTCTCCGCGGCGCATCGACTGACCAGCGCAGGAGTAACGACCGCGGTCCTGGAGGCCGCCCCCTACCCGGGCGGCCGCATGTCGACCGAGAAGATCGACGGGTTCCGGCTCGACCGGATCGGCCAGCTCCTGTCGACGTCGTATCCCGAACTACGTCTGACCCCGTCGCTCGACACGCTCGCGCTGCGCCCCTTCGCGCCAGGCGTATTGCTGCACAGTGACGGCCGCCGACACCGTGCGGGCGCGTGGGCGAGGCCGATGAGCGCCCGGCGCGCGAGGGGCGCACTGCATGCGGTGCGCGCTCTGGCGAGCGCCCCTCGGGCGACGTCCGTGCGGGGTGTCGCGAGCCAGACGTCCCCGCCCAGGGTGCGCGCGGGCGCTCCGCTGGGGACCGCCGTCGACCAGGCCCGACTGGGCGCCGCGCTGGCCCGCCTCGCCGCCTCACCCGTCGAACGGCTGCTGGCCCGCCCCGAGTTGCCGGCCGCGCAGGCCCTCGTGGCACGGGGCGTCCCCGCGCGGACCATCGACGGCTTTCTGCGCCCCCTGCTCGCCGCGCTGCTGTGCGACCCGGAGCTGACGACGTCCAGCAGGTGTGCGGACCTGGCGCTGCGCGCCTTCGCGAGCGGACGACTGTGCGTGCCCGAGGGCGGCGCCGATGCATTGCCGGAGCTGCTCGCGCGGACGCTGCCGCCGGGCACCGTGCACACCGGCGTGCGGGTCACCTCGGTCGCCACGACATCGGTGACCACCGCGGAGCACGGCGAGATACGGTGCCGGGCCGTCCTGCTGGCGACGGACGCGCGGACCGCCGCCGAGCTGCTGCCGGGCCTGCGCGTACCGGACTTCCACCCCGTGACGGTCGTCCACCACACCACCGACGAACCGCCGACGACCGGCACCTCGCTCCTGCTCGACGCCGACCGCGGCGGCCCGGTCGCGCACACGGCGGTGACCAGCCAGGTCGACCCGAGCCGCGCGCCCGCGGGCCGGGCGCTCATCTCCTCGACGGTCCTGGGCACACCGCCGCCCGACATCGACACGGCCGTACGCATGCACCTGGCCCGCCTCTACGGCACCTCCACGGCACGCTGGGAGACCCTCGCCGTGCACCACACCCCCGAGGCCGTCCCGGCGATGCGCCCACCCCACGACCTGCGCCGCCCCGTACGCCTCCTGGCAGGCCTGTACGTCTGCGGCGACCACCGCGACACCAGCACGGTCCAGGGCGCCCTCCACTCGGCCCACCGCGCAGCAGCCGCGATCCTGACGGACCTGGGGGCGGCGGGCTCGCTGCACAGGGCGGAGCCGTTACGCGCGGCGGCGTAAAAGGCGCAGGGCACCCGCGCCCCGTGAGGGGCGCGGGGCGGTATCGATATGCGGCTCCGCCGCGTGGGCGCGAGCAACAGCAACAAGGCCGCACACGGCATACATCGGTCGGAGTTACGGCGAGCCCCCTACAACAAAGCCGCCACCTTGTCCCGATACCCCCGCACCGGCGCCGCATCCCGATACGGCTCCAACCTCCGCTCGAAGTCCTTGACGTACTCGATCGCCCGCACGGACCGCATCTCCGCGGCAGCGCCCGCAGCCTCCGCCCCCAGGGCGCAGGCCTGGTCGAGCTCGCCGAGCCCCAGCCTCGCGGAGGCGAGGACGACCCGACAGAACAACCGACTACGGGCGTACGCGGGCGCCCGCAGCTGCAGAGACCGCTCGGCGTGCTGCGCCGCCGCACGGAACTGCTGCAGATCCCGGTGGCAGTGCCCGAACTCGTCCGCGAGCTGCGCCTCGTCGAAGAACCGCGCCCAGTGCGGGACGTCATCGCCGGGCCGAGCCGCTTCGAGGGCGCGCTCGGCCCGCACCAGGGAGGCCGTACAGGCGCGCACCTCACCCAGTACGCCGTGCCCGCGCGCCTCGCACGCGTGCAGCAGGGCTTGGACGACCGGCGGTGCGCTGGTCCCCACGCCCTGCTGGGCGACGCGCGCGAGCTGGACGGCCTCGCGACCGTGCCCGAGGTAGACGGCCTGACGGCTCATGGTGACCAGGACGTAGGAGCCGTACGCCCGGTCCCCGGCCGCCTGCGCGAGGCGCAGCGACTGCACGAAGTAGCGCTGCGCGAGCCCGTGCGCCGCGATGTCGTACGACGTCCAGCCCGCGAGCCTGGTGAGGTCCGCGGCGGCGGCGAACAGCTTGCGGCCGGTCTGCTCGCCGTAGGTGCCGCGGAGCATCGGCTCGCACTCGTGCTCCAGGTAGCGCACGAGGGCCTGCCGGGCGTGGCCGCCGCCGTACATGTCGTCGAGCGAGCGGAACAGCTCGCCCACCGACCGCAGGGCGGCGATGTCGCCCCCGGTGACCTTCTGGCCGGGGCCGCGCTCCGCCTGGCCGCGCTGGCGGGGTACGGCGCCTGGCCGGCCCTGGGCCGGGATGCGGGCGATCGGCTCGCCGCGGGCCACCTTCTCGTCGGCGCGGCCGATCAGCCAGTCCCGACTCGGCACGACGAGGCCGGCCGGGGTGAAGGCGATCTTGCGGAGCTCGGCATGGCTGCCGGAGTCCTTGCGCCACAGGCCGCTGACGATGTCGACGGCCTCCTCGGGGGTCGCGGCGAACTCCAGCCCCGCGTACACGGGCGCGCAGGCGTCGAGGCCGAGGTCCTGGGCGGAGAGCCGGCGGCCGAGGCGGCGGGTGAAGACCTCGGCGATGAGGGCGGGGGTCGTGCCGCGCGGCTGCTGTCCGCGCAGCCAGCGGGTGACCGATGTCTTGTCGTATCTGAGATCAAGCCCGTGTTCGAGGCCGAGCTGGTCCACCCGGCGGGCGAGACCCGCGTTGGAGAATCCCGCTTCTGCGATGAGCGCGGCGAGCTGGCGGTTGGGAGTGCGCTGCGCGGGTCGTTCCGTCATCTGCGGTGCGGTCTCCTGCCTTTCGGGCCTCGCGGACGAGTTCGGCCGCCGAGTGCCCGGATTGCCGGTGAGCTGCCCTTTTGGCCTCTCGAACGGCGCGAATGTAGCGGAGAGTAAGCAGCCGATCGCACATTTCCTCACCCATTCATCCGATCGTGTGAGGATTGCCGTACCGGGCTGACGCGGGGCCGGGAGGCATCACCCGAACGGGCCGGTCGTACAGTGGCGTGGGCACGCTTTGTGCCTTACGACCTTCGAGGGCTTCCAAGGAGGCTGGCCGTGAGTGAATTGCGGTTCGTCCGCATGGGATTCGGCGCGGACGCCGTCGAGTACCAGGAGGCGTGGGACGAACAGCGCCGGGTGCACGCGGCGCGGTTCGAGGACGAGATCCCCGACACGGTCCTGCTGCTCGAACACCCTCCGGTGTACACGGCGGGCCGGCGCACGGCGGACAACGAGCGGCCTCTGGACGGCACGCCGGTCATCGACGTGGACCGCGGCGGCAAGATCACCTGGCACGGCCCGGGCCAGCTGGTGGGGTACCCCATCCAGAAGCTGCCGCGTCCGGTGGACGTCGTGGCGCACGTACGGCGCCTGGAGGAGGCCCTGATCCGCACGTGCGCGGAGTTCGGCCTGGAGACCACCCGGGTCGAGGGGCGCAGCGGCGTATGGGTCCTCGGCGACCCGGTGGAGCGGCGTCCGGCGCTCGGCGGACTGTCGCTGGACTTCGACCCCCGTCTCACCGACGAGGAGTTCGACCCGCGTCTGAACGGCCCCGAGTACGCCCCGTCCAACGCCGGGCAGCGGCGTGAGGACCGCAAGATCGCGGCGATCGGGATCCGGGTCGCCAAGGGCGTGACCATGCACGGCTTCGCGCTGAACGTGAACCCGGACAACAAGTGGTTCGACAGGATCATCCCGTGCGGGATCCGGGACGCGGGGGTCGCCTCCCTGGCGAACGAGCTCGGCCGGGACGTGACGATCGACGAGGTGCTGCCGGTGGTCGAGCGGCACCTGAAGGACGTACTGGAGAACGCGGACCTCAAGCCGCGGGAGATCGAGAAGATCCCGGCTGCCTGACTCGGGCCGTGGGCGTCGGAGGGGTTTCGCCCCCGCCGGACGGGCTGAAATCCAGCCCCTCCGGCGTTTGAGGAGCGGGGGTCCAGGGGGCAGAGCCCCCTGACGGGGGCGAAAGGGGCAGCGCCCCTTGAGGATGGGACAGGTAGGGGCGGCGGGGGCGAAACCCCCCGAGGCCCGCGCAGGAATGCACCGGCGTTCCGCAAGGTTGGCCAGCCCGGAGACTCAAAACGCACGGGCGTACCCTGGTGTACGCCGAAGAATCGAAGCACAGGGAGCCGACGTGTCCGCAGTCTCACCCGACGGACGCAAGATGCTGCGCCTGGAGGTCAGGAACGCCCAGACCCCCATCGAGCGCAAGCCCGAGTGGATCAAGACGCGGGCGAAAATGGGTCCCGAGTACACGAAGATGCAGAACCTCGTGAAGAGCGAGGGCCTGCACACCGTCTGCCAGGAAGCCGGTTGCCCCAACATCTACGAGTGCTGGGAGGACCGCGAGGCGACCTTCCTCATCGGCGGCGACCAGTGCACCCGGCGCTGCGACTTCTGCCAGATCGACACCGGCAAGCCCGAGGCCCTCGACCGCGACGAGCCGCGCCGCGTCGGCGAGTCCGTGGTCACCATGGACCTGAACTACGCCACCATCACCGGCGTCGCCCGCGACGACCTCCCGGACGGTGGCGCCTGGCTGTACGCCGAGACGGTCCGCCAGATCCACCAGCAGACGGCTCAGCGCGAGGCCGGCCGCACCAAGGTCGAGCTGCTCGCCCCGGACTTCAACGCCGTACCGGAGCTGCTCCAGGAGGTCTTCGCCTCCCGCCCCGAGGTCTTCGCGCACAACGTCGAGACGGTGCCCCGGATCTTCAAGCGCATCCGCCCAGGCTTCCGCTACGAGCGCTCGCTCAAGGTCATCACCGAGGCCCGCGACTACGGCCTGGTCACCAAGTCCAACCTCATCCTCGGCATGGGCGAGACCCGCGAGGAGATCAGCGAGGCGCTCCAGCAGCTGCACGAGGCGGGCTGCGAGCTGGTGACCATCACGCAGTACCTGCGCCCGAGCGTCCGCCACCACCCCGTGGAGCGCTGGGTCAAGCCGCAGGAGTTCGTGGAGCTGAAGGAGGAGGCCGAGCAGATCGGCTTCTCCGGGGTCATGTCCGGCCCCCTCGTCCGGTCCTCCTACCGGGCCGGGCGGCTCTACCAGATGGCCATCGAAAAGCGTGGCGCGTACGTCGCCTCGCAGGCCGTCTGATGGCACGGAGTGCCACTCGACTCGTGTGAATCTGGGCACAAGCAACTACCCCTCGGTAGCCGCCGAATTGACGCGGTCCTGGACGTCCCCGCAGATAGGGGGCCCATCAGGGCCGCGTCAAGTGTTTCGGCCCGCGTATTAAGGCTTCATTGGTGTTTGACCGGTCGGTCACGCCCTGGTAACACCAATCAGTGACGCTGGTTGCACACCCCGTACACCGCTCACCAAAGCCGCCATTCCCGAGGGGGGACCTCCACCATGCAGGCCGCGCCCGTTCGCGCCACCGCCATCCCGTCGTTCACCACTGCACTGCGTGCCGTCGAGTCGCTGCTCATGAGCAGCGGCCAGCGCACCGCCCGCCGCAACGCCTGGACGTCCGTACTGGAGGACCGCCGTCGCGCCAAGGACCGGGTCGAGGCGCAGCGCGTCCTGGACCAGGTCACCATCGTCCGGCCCTGATCCCTCGCCGCCCCCAGGGCACACTGCCGTCGTCGGCGCTTCCCGGGCCACGTAGACTTCGTGCCATGGCGAGGAAGGACACGGCAGCGGACGCTGCGAACCCCGGGCGACTCAAGCAGATCGCTCTGACCTACAAGATGACCCGCAGGGCCGACAAGAAGATCGGTCTTGTACTCGCGGCTGTCGGAATCGTCACCTTCGGTGTCTTCCTCGCGATCGGTTTCTTGATCGGTCACCCCATCTATCTCGGCATCCTGGGCCTGCTGCTCGCCTTCCTCGCGACGGCGATCGTGTTCGGGCGCCGGGCCGAGCGGGCGGCCTTCGGGCAGATGGAGGGCCAGCCGGGCGCCGCAGCGGCCGTACTGGACAACATCGGCCGGGGCTGGACGACGACGCCGGCGGTGGCGATGAACCGCAGCCAGGACGTGGTGCACCGGGCCGTCGGCAAGGCCGGCATCGTGCTGGTCGCCGAGGGCAACCCGAACCGGGTGAAGAGCCTGCTGGCCGCGGAGAAGAAGAAGATGAACCGCATCGTCGCGGACGTGCCGGTGCACGATCTGATCGTCGGTACCGGTGAGGGCCAGGTCGGACTGAAGAAGCTGCGGACCACCATGCTGAAGCTGCCCCGCGTACTGACCGGCCCCCAGGTGACCGCCACCAACGACCGCCTGAAGGCCATGGGCGACCTCATGAGCAACATGCCGCTCCCGAAGGGCCCCATGCCCAAGGGCATGAAGCTGCCGAAGGGCGGGCCGAAGGCTCGCTGACTCTCCTCGTACGAGAGGGGGGCGCCCGGTTCCTGCCGGGCGCCCCCTTCGTCGTACGGGAGGAGTCGGTCGTCGTACGCGAAGAGTCGGTGTCAGATCCGGACCTCGACCGTGCGGGCCAGTCGGTCGTGCAGGCCGCGGCCGTCGCGGTCCCAGATCAGGGCCGGGATCGCGACGCACAGCAGGGCCGAGCGCAGGAGGGCGCGCAGCGGGTTGACCGTGCCGGTCTCCAGGGTGACCACGCGGAGGCCGAAGAGGCGCTTACCCGGAGTGAAGCCGACGGTGCCGACGGTCAGGGCGCTCATCAGGAAGAACAGCAGCAGGGCCCAGTTGCTGGTGGCCTGGCCGTAGCCGTCGGTGATGAGACCGTATGCGATCAAGACGCACAGACCCCAGTCGACCGCGAGCGCTCCGAGCCGTCGGCCGGGGCGGGCGACGGAGCCCGGCCCCTCCTCCGGCAGACCGAGTTGCTGCCCCCGGTATCCGAAGTCGACACCTGCGTCCTCGGCGGCCGCGCGGGGGCCCGAGAGCCAGGATCCGATTGCTTGCCTCTTGTCCACGCATCCACGGTACTGGGCGCGTTTTGCGATACGGACAGGTGGGGTGCGGTACGGGATGTCCGGTTAACGTGGGCGAAACAAATGGGTCACGCCCGAGAAATCACCCGTCCCTAGGGTCGAAGACAGCGTGTGCCACCGCACTGGCCGCACGAACGAACTACCACCCCGGCACGGACGGTCGGGAGTAGGAGGAGCTGGATGTTCCAGAACGCCGACGAGGCCAAGAAGTTCATCGCGGACGAGGACGTCAAGTTCGTCGACGTCCGGTTCTGCGACCTGCCGGGCGTCATGCAGCACTTCACGGTGCCCGTCGAGGCGTTCGACCCGGACGAGGAGCTCGCCTTCGACGGATCGTCGATCCGTGGTTTCCAGGCGATCCACGAGTCCGACATGGCGCTCCGTGCCGACCTGTCGACGGCCCGGGTCGACCCGTTCCGCCGTGACAAGACGCTCAACATCAACTTCTTCATCCACGACCCGATCACGGGCGAGCAGTACTCCCGTGACCCGCGCAACGTGGCGAAGAAGGCCGAGGCCTACCTCGCGTCGACCGGTATCGCGGACACCGCGTACTTCGGTCCCGAGGCCGAGTTCTACGTCTTCGACAGCGTGCGTTTCGCCACCACGTCGAACGAGTCCTTCTACCACATCGACTCCGAGGCGGGTGCCTGGAACACCGGTGCCCTCGAGGACAACCGTGGTTACAAGGTCCGCTACAAGGGCGGCTACTTCCCGGTTCCGCCGGTCGACCACTTCGCCGACCTGCGTGCCGAGATCTCCCTGGAGCTGGACCGGGCCGGCCTGAAGGTCGAGCGCCAGCACCACGAGGTGGGCACCGCCGGCCAGGCCGAGATCAACTACAAGTTCAACACGCTGCTCGCGGCCGCCGACGACCTGCAGCTCTTCAAGTACATCGTGAAGAACGTGGCCTGGCGCAACGGCAAGACCGCGACCTTCATGCCCAAGCCGATCTTCGGTGACAACGGCTCCGGCATGCACGTCCACCAGTCCCTGTGGACCGGCGGCCAGCCGCTCTTCTACGACGAGGCCGGTTACGCGGGCCTGTCGGACACCGCCCGCTACTACATCGGCGGCATCCTCAAGCACGCCCCGTCGCTGCTCGCCTTCACCAACCCGACGGTGAACTCGTACCACCGCCTGGTCCCGGGCTTCGAGGCCCCGATCAACCTGGTGTACTCGCAGCGCAACCGCTCCGCGGCCATGCGTATCCCGATCACGGGCTCCAACCCGAAGGCCAAGCGCGTCGAGTTCCGCGCGCCCGACTCCTCCGGCAACCCGTACCTGGCCTTCTCGGCCCTGCTGCTCGCGGGCCTGGACGGCATCAAGAACAAGATCGAGCCGGCCGAGCCGATCGACAAGGACCTCTACGAGCTGGCTCCCGAGGAGCACGCGGGCGTCGCGCAGGTCCCGACCTCGCTCCCGGCCGTCCTCGACTCCCTCGAGTCCGACCACGAGTTCCTCCTCCAGGGCGACGTCTTCACGCCGGACCTGATCGAGACGTGGATCGACTACAAGCGCGCGAACGAGATCGCCCCGCTGCAGCTGCGTCCGCACCCGCACGAGTTCGAGCTCTACTTCGACGTGTGATCTACGCCTGACCGGTCTCGGACCCAGGCACCGCGCCCGCGCCCCCGCTGTCGTACCGACACAGCGGGGGTGCGGGCGTATGTTCTATTCTTCTGCCGCTGAGACGACACGGGGGTGGATGGGATGCCCGAGCACGAACAGGACGACCAGGAGCGCGAGTTCGACCTCAGGTGGGCGGACCAGGCCGAGCACAAGGAGCCCTCGGCCCGGGCCCGGATGCTCGCCGCGCGGTGGAAGGAGAATCCGCCCGGGCCGGTGCCGTTCCGGGCCGACCCCGAGCATGTGGCACGGCAGAGCCGCCGCTCGGGGTGGGTGTCCACGGCGATCGTCCTCGGCTGCGTCGCCGGGGTGATCGTCCTGCTGGGCTACGTCAACTTCCGTACGTACTGAGACCGCGTACTGAGACCGCGTACTGAGCGCACGTACCGGGTCCGGGGTCTTTGCTGGTCCTAGGGCCGATCACGACCCGTTCATGGGCGTCGCCGGGTGCACACTGGGCAGTGGGACGAGTGCCTGAGTGCGCGAGGTGATGCGAGATGCAGAGCCGGTTCCGGAGTGATCGGCGGTTGACCGCCCGTATGGGGGTCACGCTGTTTCTGCTCGGGCTGTTGTACGTGGGGTTCGTCGCCGCGTTGATCGTGCTGCTCAAGTCGTGGGTGCTGGTCGTGGTCGTGGCGGCGGCGCTGCTGGGGGCTCAGTACTGGTTCTCCGACCGGGTCGCGCTCTTCGCGATGCGCGGGCGGGTCGTGGAGCGGGAGGAGTATCCCGAGCTGCACGGGGTCGTCGACCGGCTGTGTGCCCTCGCCGACATGCCGAAGCCCGTGGTCGCCGTGTCGGAGATGGACATGCCGAACGCGTTCGCCACCGGGCGCAATGCCGATCATGCCGTGGTCTGTGTGACGACCGGGCTGCTGCGGCGGCTGGAGCCGGACGAGCTGGAGGGTGTGCTCGCGCACGAGCTGTCGCACGTGGCGCACAAGGACGTCGCCGTGATCACGGTGGCCTCGTTCCTCGGCGTGATCGCGGGGCTGATCGTGCGGTTCGCCTTCTACAGCCAGCTGTTCGGTGGCGGGCGCCGGGATCAGAACACCGCCGTGATCTTCGCCGCCGTACTGGGCGTGTCGGCGGCCGTGTACGCGATCAGCTTCCTGTTGATCCGGGCCCTGTCCCGGTACCGGGAACTGGCCGCCGACCGGGCCGCGGCGCTGCTCACCGGGCGGCCCTCGGTGCTGGCCTCCGCGCTCACCAAGGTCTCCGGCGACATCGCGCGGATCCCCACCAAGGACCTGCGGACGGCGCAGGCCTTCAACGCCTTCTACTTCACTCCGGCGCTGGGCCGGGAGCCGAGCGTCGCGCAGCTCTTCTCCACCCACCCGAGTCTGGAGCAGCGGCTCGACCAACTGGGGCGGATCTCCGCCGAGCTGGGCGAGGCGACGGCTCCCGGAGGCGCGTGAGATGGGGCTGCTGGACATCCTGCTCGGCCGTACGAAGCCGGTCGCGCCCGATCTCGACCAGCTCTTCGGGCTGCCGTCGGCTGCGGTGACGCTCCAGGCGGCGGCCGGGTTCCGGCCGACCGGGAGCGGGGCGGTGTGTTTCGCCCCGGTCGAGGGGGCGATCTTCGAGCAGACGCACCGCGAGGTCCAGGCGCTGCTCGACGCGGACGCCGAGCGCGAGGGCCGGCCGGTGGAGCTGGCCCGGGACGGCTACGGCTACTCCTGGCTGGTCTCCCGGCGCACACCCGAGCAGCTGCCGGAGCTGGTCAACGACCTGCACGCGGTGAACAGCGCGATGGAGGTCAACGGCTTCGGGCCGCAGCTGCTGTGTTCGCTGGCCGGGTTCGAGGACGACGAGGGCAGACGGCTCGCCCTCGTCTACCTCTACAAGCGCGGCACCTTCTACCCCTTCGCGCCGCTGCCCGGCCGGGCGGAACGGCGCGACAACCCGATGGAGCTGCGGGTGAAGGCGGCGCTCGCGAACGACCTGCGGATCGAGCAGGACCTGAACCGCTGGTTCCCCGTGTGGGGTGCCCCCGGCCTGTGACCGGGGGCACCTCGGGCTACCGGAGGAACTGGTCTCACTTGCTCTTCTCGCGCTCCTGACGACGGGCCTCGAGGGGACGCTCGCGGCGGTAGCGGCGCTCCCACTTGGCCTGCATGTCACGGCGGTCGCGGTAGGAGCGGTAGTCCGCGGGCATGGACCCTCCCGACGAGGACCCTGCTCCGCGGCCCCCGGCTCCGCCGCTCGGCGCGGAGGAGCCGCGGCCGTACTGCAGGTAGAGGAAGAGCACGGCGACGGCGGCGAGCCAGTAGACGTGGTTTCCGAATCCCAGGATCACCAGGACGACAGTCCCGGACATGACGATGGTGCCCATCACGGGCCTCCGTGAGCGTGGGTTGTTTCTGGATCTCGAGCTGTGATCGATGAGCGGTGATCGATGTGCGGTGATCGATGAGCCGACGGGGCGCTGGGGGAGGGCGACCGTCCGTCGGTGCGTAGAGAGTAGCCCCGAGTCCGCAGGGTGACGCCTGCCCTGCGGAAAGCGGCGTGAGCAGCTCCGTTACGCGTCTCCAGCGTAGGGAGCCGGTCACCGGCCGTGCATCTCCTTTTCCCGGGGCCCGAGTTGTGTGCGTGAATGGGGCGCATGACCGAGCTCTCCTCATTCACATACGCCCACGACGGCGAAGTACTCAGCGGTGTGTACGGCGATGACGGCGGCGAACGGGAAACGGCCACCGTCGTCCTGCTGCACGGGGCGGGCAACGGCAGCAAGGAGCGGTTGGTGCCGCTGCTGACGGAGTTCGTGACGCGCGGGTGCCGCGGGCTCGCCTTCGACTTCTCGGGCCACGGCGAAAGCACCGGTGCGTTGCGGGAGTTGAGCCTGCGGCGGCGCTTCGAGCAGGCGGTCGCGCTCATCGACGCCAAGGTGCCGGACGGCGGTCCCCTGATCCTGGTCGGGTTCAGCATGAGCGGGCAGACCGTCGCCGACCTCGTCGGGCACTACGGGGCACGGGTGGCGGCGGTGGGCCTGTGCGCGCCGGCGGTGTACGCCAAGGAGGCCTGGGAGGTTCCCTTCGCGGAGGGGAACGGGCGGTTCAGCGAGATCATCCGCAGGCCGGACGGCTGGCGTGCGGCTCCCTCGCTCGATGTGCTGCGGGCCTACGAGGGCCGGGCGGTGCTCGCGGTGCCGGGGACGGACGCGGTCATCCCGCCGGCCGTGACGGAGGCGGTGCAGGACGCGCTGGCCGCTCGCGCGCGTTTCACCCGGTTCGAGGTGCCGGACGCGGAGCACATGCTGGGGCTGTGGTTCCAGGAACACGCGGAGGACCGGCGGGAGTTCGTGACGGCCGTACTGGCCGACTGACGGCGCACCCGGACACGTACGGCTGACGGCGTCGGGCCCCGGGCACGGGCCTGGCCGCCGTTGTCAGTGGCGTCCGGGAGGATGCAGTCACTGGCGGTGTGACGGCGTGACGGGTGGAGGCCGGGATGGGTGGCGGGTTGCGGTACATCGGGGTGGCGGAGCGCCGGGCCCGGCTGGGGCTACGACATCGGCTGGCCGGGGCCGCCCGGGCGGCGGGGCCGGTCGAGGTCGCCGAGTCGCTGGTCGCGTTGCACGGCACCGATCCGGCGACCGTGTACCTGGCCGTGGGCGCGCGGCTGGCGGAGCCCTCGAGAACCGTCGTGGTGACCGAGCGGGCGCTGTACGAGGACCGGGCCCTGGTCCGGATGCACGGCATGCGGCACACCGTGTTCGTGTTTCCCACGGAGCTGACGGCCGTCGTGCACGCCTCGACCGGCCTCGCGGTCGCCGCCCGGGAGCGGGCCACGCTGGTCAAGCACATGGCGACGGCGGGGGCGCCGGACGCGGCCTGGCTGGCGGAGGTCGAGAAGTCGACGCTGGCCGCGCTGGCGCGGCGCGGGCCGGCGACGGCCGCCGAACTCGCCGAGGACGAGCCGCGGTTGCGTGAGCGGTTCGTGTACGGGGCGGGCAAGAGCTACGAGGGGGTGCACACCGTCTCGACGCGGCTGCTGCGGGTGCTGGGCGTCGAGGGAAAGGTGGTGCGGGGGCGGCCGCTGGGCTCCTGGACGTCCTCGCAGTTCCGGTGGGAGGTGGCGCCCGACCATCCCGAGCTGGACGTTTCCGGGGCACAGGCGGAGCTGCTGCGGCGCTGGCTCGCGGTGTGCGGGCCGGCGACGGAGGCCGACCTCAAGTGGTGGACGGGGTGGAAGGTCACCGAGGTGCGTCGGGCGCTGGCGGCGATCGGGGCGCGGGCCGTGTCGCTCGACGAGGGGACGGGGTACGTCGTCGACGGTGACGTCGGTCCGGTGGCCGGGCCCACGGAGCCGTGGGCGGCGCTGCTGCCCGCCCTCGACCCGACGGCGATGGGGTGGCAGCGGCGGGAGTGGTATCTGGCGCCGGAGCTGTGGCCGTCGCTGTTCGACCGGAGCGGCAATGTGGGGCCGACGGTGTGGTGGGACGGGCGGGTGGTGGGCGGGTGGGCCCAGCGGCCGGACGGGGAGATCGTGTGGCGGCTGCTCGACTCCGAGGGCGTCGGGCGGGACGCGGAGACTGCGATCGCTGCGGAGGCGGGGCGGTTGCGGGGGTGGGTGGGGGCGACGCGGGTGACGCCGCGGTTCCGGACGCCGCTGGAGCGGGAGTTGTCGGCGTAGGGTTTCGCCCCCGCCGCCCCTACCCGTCCCATCCTTGAAGGGGCTCCGCCCCTTCGACCCCGCCAGGGGGCTGCCGCCCCCTGCACCCCCGCTTCGGCCCTTCGGGCCTCGTCCTCAAACTCCCCCAGAGGGGGCACCCCCAGACGGGCTGAGATGCACGAGCCGGCGCCGAGAGGTCACGCCCCTACGGGTGGGTGGGGCTAGGGACGGCACGGTCTCGTCCTCACACGCCGGACGGGCTGAATTTCACGCGCCGGGCGCCCCCAGAGGAACGAAGGGCACCCGGCGTCGCGGCTTACCTCGAATACCTCATGAACGCCCGCACCATGTGACACGTCGTGTCCGACGGCGGATGGACGCCGATCGTCTGCGCGGTGCTTCGGATCGTGTCGTTCTGGGCCTGGTTGGGCATGAGGACGCCCGAGTCGAGCAGGGCGATCGCTAGGCGCATGGCCTTGAGGCGGCGGTTGTGGGTGATGTACCACTCACGCGGACGACCCGGCGGCAGCGGCCGCTTCGCCACGGGCTCGTACGGCAGGTCGAGCAGCACCGGGTGCTTCGCGGTGGACTGGGTGGGCAGCGGCTTGCGGGTCGGCTTCGGCTTCAGTGCGGCAGCGGGCACAGGCATCCTCCTGTCGCGGTCAGGGCGTTCGCCGGAGACCTCGGCGTCTTCGGCGATTCCCTCGAACACTGCTTCCAGTCTACCGGCCCCCACTGACAATCAGGGAGGTCGCGAGGATCGGCAAATAGCCAGGTGAACAACGGATTTGGGGCTCTGTCACAGCAGCTCCGCGAGGTGCGCATGAGACGGCGTCAAAATCGAACACGGCTTACCCGGGCTAACGTGTGCGGCATGGAAATCTGGATCAACCCGGCCTGCTCCAAGTGCCGCAGCGCGCTCACGCTCCTCGACGCCGAGGGCGCCGACTACACCGTCCGCCGCTATCTGGAGGATGTGCCGACCGAGGACGAGATCCGGGAGGTCCTCGAACGGCTCGGGCTCGAGCCCTGGGACATCACCCGGACCCAGGAAGCCGTCGCCAAGGAGCTCGGGGTCAAGGAGTGGGCCCGGGACGCGGCGGGACGCGACCGGTGGATCAAGGCGCTCGCCGAGCACCCCAAGCTGATCCAGCGGCCCATCATCACCGCGGAGGACGGCACCGCCGTGGTCGGGCGCACCGATGAGGCCGTCCGGGACGCCCTGTCCCGCAAGAGCTGAACACTCCGCTTGCTCGTGTGACGCAGGTTACTTCGGTGACTCCTGTAAACCGCTGAGTAGCCTCGTTCGGTATCTCGTACATAGCGGCGTACGCTCCCCTACCTCTCAGGAGGCGCGCATGTCGCGTAGGAGAACTGTCAGCACGAAGACAAAGCTCGCTCTGTTGGCGAGTGCGGTGGCGGTGGCCGGAGGCGGTGCCTTCGTCATGGCCGGCACCTCGAACGCCTCACAGAGTCCCGGGACTCTGTCGGCCGCGGACTCCGGCGTCTGCCAGGGTCTCGCCACCGCTCTCGGCAACAACCAGAAGTTCATCGACGGTCAACGGGCCGATCCGGACGCGCAGTCCGAGGCGCGGATCGCCAACCGCGAGGCCGTCATCGCGCAGATCAAGGTCCAGCAGGAAGCGTCCGGGTGTGCGGTTGGGGAGTCGGCTCAGGACTCCCAGGCCTCGCAGCCCGCGCAGACCGCTCCCGCGGGGCAGGCCGGCGACACGGGGGGCGCCGGCGACGCGGGGGACACTGGGAACGCCGGGGACACCGGGGACGTGGGGGACGTGGGCGGTGGTGCCGCGGCCTCGGGGCAGCAGGTCTGCAACGGGTCGACCGTCACGCTCTCCGGCGAGGGCGGGGCTCCGGCCGCGTCCAGCAACCAGTTCCCGGCGGGTACGAAGCTGAAGGTCACCAATCTGGACAACAACAAGTCCACGACCGTTGAGGTCACCTCGGTCTCCGGTAGCTGTGTGCTGCTCAACAACTCCGCCTTCGAGCAGGTTCGTGAGCCCGGCAAGTTCCTGATCCGCCGGGCAGTGATCGAGAAGGTGGGGTGAGGGTCGGGTAACACGGCGTACGTCGCACCTCCGGCGGGTGGGCGGGGATGCCTGCGGCAGCCCGTTGCTGTCCGGTGGGGGTGCGCGTAGCGCCTTTGGGTGCGTTGTGGGTCGGGGCCGGGCCGGGGGGTGTCCGTCCTCGGTCCGGTGGTGGGCCTTGCGCGAGAGGTGCCGTTCGTTGACACCGGACTCTGCGGGCGGACACCCCCCGACCCGTCCCCTTCCCGCCGTACGCGACTGCGGGCGGTCCCGCCCAATCGGCTTCCCGTCGTGCGTGACGGCGGGCGGACACCCCCGGCCCGGCCCCTTCCCGCCGTACGCGGGTGCGGCTGCGTGGCTCATTCCCATCGCATACGAGGCGTCGGGCCGTTCCTGACCAGGGGCCCGGCGCCGCCGTATCGCCTTCGCGGGGCGCTCACAGCGTGAGACGCGCCACACCACCACCAGGTAACACGGGGTTCACATTCGAGCAACGGGCGGGAAATCGCCTGTTGACAGGCTCGCGGGCATCAAGAGCGGCGCCTCAGTGCCGCAGCGCCGCAGCACCCGCAAGTGCGCCTAGACCCACCCCCGAAGGATGTGGCCCGTGACCTTCAAGGCTGAGTACATCTGGATCGACGGCACCGAGCCGACGGCCAAGCTCCGTTCCAAGACGAAGATCATCGCGGGTGAGCCCGCCGGTCTGGACGCGCTGCCGATCTGGGGCTTCGACGGGTCCTCCACGAACCAGGCCGAGGGCCACTCCTCGGACCGTGTCCTCAAGCCGGTCTTCACCTGCCCCGACCCGATCCGCGGCGGCGACGACATCCTCGTCCTGTGCGAGGTCCTCAACATCGACATGACGCCGCACGAGTCCAACACCCGTGCCGCGCTCACCGAGGTCGCCGAGAAGTTCGCCGCTCAGGAGCCGATCTTCGGCATCGAGCAGGAGTACACCTTCTTCCAGGACGGCTACCCGCTCGGCTTCCCCAAGGGCGGCTTCCCGGCCCCGCAGGGCGGCTACTACTGCGGTGTCGGCGCCGACGAGATCTTCGGCCGTGAGGTCGTCGAGGCCCACCTGGACAACTGCCTGGCCGCCGGTCTCGCGATCTCCGGCATCAACGCCGAGGTCATGCCCGGTCAGTGGGAGTTCCAGGTCGGCCCGGTCTCCCCGCTGGAGGTCTCCGACCACCTGTGGGTCGCCCGCTGGCTGCTCTACCGCACCGCCGAGGACTTCGGCATCGCCGCGACGCTGGACCCGAAGCCGGTGAAGGGCGACTGGAACGGCGCCGGTGCGCACACCAACTTCTCCACGAAGGCGATGCGCGAGGGCTACGACGCGATCATCACCGCGTGCGAGTCGCTCGGTGAGGGCTCCAAGCCGCTCGACCACGTCAAGAACTACGGCGCCGGCATCGACGACCGTCTGACCGGTCTGCACGAGACCGCCCCGTGGAACGAGTACTCCTACGGCGTCTCCAACCGTGGTGCGTCCGTTCGTATCCCGTGGCAGGTCGAGAAGGACGGCAAGGGTTACATCGAGGACCGCCGTCCGAACGCCAACGTCGACCCGTACGTGGTGACCCGCCTGCTCGTCGACACCTGCTGCTCCGCGCTGGAGAAGGCCGGCCAGGTCTGATCCGCCCAGTGGCTCCGTGAGGGGGCGCCCACCAGGACGGTGGGCGCCCCCTTTCGTTGTCGGCGGGGCGTCGAGGAAACGTCCAAGCAGTGAGAGGAGGGTCCCTTTCCGTGGGTGGTGTCTGCTTCAATGGGGGCATGGCCGGCTTCCCGAAGTACTCCTCGACAGGTCGCCATGACCTCGAGCCCTTCTGGCCTTCCCGTCAGCACGACGACTTCGACCGGGTGTGTTGCCGCGCGGTGAACGCGCGGGCCCTGTAAAGCCGTAACTTCCCCGGCCTTCGGCCAGCGCGAAACGACGTATGTCTCCCCTCCCAGGGACTTCTCTACGGACTCCTCGCGCGAAAAGAGCTGACCTCTCATGGCGACCACTCGTTCTCTGTCCACCGCAGCCACGCTCAACTCCCCCGTCCCGAACGGTTCACGGCATCATCTGCGTGCCGTGGACCGGGACGAGGTGATCGACGTTGCGGACCTTCTGCCGCCGGGCGCCACCTGGCTGCCCGCTCCCCAGCACTCCCTGCCCACGCTCCCGGGGCAGCCGCCGATGATCGGCTACCTGGTGCTCGTGCCGGCCGACCAGCAGCCGCCGGTTCCCGGTCCGGCCCGGGGCGCCGACGGGGACCCGCTCGTCACCGTCGACACCGTGCGGCGCACCGCCGCCGTCGACGGACGTGAACTCGACCTCACCTACCTGGAGTTCGAGCTGCTCGCCCACCTGGTGGCCAACCCGCATCGCGTGCACACCCGCGACCAGCTGGTCACCACGGTGTGGGGATACGGGCATGTGGGGGACGGCCGTACGGTCGACGTCCACATCGCCCGGCTGCGCCGCAAGCTGGGCGCCGAGCACCGGGACACCATCCGGACCGTGCGGCGGGTGGGGTACAAGTACGCCCCGCCGAGTGGGCGTTGATCCGCACGGCCGCTCGGTCGAAAGCCCTCTGCTGACGGCAGAGTCCGGTTCCGTCCCGCGTCCGTGCCGGGCAGAGTCGGTGGTATGAGACTTCTGGTGCTGGGTGGTACGGAGTTCGCGGGGCGGGCCGTCGTGGAGGCGGCCCTCGGGCGCGGCTGGGACGTGACCGTCTTCAACCGGGGGCGGCACGAACCGCCGGCCGGGGTGCGGTTGCTGCGAGGTGACCGCACCGCGCCCGACGGGCTCGCCGCCCTCGCCGAGCACACCGGCGCGTGGGACGCCGTCGTCGACACCTGGTCGGCGGCGCCCCGCGCGGTGCGGGATGCGGCGCGGCTGCTGCGGGGCCGCGCCGGACGGTATGTGTACGTGTCGAGCTGCTCGGTGTACACGTGGGCCCCGCCCGCCGGGTACGGCGAGGACGCGCCGCTGGTCGAGGGCGCCGAGGCCGGTGCGGAGCAGACCGACTATCTGCGGGACAAGCGGGGCGGTGAGCTGGCCGCCGTCGAGGAGTACGGGGCGGACCGCTCCGTGCTCGTGCGGGCCGGGCTGCTCCTCGGGCCGTACGAGAACGTCGGCCGGCTGCCGTGGTGGCTCGGTCGTATCGCGCGCGGCGGGCCGGTGCTGGCTCCGGGGCCGCGGGACCTTCCCCTCCAGTACGTCGATGTCCGTGATCTCGCGGAGTGGATCCTCGGTGCGGTGGAGCAGGAGCTGAGCGGGCCGTACAACCTGATGAGCCCGCAAGGGCACGCCACCATGGGCGAGTTGCTCGACGCGTGTGTGGCCTCCGTCGGCGGCGACGCCGAACTGCGCTGGACCGAACCGAAGGTGATCCTGGACGCGGGCATCGAGCCGTGGACCCAGCTGCCGGTGTGGGTGCCGCCGGGGAGCGACATGCACGACGCCCTGCACAGTGCTGATGTGTCCCGGGCCGTCGCGACGGGGTTGCGCTGCCGGCCGGCCGAGGAGACCGTCGCCGACACCTGGCGCTGGCTGCAGGACATCGGCGGTACGGCGCCCCTGCGGCCGGACCGGACGTCGAAGGGGCTCGACCCGGAGGTGGAGGCGAAGGTGCTGGCGGGCCTGGGGGGTGTATCTGACACCACCTCCTGATCCGGGGCCTCGGCCCCGTGACCGGTGCTGCGGCCTCCGCGAGACTGGCGGCATGACCAACGACACGAAAGACAGCCGGAGTTCGAGAGCACGGGGCATGGGGGTCGCGGCGCTGAGGGGGCTGGGGCTGGCCCTGGTTTCCCTGCCGGGGGCCGTCCTCTGCTTCGTCCTCTCCCTCGTGTCCCTCGCGCTCATCCCGATCGGAGTCGGCCTCGTCACGACACCCTGGGTGCTGACGGGGGTGCGGGCGTTCGCCGACTGGCGGCGGGTCCTCGCCGCCGAGTGGGGCGGGGTGCGGATACCGTCGGCGTACCGGCCGTTGCCGTCGCCGTGGGTCGCCAATCCGTGGACGCGCACCTTCTGGATGCTGCGCGACCCGGCGACCTGGCGGGATCTGCGGTGGCTGCCGGTCGACATGACGGCGGGGTTCCTCACCGCGCTGCTGCCGGCCGTGTTGCTCCTCTATCCGCTGGAGGGGTTCGCGATCGCGGCCGGGCTGTGGCGGGTCTTCACGGACGCCGGAGGCGGCACGTACTGGTACGGCTTCGTGCCGGTCACCGGGCAGATGTCCGCACTCGGCGCCGCGGCGCTGGGTGCCGTCCTCCTCGTCGTCGCCCACCGGTACGCCGTGAGCGCCTTCCAGCTCCACTTCCGCCTCACCCGGGCCGTCCTCACCCCCAGCCAGGCCGAACTCGCCGAGCGGGTGAGGGTGTTGACCGAAACCCGGCGAGACGCCGTCGACACCTCCGCCGCCGAACTCCGCCGTATCGAACGCGACCTGCACGACGGGGCGCAGGCCCGGCTGGTCGCCATGGGCATGGACCTCGGCACCATCGAGATGCTCGTCGAGAAGGACCCGGAGCAGGCGAAGAAGCTCCTCGCGCACGCCCGCAAGTCCTCTGCCGACGCGCTCGCCGAATTGCGCGACCTGGTCCGCGGCATCCATCCGCCGGTCCTCGCCGAGCGCGGACTGGGCGACGCCGTAAGGGCGTTGGCGCTGCGGCTGCCGGTCGCGACCGAGGTGAACGTGGAGTTGCCCGGGCGGGTGGAGGCGCCCGTGGAGTCCGCGGCGTACTTCGCGGTCAGCGAGGTGCTCACCAACGCCGTCAAGCACGCGGGCGCCGACCGCGTCTGGATCGACCTGCACCACACGAACGAGATGCTGCGCATCACCGTCACCGACAACGGCAAGGGCGGTGCGGCGGTCGAGGCCGGTTCGGGCCTGGCCGGAGTCGAGCGGCGACTGGGTACATTCGACGGCGTCCTCGCCGTCAGCTCTCCCGCGGGCGGTCCCACCATGGTCACCATGGAGATTCCTTGCGCGTTGTCCTAGCCGAAGACCTGTTCCTGCTGCGCGACGGACTCGTCCGGCTCCTTCAGGCCTACGACTTCGAGATCGCGGCGGCGGTGGAGACCGGCCCCGAGCTGGCCCGGGCGCTGGCCGAGCTGGAGCCGGACGTCGCCGTCGTCGACGTACGCCTGCCGCCGACGCACACCGACGAGGGGCTGCAGTGCGCGCTCGAGGCCCGGCGGAAGAGGCCCGGGCTGCCGGTGCTGGTGCTGTCGCAGCACGTGGAGCAGCTGTACGCGCGGGAGTTGCTCGCCGACGGCAGCGGTGGGGTCGGGTATCTGCTGAAGGACCGGGTGTTCGACGCGGAGCAGTTCGTGGACGCCGTACGGCGGGTCGCGGCGGGTGGCACGGCGATGGACCCGCAGGTGATCCAGCAGCTGCTGTCCCGGCGTGCGGCCGACGACCAGCCGCTGGCGCGGCTCACGCCCCGCGAGACAGAGGTGCTGGAGCTGATGGCGCAGGGGCGGTCGAACGGGGCGATCGCCGAGCGGCTCGTCGTCACGGAACGGGCGATCGCCAAGCACACCGCCAACATCTTCGCCAAACTGGGCCTGGAGGTGTCGGACGACGACAACCGCCGCGTGCTGGCGGTTCTCGCGTATCTCGACCACGGCCGGTGAAAACGGACCCGGCCGTGCACCCGCCGTCAGGGATCAACAACTCGCGGTGTTTATGGGGCTGTTGAGCACACAACGTGCTCACGAATCTCTCAACAATTTCCGAGGCGACTGAACACCCCTGGGACGCCCTCCGTATGAATGGGAGCCGCTTCACTCCTGTCGGGCGCCTCGATGCCCCGAAAAAGGAAGTCAGAGGAGTTCCATGGGACGCAACACGAGAAAACGCCGTACGCCGCTGGCCACCAAGGCCATAGCCGCATCGGCGGCCCTAGCGCTCGGTGGGGGCGGGCTTGTATGGGCCAACTTCTATGCTTCGGCACACGAGGACAACTCCGGGTGGAACCAGACGAAGTCCACGAACGCCCAGGTCGCGACGATCAACTGCCCTGATGTCGGCCAGAAGCTGACGAAGGTGCCGAAGAGCGCGCGCAAGGGCGTCGCCAAGGAGCTGGCGCTGCTGGACAGGCAGGTCACGGATGCCTACAAGCGTCTCGCCGAGACGCGGCAGGCCCAGGCGGGGGACGCCAACTACGTCAACAACGCCATCCTCGGCCCGCTGAAGTCCAAGCGCGTGGCCACGCTCGACCGGATCGGTATCAACATCAACCGCGCCGGCGGCCAGCGTCCGCAGGGCCTCGACCAGCTCGCCCAGTGCCAGGGCGTCCCGGCCGAGCAGCCCGAGACGAACGACGGCCAGCAGGGCGGGGACCAGAACCAGGACGGTCAGGACCAGAACAACGACGGTCAGAACAACGACGGTCAGGACCAGGGCGGCCAGGACGGCGGCGGACAGGACCAGGGCGGCAACGGTGGTCAGGCCGGCAACGGTCCGAACGCGGACGACTTCGTGGACATCACCCAGGTCCAGGGCAACGCACAGCTGGGCGTCGGCGCGAACGGCCTCCCCGCGAACGGGGACAGCGGTTCGACCGGCAGCTTCACCACCAACTGCGGCACCAACGAGAACGAGAACCGCAACTCGGACAACGTGATCGTCGCTCCCGGTGTCAGCAACGGTGCGCAGCACCAGCACGACTACGTCGGCAACCAGGCCAACAACGCTTTCGCGAGCGACCAGGACCTGGCGAACGCCGACACCACCTGCCAGAACCAGGGTGACCGGTCGTCGTACTTCTGGCCGGTGCTGCGGGTGCAGGACGGTCAGAACGACATCGACGCGAACGCCCCCGGTGGCGGTCAGGACGGCAACGTCGGCACGATCGTCCAGCCCAGCGAGGCACAGCTGAAGTTCGTCGGCAACAAGACGAGCGATGTCGTCGCGATGCCGCAGGCCCTGCGCATCATCACGGGTGACGCCAAGTCCTTCGTGAACGGCAACGCCAACGCCAACGCCAACTGGAGCTGCACCGGCTTCGAAGACAAGGTCCAGCTGCACGACAAGCTCCCGATCTGCCCCGAGGGCAGCTCCGTGGTGCGGACGTCGAACTTCCAGAGCTGCTGGGACGGCCAGAACATCGACAGCGCCAACCACCGCACGCACGTGGCGTTCGTCCAGGGCGACGGCACCTGCGCCAACGGTTTCCAGGCGATCCCCCAGCTCCAGGTCCGCCTGGTCTACGACGTTCAGGCCCCGCAGATCCAGAACGGACAGGTCCAGAACGCCTTCGCGGTGGACTCCTTCCCGGACCAGCTGCACAAGGCGATCACCGACCACAACGACTTCATCAACTTCTTCGACGAGAACACGATGAACGAGATGGTCAACTGCATCAACAGCGGCCAGGACTGCCAGTAGCAGGCCTGAACCGGTAACGAAAAGCCGGCGGTGGGATCTCCTCCCACCGCCGGCTTTTCGTCCGTCCCGGATACGCGCGGTCAGCCGTGGTGGCTGCCGCTGTTGTGACTGCCTCCGGGGTTCATGTGCTCGGAGCCTTCTTCCATGGTTCCGCCCAGCTTGCTCTGCAGCGTGGTGACCGTCTTCTCCTGGCCGACGGCGACCCATTTGCGGCCGACGAGGTAATAGCCGCCGTAGTCCTTCGCACCGCTCAGCCACTCGGCCTGGCCGCGGTCGGTGGCGAAGGTGGCGAGGATGTACTTGTCCTTGCCGGTCTTGCAGATGGCCTGCCGGATCTCGTCGGCGTCCGTCTGCATGTTCGGCTTGCACTTCACCTCGGCGGCCAGCTTCTCCAGGCTGCCGGTCGCCGTCCGCGGAACGGCCGCCTCGCTGTCCCCACCGGATCCACAGCCCGCCAGTGCCAGTACCGTCGCCGCGCCGGCCAGCGCGAGCCCGGGTCGGGTCAACCTCATGTGTTCCTCCGGTCCATGCCGCACAGAGCCCCGGCGGGGCCCTCGTCTCCCATACGGCTGTGCCACGCGATGCGCTCAAATCCGAGGCTCTCACGGGCACGGGTGTGCGACTGTGGGCCGGTGAACCAGGACTGGGAAGATCGCGTGAGCGCCGCGTGGGCGACCTTCGACGACTACGCCGAGGACGAAGAGGCCGATTTCCGGGCGGTGATCGACGCCCTCGTCGCCGAACTGCCCGACGACAGCCCGCTGGGCCCCTTCGAGCAGGCCTGCGCCTGGGACTCCACCGGGCACTCCGAGAAGGCGGTCCCGCTGTACCGGGAGGCTCTCGGCCGAGGGCTGAGCAGCTACAAGGGGCGGCGGGCCAAGATCCAGCTGTCCAGCTCGCTCCGGAACATCGGAGAGGCGGAGGAAGGCGTCAAGCTGCTGACACCCGAGCTTGACGCGCCCTCCGACGAACTGGACGACGCCGTACAGGCGACGCTGGCGTTGTGCCTGTCGAGCCTCGGGCGCGACCGGGAGGGGTTGTCCCTCGCGCTGGGTGCTCTCGCGCCTCATCTGCCCCGCTACCAGCGGTCGATGGCGAACTACGCCAGGGCACTCGTGGAGCCGGAGGACTGAGCCGCTCGGGACCGCGCGCCGGTGGTCCGGGTAACGGTGACCTACTGACCATTCGCTCGTTCTGCTGAACGTGCAGTCACAGGATGTCGCCCCGCGCCCCGCCCCCGCCTCGGCCGACCCGGTCGTCGACATCGAGCGGGCCGAGGCCGCGCTCGTCGAGCACTATCCGCGTCTGGTCCGGCTCGCCTACCTGGTGCTGCCGCCCAGCCTCGGCCGCAACCGGCGCGTGGTGACCGCGCACTCCCTCACCCAGCGCGCGCTGCCCCGGGGCCGGGCGACGGCGACGCCCGCGATCCCGGCCCAGTCGACCGGCCGCGACGGCGACCCCGGGTACGCCTTCCTGCGCCTGCAGGTCCTGCGTACGGCACTGGAGGCGGGACTGCCGCTGCGGCGCCTGGCCTGGCCCAAGCGCTCCCAGCTGCCGCCGCTGCTGCCCCAGGTGTGGGGCCTGCGCCTCTTCCCCCGGTCGGGCGGCGCCGACGAACTCGCTCTGGACCAGCAGTTGTCGGCGCTGTCCGGCCCGGCGCGGGCCGCCTACGTCCTGCGCGGCCTGGAGAAGCTCAAGGACGGCGCCGTACGCGACGTGCTGACGGCGGCCGGCGTCGAGGACGTGGACGACGCGCTCGACGAGGCGGAGAGCGTGGCCGCGCGGTACGCGCTGCTCGACTCCCCGGAGTTCGACCCCTGCTCGCTCCAGGCCCGCCCCACCGACCTGATGCGGCGCAGGCAGCACACGAAGGCCGCGCTCGCCGCAGGAGCCGCTCTCCTGGTGTGCGGGGCGCTGCTCGGTCTGCCCGGCGAGGGCTGGGGTCCGAGCGGTGCCGCGGCTCCCTCGTACGCGCAGAACCCGGCGGCCGAGGCCGCCCTCGACCCGGCCCAGTTGACGAAGGTCCCCGCCCTGGCCTGGCAGTCCTCCGCCCGCACCGACTTCTCCGTGTGGCCCGCGCGCGGCGACCTCACCGACGACTCGGCCCTGCTGCGCCGCGCCCTCGCCGTCTGGGCCCGCCCCGGCGAGACGGTCGCGGTCTCGGCGACCCCCGGCACTCCGGCGGGCGGCCCGCCCGGGGCGCCCCAGCTGCTGTACGCCGGGACCGTCGACAACGCGCACGTGGTGCTCCTCTACGACGGTCTGCGCATCGTCCGCTACGCCGAGCCGAAGGAAGGCACGGCGGGCGCCGCCCTGGACTTCTCCCGGGTCGACGGCGCGAACCGGGCGGAGGCGAGCGCGCTGGTACTGAGCCGGGCCGACGGCAACGTCCGCTATCTGGTGGCGCCCTGGGTGAAGAAGGCGGCCGAGCGGGATCTGCTGAAGCCGCGCACCGGCGCGATGGCCCTCACCCTGACCGACGGCATCACCTCGCCGCTGGCGAGCCCGGCCGCCCAGCAGACCGGCACGTGCACGTCGTGGAACGTCCTGCAGCTGACCGACTCCACCGGCACCCGCCTGCTGACCGACCTCGCCGAGCTGGTCCCGGCCCGCCTCACCACCGGCCGCCCGGGCTCGGTCACGGACGCGTCCGGCCCGGCGGCGCTGCGCACCTGGGCGCCGTACTCCTGCTGGCTGGGCGCGATGCGCTCCGCGGGCGTGCGCACGGTCAACGCCTGGGCGTTCGCCCGGCAGGCGCTGCCCGACGGGACCGGCTCGGCGGACTGGGTGTGCACGCGCACCGAGACCTGGCGGGGCGGCGGCGAGCGGGTGCTGGCCCAGTTCCGGGCGCCGGGCGCGACGCGGGCGACGGTGGCCGCGAAGGGCGAGAATCTGTCGGCGTGCGGGGCGCGGGATCCGCATGTGCTGGCCGGGGTGTTGTGGAAGGCGAACACGGGCGGCTGGTATCTGCTGGCGGCGGGCACCCGGGACATGGCGTCGATCCGGGCCACGGGCGGGGTCCGCGCCGGCACCGAGGGCAGCCTGCTCACGGCGCGTGCCAAGCAGGGCGCGCAGACCGAGTTGCAGGGGACGCTGGAGAGCGGGCGCACGATCAGCGGGCTGCGGTGAGGCCCGACCGGGCGCCGAATGCCTTGCTGACAGGAATGTAAATAAGGGCGCACACAGGGGTTCACCACGGAGCTACCCGTGAGTACATTGACGCCATGTCCAATACTCAGGACCGGGTGCCACTCAAGGCCCGCAAGGTGTCCTTCTCCTGGGACGACACCCCCTTGCACTGGGTGCCCGGGGATCCGTTCACCACGCACACCATCAACGTGCTGCATCTGCTCCTGCCCGCCGGTGAGCGATGGTTCGTGCACGTCTACAAGCAGGTGCTGCCGTACATACGCGACGAGCGGCTCCGCGAGGACGTCATCGGGTTCATCGGACAGGAGGCGATGCACTCGCAGGCCCATGACGAGGTGCTGCCGCACCTCAAGGAGCAGGGGCTCGATCCGACGCCGTACACCGCGCAGGTCGACTGGTTCTTCGAGAAGCTGCTCGGTGACCGCACCCTCCCGCCGGGCCGGGCGCGGCGGTGGTGGCTGATGGAGCGGGTCGCGCTCATCGCGGCCATCGAGCACTACACGGCGTTCCTAGGCGACTGGGTGCTGAACGCGCAGGAGTTGGACCGGCGGGGCGCCGACCCGACCATGCTGGACCTGCTGCGCTGGCACGGTGCCGAGGAGGTCGAGCACCGGTCGGTCGCCTTCGAGCTGTTCATGCATGTCGACGGGAGCTACCGGCGGCGCGTGCGGACCTGGGCCGCCGCCTTCGCCACACTGGTGTTCCTCTGGCAGCGCGGGGCCCGGTTCTTCATGGAGAACGACCCGACGCTCGTCGACGGGAAGGCGAGCTTCAAGGAGTTCTACGTCCGCGGGCGGCGGGGTCTGCTGCCGACGACCGGGGCCATGGTCCGGTCCATCCCCCGCTATCTGAGCGGGAGTTACCACCCGTCGCAGGAGGGCTCCACCGCGCAGGCCGTCGCGTATCTGGCCTCCTCCCCCGCCGCCATGGCCGCAGAGAAGGGCTCCTGCTGATGCCGAAGCCGTTGACCGTCGCGGTCGTCGCCGGTGCCGCGCTGCTCACCCGGAGGGCGATGCGCCGCAGGATCAAGGCCTCGCCGCTGTGGCCGTGGCCCGCGCTGGAGGAGCCGGTGTCCGGGCGGCCCCGGTCCAGGGCGCTCCGACTGATGGTGGCCTCGCGGGAGACGGTCGCCGAGGGGGTCGTACAACTGCGCCTGGAGGGCCATGACTTGCCGCGCTGGGAACCCGGCGCGCACGTCGATCTCGTCCTGCCGTCGGGGTTGGTGCGGCAGTACTCGCTGTGCGGGGACCCGGAGGACACCTCGTCGTACACCGTGGCGACCCGGCTGGTGGAGGACGGGCGGGGCGGCTCGCGTGAGGTGCACGAGCAGGTGCGGGAGGGGACGGAGCTGGAGGTGCGGGGGCCGCGGAACAGGTTTCCGCTGGTCACGGCCCCGTCGTACGTTTTCGTCGCGGGCGGTATCGGGATCACCCCGATCCTGCCGATGCTGCGGGCGCTGCCCGCCGGGACCGAGTGGCGGCTGCTGTACGGCGGGCGGACGCGGGAGTCGATGCCGTTCCTGGAGGAGGTCGAGAAGCTCGGCGGGGACCGGGTGACCGTCGTGGAGGGGCGGCCCGATCTCGACGCGCTGGACATCCCCGAGGGGGCCGCCGTGTACTGCTGCGGCCCGGACGGGCTGATGGCCACCGTGGCGGAGCGGTGGCCGGGGGTTCATCTGGAGCGGTTCACACCCCGGGCCCTTTCAGGTGGCGCCTTCGAGGTCGAACTCCGGCGCAGTGGACGGACGTTGACGGTTCCGGCGGACTCCTCCGTGCTGGCCGCCGTGCGTGCGGAGCTGCCGAACACCGCGTACTCCTGCGAGCAGGGGTTCTGCGGGACCTGCCAACAGCGGGTGCTGGAGGGTGAGGTGGACCACCGGGACGAACTGCTGACGGACGGGGAGCGGGCCGACTCCATGTTGATCTGTGTGTCGCGGGCGCGGGGTGACCGACTCGTACTGGATATGTGAACACCGGCGGTCGATCCGGTCCGTTCGGGGCCGGATTCGATCGGTAAGGTGTTCGCATGACTACCGGGGTACGCCGAAGAATGGGAGTCGAGGAGCGGCGGCAGCAGTTGATCGGCGTCGCCCTCGAACTGTTCAGCCAGCGCTCGCCCGACGATGTCTCCATCGACGAGATAGCGTCGGCGGCGGGCATCTCCCGTCCGCTGGTCTACCACTACTTCCCCGGCAAACTCAGCCTGTACGAAGCCGCGTTGAAGCGTGCCGCACAGGAACTGGCGGCCCGTTTCGTCGAGCCGCAGGAGGGGCCGCTGGGGGCGCGGCTGCTGCGGGTGATGCGCCGGTACTTCGATTTCGTCGAGGAGCACGGCCCCGGTTTCTCGGCGCTGATGCGCGGCGGCCCGGCGGTCGGCTCCACGGCGACGAACGCGCTCATCGACTCCGTGCGGCAGGCCGCGTATGTCCAGATCCTTTCGCATCTGAAGGTGGAGAACCCGCCCGCGCGCCTGGAACTGGTCGTCCGCTCCTGGATCTCGCTCGCCGAGTCGACGGCGCTGATCTGGCTGGACGGGCGGCGCATCCCCCGCGCCGAGCTGGAGGCCCAGCTGGTGCACGACTTCGCCGCGCTGGCCGCGGTCAGCGCCGCCTATGACGACGAGATGGGCGAGCTGCTGCGCCGCATGCTGAAGGAGGAGCCGGCCGACGGTCCGTTCAGCGACCTGGTCGGCCGGCTGATCTCGCTGGCTTCCTAGGGCCCTTCTGACGGATCTCCGTGGAAGAAGCAGCGACGTTCGGTGCGTGCTCTCGGCGTGCCGGGCGTCGCGACGCCGCGGAGATCCATCAGAAGGGCCCTAGCGTTCGAACTTGCGGTAGGACGGGTCGAGGTCGCGCACCTCGGCGGAGGCGTGCAGGACGAACGTGTCCTCCTCCACGTGCTGCCGCAGCAGCTCCAGGACGGCCTCGGTCAGCTTCGCCTTCGTCTCCTCGGTGCGGCCGGCGAGCAGTCCGAGCGTGACGTGCACGATCGCGTGGCCCTGCTCATCGGGGTCCTCGTAGCCGAACGCCGTGTACTCGCTCCGCCGGAACTGCGTCTTGCACGCCTCCGGCTTCGCCGCCGCGATCTCGACGGTGGCGGAGTGGAGCGCCCGCGCGAATCCCTCCCGGTCGAAGGCGTGGGCCAGTACGCCGGAATAGTCGACGGTGATCTGCGGCATGGACACTCCTGTTCTGCGGCGGCATCTGGGCTCACCCTAACCGCAGCGCCAGCATCGCGATGTCGTCCTCCCGGCCCCGGCCGAAGCAGCCCAGCAGCGTGTCGCACAGCGCGTCGAGGCCGGCCGGTGCCTCGGCGGCGGCCGTGCGCAGCTGCTCCATGGACGTGGCGAGGTCGATGCCGCGGGTCTCGATGAGACCGTCGGTGACCATGAGGAGACGGTCCCCCCGGGCCAGGACCAGCTCGCTGGGCTCGGGCCGGTCGAGGCCGAGCCCGAGCAGCGGGCCGTCCACCGGGACGTACTCGGCGTCGCCCGCGTCCCGCACGATCAGCGGCGGAATGTGGCCCGCGTTGGCGATCCTGGTGCGCCCGGTCCCAGGGTCGACCAGGGCCAGGCAGACCGTGGCGGTGACCTCGGGGTGGTAGTGCTGAAGCATCCGGTCCAGCCGGGCCGCGAGCGCGCGGGGGTCGCTCTCCTCGACGCAGTAGGCGCGCAGCGCGTGCCGGATCTCGACCATCACCGTGGCCGCGTCCAGCGAGTGTCCGACGACGTCCCCGACGGCGGTGAGCACCCCGCCCTCGGTGCGCAGGGCGGCGTAGAAGTCGCCGCCGATCTCGGCCTGCCGGGAGGCGGGGACGTACCGGACGACGACGTCCACGCCGGGCAGCGCGGGGAGCCGGTACGGCTGGGGCAGAAAGCTGTGCTGCAGGGTCAGGGCGATGTCCCGTTCCGCCTGGTACATCAGCAGCGGTTCGGCGGCGAGGGCGGTGGCCTGGGCCAAGCGCTCCGCGGGGAGTGCCGCGATAGGTGGTGCCGCGTTGTGCCGTCGGTCTTCTGCGGGTTCGTCGTGGCTGGTCGCGCAGTTCCCCGCGCCCCTGAAGGGCGCTGCCGAACCCCGGTTGACTTCGTGAGGGCCGCTCAGGTCTTGCGCCGGCGTGGCGATGCACACCTGGGCTTTGCCCTCCTGGCCCGATGCCAGTACCAGGTGGGCGTCCTCCCGCATGCCGGGCCGGAAGAAGCCGGCGGGCCACAGGGAGGCGGGGACGACGGTGCTGTGGACCCCGGTCCGGCCGGTGCGGTTCTCCGCGATGCGGGTGATCAGCCGTGCCGCCGCGACGTGCGGGGCGGTGTCGGGCAGGGCGGTCGGGGTGCCCGCCGGGCGGGCGAAGCCGTGGCTCCGGGGCAGGTGGAGGGAGCTCGGGGAGCAGCCCCAGTGGGGTTCGCCGTCCGGGCCGATGACGAAGACGACGGCGGGTGTACCGCTGAGCCGGGCCGCGCCCGCGGCGGCCGCGTCGGCCAGCTCCCCCAGGCAGCGCGCCGTCTGCACGGTGACGATGGCCTCGGACAGCAGCGTCAGCCGGTGCGCCAGCGCCTCGGCCGCGGTGCGCCGGCGCGCCCTGCGCACCGCGGACCGGACGACGGCCTGGATCTCCCTGGGCTCGGCCGGCACGGTCAGATAGGCGTCGGCGCCCGCGTCGAGCCCCCGGCACCGGTCCCGCGCCTCCATGGCCGTGGCCGAGAAGTGGACGACGGGCAGCGCGGACGTGGAGGGGCGGGCCTTGACCCGGCGGCACAGTTCGAAGCCGCTCATGTCCGGCAGCCCGATGTCCACGAGGGCCACGTCGGGCAGGGCGCCCGCGCGCAGCCGCAGATCGAGTTCGCTCAGCGCCTCGCCCGCGCTCGCGACCGGTACGACATCGTGGCCCGCGCGACGCAGCACGGCGCCCATGGCGTAGCGGCTGGCCGATACGTCGTCGACGACCATCACCGTCGTACCGGACTGCTTGCCGTAACCGTCCATCGTCCGCAGCCTTCGGTACACGTGAGTGGGGCGGGCCCGTGGCCGGGTCCGCCCCACTCAAGTTAGCGCCGCGTCAGAGCGCCCGTGCGAAGACGGCGACAGTGCGCCCCGGAACGGCGAACGTGCCGGATTTCTCCTCGTAGGACGAGGACTTGACGATAGGGTCCGCCCCTGAGGCCTGCACCGGATGCAGCCGGTAGCCCTCACCGGCGAGCGAGGCGACGCGCTGCTCCTGCTGCTCGGGCGTCGCGTTGAAGACGACGACGAGGTCACCGAGGCGCATCGTGATCACGCCGGGCGTCTCGTCCTTGCCGGACAGCGGGAAGGACAGCTTCGACTGCACCTGGTCGGCCGTGTCGAGGGAGAACGCGCCCTCCGTCGTACGGATCTTGAGCAGGTCCTGGTACGCCGCCGAGGAGCCCTCGATCTGCCCGCAGCCGACCTGGACGGTGCTCAACAGGGGCTTGGCGTATGGCCACTTGGACTGGTTGTCGGCCGCCATCGGCAGCCCCCGTCCGAAGCCGTTGCCGTCGGCGCAGTTCCAGTGGATGGCGTTGAACCAGTCGCCGCTGTCGTAGGAGTTGCGGTCCAGCGACTTGGAGCGCAGCAGGTCGGTGCCGGCCTGGGACAGGGCCGGGCCCTGCGAGAGGGTGGCCGTGGCCATGGCGAGGACCTGCATGCGGGCCCGGTCGGCGGCCGACGTCTCCTTCGGCAGCTTGAAGGCGAGCGCGTCGAACAGCGACTCGTTGTCGTGCGCGTCGGCGTAGGCGAGGGCGTCGCCCGGCGCGTCCGCGTACCCGGCGGGCTGTCCGTTGTAGTCGACCTGGGCCCCGGTGACCTCCTTGCCGTCGGTGTCGGTGAACCGGTACTTGGCGAGGTTGCCGGAGAGACCCACCTTGATCAGGTCCTGGTAGTGCAGCAGGCGGGCCTTCTGCTCGGCCGAAGTGCCGTTGTCAGTCGAGGAGTTGGGGTCGGTGTACAGGCCGGACGCGAAGCCCTGGACGCCGGGGTCCTCGTCGAAGGGGCCGCCGCCGCGTACGGCGTCACGCGCGCGGTCGGAGAAGGTGGCGATGCCGGTCCCCGCCATGTTCTTCTGCGTGGCCTGCGTGAAGCGGGCGTCGTCGGCGACCTCGCCGAAGTTCCAGCCCTCGCCGTACAGGATGATCTTCTTGCCGTCGACGCCGTCCTTGGCGAGGGTCAGCGCGTCCAGGGCCTTCCTGACCGCCAGGATGTTGGCCTTGGGGTGGTGGCCCATCAGATCGAAGCGGAAGCCGTCGACCTTGTACTCCTTGGCCCAGGTGACGATCGAGTCGACGACCAGCTTGCCCATCATGGCGTTCTCGGTGGCCGTGTTGGAGCAGCAGGTGCTGTTGGCGACCGAGCCGTCGGCGAGGAGCCGCTGGTAGTAGCCGGGGACGATCCGGTCGAGGACGCTCGTCCGCGCCTGCCCGCTGGCCGCGGTGTGGTTGTAGACGACGTCCATGACGACCCGCAGGCCGTCGTCGTTCAGCGCCTTGACCATCTCGCGGAACTCGACCGTGCGGCCGGTGCCCTCCGGGTCGGTGGCGTACGAGCCCTCGGGAACCGTGTAGTGGTACGGGTCGTAGCCCCAGTTGTAGGCGTCCTTCGCGGCGATCTTCGCCACGCACTCCTGCTGCTTGTCGGAGTCGGCGGGGAAGGAGGCGAGGTCGCAGTCGGTGACCGCCTGGTCGGACTTCTTCTCGGGGATGGTGGCGATGTCGAAGGCGGGGAGGAGGTGGACGTACGACGTGCCCGACTTCGCCAGCTCACGCAGGTGCTGGGAGCCGTCGCTGTCCTTGTCGGTGAAGGCGAGGTAGGTGCCCCGGTCCTTGGCCGTCTTGTCGGCGACCGAGAAGTCCCGGATGTGCAGCTCCTGGATCTGGGCGTCCTTGAGCGGTACGGCCTTGGGCTTGGTGTACGAGGACCAGCCGCTCGGCGCCAGGGACTTGTCGTCCAGGTCGACGACGAGGCTGCGCTCGGAGTCGGTGGTCAGGGCGACGGAGTAGGGGTCGGTGACCTTGTTGGTGACGACCTTCTGGACGCTGGGCGCCCAGACCCGCACGACGTACCGGTAGGGCTTGCCCTTCCAGGACCTGGGGCCGGTGACGGACCAGACGCCGGTGGCGGCGTCACGCTTCATCCGCACCGTGGAGCCGTCGAGCTCCAGGGCGACGTTCTGCGCGGTCGGCGCCCACACGGCCAGCGTGGGCCGGCCGCTCTTGTCGAAGGTCGGCCCGAGGTCGGCCTTGGTCGCGCCGGGGTGGAGGTCGTCGAGTACGCCGGCGATCTGGACGCCGGTCGCCGCGAGCACGGCGCCGTTCGCGGCCCGCTGGGAGGCGACGACCTGGCCGGTGAGGGCCTCACGGACCCGGTCGCGGTCGCGCGGGTCGACGGACCAGGCGGTGTAGTCCTTCAGGTGCGGGAACTTCGCCTTCTGGGCGTCGGTGAGGCTGGTCTTCGACAGCCGCAGCCAGCGCTCGTCGTCGCTGGTCAGCGCCCCGTCCTTCACGGCGATCGAGCCGTCGCGGCTGTACAGCAGCTGGGTGGAGGCGGCGCCCTCGGAGCCGTTCCAGGCGACCGTGTTCCGGTCGATCCAGACCGCCTTGGAGGTGCTCAGGTCGAGCGCGGCCGCGGAGCCCGCGGGCTGCGGGAGCAGGTACTTCTCCTGGCCGCTCAACAGCCACACCTCATGGCCGTTCGCCGTGAGGTCGAGCGACTGGTCGGTGGGCAGGTCCTTCTCGTCGCCCTTGTGGAGGATGTAGCTGAGGCTGGTCGCACCGTCGGTGAGCGGTACCTCGAAGACTGCGCCATAGGCATCAGTCTTGACCGGCTTCAGCGGGTTCGACCAGTCGGTGGGGTTCGCGGCACCCGTCCAGACGTGCAGGCCCCAGCCGTCGTAGCTGCCGTCGGCGCGGTGGTAGTGGAGGGTCGCCTTGGTCTTGTCCGGGGCCGGGTAGTCGGCCGTCGGCCTCTCGGTGCGTACGTCCGTCTTGCCCTGCTCGATCCAGACCTCGCCGGTCTTGGTGACGTCGATCGTGCGGTCGGCGGAGACGTCCTTGTTGCCGTCCTTGTCGATGACGAGGAAGCCGACGTTCGAGGCGCCGGGCTTCAGCTTGACGTAGGCGAAGGCGCCGTAGGCGTCACGGCCGACGAAGGGGTGGCTGTCCGGCCAGTTCGTGGCCTCGCCGTCGGCGAGGTCGCCCCAGGCGTACAGCCCCCAGTTCGCGTAGTCGCCGTCCGTGCGCTTGTAGTGGACGACCGCGTAGTCGCGGGAGGAGGCGGAGGGGATCTCGGGAGCGGGCGGGGTGCCGGTGGTGCTCTCGGCCGTCGCGCTCGCCGTGCGGCCGGAGGAGTCGATCACGACCGCCTTGTAGCGCAAGGCTGTACCGGCCGGTACGTCCTTGCCGATGGCCTGCGTGACCTTGTACGGGGCGTGGTCGGCGGAGCCCAGGGTCTTCCACTTGCCGCCTCCGACCTGGGCGGCGAAGACGACGCGGTTGAGCTGTCCGCCGTCGACGTCGGCGCCGATCTCCACCGTGCCGGTGGCGCCGGCGGCCGGGGCCTTGAGGGTGAGCGTCGGCTCGGTGGCGGGGGCGGGGAGCTTGCCGGAAGCCTTGTAGACGACAGCGGATCCGGCGGGGACGGTGACGGTGAGCTTCCGGTCGCCGTCGGACTTCAGGTAGCGGTCGGTTCCATAGATCCCGTCGAAGCCCATGTCGGCCGAGCCGGTCGCGAAGGTCGCCGTCTTGGCCTCGCCCGCGTTGTTGAAGGCGACGACGTACTCGACGCCCGTCCTCGCGTCGGTGCGGGAGAAGGCGTAGATCCCGGCGCCGTCGGCCGTGTACCGCTCGGTCTGGATTCCGTCGGCGAGGGCCGGGTTGGCCTTGCGGAGCTTGGCGAGCGCGCTGATCCGCCGGTACAGCGGCGTGGTGGTGTCGTAGGCGTCGCTCGCGTGGGTGCGGTCGGTGCCGAGCTGGTCGTCGTCGAGGTAGTCGGCCGTCCTGGACGCGAACATCGTCTGGCGGGCGTCCTTGTCGCCGCCTGCGCCGGTGAAGCCCTGCTCGTCGCCGTAGTAGACGACCGGGTTGCCGCGGCTGAGGAACATCAGCTCGTTGGCGAGCTGGTCCTTCTTCAGCAGTTCGGCGTCGGTCGCCTTCGGGTTGTCCTGGTTCAGGAAGTACCCGATGCGGCCCATGTCGTGGTTGCCGAGGAAGGTGACCTGTTCGTAGGCGTTGGCCTTGTCGGTCGTGTACTTGTAGTCGTCGCCGAAGACGGAGGCCAGCTTCTTCGCGCTGCCGCCCTGGGAGGCGTAACCGCGGGCCGCCTCCTGGAAGGGGAAGTCGAGCGTGGCGTCGAGGCGGCCCTGGGTGACGTACGGGGCGGTGATGTTCGTGTCGGCGGAGTACACCTCGCCGAACATGAAGAAGTCGTCGCGGCCCCGCTTGGCGGCGTAGGAGTCCAGGGCCGTGGCCCACTGGGTCCAGAACTCCGTGTTGACGTGCTTCACGGTGTCGATCCGGAACCCGTCGATGTCGAAGTCCCTGACCCAGCGCTGGTAGATCTTCTCCATGCCGCTGACGACCTCGGGACGCTCGGTCCACAGGTCGTCGAGGCCGCCGAAGTCGCCGTGCGTGGAGCTCTCACCGGCGAAGGTGGAGTCGCCGCGGTTGTGGTACATCGTCGGGTCGTTGAGCCACGACGGGACCTTGACGTCCTTCTTCGCGGCGGTGACGGTCGGGGTGCGCGGGAAGGAATCGGTGTCGACCGCGGGGAACTTCGACTTCCCGTCCGCGTAGTCGGCGTCGTCGAAGGGCTTGCCGTCCTTGGTGAGGTACGGGAAGGCGCCCTTGGAGAGGTAGTCGTACGACTTCTCCTCGTAGTCGACGACGTCGGCGGTGTGGTTGGTGATGACGTCGAAGTAGACCTTCATGCCCTTGGCGTGCGCCTTGGAGATGAGGGTCTCGAGGTCTTTGTTGGTGCCGAAGTGCGGGTCGACCTGGGTGAAGTCGGTGATCCAGTAGCCGTGGTAGCCGGCGGAGGCGTTGCTCCCCGTCCCCTGCACGGGCTGGTTCTTGAAGATCGGCGCCATCCAGATGGACGTGGTGCCGAGGCCCTTGATGTAGTCGAGCTTCTTGGTCAGGCCCTTGAGGTCGCCGCCCTGGTAGAACCCCTTGTCGGTGGGGTCGTAGCCGGTGGCGAGGCGCGAGCCGGTCAGGCCGCCCTTGTCGTTGGACGTGTCGCCGTTGGCGAAACGGTCCGGCAGGACGAAGTAGAACTGCTCGCGGGTGGCGTCGTGCCGGGCCGGCTCGGCGGCGAGCTCGGCGTCGGAGGGCGGCGGAGGCGGAGTGTCCGCCCGCGCCGCGAGAGGCTGGACGAGTGCTGCGGCCAGCGCGGTCACGGCGACCGCAGCGACCCGTCCGATATGGGCGGTTCGGCGCCTCGACGGCGTCGGCCATCTCGATATCACAGATGGACTCCTTGCGATTGCGGCTCTCTTGGGTCCGACCCCGCGTGACCGTATCGCCGTCGAAAGGTTTACAGCAAGACTTCTGAAACCACTGGAAAGAACTTTCAGCAGGGAGAGTTCGTCTGCGTCAGCAGGCCGAGGCGCCAGGGCAGGGTGTTGTAGGGGCCGCTCGCCGCCGGGTCCATGCCCTGGTAGAGGAACTGGAGCCGGCACGGGTTGATGGTGAGGGACTGGTCGTTGAAGTGGCGGACCATCTCGCCGTGACTGATGTCCTGGCTCCAGGGGGTGCCGCTGAAGGCGACGTTGTTCGACCGCGCGAACGGGTTGGACTCCGTGTCGGCCAGCGGGGTCCAGGTGCCGGCGATGCTGTTCGACGTCCAGGAGCGGAAGTACCGCTTGCCGTTGCTGCCGATCGCCTCGTTGAGCAGCAGGTAGCTGTCGGAGTCCTTGAGTTTGTAGACGTTGGCCGCCTCCCACAGGCGGTACTTGTTGGCGTCCTGCAGCGCGATGACGGTGTTGGTGAAGCCGTTCGGGAAGTTGGCCACCGTGGTCTCCGACCGGTACAGGTGCCCGTTGTCGTCGGAGGAGAACAGGTAGCACTTGGAGCTGTCGCAGATGTTCCAGAAGTCGACCCAGTAGCCACTGCCGATGTTGTCCTTGATGATCTGCGGCATGCCGTTCGCGTAGATCTTCTTCGGCGCGGTCCACGAGGCGGGGTTGGCGATGTCCGTCGTGGTCGAGTACGCCGCGTTGTCCCCGGTCTGGTAGACGAGGTACCAGAGCTTGTGCGGCGCGAACCAGAACACCTGCGGCGCCGCCTTGTACCCGGCGCCGATCGCGGTCCGGTCCAGGTAGTGGTGCTGCGCCGCACCGGCCTCCTGCCAGCTGGCGAAGTTCAGATACACCATGCTGTACGTGCCGTTGGTGGTCGTGGTGCTGGCGAACACGTGCCACCGGCCGTTGTGGTACACGACCGACGGGTCCTTGATCGCGCTGAGCTGGTGGCTCGCGTCCGACTTCGGGGAGATCAGCACCCCGCTGGAGTTCCACCGGAAGCTGTTCGGCAGTGCGGCGGCCGACGGTGACGCCATGGCGCCGAGCAGCAGAGCGAGGGCGCCGGCCAGGACCCCGAGCATTCTGGTCACACGCATGGCGACTCCTATCGCTTGATGGTGTAGGTGACGAGGGAACGGGCCGGAACCGTCGCGGTGAGCGCTCCCCCGCTCACGGGGACGGCCGCCTGCTGGGCCATGCTGCTGGAGCCGTTGGTGAGGTACGGCGTCGCGGTCCCGGTCGTGATGCCGGTGTTCCGCAGGCTGTACGACACCTGCTGGGCACTGGTGGCCGCGTTGAGCGCCACGACGGTCACCGTGCCGTCGGTGTTGCGGAAGGCCGACAGCCTGAGGTTGGCGTCCGGGGTCGCCGCGCCGATACGGGTCGCCCCCGGCCGGATGAAGCGGCTGTAGTTGGCGATCGCCCACAGCCGCTTGGACACGTGATAGTTCGCCCCGTCCATCTGGATCAGGCCGCGCGTGGCGCCGACCGAGGCGCCGTACCAGTAGACGTATCCGCTGGTGTTGCCCTTGGTGAGGGCGTCGTGGACGGCGGAGGCGACCGTGAACCCGTCGTAGCCGCTGCCGTCGTCCCAGTTCTCGTTCCAGGTGGTGCCGTTGGGCGACCACTCCGACATCCAGGTGCGCCTCTGGGTCGGGAGCGGGGCGTCGACCGGGCTCGCGTAGGTGTGAGCGGTGTGGGTGGTGACGTGGTTCCGGGCCGTGGCGTCGGCCTCGATCGCACTCGTGTAGGCCTTCTGCTGGTTCCAGCCGAAGGAATCACAGCAGGCCACCTTGTACCCGGCCGCCGTCGCGACCGGCCCGAGGACCTTGGTGAACTCGACGGCCTGGGCGGGGGTGAGCCGCATGGAGTCGTACGTCGCCGTCCAGTCGGGCTCGTTGGTGAAGCCGAGGTCGGTGATCCCGATGCCCTCCTGGCCGTAGAACCTGGCGTACTGGACGAGGAAGTTCGCGTACGCCCGGCGCCAGTCGCCGCTCGCGCAGGACGCGCCGCTCAGCCCGCACAGGGTGCCGCCGTTCGCGTCCGTGCCGTTGGTCTTCATGTAGCCGGGCGCGGTCCACGCGTCGGCGAAGAAGCGGGTGACGCCGTACGCCTTGGCCTGCTGGGCGAGCCACACCTGGCCCTTGTCCTGGCGGTCCCAGACGTACTTGGGGGTGGCGTTGGGGCCGCCGGGGTCGGTGGGCTGGATGCCCGAGTCGATGCCGAGGCGCAGGATGCTGAGGCCGGCGCCGGTGGTGCGGTTCAGCAGCAGGTCGAGGATCTCGCGCTGTTTCTGGGCCGGTAAGCCCTGCGAGCCGCGCATGATGTCGGCCCGTCCGAAGTGCTCGGAGAAGCCGAAGCCGTCGATGGGCTGGTAGGTGGTGGAGGCGTTGATGGTGGCCGTGGTGGCGGCATAGGCGTTCGGGGTGCCCGCCGCGGTGAAGCCGGCCGCGGTCAGCAGAACCGATAACGACGTCAGCGCCCATGTCCTGAGTTTGCGTGTCATGTTCCGCCAATCGGTTGTGGTAGCGCCAGGCGGATGGGAGCGCTCCCATATCCGTGGCGGAAGGTAGAACGACGTCAGGGACACGTCAACCCCGCCCGCCTCCCGCGCCGCACTGAACTCAGCCGCGTTTCCGCAAGATTCGGCAAGCACTTGCAACAAATCCCTTGACGCAGCAGGTTCTTGCGACACACGCTCCACATCATCACCTTGAGGGGGCTCTGTGACGACGAGGTTCCATCTGCTCGGACAGGTGCGGCTGCACGACGGCGCGACCGGCGTCAGGGGGGTCAAGCCCAGGGCGCTGCTGGTGACCCTGCTGCTGCAGCCCGGGCACACCGTCTCGCTCGACTCACTGCAAGAGGCCCTGTGGGACGGCGAACCGCCACGATCGGCGGTGGCCAACATCCGTACCCATGTGAGCGCGTTGCGTGCCGCGCTGGCGGGCACCGCCCAACTGGTCGGCCGCGACGGGGGCTACGCCCTGCTCACGTCCGTCGATTCCTGCGACCATCTGCGGTTCCTCGACGCCTCGGCGGCGGGCCGGGCCGCGCTGCTCACCGGCGACGCGGACCGGGCGATCCGGCTGCTCGACTCGGCGCTCGCGCTGTGGGACGGGGACCGGGCGGCGGTCGGCATACCGCGGTACGGTCCGCTGTTCGGCGCCCTGGCACATCTGGACGAGGAGCGGATGCGGGTCGTGGAGGACCTGGCCGAGGCACATCTGCGGCTGAGTGAGCCGCGGGCCGCGTTGCGCGACCTGACCGGTCTGCTGACCACGGAACCGCTGCGCGGCCGGAGCTGGGCGCTGCGGATGCGGGCGCATCACCGGCTCGGCGAGCTGGGCGAGGTGCGCCGGGTGTACCGGACCGCGTCGGCGGCGTACCGGACGGAGCTGGGCATCACTCCGGACCGTGAACTGCGCCTGTTGTACGAGGAGTTGACGGGCGGTGCGGCCCCGAGTGCCACGGCGTGACGCCCCGCCCCCGGGCATGGGGCGAGGCGTGCTCACGCTCGGCGTGAGGCTGTCACTCCGTCAGGAGCTGCAGCACGTGCCGGTGTTGGTCCAGCTGGTACACGTACCCGTGCTGTCCCAGCACTGGCGGGTGTACTTGGCCTGGTAGGCCGGGTACGAGCTGCAGGCGTTCGCGCACTTGGTCTGGGTCCACCAGGTGGCGTCCGCCTCGACCTTGGGCGCGAGCCGGTTCACGACGGCGTCCGCGAGCCGCTGAAGGTGCCGCACGGCGGTCTCCTTTCCTCATCGGCCACCCGTCGCGGCCGAATTGGTCAGGACAGTACGGGGGGCTCATATAGAGGTGGTGCCGAAGCGTGTGTATGTCCTCTGTATACGCGGCGCCTAGGGTTCCCGATCGTCCGACGGAAAGGCGTTTTGTCGAAAGTGGGGGCGCGATGGTGTACGCGGCGGTGGTGTGCCGGGTATTCGTCGGGGTGGTTTTCGCCGCGTCGGCGTTCGGGAAACTGCGCGGGCGGCGGGCTTTCGGGGAGTTCGCGGCGGGCCTGGGCGCCATGGAGGTGGTACCCGGCGCATGGGTGCGGCCGGTGGCCGCGGCGGTGGTCGGCACGGAGGCCGCGGTGGCGGTGCTGCTCGCGGCGCCGGCCACGACAGCGGCCGGGCTGGGGCTCGCCGTCCTGCTGCTCGCGGTGTTCACCGGCGCGATCGCGCTGGTCCTGAGGCGTGGCACCCGGGCGTCCTGCCCGTGTTTCGGCGCCGCGGCGACGCCGTTCGGGGTGCGTCATCTCGCCCGCAACGGAGTGCTCGTCGCCGTGGCCGTGACCGGCCTCGCCACGAACGGGCCGGGCTCCGCCGCGGCGGGCGGCGTGCTGCTGGCCGTGCTGACCGGCGCGGTCGCGGCGAGCCTGGTGGTCCGTCTCGACGATGTCGTCGACCTTTTCGCACCGCAGAGTTAGGAAATTCCAATGTCGGTTCTCGCTGCCGCCGTGACCTTCGCGATCGCCCTGGGTCTGCTGAATCTGACCCTGTCGTACGGGGTCATCCGCAGACTCCGGTCGGAAAAGCGAAGTACACCGGCCCTTCCCTTTCCGGTGACGGACGCGGAGAGTCTCGGGACGGCCGTTCAGGAATTCAGCATTCGGACGGAAGACGGCCGGGAGATCTCCGACCGCACCCTGCCGGAGGACACGGTGGTCGCGTTCTTCTCACCGGGCTGCGGTCCCTGCGCGGAGCTTCTCCCGCACTTCGTCGAAACCCTCGCCCACAACCGCCGGCCGGTCGAGAAGGTCCTCGCGGTCGTCGTCCCCGGCACGGAGAACGCCGAGGCGTACACGGACGCGCTCTCCACGGTGGCCACGGTGGTGACCGGGGACCTGGCCCGTACGGTCGAGGCGGCCTTCGGGGTGAACGCGTACCCCGTGGTGTGCCGGGTGCGCGGGACGGGCGAACTCACCGCGCTCGCCCGGGACTTGCGCGAGCTGACGCTTCCGGTGACGGTATGAGGCCGCGTGGACCGGCGGAACCCGGGGGCCGGGTGGCCGCCGTGCGGGCCGTGCTCGGGCTCGCCCTGCGTGCCGCGCCGCTCCCGCTGCTGGGCCTCGTCCTGACCGCGCTGCTCACCGCCGCGCTGCCGGTCGCGGCCGCCTGGCTGACCCGTGATGTCCTGGACCGGCTGGCCGGCGCGCACGGGACCGCCCCGGCGATCGGGGTCCCGGCGGCGCTGCTGGCCGCCGTCGGGGTGAGCGCCGCCGTGCTGCCCCATGTCGACCGGCTGCTGTGCGGTGAACTCGGACGCAGAGTCGGCCTGTTGGCGCAGGACCGGCTCTACGCCAAGGTCAACGGCTTCACCGGGCTCGCCCGCTTCGAGGACCCGGCCCGGCTCGACCGGCTGCGGCTGGCGGAGCAGTGCGGGCAGGACACCCCGGTGCAGGTGGTGGGTGCGGCGGTGGCGCTGACGCAGTCGGCGGTCACCGTCACGGGGTTCGTGGCGTCACTGTGGCTGATCAGTCCGTGGCTCGCGGTGGCCGTTCTCCTCGGCGCGCTGCCCGCGCTGGCCGCCGAACTGCGGCTCGCGCGCGCCTGGTCCGAGGCCACGCTGCACACCACTCCGCTGGAGCGCCGGGAGTCCTTCTACGCGCATCTGCTGGGCAGTGTGCAGGCGGCGAAGGAGATACGGCTGTTCGGGACCGGCGGCCATCTGCGCGAGCGGATGCGCCGGGACCGTACGGCCATCAACGCCACCCGCCGCCGTATGGAACTGCGCACCGCCGCCGCCCAGGGGCTGCCCGCGGCCGTGTCGGCGGGCATCGCGGCCGGCAGCCTGGTCTGGGGGGTGCACGCCGCCGCGCGCGGCAGGCTCACCGTCGGCGACCTGGCCGTACTGATCTCGGCGATCGCCGCCGTCCAGGGCGGTCTGACCGGCATCGCGGCCGCGGCCGCCGTGGCCCGTCAGCATCTGCTGCTCTTCGCCCACTACCTCGACGTGCTCACGGCGCCCCCGGATCTGCCGGTGCTCGCCCCGGCCCGCCCGGCCGAGCCGCTGAAGCGCGGCATCGAGCTGCGCGACGTCTGGTTCCGCTACTCCGACCAGCACGACTGGGTGCTGCGCGGGGTGAGCCTCACCATCCCCTACGGCCGCACCCTCGCCCTGGTCGGCGACAACGGCGCCGGCAAGAGCACCCTGGTCAAACTGCTCTGCCGGTTCTACGACCCGACGCGCGGCAGCGTCCTGTGGGACGGCACCGACATCCGCCACTTCGACCCGGCGGAACTGCGCCGCCGTATCGGGGCGGTGTTCCAGGACTTCGTGCGGTACGACATGACGGCCGCCGAGAACATCGCGCTCGGGCAGCTCGACAAGGCCGACCAGGTCACCGATGCCGCCCGGGCGGCCGGCATCCACGACACGCTGGCCGCACTCCCCCGCGGCTACGACACGCTGCTGACCCGGTCCTTCGGCGAGGAGGACGGCGTCGAGCTGTCCGGCGGCCAGTGGCAGCGGGTCGCCCTGGCCCGCGCCCTGCTCCGCGACGACCCCGATCTGCTGATCCTCGACGAGCCGACGTCGGGCCTCGATCCGGAGGCCGAGCACCAGGTCCACGAGGCGATCCGGCGCCACCGCCGGGGCCGTACCAGCCTGTTGATCTCGCACCGGCTCGGCAGCGCGCGCGAGGCCGACCTGATCGTGGTGCTGCAGGGCGGTACGGTCACCGAGCGGGGCGGACACGCGGAGCTGCTCGCGGCGAACGGCCGGTACGCGGGGCTGTTCCGGCGCCAGGCGGCGGGGTACGCGCGGTGATCGCCGCGCTCCTCGCGTGCGGCGCGGCCGCCGCCCTGCTGTACGTCCGCCGCCGCACCCTGGTGATCACGGTGAAGGGCGTCAGCATGCGGCCCACGCTGTACGGCGGGGACGTCCTGATCGGCCGGCGGGTCCCGGCGCGGCGGCTGCGCGCCGGGCAGATAGTCGTCGTGGAGAAGCCGGACCCCGGCGCGGACTGGCAGTCCTGGTCGTGGCCCGAGCGCTCCCGGCATCTGATGATCAAACGGCTCGCCGCCCTCCCCGGCCAGCCCGTCCCGGCCGCCGCCCGCGAGCGCCTGGGCGCCGGCATCGTGCCGCCCGGCGTGGCGGTGGTGCTCGGCGACAATCTCGCAGAGAGCGTGGACTCACGGGAGATCGGCTATTTCCCGCTGGACCGGGTGGTCGCCGTCGCGCTGCGCACCGTGCGGCGCCAAGGGGAACACCCGGACCCCTGAAGTGAGGTCCGGGTGTCGGTGCGGTCGGCTCAGCAGCTGGACTTGCCCGCGTAGATCGCCAGGGCGGTGTTGGCGCCCAGGGTGGCGGTGAACTGACCGCTGGAGTTCACGGTCACGGTCGTGTTGTTCTGCACGTTGCAGTACGTCCCGGCGGCGAGGGACGTCTGGTAGGTGCGGCTCAGGCTGCTCGACTCGTGGTTGATGGCGACGTAGCCCTTGCTGCCGCGGCCGAAGGCGATGGCGTCGGCGCCGTTGTCCCACCAGTTGGTGACCGACTCGCCGCGCGTGGCGTTGCGGAAGGCGACCATGGACTTGATCTCCGGCCAGTTGTGCTGGCACTTCCAGCCGTCCTGCCAACAGGCGGTGACAGAGCCGCCGTTGGGCGGTCCGGCGTCGGTGGAGGACCATTCGTAGCCCGAGTTGATGTCCGGGGCGCCGTACGGGTAGGCGAGCATGAAGACGTTGGCCAGGGTGTAGTTGGCGCCGTCCTTGTAGTTGAGGGTGGAGCCGTTGCGCTCGGTGTCGTGGTTGTCGACGAAGACACCGGCGACCGAGCTGCTCATGTACCCCCAGCCCTCACCGTAGTTCTTCAGGTAGGCGAGGTTCTCGTTGTTGAAGACCCGCTTGAGGTCGTACGCGTAACGGAACTCCTGCACGTCCCCGTTGCCCGTGTACTCGGTGGGCTGGACGGCCTCTCCGCTGCCGTAGATGGCCTCCTGCTTCCAGTACACGGAGGTGTTGGAGAGCCGCGACTTGATGTTGGCGAGGTCGGTGGCCGGGATGTGCTTGGCCGCGTCGATGCGGAAGCCGTCGACGCCGTAGCCGAGCAGGGTGTTCATGTAGCCGGCGATGGCGGAACGGACGTACCCCTCACCGGTGTCCAGGTCGGCGAGGCCGACGAGTTCGCAGTTCTGGACGTTCCCGCGGTTGGTGTAGTCGCTGATCGTCGCGGTGCAGTCGTCGAAGTCGGGGGAGGAGTACAGGCCGGGGTAGTTGTACTTGGTGTACGACGAGCCGCCGGTGCCGGTGCCGCTGCCCGCGGACATGTGGTTGATCACGGTGTCGACGACCACCTTCACACCGGCCGAGTGACACGTGTCGACCATGCTCTTGAAGGCGGTGGCGTCACCGAGGCGCCCGGCGATCCTGTAGCTGACGGGCTGGTACGACGTCCACCACTGCGAGCCCTGGATGTGCTCGGCGGGCGGGGACACCTGGACGTAGCCGTAACCGGCGGGGCCGAGGGTGTTGGTGCACTCCTTGGCGACCGAGGCGAAGTTCCACTCGAAGAGGACGGCGGTGACGTCCTTGGTGCCGGGCGGGGAGGCGTGGGCGGTGGTCGTGGGGGCGATGAGGGCCGCGGCTGCGGCGAGCGCGGTGACGGATGCGCTGGTGGACCATCTCGATATCACGTGGGGGCTCCTTGCGTGACGGCCAGGCACCCTTGCCCGACGTCGGCGTGAACGTACCCCTGACGAAAGGTTTACAGCAAGAGGCTTGAAACTCACAGAAAGAACTTTCACAACCTGTCTTGACGCGGCCTCTCAACTGCCCCAGTCTCACCAGTTGTTGAAACCCTGACGTTTGATCGACTTCAGCCCCCTCCCCTTCCCGGAGCCGCAGATGACCGTCAGACCGGGCGTACTGGGCCGCACCACAAGAGCCATGGCGGTCGGCGCCCTGGTACTCGCCGACGTGACCGCCCTGCCCGCCGCAACCGCCCAGGCCGACGCCACCACCTCGGGCGATGTGATCGCCAACCTCTGGTCCTACAACTGGGACTCGGTCGCCTCCGAGTGCACGGACGTGCTCGGACCGAACGGCTACGGCGCGGTGTGGGTGGCCCCGCCGGCCGAGTCCCTGAAGCAGACCAACTACTACTGGTGGGACGTCTACCAGCCCTACTCCTACGACCTCAACGGCCGCTTCGGGACGGCGACGCAGTTCGCCTCGATGGTGGACGCCTGCCATGACGCGGGTGTGAAGGTGTATACGGACGCGGTGATCAACCACACCGCGGCCCAGACCGGCACCGGCTACAACGGCACCACGATCACCAACAAGTACGACACCCCCGACTGGGACCCGGACGACTTCCACACGTCGGCGGAGTGCTCGGACTCCGACCTGATCATCGACGACTGGTCGAACCTCAACGAGATCCAGAACTGCGAACTGCTGGGTCTGCCGGACCTGGAGACGGAGGACGACGACGTCCGCTCCGGCATCGCGGCCTACCTGAACAAGCAGATCGCACTCGGCGTGGACGGTTTCCGGATCGACGCGGCGAAGCACATGCCGGTCGCCGACCTCAACGCGATCCGGTCGAAGCTCGACAACACGGCCTCGGGTGCGGAGCCGTACATCTTCCAGGAGGTGTACCCGGGTTCGACGCCGACGGCCTCCGACTACTACTCCGCCGGTGACGTCCTCGACTTCACCTACGCGAGCAAGCTGAAGTCGGCGTTCCAGGGCAATGTGAGCGACCTGGAGTCGCTGTCCTCGTCCGGTGTGCTGACCCCGGCGAACTCGGTGTCCTTCGTGACGAACCACGACACCGAGCGCAACGGCCTGCACATGAGCTACAAGGACGGCGACACGTACCGGCTGGCGAACATCTTCCAGCTCGCCTACAAGTGGTCGACGCCGACGGTCTACTCGGGCTTCGAGTTCTCCTCCTCGGACCAGGCCCCGCCGAACTCCTCCGGCTTCGTGACGGACACGAACTGCGCCGGCGGCTGGTACTGCCTCCAGCGGGACACCGCCATCAGCGGCATGGTGAAGTGGCACAACGCGGTGGGCTCCGAGTCGGTGACCAACTGGTCCACGAAGTCGTCGAGCGTGATCGGCTTCGGGCGGGGCACCGCGGGCTACGTGGCGATCAACAACGGCTCGTCGGCGGCGACGTACACCTTCGCGACGGGCATGGCGGACGGCACGTACGCGAACGTGACGGACAACGGCGCGACGACGGTGACGGTGTCGGGCGGCAACGCGACCCTGACGATCCCCGCGAAGAGCGCGATCGCCTTCTACGACGGTGAGTTCACGCCGTGCACAACGTGCGAGGACGATGACGACGACTCGACGTCGACGGTCACGGCGACGTTCAACGAGTACGCGGCGACGACGTCCGGCCAGGACGTCCACGTCGTCGGCTCCCTCGCGGCGCTGGGCAGCTGGGACACATCGAAGGCGGTGAAGCTGTCGTCCTCCGGCTACCCGGTCTGGTCGGGTGCGGTGAGCCTGCCGGTCAACACGTCGTTCGAGTTCAAGTTCATCAAGAAGGACAGCTCCGGCAACGTGACCTGGGAGTCCAACGCCAACAGGACGGCAGCCACGACGACTTCGGCACTCGCCGTCAACAGCGCCTGGAACGTGGCGACCGCCAACGCCACCGACGTCACCTTCAACGTCAACGCCACGACCACGCTGGGCACCAACGTCTACGTGGTCGGCTCGATCGCCTCGCTCGGCTCCTGGAACACCAGCGACGCGATCCCGCTCTCGTCGGCCTCGTACCCGACGTGGAGCAAGTCGGTGATCGTGCCGAAGAGCGCGTCCTTCGAGTACAAGTACATCAAGAAGGACAGTTCCGGGAACGTGACCTGGGAGTCCGGCACGAACCGCGCGTACTCGACGGGCGGTTCGTCGGGCTACACCGCGAGCGACACCTGGAATTGAAACCTGCCTGACCGGAGGGGCCGCTCGATCACGGAGCGGCCTTTTCGGCCGGCGGGTCGTTGGCGGTGATCTCGGCCAGCAGGGTGCGGGCTCTGCGGATCCGGGGGTGCTCCGGGTGCAGGAAGCGCTCGCAGTCGGTCAGGGCCTGCCGCGCCGCCGCCTCGGCCTCGCTTCGTCGGCCCAGACCGTGCAGGGCCACGGCCGTGACCAGACCCAGGCCCCCGCTGTGCCCCCGTACCCAGGGCGGGTTGTACCGGCGTGCCTCGGTGAGGGCCTCGTCGTACCGCCCCTGGCCGTTCAGGCTGCGCACCAGGCCGCATTGCAGTGCGGCGAGTGTGTTCCCCTCGGCGCGGGGAAGGTTTCCGCGGGCGATGGCCTCGGCCTCCTCGTGGCGGCCCTGTCCGCACAGCGCGGAAACCAGGTTGTCCAGCACGGACAGCTCGATGCCCCACACCGAGGTGAGATGCTTCAGCCGGGTCACGCCGCGCAATATGTCCAGCCCTTCCGCCTCGGCCTCGGCGTGGCGCCCCTCGTCGTTGAGGATCACCATGCGGTTGCACCGCAGCATCAGCAGGAGTTCCTGCATCGGCGTCCCGTCCGCCTCACGCAGCTCTGCCGCGAGGGATTCCAGCTCGCCGAGCACCCGCGCCCCGCGTCCGTGGGCACACGCCGCCCCCGTCGCCATGGCTCTGGCGTACCACCCGAGCGCGAGGCGTCGGCCCCGTCCGCGCAGCCGCCCCGCCTCGGCCGCGAACTCCCTGGCCTGGGCCTCCAGCTCTTCGTACTCGCCCTCCTGCCAGAGCCGGTCGAGGCGTTGCACGGCTGCCCTCTCCCACGAGCGGCCCCTGATCATCCGTGCGATCTCCACGAGCTGAGAGATTACGTGAGGCACCGGGGTGGCACCGCCCCGGCCGGGTTCCCCAACAGGTCAGGGCCCGCCGCCTGGAGAGGCAACGGGCCCTGGAAACCTGGTGGGACGGTCAGGCCGTCGTCCACCACACCGTCGTGTCCGACGGGACCTTCGTCTCGCCGTCCGCCTCGGTGATCTCACCGCTGGTCAGCAGGACCCGGCCGTACGACGGGGTGGTCACCGACTCGCCGCTCGTGTTCGCGACGCAGACGAACTCGCCGCGACGGAAGGCGAGGACGCCCTCGGGGGCGCGGAGCCACTCCACCGACTCGCCGGCGCCCAGGTCGGGGTGGGAGCGGCGGGCGGAGAGGGCCTCGCGGTACAGCTCCAGGGTCGAACCCGCCGTACCGGTCTGGGCCTCGACGCTCAGCTCCCCCCAGCCCGCGGGCTGCGGGAGCCAGCTGCCGCCACTGCCGAAGCCGTACGACGCCCCCTCCCGCGTCCACGGGATCGGCACGCGGCAGCCGTCGCGGAAGCCGTCCTGGCCCTCGCCGCGGAAGTAGGCCGGGTCCTGGCGGACCTCGTCGGGGAGGTCGACGACGTCCGGGAGGCCCAGTTCCTCGCCCTGGTAGATGTACGCCGATCCCGGCAGCGCCAGCATCAGCAGCGTGGCCGCGCGCGCCCGGCGCAGGCCCAGCTCCCGGTCGCCCGCCTCGCGGATCTGGGTGCCCATGCCGGGCGGGTTCGCGAAGCGCGTCGCGTGGCGGGTCACGTCGTGGTTGGACAGGACCCAGGTGGCCGGGGCGCCGACGGGGCGCATCGCGTCCAGGGTGCGGTCGACCACCTTGCGGAGTTCCGCCGCGTCCCAGTCCGTGCCCAGGTACTGGAAGTTGAAGGCCTGGTGGAGCTCGTCCGGGCGAACGTAGTTCGCGGTGCGCTCGACCGTCGGCGTCCAGGCCTCCGCGACGAAGATTCGCTCGCCCGCGTACTCGTCCAGGATGAGCCGCCACTGGCGGTAGATGGCGTGCACGCCGTCCTGGTCGAAGAACGGCATGACATCGTTGCCCAGCAGCTTGAGCTGATCGCCGGCGCCGCCGATGTCCGGCAGGCCCTCCGCCTTGACCATGCCGTGCGCCACGTCGATACGGAAGCCGTCGACGCCCATGTCCAGCCAGAAGCGGAGGATCGAGCGGAACTCGTCGCCGACCGCCGGGTGTTCCCAGTTGAAGTCGGGCTGTTCGGGGGCGAAGAGGTGGAGGTACCACTCCCCGAGCGAGCCGTCGGGTTCTGTGACCCGCGTCCACGCCGGGCCGCCGAAGATCGACTCCCAGTCGTTGGGCGGGAGTTCGCCGTTCTCGCCCTTGCCGGGGCGGAAGTGGTAGCGGTCGCGCAGCGGGGAGCCGGGGCCCTCGGCCACGGCCCGCTTGAACCACTCGTGCTGGTCGGAGGAGTGGTTCGGGACCAGGTCGACGATGATCCGCAGGTTCAGCTCGTGCGCGTCACGGATCAGCGCGTCCGCGTCCAGCAGGTTGCCGAACATCGGGTCCACGGCCCGGTAGTCGGCGACGTCGTAGCCGGCGTCGGCCTGCGGGGAGGCGTAGAAGGGGCTGAGCCACACGGCGTCCACGCCGAGGTCGCGCAGGTACGGCAGTCGGGAGCGGATGCCCTCCAGGTCGCCCATGCCGTCGCCGTTGCTGTCGGCGAAGCTGCGCGGATAGACCTGGTAGATCACCGCGTCCCGCCACCAGTCGCTGCGCTGGGCTTTGGCGAGAGTCTGTGCCGGGGCGGTGGCGTAGTGCTGCTGGCTCATGGCGTCCTTGATACGTAAGTGGGTCATGGGGGCGTCGAGCGGCGAGGCGGCCGCGGTGACAGCGGGGTCGGATGGACACCGCGGCCGCCTCGGGTCTGAGGGTGATGGGGCAGGTGAGTATCGTGCGGCGTCGTCGTGGCTGGTCGCGCCCACCCGGCGGAGCCGCACATCGATGCAGCCCCGCGCCCCTGAAGGGGCGCTGCCGAACCGGCGTCAGCCCTTGGTGCCGCCCGCCGTGAGGCCGGTCACCAGGTTCTTCTGCACGAGGTAGAAGAACGCCGACACCGGTATCGCGATCAGCACCGCCGCCGCGGTCATCAGATTGCGTTGCGCGTCGTGCTCGCTGATGAAGCTCTGCAGACCGACCGCGAGCGTGTACTTCTGGTCGTCGAGCATGAACGTCGTGGCGAAGGCGACTTCACCGAAGGCGGTGATGAAGTTGTAGAACGCGGCGACCGCCAGGCCCGGCTTGGCGAGCGGCAGGATCAGCCGGAAGAACGTGCCGAAGGGGGTCAGTCCGTCGACGCGTCCCGCCTCGTCGATCTCGAACGGAATGGTGTCGAAGTAGCCCTTGAGCAGCCACGCGCTGTACGGGACCGCGGTCGCGCAGTAGACGAGGATGAGCCCGAGGTAGGTGTCGATGAGCTGGAGTTCGACGAGGAGCTGGTACATCGGCACGATGAGTACGGCGATCGGGAACATCTGGGTGACCAGAAGCATCCACATGAGCTTCTTGTAGCCGGGGAACCGCATGCGGGAGACCGCGTAGCCGGTGGTGGCGGCGGCGAACACGCCGACCACGGTGGTGCCGAGGGAGACGATCAGCGAACTCTTCAGCCAGTCGAAGAAGCTCGTGTGCTGCAGGACGAACGCGTAGTTGTCCAGCGTCATCTTGTCCCAGATACCGCCCGGGTGAAGGTAGTCGTCCTTGTCCGGGCCGAGGGACAGGAACACCAGCCAGCCGATCGGGAACAGCGCGATGAGGCTCGCGACGATCAGGATGCCGTGGGAGAGGAGCGAGGCGAGGGGGCCGCGCTCCTCGCGCCCGCGCACCTTCCGGGGGGCCTCGGGGCGCTCCTTGCCCACGGTGGCGGAGTTCTCAACGGTGGTCGTACTCATGGGAGCTCCTGCCTCAGATCGCGAGCTGCTGGTCATTGCGGTTCAGCCAGCGGCGGTAGAAGGAGGTGAAGACGATCAGGATGGCCAGCAGCAGGATGCCGTACGCGGCCGACTGGGCGAAGTCACGCGGCTGCTGTCCGAAGCCGAGGTAGTACGCCCAGGTGACGAGGATCTGCGCGTCTGGGGCGGTGTCGCCGAACAGCAGGAAGATGATGGCGAACTGGTTGAAGGTCCAGATGATGCCGAGGAGTACGACGGTGGAGCTGACGGACCTGAGCCCGGGCAGGGTGACGTACCGGAACCGCTGCCAGGCATTGGCGCCGTCCATCTCGGCGGCCTCGTACAGCGAGGAGTCGATGGACTGCAGGCCGCCGAGCAGCGAGACCATCATGAACGGCACACCGCACCAGGTGTTGACCATGATCGCGGCGAACCGCTGCCAGAAGGTGTCCTCCAGCCACGACGGTGTCGGCAGATGGAGGGTGCCCAGGAAGCTGTTGATGATGCCGCTGTCGGCGAGCATGAACCGCCAGCCGAAGACGGTGACGAAGGTCGGCACGGCCCACGGCAGGATCAGGATCAGCCGGTAGAAGGTACGGCCGCGCAGTTTCTGGTTGAGCAGCAGGGCGAGGCCGAGTCCGATGCCGTAGTGCAGGGCCACACAGGCGGCCGTCCACACGATCGTCCAGATGAAGTGCGACCAGAAGCGGTCGTACGCGGTGTCGCCCCACAGGATGTCGGCGTAGTTGTCCAGCCCGATGAACTTGTACGTGGCGTCGATGTGGTTGACGCCGATCGTGCGCGCCGTGTTGAGGCTGTTGGCGTCGGTGAGCGTGAGGTAGAGGCCGTACACCAGGGGGTACAGCACGAGGACACCGAGCACGACCGCCACCGGGGCGATCATCGCGTAGGCGTACCAGTGCTTCTGGTAGCCGTGCTTCAGGCGCTGCCCGAGACCGGGGCGTTGCGGCCGGTCACCGCGGCGCTTGCCGGTCGCGCGGTCGATGGCGACTGTCATGGTTCGACACCTTCTGGGAGGTTCAAGGGGTGTACGGCTCGCAGGCCGATGGCCGCCGGATCCCTCCCCCCATGGTCGGGGGATCCGGCGGCCGCTCGGGGCTTACTTACTGAAGTCCGGCACCAGCTTGGCGATGGCGGTCTCAGCGTTGCTCAGGCCCTTGTCCAGGGACTCCTTACCCGTCACGATCTTGGGCAGCTCGGTGCCCACCGGGCCCCACAGGGAGCTGTACTCGGGCAGCTCCGGGCGCGGCTGGGCGGCGGGGAGGACCGTCTGGAAGCCGGCGATGCCCGGGTCGGCCTTGACCTCGGCGGTGTAGGCGTCGTCGCGGGTCGGCAGCGTGGAGTTCTTCAGCGCGATCTGCGTCTGGCTCTTGGCGGAGGTCATGAAGTTGACGAACTTCATGGCCGCCTTCTGGTGCGCCTCGTCGGAGCCGGCGTAGACGGAGAGGTTGTGGCCGCCGGTCGGGGCGCCCGCCTTGCCGGTGGAGCCGGCCGGGACGGTGGCGATGCCGAGGTTGGCCTTGTCCTTGAACGCGGAGCCCTTGTAGAAGTTGGTGATCTCCCACGGGCCCTGGATGATCGCGGCGACCTTGCCGTTGATGAACGCGTCCTGGATGTGCGCGTAGGCCTCGGCGGTGGTGTCCGCCTTGTGCAGGCCCTTGCCGTCGAAGAGGCTCAGGTAGGTGCTGTAGCCCTTCTTGGCCGCGGCCGAGTTCACGGTGATCTTCTTGGCGGCGGCGTCGACGGTGTCGGTGCCCTCGCCGTAGAGGAACGGCTGGGCGTAGTAGGGGTCGACCGCGCCCCAGTAGCCGTCGACGCCGGTCTTCGTCTTGATCGTGGCGGCGGCCTTCTTCAGGTCGTCCCAGGTCTTGGGGGCCTCGATGCCGGCCTTCTCGAAGAGGGCCTTGTTGTAGACCAGGGCGAGGGTGTCGGTGACCAGCGGGACGCCGTAGGTCTTGCCCTCGTACTGGGCCTGCTCGATCAGGTTGGGCTGGAACTTGTCCTTGTCCGCGAGGGCCTCGGTGCCGTCCAGCGGCGCGAAGTAGCCCTTCTTGGCGAAGGCGGGGGTCCAGCCGACCTCGGAGCGCAGCACGTCCGGGGCGCCCTTGGAGCCGGCGGCGGTGTCGAACTTGTTCTGCGCCTGGTCGAACTGGACGTTGACGTACTTGACCTTGACGTCCTTGTTGGCGGCCTCGAACTCCTTGATCAGGGCCTTGTACGTCGGCGCCTCATTGGTGGCGTTGGAGGTGTCCCACCAGGTGATGGTGACCGGCCCGTCGGCGCTGTCGCCGCTGTCACTTCCGCCGCAGGCCGTCGCCGCGAGGGCGAGGGACGCCACCAGCGCGGTGGCCGCTATGCCACGCCGCATGAGATCTCCTTGAGGGTGAAAGCCCGTGTGGTGACAAGGACGGCCCCGTCTGCCTGTCCCTGCCGTCTGCCGACTGCGCCGTTGCGGCCGCCGGGCGACGTGAACGTAACAGCGTTGAAAGACTTACGAAAGACCTTGCAGAAAAAAAGTGCAAGAGGTCTCCGAAGTTATCCGTGCGTGACCAGTCGGCGACCGGCGTGAGACGCTTCTTTACAAGGGTGGAGCGCCACGCGACCCACTTGTGCAAGACTCTGCAAGCTCTTGCTACCACTTTCACGAGGGAGCGCGATGACGCAGCAACCCGGACCGGGCCGGCCAACCGGTCGCCCCAGGCGTCCGATTGGTGTGCAAGGCGACATGCGGCCGGTACAGTCCAGTGGCGTGACCACACGGCTTGCCGACATCGCTGCTCAGGCGGGGGTGAGCGAAGCGACCGTCAGCCGCGTCCTCAACGGCAAGCCGGGCGTCGCCGCCACCACCCGCCAGTCCGTACTGGCCGCACTCGACGTGCTCGGCTATGAGCGCCCGGTGCGGCTGCGACAACGCAGCGAGGGCCTGGTGGGCCTGATCACCCCGGAGCTGGAGAACCCGATATTCCCGGCGCTGGCCCAGGTCATCGGCCAGGCGCTGACCAGGCAGGGCTACACCCCGGTGCTGGCCACCCAGACCCCGGGCGGCTCGACCGAGGACGAGCTGACGGAGATGCTCGTCGACCGCGGAGTGGCCGGCATCATCTACGTCTCGGGCCTGCACGCGGACACCACCGCCGACATGCAGCGCTACGAACGCCTGCGCGCCCAAGGTGTCCCCTTCGTCCTGGTCGACGGCTTCTCCCCCAAGGTCCAGGCACCTTTCATCTCCCCCGACGACCGCGCCGCGATGAACCTGTCGGTCACGCACCTCGCCTCCCTGGGCCACACCCGCATCGGCCTCGCACTGGGCCCGAAGCGCTTCGTCCCGGTCCAGCGCAAGATCGAGGGCTTCGTCCGCACGATGCAGGAGCAGCTCAACCTGCCGGCGCACGTCATAGAGACCGAGCTGATCCAGCACTCCCTGTACACCCTGGAGGGCGGCCAGGCCGCCGCCACGGCTCTCATCGACCGCGACTGCACCGCGGTCGTCTGCGCCAGCGACATGATGGCGCTGGGTGCGATACGGGCGGCCCGGCAGCGCGGCCTGGAGGTCCCGAAGGACATCTCGGTCGTCGGTTTCGACGACTCCCCCCTGATCGCCTTCACCGACCCTCCCCTGACCACGGTCCGCAAGCCGGTCCCGGCGATGGGCCAGGCCGCGGTACGCACGCTCCTCGAAGAGATCGGCGGGACGCCGGCCCCCCACAGCGAGTTCGTGTTCATGCCGGAGCTGGTGGTGCGCGGTTCGACAGCTTCGGCACCAGGTAACAGGAACCATCCCTAAGTCGTCCGTAAGGCGGAGAATCCCCGCATCCGGCACTGCGTCGGCAGGAGACCGGAGCTGTCCGCCCGCCGTACAACGTGCACCCCGAGCCCGACCGGAGGATGATCGGTCGGGGAAGTCTTTTCTGGCAGACTCTGTGCCCATGGGTGACACCACCGTGACGACACTGGAAGGCCGGGAAGCGGCCGTTCCGCCCCCCGTCGCGGACGAGACGGGGCGGAGCCCCCTGCGCCGCCTGCGCACTCCTCGCCGCCCCCGCCTCTGGTTCGAGATCCTGCTGATCGCGGTGAGTTACTGGACCTACTCACTGATCCGCAACGCGGTACCGGAACAGCGGGCCGAGGCCCTGCGCAACGCCGACTGGCTCTGGCAGCTGGAGCACCACCTCGGCATCGCCGTCGAGGAGTCGATCAACCACACCGTGAACTCGGTGACTTGGCTCATCGTCGGCATGAACTACTACTACGCGACGCTGCATTTCATCGTCACCCTGGCCGTCCTGGTCTGGCTGTACCGCAGCCACCCCGGCCGCTACGCGGCGACCCGCCTGGTCCTGTTCGCCACCACAGGCGTGGCCCTGATCGGTTACTACCTGTACCCGCTCGCTCCCCCACGGCTGATGACCAAAACCGCCTTCATCGACACGGTGCTGGTCCACGACACCTGGGGTTCGATGGCCTCGGGCGACCTGAAGAACATGTCGAACCAGTACGCCGCCATGCCGTCGATGCACATCGGCTGGTCCGTCTGGTCCGGCCTGACGATCTTCGCCCTGGCGAAAATCCCCTGGATCCGCGTCCTGGGCCTCCTCTACCCCACAGTGACCCTCCTGGTGATCGTCGCCACGGCCAACCACTTCTGGCTGGACGCGGTGGGCGGCATCCTGTGCCTGACCTTCGGCTTCACAGTGGCCCGCCTCTGGTACGGGGCGCTGCCGCACGCCCTGCCGAAACTGGTGCCGCAGTCGCCCACGGCGGCAAGGGGACGGGCCGGGGGGTGTCCGCCCGCAGAGTCGGGCGTCAAGACACAGCACCTCCTCCCCCACCCCCCCCCCCCCCCCCCCCGCCCCCGCCCCCCCCCCCCCCGCCCCCCCCCCCCCCCCCCCCCCCCCCCCCCCCCCCCCCCGGCCCCGCCCCACCACCCGCCCCTAGGCGCGACGCGCACCCCCACCGAACCGGCACAGGCCGCCGCAGGCATCGAGGCGCACCCCCACCCACCCGCACAGGCCGCCGCAGGCCCCCCGCGCAACCGCCGAAGGCACCCACACAGGCCGCCGCAGGCACCCCGCGCAACCGCCGGAGGCATCACGCGCCGTAGAACAGCTCCTCCACCACACCCCGAGCCCGCCGCGCCGTACGCCGATACGCGTCGAGCATGTCGCCCACGTGACCGGGCTCGCACCCCAGGTAGCGCCCCACGGCCGCCAGCTCACGAGCGTCCGAGGGGAACGTGTCGCCGGCCCGCCCCCGCACGAGCATCACGGCGTTGCGCACCCGTGTCGCCAGCACCCACGCCTCGTCGAGGATCGCCGCCTCCTCGGCCGGGATGAGCCCGGCCGCACACGCGGCGGCGAGGGCGTCCCGCGTCCGCGTCGTCCGCAGACCCGGCTCGACCCAGCCGTGCTGCAGCTGGAAGAGCTGGACGGCCCACTCGACGTCGGAGAGCCCGCCGGGACCGAGTTTGGTGTGCAGCTTGGGGTCGGCGCCGCGCGGAAGGCGCTCGGACTCCATACGGGCCTTCAGCCGGCGGATCTCCCGCACGGCGTCGTCTCCGAGTCCCTCCGCGGGATAGCGCAGAGGATCGATCAGTTCGATGAAACGGCGCCCCAGATCCTCGTCCCCGGCCACCGCCTCGGCCCGCAGCAGCGCCTGCGACTCCCAGACCAGGGACCAGCGGCGGTAGTACGCCTCGTACGACTTCAGCGTGCGCACCAGCGGCCCCGACTTGCCCTCCGGCCGCAGGTCGGCGTCGATCAGCAGGGGCGGATCCGAGCTCGGGATCTGCAGCAGCCGCCGCATCTCCGCGACCACCCGGTTCGCGGCCTGCGCGGCCTCCTGGTCCTCCACGCCGTCCCGCGGCTCGTGCACGAACAGAACGTCCGCGTCACTGCCGTAGCCCAGCTCGTGCCCACCGAAGCGGCCCATGCCGATGATCGCGAAACGGGTGGGGAGCGTGTCGCCCCAGCCCTCCCTGACGACGGCCCGCAGCGTGCCCGCGAGTGTCGCCGCCGTCAGGTCCGACACCGCGGCGCCGACGCGGTCGACCAGGGCGCCCTGGTCGGCCTCGGCGGGCTTCGTCTCGGTGCCGTAGGAGTCGACGATGTCGGCGGCGGCCGTACGGAACAGCTCGCGGCGGCGCACGCCGCGCGCCGCCGTGACCCCCTGTACGGCACCGTCCGCGCGGCCCACCGCGGCGAGGATCTCCTGCTCCAGGTGGCTGCGCGAGCGCGGCTCCAGACCGGTGCCGCCGTCGCCGTCCCCGAGCAGCGCCACCGCCTCCGGTGCCCGCATCAGCAGGTCCGGGGCGAGGCGGCCCGCCGACAGGACGCGGGCGAGGTTCTCGGCGGCGGCGCCCTCGTCCCGCAACAGCCGGAGGTACCACGGGGTCTTGCCGAGCGCGTCCGACACCTTGCGGAAGTTCAGCAGACCCGCGTCCGGGTCCGCCGAGTCCGCGAACCAGCCCAACAGGACCGGCAGCAGGGTGCGTTGGATGGCCGCCTTGCGGGTGACGCCGGAGGCCAGCGCCTCCAGGTGGCGCAACGCGGAGGCGGGGTCGGCGTACCCGAGCGCGATCATCCGTTCCCGTGCCGCCTCGGCGCTCAACCGGGCCTCGCCCGGGGCGAGTTGGGCGACCGCGTCGAGCAGCGGGCGGTAGAAGAGCTTCTCGTGCAGCCGCCGTACGGCGCTCGCGTGCCGTTTCCATTCGCGGTTCAGCTCGGCGACCGGGTCGGTGCGCAGGCCGAGGGAGCGGCCGATGCGGCGCAGGTCGGCCTCGTCCTCGGGCACCAGGTGCGTCCGGCGCAGGCGGTAGAGCTGGATGCGGTGCTCCATGGAGCGCAGGAAGCGGTAGGCGGCGTCGAGCTGCGCGGCGTCGGCGCGGCCGACGTAGCCGCCGGCGGCGAGCGCGCTGAGGGCGTCCAGGGTGGTGCCGCTGCGCAGGGACGTGTCGTCCCGGCCGTGCACCAACTGCAGCAGCTGTACGGCGAATTCGACGTCGCGCAGGCCTCCCGGGCCGAGCTTGAGCTGGCGGTCCAGCTCGGCGACGGGGATGTTCTCGACGACCCGGCGGCGCATCTTCTGCACGTCGGCGACGAAGTTCTCCCGCTCGGCGGCCTTCCAGACCAGGGGCTCCAGCGCGGCGACGTACTCCTCGCCCAGCTCGATGTCGCCCGCGACCGGGTGTGCCTTGAGCAGTGCCTGGAACTCCCAGGTCTTGGCCCAGCGCTGGTAGTAGGCGAGGTGGCTGCTGAGTGTGCGTACCAGAGGGCCGTTCCTGCCCTCGGGCCTGAGGTTGGCGTCGACCGGCCAGATGGAGCCCTCGACGGTCGTCTCGGAGCAGATCCGCATCATGTGCGAGGCGAGCTTGGTGGCGGACCGCAGTGCCTTGCCCTCGTCGGCGCCGTCGACAGCCTCGCCCACGAAGATCACGTCGACGTCGGAGACGTAGTTCAGCTCGTGGCCCCCGCACTTGCCCATCGCGATGACCGCGAGCCGGCACTGCGCGGCGTCCTGCGGGGCCGCCGCGCGGGCGATGGCGAGTGCGGCGCGCAGGGTCGCGGTGGCGAGGTCGGCGAGTTCGGCGGCGGTCTGGGCGACGTCGGTGGTGCCGCAGACGTCGCGGGCTGCGATGGAGAGCAGGCAGCGGCGGTAGGCGACGCGCAGTGACACCGGGTCGGTGGCCTCGGCGAGGCCGCGTTCGAACTCCTCCACCTCGGGGTGCAGGTCCCTCGGCTCGTACATGACCAGCGCCTGCCAGTCGCTCGGGTGCCGGGCGAGGTGGTCGGCGAGCGCGGCGGAGGCGCCGAGTACGCCTAGCAGGCGGTCGCGCAGGGGCTTGGCCGCTATCACCGTGTCGAGCAGTTCCCGCTGGGCGACGGGGTCGGGCTGTGCTTCGAGGAGCCGTACGAGGCCTTGCAGGGCCAGGTCCGGGTCGGCGGTGGCGCCCAGGGCCTCGAGGAGCACCGGGTCGTTCCTGATCGGCGCGACCTCGGCGCTGTCCAGGAGGCGCTCGGCGGCCGAGGGGTCGGTGAATCCGTGCCGCAGCAGCCGTGTGAAGGTACTGCTCCTGCGTCCCGGCGCCGTCATGTTCGGCCTCCTGTCCGATCAAGGTCGTACTGCGGTTGAGCCTAACCGCTGCGCTGGGCTTGGGTGGGGTGCCTGCGGCGGCCCGTTGCTGTTCGGTGGGGGTGCGTGTAGCGCCTTGGGTGGTGTGGTGGGTCGGGGCCGGGCCGGGGGGTGTCCGTCCTCGGTCCGGTGGTGGGCCTTGGGCTGGAGGTGCCGTGTCTTGACACCGGACTCTGCGGGCGGACACCCCCCGACCCGTCCCCTTCCCGCCGTACGCGACCGCGGGCCCGTGGGGGTACGCGCCATTCCCGGCCGGCCACAGCCGCGTAGCTGCGGGCAGTCGTGCCGCTGGGGCGGCACGGGTGGGCGCAGCGGCACCCCGCCAGCGCCGGGCCGCGCGACCCACCCCCAGGGGCTTCACCCCTCGACGCCGGTCCAGGCACTCCAGCCCGTCCGGCGTTTGAGGACGAGGCCCGTTCAGGGCCGAAGCGGGGGTCTGGGGGCGGCAGCCCCCAGCAGGGTCGCGTCGGCGCCGGTGCCGGGAAACGGGCGGAACCTGGTGTTCTCGGTGGCGCAGAGCATCGTTTTCCGCTTCGGTGAGGGGGAGTCGTTCCGCCGGACCCGTCACCTTGGAGGACTAGCCATGGACTTCACGCTCGAAGTGATCCCGCTGCCCGTGAGCGACATCGACCGGGCCCGCGACTTCTACCGGGACAAGGTCGGTTTTCACGTCGACATCGACCAGGAGGTCATGCCGGGCATGCGGATCGTCCAGCTGACGCCTCCGGGCTCGGGCTGTTCGATCGCGCTCGGTGACAGTATCTGGGACCTGACCAAGGGCGAGACCACGCCCGAGCCCGGTTCCTACCAGGGTCTGCAGCTGTGCGTCGCCGACATCAAGGCGGCGCGGGCGGAGCTGGTGGAGCGGGGGCTGGAGGTGTCGGAGCCCGTCCAGTACTCCCCCGACGACGGCGCCACGTTCATGTACTTCAAGGACCCCGATGGCAACGGGTGGTCGATCCAGGAGTACCGGCGCCGGGCGACTGAGCCGCTGCACCAGCTGCTGGGGGAGCTGGCGGCCGGACAGCGGTAGGCCGGCACGTCCTACGGCTTCGGGCCGACGGCTGGAACGCCGTCGGCCCGGAGGGCCGGTCAGGCGGGGGAGCCCCCGCCGAGCGCGCCTACAGCACCGGCAGGTTCTTCCGCAGCTCGAACGCCGTGACCTCGGAGCGGTACTCCTCCCACTCCTGGCGCTTGTTGCGCAAGAAGAAGTCGAAGACGTGCTCGCCCAGCGTCTCGGCGACCAGGTCGCTGTTCTCCATGAGGGTCAGTGCCTCGCCGAGGTTCTGTGGGAGGGGCTCGATGCCCATCGCGCGGCGCTCGGCGTTGGAGAGGGCCCAGACGTCGTCCTCGGCGCCGGGCGGCAGCTCGTAGCCCTCCTCGATGCCCTTGAGGCCGGCGGCCAGGAGGACGGCGTAGGCCAGGTACGGGTTCGCGCCGGAGTCCAGGGAGCGGACCTCGACCCGTGCCGAGCCGGTCTTGCCGGGCTTGTACATCGGGACGCGGACCAGGGCCGAGCGGTTGTTGTGGCCCCAGCAGATGTACGACGGGGCCTCGCCGCCGGCGCCCGCGGTGCGCTCCGAGCCGCCCCAGATGCGCTTGTAGGAGTTCACCCACTGGTTGGTGACCGCGGAGATCTCCGCGGCGTGGCGCAGGAGGCCCGCGATGAAGGAGCGGCCGACCTTGGAGAGCTGGTACTCGGAGCCGGACTCGTAGAACGCGTTGCGGTCGCCCTCGAAGAGGGAGAGGTGCGTGTGCATGCCGCTGCCGGGGTGCTCGGAGAACGGCTTCGGCATGAACGTCGCCTGGACGCCCTGCTCCAGCGCCACCTGCTTCATGACCAGGCGGAACGTCATGATGTTGTCGGCCGTCGAGAGCGCGTCGGCGTAGCGCAGGTCGATCTCCTGCTGGCCCGGCGCGCCCTCGTGGTGGGAGAACTCCACCGAGATGCCCATCGACTCCAGCATGGTGATCGCCTGGCGGCGGAAGTCCATGCCGATGTTCTGCGGGGTGTGGTCGAAGTAGCCGGAGTTGTCGGCGGGGGTGGGCCGCGAGCCGTCGAGGGGGCGGTCCTTCAGGAGGAAGAACTCGATCTCGGGGTGCGTGTAGAAGGTGAAGCCCAGGTCGGAGGTGCGGGCCAGGGCGCGCTTGAGGACGTAGCGCGGGTCCGCGAAGGACGGTGAGCCGTCCGGCATGAGGATGTCGCAGAACATGCGGGCCGTGCCGGGGGCCTCCGCGCGCCAGGGCAGGACCTGGAAGGTGGAGGGGTCCGGCTTGGCGATCATGTCGGACTCGTAGACGCGGGCGAAGCCCTCGATCGCCGAGCCGTCGAAGCCGATGCCCTCGTCGAAGGCCTGCTCCAGCTCGGCGGGGGCCACGGCCACGGACTTGAGGAAGCCCAGCACGTCCGTGAACCACAGCCGTACGAACCGGATGTCGCGCTCCTCCAACGTCCGGAGCACGAACTCCTGCTGCTTGTCCATCTTCCGCTTCCCCATCCTTGCTGGTCAGGCCGCCTGTCTCCGGTACTGCGGGAGGCGGTCGGGCACCTGAGCATCACACCACAACACCATTTCAGGCGCGTTGCGCACCTTGATCGCCGAGGCGACCTCGGGTCGAACGCCCGGCATACGGCAGGTGTCCCGCCGTACCGCCGCGGCGAACTGCTCTGCCGCCCATCTTGCCTGCTCGGACCGACATCCGTAATGCCCGGGCCCATGGACCCGGCCCATTTTGAGTTGCATCCATTCAAACATCGGGCGCGTGACTGTCGCCCGGTCGGACCGATGGTCCGATCCGGACTTTCCTGTGCCCTCTCTACGAGTGGGCACACCTTCCCCATTACGATCAGCGGACCCGACCGTCCCTTTCCCCAGAAGGACCACACCTCATGGGCTCCGCCAAGAACAAGAGCAGCGCTTCGCGCAAGGCGCGAATAGAGGAGATGCGGCGTGCCGAGCAGGCCCGTGAGCGCCGCAACCGGATCCTCACGATCGCGGCCAGCGCGGTGATCGTCGCCGGTCTCGTCGTCGGTGGTGTCGTGCTCGTACGGTCGCAGTCCGACAACAGCGACGCGGCGGCCGACTCCAAGACCACCGGCAAGTTCGTGACCGGCAAGGACGGCGTGCGGACCTGGGAGGGGACGCTGGGCCGCACCCACGTCAGCAAGAGCGTGAAGTACTCGTCGGAGCCCCCGGTCGGCGGCGACCACAACCAGGTGTGGATGAACTGCAACGGCGACGTCTACACCAAGGAACTCAAGAACGAGCACGCCGTGCACTCGCTGGAGCACGGCGCGGTGTGGGTGACGTACACCTCCAAGGCGTCCAAGGCCGACGTCGAGGCGCTCGCGGCGAAGGTGAAGCAGACGCCGTACACGCTGATGAGCCCGGACGAGAAGCAGAAGGACCCGATCATGCTCACCGCGTGGGGTCACCAGCGCACGGTGACGAGCGCGGGTGACCCGAATGTGAACAAGTTCTTCGAGACGTACGTCCAGGGCAAGCAGACGCCCGAGCCGGGCGCGGCGTGCACGGGCGGTCTGTCGGAGTGAAGTGGCACGTCGGCTGGACAGCGGGAGCCGCGGCGGCAGTGCTCGTCGCGGCGGGCGCGATCACCTACGCGGTCGCCGAGGACGGTGGTTCGAGCAGTACGCCGAGCGCCGACTCGGCGGACGCCGGGTTCGCGCGCGACATGGCGGTGCACCATCAGCAGGCCGTGGAGATGTCGTACATCGTGCGCGACCGCACGAAGGACGAAGAGGTACGGCGGCTCGCGTACGACATCGCCCAGACGCAGGCCAACCAGCGCGGCATGCTGCTGGGCTGGCTGGACCTGTGGGGGCTGCCGAAGGTGTCTTCGGACGCGCCGATGACCTGGATGGGCATGGGCGGCATGGCCTCCGGCAAGGACGGCGCGCTGATGCCGGGCATGGCGACCAACACGGAGCTGAAGAAGCTCGAGGGCCTCAGCGGCAAGCAGGCGGAGATCTTCTATCTGCAGCTGATGACGGACCATCACAAGGGCGGCATCCACATGGCCGAGGGCTGTGTCGACAAGTGCGCGGTCGGGGTGGAGAAGCGGCTCGCGCAGGGCATGGTCGCGGGGCAGGAGTCGGAGATCGACCTGATGACGGACATGCTGAAGGAGCGGGGCGCGAAGCCGCGGTCGTAATCCTCAAATGGCCTTGTCATTAGGTTAATTGGGGGCTTCTTGGCCCTCGCATTCCCCTGGCATGAACGGTTCGTCGCGAGAGTGGCGACTGTTCGAGTGATCCACTCGCGACGAACCGCACAGGGGGTTTCATGAGATCCAATCGCGCCACCCTGCGCGCCGGAGTGAGCCTGGCAGCGACACTGCCCCTGCTCACCGGCGCGCTGGCGCTCGGCATACCCGCCGCACACGCCTCGGACCAGCCGGAGCGGGACACGCTCGCGGGAACCAAGCCCGCGTGGGCCACGACCAAGGCCGACCTGGGCGCCACCTCCGACAGCACCCGGGTCGCCGTACGCGTCTACCTCGCGGGGCGGGACGCGGCCGGCCTCGCCGCCTACGCGAAGGCCGTGTCGGACCCGGGCTCGGCGTCGTACGGCAAGTACCTGAGCGCCGACCGGGCGCAGGCCCGCTTCGGGGCGACGAAGGCCCAAGTGGCCGCGGTCAAGGACTGGCTGACGTCGGCCGGGCTGAAGGTCACCGGCGTCACGCAGCACTACGTCGCGGTCACCGGCGATGTGGCCGCCGCGGAGAAGGCGTTCGGGACGCAGCTGCACAACTACACCAAGGGCGCGAGGACTTATCGCGCGCCCACGACGACCGTCTCGGTGCCGGACAGCGTGAAGGACGCCGTGCTGACCGTCACGGGCCTGGACAACGCGCCGCACCTGGCGAGCCACAAGGATCAACTCCCGCCGCCGGAGACCGTGTTCCGCAATGCCGGGCCGTTCTCGACTTACCACGGCTCGAACGTGGCGAGCACGCTGCCGGACGCCTACGGCACGAAGATCCCGTACGCCGTCAAGGGGTACACCGGCAAGCAGCTGCGCGCGGCGTACGGTGCCGGCACCCACACCGGCAAGGGCGTGCGCATCGCCATCACCGACGCGTACGCCTCCCCGACCATCGCCTACGACGCGGCCACCTACGCGAAGCGGAACGGCGGGGCGGCCTACGGCAGCGGCCAGTTGCGTCAGGTCCTGCCCGCGAAGTACACGCGGACCAAGGAGTGCTCGGCGGCCGGCTGGTACGGCGAGGAGACCCTCGACGTCGAGGCCGTGCACGCGGTCGCGCCGGGCGCGCAGATCACGTACGTGGGCGCCGCCTCCTGCTACGACGAGGACCTGCTGGACTCCCTGGGCAAGATCGTCGACAACCATCTCGCCGACATCGTCTCCAACTCCTGGGGCGAGGTGGAGGCCGCCCAGACGCCGGATCTCGCGGCCGCCTACGACCAGGTCTTCCAGTTCGGCGCGGTCGAGGGCATCGGCTTCTACTACTCCTCCGGCGACGACGGCGACGAGGTCGCCAGCAGCGGCACCAAGCAGGTCGACATCCCGGCGAGTTCGGCGTGGGTGACGGCGGTCGGCGGCACCTCGCTGGCGGTCGGCAAGGGCGACACGTACCTGTGGGAGACCGGCTGGGGCACGCAGAAGGCGGTGCTGTCGGCCGACGGCAAGAGCTGGACCGACTTCCCCGGCGCCTTCAACTCCGGTGCGGGCGGCGGCACCAGCAGGACGGTCGCCGAACCGTACTGGCAGAAGGGCGTCGTGCCGGACGCGCTGGCCAAGGCCAACAGCGCCGACGGCAACCGCGTCGTGCCGGACATCGCGGCGATCGCCGACCCGAACACCGGGTTCCTGGTGGGCCAGACGCAGACCATGCCGGACGGGAGGACGCAGGCCTACGACGAGTACCGCCTCGGCGGCACCTCGCTCGCCGCGCCGGTGATCGCGGCCGTCCAGGCCCTGGCGCAGGAGGCGCGCGGCGGGAAGCCGATCGGTTTCGCCAACCCGTCGATCTACGCGAGGTACGGCTCGAAGGCGTACCACGACGTCACGGACAATCCGACGGGCTCCGGGCTCGCGGTGGCCCGCGTCGACTACGTCAACGGCTATGACGCGACGGACGGCCTGAGCACATCGGTGCGCAGCCTGGGCAAGGACAGCTCACTGCGGGCCGTGAAGGGCTACGACGACGTGACGGGCGTGGGTACACCGGCGAGCGGTTACGTGGAGTCGTACCGCCGCCGCTGACCACCGGCTCGCACGCTCGGTCGCACAAAGGGGCGCCCCGCCGACGGGGGAAGATCGGCGGGGCGCTGTGGTGCCGCAGTGGCCAAAGGGAGGGGCGGAGCCCGGAAGGGCTCAGTGGACGGAGTGCTCCTCCAGCGGGAACGTTCCGCCGACCACGTCCTCCGCGAACGCCTTCGCCGCGTTGCCCATGACCTCGCGGAGGTCGGCGTACTGCTTGACGAACTTGGGGACGCGGCCGCCGGTCAGGCCCAGCATGTCCGTCCAGACCAGGACCTGCGCGTCCGTCTGCGCACCGGCGCCGATGCCGACCGTCGGGATGTGCAGGACGCGGGTGACCTCGGCCGCGAGCTCCGCCGGGACCAGCTCCAGGACGACCGCGAACGCGCCCGCGTCCTGGACGGACTTCGCGTCGCGCAGCAGCTGCTGGGCGGCCTCCTCGCCGCGGCCCTGGACGCGGTAGCCCATGGCGTTGACGGACTGCGGGGTCAGGCCGATGTGGGCCATGACCGGGATGCCGGACTCGACCAGGAGCCGGATCTGGTCGTGGGAGCGCTCGCCGCCCTCCAGCTTCACGGCGCCTACGCCAGCCTCCTTCACCAGCCGGGTCGCCGAGCGCAGCGCCTGCACCGGGCCCTCCTGGTAGGAGCCGAAGGGCAGGTCGCCGACGATCAGGGCGCGCGAGGTGCCCCGTACGACGGCGGCCGACAGCATGGTCATCTCGTCGAGCGTGACGGGCACGGTGGTGTCGTAGCCGAGGTGGCAGTTGCCCGCCGAGTCGCCGACGAGCATGACCGGGATGCCGGCCTCGTCGAAGACGGACGCGGTCATCGCGTCGTAGGCGGTGAGCATGGGCCACTTCTCGCCCCGCTCCTTGGCGAGGGCGATGTCCCGGACGGTGATGCGGCGAGTGCCCTTCCCCCCGTACAGCGCCTTGCTGCCGTCGGAGGGCTTCGCCTGAGGCGTCTGGGCAGCCGAAAGCTGCGTCATTGCAACGGCTCCTTCTGTCATCTCGAGGCGCCCTGACGGCGTCCCCGGACTCCCCTCCATGGTGGCACTTCGTGCCAGGGAGGGCTAGGCCGCTCCGTGTGAGTTCCGCCCCGCGCGTCGCCCGACGTAAGGGCTCGGTAAAAATTTACGATACGAGACGGTGCCGTATCGTAAATCCCCTACGCTCGACAGCATGACTCCTCCCGCCCCTGACACCGGCCCCCGCATACCGGAAGCCGTGCACCGGCGCCGCTGGGCGATCCTCGGCGTGCTGATGCTGAGCCTGCTGATCGTCGTCCTCGACAACTCCATCCTCAACGTCGCCATCAAGACCATCTCGACCCCGTCCCCGACCGGCCTGGGCGCCACCCAGAGCGAGCTGGAGTGGGCGATCAACGCCTACACCCTCGTCTTCGCGGGCCTGCTGTTCAGCGCAGGCATCCTCGGCGACCGGCTCGGCCGCAAGAAGGTCCTGCTCGGCGGGCTCACGGTGTTCGGCATCGGCTCCGCGCTCGCCGCGTTCTCCGGCTCGCCCGGCGAGCTCATCGCCTTCCGCGCGGTGATGGGCCTGGGTGCCGCCTTCGTCATGCCGGCCACCCTCGCCGTCCTGATGAACGTCTTCGAGCGCGAGGAGCAGCCCAAGGCCATCGGCATCTGGGCGGGCGGTGTCGGACTCGCCATCGCCATCGGGCCGATCACCGGCGGGGTCCTCCTCGACCACTTCTGGTGGGGCTCGGTCTTCCTCATCAACGTGCCGATCGTGCTGCTCGCCCTCGCGCTGATGCTCTGGCTGGTCCCGGACTCCCGCGATCCGAACCCGGGGCGGATCGACCCGGTCGGCGTCGTGCTCTCCGTCGTCGGCCTGGTCCTGCTGGTCTACGGCATCATCAAGGGCGGCCAGCTCGCCGACTTCACGGACGCCACGGTCCTCGCGACCATCGCCGCCGGTGTCGCGGTCCTCGTCGCCTTCGTCGTGTTCGAGAAGCGCAGCGACCATCCGTCCATCGACGTCACGTACTTCCGCAACAAGGTCTTCTCGGCCGCGATCGGCGTCATCGCGCTGGTCTTCTTCGCGCTCATGGGCGTGACCTTCTTCTCGGTCTTCTACACCCAGAGCGTGCGCGGCTACTCGCCCCTGCAGACCGGCCTGCTGATGCTGCCGCTCGCCGCCGCCCAGATGATCTTCGCGCCGCGCGCCCGGCTCGTCGTCGACCGATTCGGCAACCGGGCCACGACCACCGGCGCCATGCTGCTCATCGCCGCCACCCTGGCCGCGTTCGCCACGTTCGAGGCGGACACGCCGATCTGGCTCCTGGAGGTCGTGTTCTTCCTGATGGGCGCGGCCATGGCGCACATCATGACCCCGATCAGCGTGGTCATCATGCAGGCCATGCCCCGCGAGAAGGCCGGCTCCGCCTCCGCCCTCAGCAACACCTTCCGCCAGGTCGGCGGCGCGCTCGGCATCGCCGTACTGGGCTCGGTCCTGTCGACCGCGTACCGGGGCGGCATCGAGGACAAGCTCGGGGTGCTTCCGGAGGGCCTGCGGCACACGGCGGGCGAGTCCATCGAGGCCACGCTCGGCGTCGCCGACCGACTCGGCCCGCGGGGCGAGGCCCTCGTCGGACCGGCCCACGACGCCTTCCTGCACGCCATGCACGTGACGGCGCTGTGGGGTGCGGGCATCGCGGTGCTCGGCGCGGTCGTCGTGGCGCTGTTCCTGCCGGGACGGCCGACGGCGCCTCAGGAGGGGGCGGCGGAGCCGGAGTTGGCGGCCGCGGAGTAGCGCGGAGCAGGACGCGCACCGACGCGCCGCTTGGTGCCCGCCGGTGCCGTACCCGCCGTACACCAGGGAGAATCAGCACAGCCCACCGAAAGGACCGAGCCAAGTGAGCCTCGCCGACAGCCATCCCCGGCAGGACGGCCCCGCCCGGGGGCGCCCCCGCAGCGAGTCCGTGGAGCGGTCCATCATCGAGGGCGTCATCAAGCTGCTGGAGGACGGCGTGCCGCTCGCGGAGCTGTCCATCGAGCGCATCGCCCGCACCGCCGGCGTCGGCAAGGCCACCATCTACCGCCGCTGGAGCGGCAAGGAGGAGCTCTTCGTCGACGTCGTGCGGGCCGCCGAACCCCCGGACCCCGAACTGCCCGGCACCTCGGTGCGCGACGACCTCGTGACGCTGGTGGAGCAGTTGCGCAGGCGCGGTCTGATGACGCGTTCGTCGGTGCTCCTGCACAACGTCATCGCCCAGATGAAGAGCAGTCCGAAGATCTGGGACGCCTACCACGCGATCGTCGTCGAGCCGCGGCGCAGGAAACAGCACGCGATCCTGCGCCGCGGGCAGGAGAACGGCGAGTTGCGCACGGACATCGACGTCGACGTGATGAACGACATGATCTTCGGCCCGATGCTGGTACGCGCCGTCATGCGCCCGGACGCCGACCTTCCGGAAGGGCTGGCGGAGCAGATGGTCGACGCCGTGCTGGAGGGTCTACGGCCCGTCAGTTCACGCACCCTGTAGATCGCATGTGCGCGTTTCGTCACAGAGCGCGCTTTCCCTCGCCGCAGTCGGAACTCGTGAAGGCGACTTGTACGTCCTCGCCCCCGTACGGCCGTCATGAGTACGGCAGGAACGAGGCCGATCATCCCCTAGGGTTTCTTTGGGCGCGGGGGGACGACGGTGTGCACGGCAGGTAGTGAGGCGACGGTATGGCGCAGCAGGCGTACGTGACGGAGACGGACAACGGCGGCTCGGGGCCCGAGCGCCGGGGATCTGGGCTTCGGCGCCTGACGGACCGCCTGAAGAGCCTGGTGACGGGCCGGCGCGGCGACCCGCGCATCTGGCGGCGCGGCATCGTGGTGGCCGCCCTCGCGGTGATCCTCGCCCTGGTGATGCTGCTGCACGCGCAGATCCCGAACACGGTGGGCAACCTCGGCAGCCTGACCGAGACGTTCCTGCCCTGGCTGGGCCTGTTCGTCCCGGTGCTGCTCCTGCTGGCCCTGATCCGCAGGTCCGCGACCGCGCTCATCGCCGTGCTGCTACCGGCGATCGTGTGGCTGAACCTCTTCGGCGGCCTCCTCGTCGACCGGACCGGCGCCGGCGGCGACCTCACGGTGGCCACGCACAACGTCAACGCGGACAACGCCGATCCGTCCGGCACCGCCCGCGACGTCGCCGCGTCCGGCGCGGACGTGGTGGCCCTGGAGGAGCTGACGGCCTCCGCGGTCCCGACGTACGAGTCCGCGCTGGCGTCGACGTACAAGTACCACACGGTGCAGGGCACCGTCGGGCTGTGGAGCAAGTACCCGCTGAGCGGCGTCAAGCCCGTCGACATCAAGCTGGGCTGGACGCGTGCCATGCGGGCCGCGGTGACCACGCCGGCCGGGCAGGTCGCGGTGTACGTCGCCCACCTGCCGTCGGTGCGGGTGAAGGTGGAGGCCGGGTTCACCGCCCGGCAGCGCGACAAGAGCGCCGACGCGCTGGGCGAGGCCATCGCCGACGAGCAGCTGCAGAAGGTGGTCCTGCTCGGCGACCTGAACGGCACGATGAACGACCGCGCGCTCAACGCCGTCACCGCCCAGATGCGCTCCACGCAGGGCGCGGCGGGCAGCGGGTTCGGGTTCAGCTGGCCGGCGTCGTTCCCGATGGCGCGGATCGACCAGATCATGGTGAAGGGCCTGGAGCCGGAGAGCTCCTGGACGCTGCCGGAGACCGGGAGCGACCATCTGCCGGTGGCGGCGCGTGTGAAGGTCGACACATCCGCGTCCTGACGCGCTCTGAAAACCCCTGGTCAGCCACGGGCCGGCCATGTCTGGACGGGTCTCGGCAACCGGGGCGTCATCTGCCGGAATACTGAGCCTGAGAGGCTTTGTTCCGTAACTGAACATACGAAGTCGGTACGGAACATCGCTCTCCACCCTGAAAGGCAAAGGCTCTTCATGCCCCTGGCACTGTTCGCCCTGGCCGTCGGCGCCTTCGGCATTGGTACGACCGAGTTCGTGATGATGGGCCTGCTGCCCGAAGTCGCGAACGACCTGGGCATCTCGATTCCCACCGCCGGGCATCTGGTCTCGGCGTACGCGCTGGGCGTCGTCATCGGCGCCCCGCTGCTGGCGGCGGTCACGGCCCGGATGCCGCGCCGTACCGTCCTGATCGGCCTGATGGCCCTGTTCGTCGCGGGCAACGCCCTGTCCGCGTTCGCCCCCGACTACCACTGGCTGGTGGCCGCCCGCTTCCTGAGCGGCCTGCCGCACGGCGCCTTCTTCGGCGTCGGCGCGGTCGTGGCGACGAACATGGTCGCGCCGGAGCGCAAGGCCCGCTCCGTGTCGCTGATGTTCCTCGGTCTGACCGTGGCCAACGTCGCGGGCGTGCCGGTGGCCACGCTGATGGGGCAGCACCTGGGCTGGCGGGCCACGTTCCTCGGCGTGAGCACCATAGGCCTGGCCGCGATGGCGGCGCTGGCGCTGCTCATCCCGCGCGGCGAGGTGGCCGCCGCCCCGCCGGCCGGCCTGCGCGGCGAGGTGGCCGCCCTGCGCTCCCTGCCGGTGTGGCTGGCGCTCGGCACGACGGTCGCGGGCTTCGGCGCGCTCTTCGCCGCGTACAGCTACGTCACGCCGATGCTGACCGACTCCGCCGGGTACGCCGACGCCAGCGTGACGCTGCTGCTGGCGCTGTTCGGTGTGGGCGCGACCATCGGCAACCTGCTGGGCGGGCGCCTGGCGGACCACTCGATGCGGGGGACCCTGTTCGGCGGCCTGCTCTCCCTGGCCGCGGTGCTGGCCCTGTTCCCGCTGCTGATGTCCACGGCGTGGAGCGCGGCCCTCGCGGTGGCACTGCTCGGCATGGCCGCGTTCGTGACCGGCTCCCCGCTCAACCTGATGGTGATGGAGAAGGCGTCGTCGGCCCCGTCCCTGGCCTCCTCGGCCAACCAGGCGGCCTTCAACCTCGCGAACGCGGGCGGCGCCTGGATCGGCGGCCTCGCCCTCGCGGCGGGCTTCGGCGTGACGTCCCCGGCGCTGGCCGGCGCGGCCCTGGCCGTGCTCGGGCTCGGGGTCGCGGGGGCCGCGTACGCGGTGGACCGGCGCCGGGTCGCTCCGCTGGGTGGCCGGGAGCGCGTGGTCGCGACGCATGTGCCACAGCAGGCCGAGACGGTCCGGTACTGAGATCCGCGAAGGGGCGCCCGGTGATCACCGGGCGCCCCTTTTTTCCGACCCGGTAGGCCCTGTCGGTGATCTGTAGGGCCTGTCGGTGATCTGTCGGTCGTTTGTCGGTGTGCCCTGACACCGTCATCGTCATGACGCGAATCGACAAGAACCCGGGCGGCGTGAGCACCGCCGTCTCCGTGCGGGGGTTGGTCAAGCACTACGGCGAGACCAAGGCGCTGGACGGTGTGGACCTGGACGTGCGCGAGGGCACCGTCATGGGAGTGCTCGGGCCGAACGGGGCCGGGAAGACGACCCTCGTGCGGATCCTGTCCACGCTGCTGGCACCGGACGCCGGACAGGCCACCGTCGCCGGATACGACGCCGTACGGCAGCCTCGGCAGCTGCGCCGGGTGATCGGGCTGACCGGGCAGTACGCCTCCGTCGACGAGAAGCTCCCGGGGTGGGAGAACCTGTATCTCATCGGGCGGCTGCTGGACCTGCCCCGCAAGGACGCACGCGCGCGTGCCGACCAACTGCTGGAGCGGTTCTCGCTGACCGAGGCCGCCAAGCGGCCCGCGAGCACCTACTCGGGCGGTATGCGACGACGGCTCGACCTGGCGGCCTCCATGATCGGCCGACCGGCCGTGCTGTTCCTCGACGAGCCGACCACCGGGCTCGACCCCCGCACCCGCAACGAGGTGTGGGACGAGGTCAAGGCCATGGTCGGGGACGGGGTGACCGTGCTGCTGACCACCCAGTACATGGAGGAGGCCGAGCAGCTCGCCTCCGAGCTGACCGTCGTCGACCGGGGCAAGGTCATCGCGGGCGGCCGGATCGAGGAGCTGAAGGCCAAGGTCGGCGGGCGGACGCTGCGGATCCGGCCGGTCGACCCGCTGCAGCTGCGCCCGCTCGCCGGTTATCTCGACGATCTCGGCATCACCGGGCTCGCGACCACGACCGTGGACACCGACACCGGCACCCTCCTCGTGCCGATCCTGAGCGACGAGCAGCTGACCGCCGTCGTGGGCGCCGTGACCTCCCGTGGCATCACGCTCGCCTCCATCAGCACCGAACTGCCCAGCCTGGACGAGGTGTTCCTCTCCCTCACCGGCCACCGCGCCAGTGCGCCCCAGGACACCGTGCCCACCGACGACCGCGAGGAGGTCGCCGTATGAGCTCCCGCCCGTCGCCCACCACCGCCCTGAACGAGGCGCTTCGCGCCGCCCCTTCGATCACCACTGTCCCCACCGCCGCGACCACCGGCGACGCCCGCATCACCCTGCGCGGGCATCTGCGGCACACCGGCGCCCTCGTCCGCCGCAATCTGCTGTGGATCCGGCAGGACCCGGAGTCGATGGCCGACGCGCTGCTGATGCCGGTCATCTTCACCCTGCTGTTCGTGTTCGTCTTCGGCGGCGCGATCGGGCAGGCGCTGGGCGGCGGGCAGGACCAGTACGTGCAGTACGTGATCCCCGGCATGATCGCGATGATGAGCATGACGCTGTCGCAGGGCGTCGGCACCGGGTTCAGCCAGGACTTCAACTCCGGTGTCATGGACCGCTTCCGGTCCCTGCCGATCGGACGCGGTTCGGTGCTGTTCGCGAAGATCTCGGTGGAACTGCTGCGGATGCTGTTCGCGACCGCCGTGCTGATGATCGTCGCCGTCGCGGTCGGGTTCGAGATCAACAACTGGCCCGGGCTGTTCGCGACGGTGGCCCTGTCCACCGTGTTCGCCTCGTCGATCATGTGGGTGTTCCTCACCCTGGGCGTGATCATGAAGAACGCGCAGTCCGTGCAGGCGATGGGCTTCCTGGTGCTGTTCCCGCTGCAGTTCGGCTCGTCGATCTTCTCGCCGACGGCGACAATGCCGGGCTGGCTGCAGGGCTTCACCGACTACAACCCGCTGTCCACGCTCGCCGACGCCGCGCGCGGACTGATGGTGGGCGGGCCGGTCGCGCACGACCTGTGGGTGACGCTGGCCTGGTCGGTGGCGATCACGGCGGTCATGGCACCGATCGCGATCCACAAGTTCCGGACGAAGAACTGACCCGCCGGCCGGTGCGTCCTGCGTCCCGCCGGTGCGTGTCAGACCAGGGCGGCGGCCGCCTCAGGGGAGAGGCCGCCGCCCTCGGCGTACGCCGCCTCGTAGGCCTCGTCCCCGAGCACCGCGCGCAGCTCCCGCTTTGCCTTGGCGCGCGTCTCGCGCTCGATGGTCGTCGGGGCATGCCGGGTCGGCAGCAGGGCGTCGCCGGCCCCGACGCAGCGGGCGCCGTCCCGGGCCCGGCTGCCGCCGTCGACGGCGGCGAGGGCGATCCCGGCGATGTGCAGGAGCAGGGTGCGCATGGTGGGGGCGATGGCCAGGGACAGCGGGTCCGCGGCCCGTTCCAGTGCCCGGCGGGTGACGGCCAGGCACTCCTCGTAGCACCCGTCGAAGGCTTCCAGCCAGGCCTGCGAGGCGAGGATGTAGGCGTCGAAGATGACGAAGTGGGCGATGCCGAACTCCTCGCGCAGCAACCGCAGTTGCTCGCGGGCCTCGGGGATGCGGCCGGTCAGGCCGCAGTGACCGGCGAGGAACATCCGGGCGGCGGGCATCGCGTCGTTGCGCGCGCCGTCCTTCCGGGCGATCACCTCGCGCAGCAGGCGTTCGCCGCGCTCGGTCTCGCCGGTCTCCAGCAGTACGGCACCGAGGCGGGCGTTCAGGACGGCCACCTGGGCGCGGGCGCCGAGCCGTTCGGCGCGCTCGATCGCCGCCTCGTAGTTGGCGACGGCCGCCTCCCACTGCCCCTTGCGTTCGCATGACTCGGCGCGCGCGGCACGGGCCTCGGCGGCGCCCCACAGGTCGCCCAGGCGCTCGTAGATCTCCATCGCCTCCTCGGCGTCGCGGGTGGCGTCGCCCGCCCAGTCGCTGCGGTTGGCGTACAGGTTGGCCCGCCACTGCAGGCTCGCGGCGAGCTCCCAGTCGTACCCGGGCGTCGCGCGGGAGGTGCGGACGGTGGCGTCGATGACCGTCCGCAGCCGTTCGATGTCGCCGGTCAGCATGACGGCGTAGAACCAGAGCAGGCCGGGAAGGCGGCAGGTCTGCGGCATGCCGGGCTCGTACGTGTCGGCGATGGCCCGCAGCTTGGCCTGCGCGGCGGGGGTCTGCCAGGCGTCCAACTCGGTGTCCATGCAGGCGAGATGGACGAGGTGGGCGCCGCGCCGGGCCTCTTCGAGGACCTCTCCGCTCCACGGGGGCGGGGTTTCGGTGCAGCGCTCCCACACCGGCCGCGCGCGGCGGGCCGGTTCGGGGAAGGGGTCGGGGCCGAGGGCATGGACCTCGCGGGACCAGTTGCGGGCGTCGATCTTCAGGTCGCGCATCTGCCAGAACCAGGACAGCGACAGGATCAGACACAGCCCCTCCTGCTCGTCGCGGTCGGCGACGGCATGGCGCAGGGCGGTGCGCAGGTTCTCGTACTCGCGTTCCAGGCGGGCGATGGCGGCGAGCTGACCGGGCCCGCGCAGCAACGCGTCGGTGGTGCGGGCGAGTTCGCGGTAGTACGTCAGATGCGCACGCTCGGCCTCGGCGCGCCGCCCCGTCTCGTCGAGGCGCTCGCCGGCGTACTCGGCGACGGTCTCCAGGAGCCGGTAGCGCATCGCGCCGTCCGCCGAAGGGGCGGCCACCACGAGGGACTTGTCGACGAGCGAGCCGAGCGCCTCCAGCGCGACGGGCCCGCACACGGCCTCGGCGGCGGCGAGGTCGCAGCCGCCGGCGAACACGGACAGCCGCCGCAGCACCTCCCGTTCGCCCTCGTCCAGCAGCTCCCAGGACCAGTCGACGACCGCCCGCAGGGTCTGCTGGCGGGGCAGTACGGTGCGGCTGCCCGAGGTGAGCAGCCGGAACCGGTCGTCGAGCCGGTCCGCTATCTGACGCGGTGTCAGCATGCGGAGGCGGGCGGCGGCGAGCTCGATGGCGAGGGGCAGCCCGTCGAGCCGCCGGCAGATCTCCGCGCACGCCTCCGGATCGTCGGCGACCCGGAACCCCGGCCTGGCCGCGGCGCCCCGGTCGGCGAGCAGCCGCAGCGCGAACGGCTCGGGCAGCGGGTCCACGGGCCGCAGCAACTCGCCGGGTACGCCGAGGGGTTCACGGCTGGTGGCGAGCACCGTCAGCCGCGGGCAGCGCGCCAGCAGCTCCTCCACGAGCCGGGCGGCGGCCTCCACGACGTGCTCGCAGTTGTCGAGGATCAGCAGCATGCGCCGCCTGCCGCAGTGCTCGGCGAGCCGCTCGACGGGGTCGTCGTGCCGCTCGGATCCGGCCCGCATGGCCTCGGCCCCGGCGCCGTACAGCACGGTCTCGCGGGCGCCGACGGCGGTCAGTACGGCCTCCGGTACGGCCTCGGGATCGTCGACCGGCGCGAGCTCGGCCAGCCACACCCCGTCCGGGGCGCCGTCCCGGACACTCTCGGCGGCCTCCTGCGACAGCCGCGTCTTGCCCGCCCCGCCGGGGCCGAGCAGGGTGACGAGCCGGGCGGTGGCGAGGTCGCCGCGGATGGCCTCGATGTCCGGTTCCCGGCCTACGAAGGAGGTGAGACGGGCGCGGAGGTTGCCGGTGGGAGGGGGCGAGGGCGAAGTGGGGGGAACGTCAGGGGCGTTCACGGAACCGGACGCGGGCCCGCCCTGCGTCGGGTGGAGCAACTCGCCGTGCAGTGCGCGCAGTTCCGGTCCCGGGTCCGAGCCCAGCCGGTCCGCCAGGAGTCGCCGTACGTCCTCGTAGGCGGCCAGTGCCTCGGCCGTACGGCCCGCGTCGCGCAGGGCGCGCAGGCGCAGGGCCTGGAGGGGTTCGTCCAGGGGGTGGGCGTCGCACAGGGCGGTCAGCTCGGGCAGGGACTGTTCGGCGTGGCCGAGGGCGAGGGCGGCGGTGTGGCGGGCGCGCAGCGCGTCCAGGCGCCGGGTCTCCTGGCGGACCGCCTCGGCGGTGCGGTCGGGGAGGTCGGCGAGGGCGGGGCCGTGCCACAGGGCGAGGGCGTCGTCGAGGACGACGGCGGCCTTGGCGGGGTCGCCGTCGGCCAACGCGCGCGTGCCCTCGCCGGCCAGCCGCTCGAACCGGTGCAGGTCGATGTCGTCGGGCGCGGCGGCGAGCCGGTACCCGCCCTCCTCCGAGACGATCGCGTCCGCCCCGAGGGCCCGCCGCAGGCGCCCGACCAGCGCCTGCAGCGCGCCCGTCGCGTCGGCGGGCGGATCGCCGTCCCACACCTCGTCGACCAGCAGGGGCGCGGGCACGGTCCGCCCGCCCCGCAACGCCAGCACGGTCAGCAGGGATCGCAGCCGCGCCCCGCCGACCGGAACGGGGCGGCCGTCGGGGCGAAGTACCTGGGTGGTGCCGAGGATGCGATAGCGCACGGGGTCCATTGTCTCCGGTCGGTTCGGGACGGTCACAGGGTTGCGTGGCGCGGCGCGGCAGGGGTGTGCGGCGCGCGCGCAGGGTCACGGCAGTGTCATCCCCGTTCCGGGACCGTGCTCAGGGTCTGCAGCAGCTCGGCCAGGGCGGCCGGCGCCAGGCCCGCCACCTCCGCGCCCGGTGCCGTGCCCTCGTGCGGAAGACCCCGGGCCTCGCGCACCGCGTGGGAGAGCCGGGAGTCCGTACCCGGCACCTCCAGGGTCACGATCACGCCCGCGTCGGCGTCCGCGAACCACTTCGGGCACTCCCACACCGGCCGCAGCGACCGGTCCCCGGGCACCGGCTCCCGGGTGAGCGAGCCCGGCGCCATCTCGGCCCAGCCCTGCCGAAGGACCTGGATCGCCCGTACCCACCCCCGGGTCTCGGGCAGGTCGGGGTCGCCGTGGAACTCGGCCGTGAGCAGGCCGACCAGGCGCAGCCGGTCCCCCGGCCGCACGTCGCCCAGCTCCTCCGGCGCGACGATGCCGACCGGATGCTGGTGCAGCGCGACCACGAGCCCGCTCTCCTCCCGCAGCACCCGCACCGCGCCCTCCTCCGCCGGCAGGTCCTCCACCGGACCTGTGACCTGGGTGAGCTGGTCGTGCCAGCCGCCGCCGAGGGCCTCGTCGGCGGACTCGAAGAGCAGCGGCCAGCTCACCTCGTCCCCCACCTTGAACGGCGTACCGCAACACTCCATCTGCCAGTCCGCGTAGAACACATGCCAAAGCCCCATGCCCCCACCCTCCCCGGAACCACCACCCCACCGCGAGACGTTTTCCCCCTGCGCCCGGTACGGTCGGGCAGGCCCGACGCCCCGTCCCACAGGAGCCCCACCTCATGACCACCGCGATCACCCGCTCCGGCGACCGGCGGATCAGCCCCGTCTTCGTCGGGATCCTGGCCGTCACTGCGGTGACGGGCTGGGCCACCTGGACCGGCTTCGCCGAGCAGCCCGGCCTCGCCGTGTTCCTGTTCGTGACCGGCGCCTGGATCGTGTCCCTGTGTCTGCACGAGTACGCACACGCGCGTACCGCCCTGCACAGCGGCGACATCTCGATCGGCGCGAAGGGCTATCTCACCCTCAACCCGCTGAAGTACACGCACGCGCTGCTCAGCATCGTGCTCCCGGTCATCTTCGTGATCATGGGCGGCATCGGCCTGCCCGGCGGTGCCGTGTTCATCGAGCGCGGGCGGATCCGGGGGCGCTGGCGGCACAGCCTGATCTCGGCGGCGGGGCCCTTGACCAACGTCCTGTTCGCCGTGGTGTGCACCGCCCCGTTCTGGCTGGACGCGCTCGACGGCGTCCCCCGGGACTTCCGCTTCGCGCTCGCCTTCCTCGCCCTGCTCCAGGTCACGGCCGCGATCCTGAACTTCCTGCCGGTCCCGGGCCTGGACGGCTACGGCGTGATCGAGCCCTGGCTGTCGCACGGCGTCAGGCGCCAGGTGGAGCCGTTCGCCCCGTTCGGCCTGCTGTTCGTGTTCGCACTGCTGTGGGTCCCGGAGATCAACGGCGTGTTCTTCGACATGATCGACGCGGTGCTGCGCGGCCTGGGCATCAGCGACTTCGACACGTACTGCGGCTTCGACCTGTTCCGCTTCTGGCGGGACACCAACGAGCTGTGCTCGATCAACTCGTGACGGAGCCCCGCCGCTCGTCCTTGGCGCGCTTGACGTAGTACCAGGTCATGTTCGACGACAGCCCGGCCAGCAGCACCCACACGATCCCCAGCCAGCTGCCCTGCACGAAGGAGATCACGGCCGCTGCCACGGCCAGCAGACAGACGATCAGGGCATAGACACCAAGGCGGGGCATTTCGGTCGGCTCCTTCGGGGGACACTGCTACGGCGACCAGTGTCCCCCATCCCGAGAGCCTGTCCGCAAGCCCCCGCCTGCGCTGCGGCGTCCGGTGCGTGCGATCGCCCTTCGGGCGGACGACGGGGGCTTGCGGACAGGCTCTCACACGTCCGTGACGCGGAGCCCCGCGTGCGCCTTGTAGCGACGGTTCACCGAGATCAGGTTCGCGACCAGTGACTCCACCTGGTGGGCGTTGCGCAGCCGCCCCGCGAAGACGCCGCGCATGCCGGGGATACGGCCGGCCAGCGCCTGGACGATCTCCACGTCCGCCCGTACCTCCCCGAGCACCATCACATCGGTGTCGATCTCGTCGATCTCCGGGTCCTGGAGCAGTACGGCCGACAGATGGTGGAAGGCCGCCGTCACCCGCGACTCCGGCAGCAGGGCGGCGGCCTGCTCGGCGGCGCTGCCCTCCTCCGGCTTCAGCGCGTAGGCGCCCTTCTTGTCGAAGCCGAGCGGGTTGACGCAGTCGACGACCAGCTTGCCGACCAGCTCCTCGCGCAGGGACTCGAGTGTCTTGCCGTGGCCCTCCCACGGAACGGCGACGATCACGATGTCGCTGCGCCGCGCGCACTCGGCGTTGTCGGCGCCCTCGACACCGTGCCCGAGCTCCTCGGCGGCGGACTCGGCGCGGTCGGCGGCTCGCGAGCCGATGATCACCTTCTGCCCGGCCTTGGCGAGCCGGTAGGCGAGGCCCTTGCCCTGCGGCCCGGTCCCGCCGAGCACGCCGACGACGAGCCCGGAGACGTCGGGGAGGTCCCAGGGGTCCTTGGCCGGGGCCTTCGCGGGGGCGTCGGTGGGCTGCTGTGCACTGTCGGTAGAGGTCATGGCCCGACTTTACGGCTGCCGCACCCGCCCCCACGGCTCAGGTGAGCTGCGTCACGGGCACCCGCCGGAAGGTGATGGTCTCGTACGGCCCGAAGTCGCCGGTCTCGTAGAGGAGTCCGACCGTCGAGTCGTCGACCCGTACCAGGTCCGAGTACGCGGCGGGCAGACCGTCCACCGTGTGCGCGGACCGCCAGGTGACGCCGCCGTCGGTGGAGGCGCGGATCGTCATCAGGGCGCGGGCGGCGGGGTCGGCGGGACCGGAGAAGAGCAGGACGTCGGGGTCGCGCAGCTGCAGCACGCTGCCCTCGCAGATGGGGGCGGTCAGGCCGGCCTGCGGGCGGAAGGGCTTCACGAGGGTCGCGCCGCCGTCCGCGGAGTGGGCGTCGGCCCGGTTGCCGGGGGACGGGGAGTCGTTGCGGGTGTTGAAGTAGACGCGGCCGTCGGGGAGTTCCGCGGCGGTGGTCTCGTTGACGTTGACGTAGCCGTCGGTGTTCTCGTCGATGTAGCCGATCCGCCAGGTGGTGCCCCGGTCGTCGCTGAGCAGGCAGTGGCCGCTGTTGTACCGGGCCTCGTTGCCGATGTCGTCGCCGGTGGGCGGGATCGTGTGGTTGGCGGCGACGACGACCCGGCCGGTGCTCAGCTGGATGGCGTGGCCGGGCGTGGTGGCGTACCAGCGCCACCCGGGTCGCTTGACCTGCGCGGTGATCTCCTTCGAGCTGGACCAGGTGACGCCGTCGTCGTCGCTGTACCGGACCCAGATCCGGCGACCGTCGGCGTCGCTGACCTCGCCGCGCAGGATGGCGGCCTCGGTGGCGTTGGCGTGGTTGCGGATGTAGACGAGCAGGATGCGGCCGGTGTCGAGGACCACGGGGGCGGGGTTGCCGGCGAGGTGCCAGTTGTTGTCGGCGGCCACCGTCAGGGGCCCCCAGGTGCGGCCGCCGTCCGTCGACCGCTTGAGCACGATGTCGATCTGCCCGTGGTCGGCGGCGGATTCGACCCTGCCCTCGCAGAACGCGAGGAGCGTGCCGGTGGCGGTGGCGACGACGGCCGGGATGCGGAAGGAGGCATACCCCTCCCGGCCCGCGCGGAAGGGGACGCTGGTCTCGGTCATGGTCGGACTCCTCAAACGTGGCCGCCGGGCCCCTCTGTTTCCCCATACCGGGCGAATTCGTGGTGAACTCCGGGTCACGAGTGGTCGGTTGCGGCAGGATGCGGTCGCATGGACGCCGTACGTGTCGCGTTGTTGCGCGAAGTGCTCGCCGGAACCGAGTGGTTGGGGGCCACACGGCGGTTCGCGGGGGCGCTGCGGTCGTCGGCGGTGTCGCACGAGGGCGGGCTGCTGCTGGTCGGCACGCCTCGGTACGAGCCGTGGCATCTGGCGGCCCATCTGGTGGACGAGGCCGCGTGGTCGGGGACGCCGGAGCTGGCCCCGACACTCGTACGGCATGGCGCGCGCCCCTCGGATCCGGCGCATCTGGCCGTCGGTCTGGGCCGGTTGGCGGCGGCGCGGCGCGGGGAGACGCTGCTGGTGGTGTCGCCGGACGAGCCCGGGGCGCCGCTCCTGGAACGGGTGCACGACGTCCGGCGGGCCGGGGCCACGGTGCTGGCGCTCGGCGCCGAGGAGTCGGACCTGACGGCCATGGCCCACGAGACGCTGACCGTGCCGGAGGGCGCCGAGCTGGACCTGGACACCGTGCAGCACCTGGTGAGCGCGGCCGCCGGCGAGAACGCGGTGCCCTCCGGGCGCCGACGGTTCCGGGACCGTCTGTCACGGCTGGCGGAGTCACTGACGGCACCGCCGCCTGCCCGCTGGTGACCTTTGCCCGCCCACCCGCAAAACCGTTTGCCTCCGGTACCGCGCCGCCCGACCATGGCCCCTCGTGACCGACGACTCCCCCGCCCCCGCCCCCGCACCTGCCTCCCGCCTGCGCGCCGTACTGCCCGACCTCGCCCCCTGGCGGGCCTCCGCCGACTTCCGGAGGTTGTGGCTTGCGGGCCTGATCTCGTCCTTCGGCAGTTTCCTGACGTTCGTCGCGCTGCCGGTGCAGATCAAGGAGCTGACCGGGTCCGCTGCGGCGGTCGGCGCGATCGGGGCCGTGGAGTTGGTCCCGCTGGTCGTGTTCGGGCTGTACGGCGGCGCGCTCGCCGACGCCCTCGACAAGCGGAAGCTGATCGTGTGGACGGAGGCCGGGCAGGCGGTGCTGAGCGCGGCGCTGCTGGTCAACGCCCTGCTGCCGAGCCCCGCCATCTGGCCGCTGTACGCCGTCGCCGCCCTGTCCTCGGCGCTCGTCTCCGTCCAGCGGCCCGCACTCGACTCGCTGTGGCCCCGGATCGTGGCCCATGAGCACCTCCCGGCGGCCGGCTCGCTCAACGCCCTGCGCTGGCAGGTCGGTGGCGTAGCGGGCCCGGCTCTGGCGGGTGTGGTCGTGGCGTACGCGGGGGCCGGCTGGGCGTACGGCGCGGATCTGCTGACCTTCGTCGTCTCCGTGCTGCTCACGCTCGGCATCGCCGCCTCCCCCGCCTCGCACGAGGCCGCGAAGCCGTCCCTCAAGGCGATCGCCGAGGGCGCCCGGTACGCCTGGAGCCGGAAGGAGTTGCTGGGGACCTACGTCATCGACATCGCGGCGATGCTCTTCGCGATGCCGCTCGCCGTACTGCCGTTCCTCGCGGACGAGTTGGACGCCCCGTGGTCGCTCGGCCTGATGTACGCGTCCGTCCCGGCGGGCGCGATGCTGGTGAGCCTGACCAGCGGCTGGACCTCGCGGGTGCACCGGCACGGGCGGGTCGTCGTGCTGTCGGCCGCGCTGTGGGGCGTGGCGATCGCGGCCGCCGGTATCTCGGGGAACGTCTGGCTGGTGCTGCTGTTCCTGACCCTCGGCGGCGCCGCCGACATGGTCAGCGGCATCTTCCGCGGGGTGATGTGGAACCAGACGATCCCGGACGAGCTGCGGGGGCGGCTCGCCGGGATCGAGCTGCTGTCGTACTCGGTCGGCCCGCAGCTCGGCCAGACCTACGTGGGCGGCGTGGCCGCCTGGCAGGGCGTGCGCACGTCCGTCTGGTCGGGCGGACTGCTGTGCGTGGGCGCGGTGGGGGTGCTGGCGCTGTGCCTGCCGAAGCTGCTGACGTACGACGCGCGGACGAACGAGCACGCGGTACGGCTGCGCGAGCGGCGGGCGGCGGCGGCAACCGCGCCGGCGCCCGCGGAAGGTTGATCAGTCGTCGTCCGCCGGGCCGGTCGGGGCGTCGTGCCACCGGGGGTCGTTCTCCCACTCCAGGTTGCGTTCCCGCGCGAGGTCCATCGCGTGCTGGGCCTCCTGCCGGTCGGCGTACGGCCCGAAGCGGTCCTTGGCCGGGCACTCCGGCCCCTCCTCGACCTTCTTGTGCACGAGGCAGTAGTACCACTCGCCGGGTTTACCGACCGTGCGCTTCTTGAACAAGGCCATGAGCGGCTCCTCTCGCCACCCACATGTTCCCCCACGCCCGCTGGTTAGACTCGCTGGCATGTCTGGCCAGTCGCTGCTTGTCCCAGGGGAGCTGTCTCCCACCCGTTCCGTGCCCGGAAACATCCGCCGCCCCGAGTATGTCGGCAAGCCCGCGCCGACGCCGTACACGGGTCCGGAGGTGCAGACCCCGGAGACCGTCGAGGCGATGCGCGTCGCCGGCCGTATCGCCGCTCGGGCGATGGCCGAGGCGGCGAAGCTGATCGCGCCCGGTGTGACGACGGACGAGCTGGACAAGGTGGCGCACGAGTACATGTGCGACCACGGCGCCTACCCCTCCACGCTCGGCTACCGCAACTTCCCCAAGTCCCTGTGCACGAGCGTCAACGAGGTGATCTGCCACGGGATCCCCGACTCCACGGTGCTGCGCGACGGCGACATCATCAACCTCGATGTGACGGCGTACATCGGCGGGGTGCACGGCGACAACAACGCCACGTACCTGGTGGGTGACGTCGACGAGGAGAGCCGCCTGCTGGTGGAGCGCACCCGCGAGTCCCTGAACCGGGCGATCAAGGCGGTCAAGCCGGGCCGCCAGATCAACGTCATCGGCCGCGTGATCGAGTCGTACGCCAAGCGCTTCGGCTACGGCGTGGTCCGCGACTTCACCGGCCACGGAATCAACTCGTCCTTCCACTCGGGCCTGATCATCCCGCACTACGACAGCCCGCACGCGACGACGGTGATCCAGCCCGGGATGACCTTCACGATCGAGCCGATGCTGACGCTGGGCACGCACGAGTACGACATGTGGGACGACGGCTGGACGGTCGTCACGAAGGACCGCAAGCGCACCGCGCAGTTCGAGCACACGCTGGTGGTGACGGAGACGGGGACGGAGATCCTCACCCTCCCCTGACCCCGGCGGTCGCCGAAGTCGCCGAAGAACCCGTCCTCTGCGGAGGGCGGGTTTTCTCGGTACGCTTTTACCGACATGGCGTCGGCAAACCTATTGACTTAGGCAAGCCTAACCTCAGAAAATGGACCCATGGACTCCTTCTCGACAGTCATCCGCACCGCTTCCCACGAGCAGCATGTGGAGGCGGAGACCTCGACGTTCATGAGCGATCTGCTCGGCGGCAGGCTGGGGGTGGACGCGTACGCGCGCTACACCGAGCAGCTGTGGTTCGTGTACGAGGCGCTGGAGAGCGGCGCAGAGCGGCTGGCGTCGGACCCGGTGACCGGTCCGTTCATCCAGCCGGAGCTGTTCCGGCTGGCGTCGCTGGAGCGGGACCTGGCGCATCTGCGGGGTCCGGACTGGCGGGCGGGGGTGTCGGCGCTGCCGGCGACGCGGGCCTACGCGGACCGCGTGCGGGAGTGCGCCCGCGACTGGCCGGCCGGCTACATCGCCCACCACTACACCCGCTACCTCGGCGACCTCTCCGGCGGCCAGATCATCCGCGACAAGGCGGAGAAGACCTGGGGTTTCGCGCGCAAGGGCGACGGAGTCCGGTTCTACGTCTTCGAGGAGATCTCCAACCCGGCGGCGTTCAAGCGGAGTTACCGCGAACTGCTGGACGCGGTGCGCGCGGACGACCTGGAGAAGCAGCGGATCGTGGCGGAGTGCAAGCGGGCGTTCGCGCTGAACACGGCGGTGTTCCGGGCGTTGGGCGAGGAGTTCCCGCTGAGCGCCTGAAGCGGCCGGGCCCCCTGTCGGACCCACCCTAATGCTCCAGGAACACCCGGCCGCCGACCTCCACCCAGCCTCCCGGCTGCGGGGCCGTGAGGATCTGCGACCCGGCGCCCTGGGTGATGTTGAGGGCGCGGCCCAGGCGGTCCGTGAGGAGCAGCGCCGCCGCACCCGTGGCCTCATCCTCGTCGATGCCGTCGTCACGGCCGGGGAAGCCCCGGGCCCGAACCCGGCCGGCCGCCTCGTCCTCCCAGGCCCAGGCGTAGATCCACTCCCCGGGAGAGGGCACGGGAAGGGCGTCCACCTCGGCGGCCGTCGCGTACTGCCGCAATGTACGCGGCGGTGCCCACTCCGCGCGCGCCTCGATCCAGCTGAACTCCCCGTCCAGTCGCGCGCCCACCACGCCCGCCGGAGTGACCAGTTCGGGCACGTCGAGCAGCCAGGCCGTGCCGACGCAGGGGTGACCGGCGAAGGGCAGGCGCAGGGTCGGCGTGTAGATGTCGATGACCCCGCGCTCGGGGTCGTCCACGAACACGGTCTCGCTGAAACCGAGCTTCCCGGCGAACGCCTGCCGGTCACTGCGCTCGGGGATCACGGAGCCCTCGCGGACGACGCCGAGTTCGTTGCCGTATCCGCCGGTCGGGCCGCAGAAGACGCGGAGGACGTCGTAGTCAGTCACGGGGGAATTGAAACATCACGCGGGCGGCGAGGTCGTCCCAGGTGGCAGCGCCAGCGGCTCGCAGGGTCGCCCACCTGAAGGTAAGGCTAACCTAAGCTCTGCCCATCGGACGTGGAAGAGGGGGATACGGCATGACCGTACTGGAGAAGGCCGCGCCCGAAGCCGTGGCCGCAGCGCCGCCGCCCCGCAGACGGCACACCACCGCCTGGCTGCTGACCGTCGGCATGAGCGTCGCCCTCCTCGCCCTCGTCCCGGTCGCCGCCGGCATCGGCGCCTATCCGATCCCGGTCGGGGACGTCCTCGCCTCCGTGCAGCACAAAGTCGGGCTCGGCGGCGGGGAGTTGGACCGGGTGGCCGAGTCGGTGCTGTGGAACGTCCGCTTCCCGCGGATCGTGCTCGCGCTGCTCATCGGCGCCTCGCTGGGGTGCGCCGGAGCCCTGATGCAGGGCGTGTTCGGCAATCCGCTGGCCGAGCCGAGCACCATCGGCGTCTCCCTGGGCGCGGCGGTCGGCGCGGTGGCCGCCATCTCGCTCGGGCTGACCTTCCTCGGCAACTGGACCCTCCCCGCGATGGCCTTCGTCGCCGGGCTCGGCACCGTGCTGCTGGTGTACGTGATGTCCCGCTCGGGCGGCCGTACGGAGGTCGTCACCCTGATCCTCATGGGCATCGCCGTCAACGCCTTCGCCGGGGCGCTCATCGGCCTGTTCATCTTCCTCGCGGACACCGCCGCGGTGAACCAGATCACCTTCTGGCAGCTCGGCTCCCTCGCCCAGTCCACCTGGCCCAAGGTGACGGCGGTCCTGCCGTGCGCGGTCGTGGGGCTGGTGGTGGCGCCGCTGTACGCGCGCCGCCTGGACCTGCTCGCGCTCGGCGACCGGCCCGCCCGGCATCTGGGGGTGGACGTGGAGCGGATGCGGGTCGCGTTGATCCTGGTCGTCGCGCTGCTGACCGCTGCCGCGGTGAGCGTGTCCGGGGTCATCGGCTTCATCGGCCTTGTCGTGCCGCATCTGCTACGGATGGCCGCGGGGCCCGGGCATCGGTTCCTCATCCCGGGCAGTGCGTTGGGGGGAGCGGTGGTGTTGCTCGCGGCGGATCTCGCTGCGCGGACGTTGGCGGCGCCTGCGGAGTTGCCGCTCGGGGTGCTTACGGCTCTGCTGGGCAGTCCGTTCTTCTTCTGGCTGCTGCGGCGGACTCGGCGGCGGCAAGGGGGGTGGGCCTGAAGGTCGTAGGCCGAGTGCGGGTGTGTGGGGGCTGGTCGCGCAGTTCCCCGCGCCCCTAAAAGCATTACCCCCACCCGCGATAGCACGTGACCCTCCGCCGAAGGACACCCTCTCGTGAGACTCCTCCGTCACCGTCCGACCCCTCCCGCCCCCTCCGCACCCGGCGATGTCCTCGCCGGCGCCGAGTCGCTCCATGTTCGGCTCGGCGGGCGCGAAGTACTCCAGGGCGTCGATGCGATCGTCCGCGCCGGCGAAGTACTCGCCCTCGTCGGACCCAACGGCGCCGGGAAGTCCACCCTGTTGAGCGCCTTGGCCGCCGACCTCCCAGCCACCCAGGGCGTCGTACGGATTCACGGCCGCCCGGCGAGCGAGTGGTCCGCGCCCGAACTCGCCCTGCGCCGGGCCGTGCTGCCCCAGTCGGCGAACCTCTCCTTCCCCTTCACGGTCGAGGAGGTCGTACGGATGGGTCGCGCGCCCCACGCCACCTCGCCCGCCGAGGACGACCTCGCCGTCGCCGATGCGATGGCCGCCACCGAGGTGACCGCCTTCGCCCTACGGCCGTTCTCCGCGCTCAGCGGTGGCGAGCGGGCCCGTGTCGCGCTCGCCCGGGTGCTGGCCCAGCGGGCGCCGTTGCTGCTGCTCGACGAGCCGACCGCGGCCCTCGACCTCAAGCACCAGGAACTGGTGCTGCGGTTGTGCCGGGAACGGGCGCGGGCCGGGGACGCGGTGGTGGTCGTACTCCACGATCTGGGGCTCGCCGCGGCCTACGCGCACCGGGTCGCCGTCCTGCGCGGCGGGCGGGTGGCGGCGGACGGGGCGCCCGCCGAGGTCTTCTCCGAGCAGCTGCTGTCGGAGGTGTACGACCAGCCCGTCGAAGTGCTCTCGCACCCTCGAACGGGCGGCCTGTTGGTGACCCCACTACGGAACCTTTGACTTCCCTTTGACCTCTCTATGGGTGCGTTTTTGGCCACTTAGGCGATCCTTATGGGCGTTAGGCAAGCCTCACCTTGGTTCTCTGTGAGGCCCGTCACGCACACTTTCGGCCATCTGGAGCCCTCATGCGAGCCGTCAGACTCTCCGTCACCACTGCCATAGCCACCGCGGCGGCTCTGGCCGCCGTCACGGGGTGCACCGAGAAGGGCAGTGCGGCGGGCGGCGACCGGGTCGTCAACGTGACCGCGACGGACGACAAGTGCGAGGTGTCGAAGAAGGAGTTCCCGGCCGGGCACGTCGAGCTCGCCATCGAGAACAAGGGCTCCAAGGTCACCGAGGTCTACATCCTCTTCCCGGACGACCGCATCGTCACCGAGCGCGAGAACATCGGCCCCGGCACCAAGCAGACCGTCACCGCCGAGGTGAAGGCGGGCGACTACACCATCGCCTGCAAGCCCGGCATGAAGGGCGACGGCATCCGGCAGGCGGTCAAGGCCACCGGCAAGGGAGCGGCCGCCAAGCGCGACCCGCGCCTGGACAAGGCGGTCGCCGCCTACCGTGAGTACGCGCAGGCGCAGGCCGACGAGACGCTGCCGAAGGCGGAGGCGTTCGCGAAGGCGGTCAAGGACGGCGACATCGAGGCCGCGAAGAAGGCGTACGCCCCCTCCCGCATCGGCTGGGAGCGCACCGAGCCGGTCGCCGAGTCGTTCGGCGACATCGACCCCAAGGTCGACGTCCGCGAGGACGGCCTGGAGGAGGGCCAGGACCCGGCCACCGACTGGACCGGCTGGCACCGCCTGGAGAAGGCGCTGTGGCAGGACAAGAAGATCGGCGACCGGGAGAAGGAGCTCGCCGATCAGCTCATCACCGATCTGAAGGACTGGCAGAACCGGGTCGGCAAGGCCGAGATCACCCCGACCTCCATGGCCAACGGCGCCAAGGAACTCCTCGACGAGGTCGCCACCGGCAAGGTCACCGGCGAGGAGGAGCGCTACTCGCACACCGACCTGGTCGACTTCAAGGCCAACGTCGAGGGCGCGCAGAAGGCGTACGAGCTGCTGAAGCCGGTCGCCAAGGAGAACGACCCGGCGCTGGTCACCGAGCTCGACAAGCAGTTCGGCGCGCTGAACACGCTGCTCGACAAGTTCCGGGCGGACGATTCGAATGCAGCACAGTACGACTTCACCTCGTACGACAAGGTCGGCGAGGCCGACCGCAAGGAACTGTCGGACGGGGTCAACTCCCTCGCGGAGCCGCTGTCCAAGCTCGCCGCCGCCGTCGTCGTGAAGTAGGGGCACCCCCATGACCGAGACCTCGCAGTCACCGTCCCGGCGTGCGCTGATCGGCTGGGGCGGTGCCGGGCTCGCGCTCGGCGCCGCCGCGGCCGGCGGTGCGGTGGCGATGGCCCGTGACGGCGACTCCGGCGACGCGGCCCCGGCCGGCGCCGAGACGGGCGCCGCCATCGCCTTCCACGGCGCTCACCAGGCCGGTATCGCCACCCCCGTGCAGGACCGGCTGCACTTCGCCGCGTTCGACGTGAAGACCGACGACCGCGCCGAGTTCGTGCAGATGCTGAAGGACTGGACGGCGGCCGCGCGCCGGATGACCGCCGGGCAGGCGGTCGGCGAGGGCGCGTACGGCGGTCTGGCCGAGGCGCCGCCGGACGACACCGGTGAGGCGCTGGGTCTGAAGCCGTCGCGGCTGACGCTGACGATCGGTTTCGGACCGTCCCTGTTCGAGAAGTACGGCGAGGCGTTCGGCATCGCGGACGCCCGCCCCGAAGCCCTCGTCGAGCTGCCGAAGTTCGCCGGCGACAACCTCGACAGGAACCGCAGCGGCGGCGACCTGTGCATCCAGGCCTGCGCGGACGACCCGCAGGTCGCCGTGCACGCGATCCGCAACCTGGCCCGGATCGGCTTCGGCAAGGTCGTCATCAAGTGGTCCCAGCTCGGCTTCGGGAAGACCTCCTCCACGACCCCCGAGGAGCAGACCCCGCGCAATCTCATGGGGTTCAAGGACGGCACCCGCAACATCGCGGGGACGCAGACGGACCGGCTGGAGAAGTTCGTGTGGGTCGGCGGGAAGGACGGCCCGCGGTGGATGACCGGCGGGTCCTATCTCGTCGCCCGGCGCATCCGCATGCACATCGAGACCTGGGACCGCACCTCCCTGCAGGAGCAGGAGGACATCATCGGCCGCGACAAGGGCGAGGGCGCCCCGGTCGGCAAGGCCAAGGAGCGCGACGAGCCGTTCCTGAAGGCGATGCTGCCCGACGCGCACGTCCGGCTCGCTCACCCCGATTCCAATGACGGGGCGACGATCCTGCGCCGCGGCTACTCCTTCACCGACGGCACCGACGGTCTGGGGCGGCTGGACGCGGGCCTGTTCTTCCTCGCCTACCAGAAGGACCCGCGCACCGGGTTCATCCGGATCCAGCGCAACCTGGCCCTCGACTCGCTCAACGAGTACATCCAGCACGTGGGTTCGGCGCTCTTCGCGGTGCCGCCCGGCGTCCGCGACAAGGACGACTGGTGGGGCAGCACCCTGTTCGCCAAGGAGGCGTGAGGACTCGTGTTCTCCAACTATCTGATCGGCCTGCGCGAAGGGCTGGAGGCCAGCCTCGTCGTCTGCATCCTCATCGCCTACCTGGTCAAGACCGAACGCCGGGACGCGCTGAGGCCCATCTGGATCGGCATCGGCGTCGCCGTCGCCCTCGCGCTCGGCTTCGGCTGCGCGCTCGAATTCGGCTCCCAGGAGCTGACGTTCGAGGCGCAGGAGGCCCTCGGCGGCTCCCTGTCGATCCTCGCGGTCGGCCTGGTGACGTGGATGGTGTTCTGGATGCGGCGCACCGCCCGGCACCTGAAGGCGGAGCTGCACGGCAAGCTGGACGCGGCCCTGCGGATGGGCACGGGCGCGCTGGTGGCGACCGCGTTCCTGGCGGTCGGCCGGGAGGGCCTGGAGACGGCCCTGTTCGTGTGGGCGTCGGTCCGCGCGGCCGGCGACGGCAGCCCGCGCCCCCTGGTCGGGGTCGCCCTCGGCATCGCCACGGCGATCGTCCTGGGCTGGCTGTTCTACCGCGGCGCGCTGCGCATCAGCCTCGCCAAGTTCTTCACCTGGACCGGCGGCATGCTGGTCGTCGTGGCGGCGGGCGTGCTGGCGTACGGCTTCCACGACCTGCAGGAGGCGCGCTGGCTGCCCGGCCTGAGCGACCGTGCCTTCGACATCAGCGACACCGTCGATCCGTCGAGTTGGTACGGCACCCTGCTGAAGGGCGTGTTCAACTTCCAGCCGGACCCGACCGTCCTCCAGGTCACAGTGTGGCTGCTGTACCTGATCCCGACGCTCGCGCTGTTCCTGGCCCCGGTAGGGTTCGCCTCCGGGAAGGGGAAGGTGAAGCAACCTGATGAGCAGGGATCGCGGCCCTCGAAAGCTCCGCAGGCTTGACCGGAGCGCACTGATAGCGGCCTCAGTGACCGCTTTGTCGTTGACGGCGAGCGGATGCGTGGTGGTCCACGGGGAGAAGGAGATTCTCCCCTCGGCCACCAAGGCGGAGGCCGCCAAGGCGCTCCAGCAGTTCACAACCGCGTACAACAAGGCGGACAAGGCGTACGACAGTTCTCTCGACGCCGACTACGTCGCCGGGGCCCTCAGCGACATCGACGCGGCCCGGCTGAAGGCGGGCAAGGCGCTCAGCCCCGGCGGCAACTCGGCGCACACCCCGCTGGTGCTGTCGGACGTCAAGTACACGATCCCGAAGAAGGCGGGCTGGCCACGCTGGTTCGTGGCCGACGCGGCCGGCAACAAGTTCGGCACCGCGCGCTGGATCTTCGCGTTCACGCGGGGCGGCCTGAACGAGCCGTGGGAAGCCGCGTATCTGACGCTGGTGGCCCCCGGCGACGTACCGAAGTTCAAGACCGACAAGGACGGCTGGGCCGAGGCCGTCGCCGCGAACTCGGCCGAACTGGCCGTACCCCCTGGGGACTTGAGCAAGGACTACGCGGCCTACCTCAAGGACGGCAAGGGCGTCTTCGCCCCCGGCCGCCACACCAGCGGGTGGCGTGCCGACCGGGCGAAGGCCGCGAAGAGGCCGGGTCTGGTCAGCCAGTTCATCGACGAGCCGCTGACGAGCGGCGACTACGCCCCGCTGGCGCTGCGCACCACGGACGGCGGCGCGATGGTGTTCTTCACCACGCGCTACTACGAGAAGCAGACGGCCTATGCGGGCACCAGCGTCCCCTCCCCGGGCAAGGGGGTGGAGGCGCTGACGAAGGGCGAGATAAAGCAGTCGCTGACGATGGAGATCGTCTCGAACGAGGTGGCCCTGATCCCGAAGGGATCGGGGAAGGTGGAGGTCATCGGCCGTACCCAGGGCCTGACGTCGGCGAAGGGCGAGTAACGCCGCCCGCTGCGGCGCCTCGGTGGCAGCTCAGTGACAGCTCAGTGGCGCAGGGGCCAGGCCGCGGAGACGTGGTCCGGCTCCTGGCCGGCGTAGCGGGCGCAGGCGTCGGTGAGGGTTTCCAGCAGGCTCAGCGGGTCGGGCAGTGGGTGTTCGAGCCCGCGCACCCAGTGCACGCCCTGGCCGTCGCCGGGCAGTCGCGCCGGCGGTACGAGGACGTAGGACCCGCGGCAGTGCCAGCGCAGTCCGTGGTGTTCGTCCATGGTCTCGGGGTGGCAGTCCAGCTCGCAGGGCCACCACTCGTCCTCGTCCTCGGGGGTGCCGCGGGTGAGGGTGAAGAACAGCAGACGGCCGTCGTCGCTCTCGGCGACGGGCCCGACCTCGATCCCTGCGCCGAGCAGCCGCTCCAGCGCCGCGCGCCCGGCCTCGAGCGGTACGTCGAGGACGTCGTGCACCATGCCGGTCGCGGTGATGAAGTTGGCCTCGGGCTGGTGGCGGGCCCAGCGCTCGATCTGGGCGCGGTCGGTGGTGGACTGCGTCTGCCAGGCGAAGGACACGGGGTGCCGGGCGGGGGTGGGACAGCCGACCCGGTCGCAGGAACATCGGTAGCCGGGGGCGGGGTGCGCGGCGGGCGCGAGCGGCAGTCCTGTCGCGGCGGCGGCGATCAGCAGGGCCTCCCGGCCGCCGTCGTCCGCGGCGGCGTCCTTCGGGCGGCCTCCGCGCAGCCACTGGGAGAGTTTGCCCCGCAGGCCGGTCCGGCCGCCCAACTCCGCGCTCATCTATCCCCTCGCCTCGCTGTCGTGCGGAACAGCATGCCCTATGGTCCCACCATCGTGCGCTCCGGGGGGCGGTAGCGGACAACCGGGGTAGGTGGGGCGAGGCGTACACGGCACCTGAATCAGACGGCATGGGGTGTTTTGGCGGGATTTACCCCCCTAGTGCGGGGCCCCGTGTGCGCGAGGGGTGCGTGGGGGGCGGCGCGTGGGGGGTGCGGGGGCTCAGCGTGGAGCGAGACCGTGCAGCGCGTAGTCGACGAGGGTGTCGGTGTACTCGTACGAGATCGGGCCCGTGTGCTGGAGCCAGCGCTGGGCGAGGGGCGAGACGAAGAGTTCGAGCGCGATGCGCGGGTCGAGGTCGGGGCGCATCTGGCCGGCCTCCTGTGCGGAGCGCAGCCGGTCGACGTAGAGCTGGAGGGAGGGTTCGAGGAGCTTGGCCACGTACTCCCGGCCGAGCGGCTCGTTGACCAGCCCCTCCGCGGCGAGGGCGCGGGACGGGGCGGTGAAGCGGGGGTCCTGCAGCTGGTCGACGGTGAGACGCAGTACGGCCTTCAGATCGGCCGCGAGGTCTCCGGTGTCCGGGATGACGTACGGCTCCTGGCCGGCTTCCTGTGCGGCCTGTTCCGCGAGGTCGAGGAACGCCTCCATCAGCACCTCGGCCTTCGACGGCCACCACCGGTAGATCGTCTGCTTGCCGACGCCTGCGCGGGCGGCGATGCCCTCGATGGTGGTCCTCGGGTAGCCGATCTCCCCGACAAGGGCGAGGGCGGCGTCGTAGATGGCCCGGCGGGATCGCTCGCTGCGGCGGGTGGAGTTGGGGGTGGGCTGGCTGGAGCGGGTGGACTGGGCGGACTTCTGGGCTGCCATGGGGCGAATTTATCAGGTTGGCAAGACGGAGCGTCTCGCTCGCCGCGGGGTGTAGCGGGACGCCTGGTTTCTCGCCCCCGCCGCCCCTACCCGTCCCATCCCCAGGGGCTCCGCCCCTTCGACCCCGTTCCCAGGGGGCTCCGCCCCCTGGACCCCCGCTTCGGCCCTTCGGGGCTCGTCCTCAAACGCCGGACGGGCCGGAATGGCTGTGCGGCCCCGTCCTCGAACGCCTGGGCTGGGGATGTGGACGCGTTACCGGCTTGGTGCCGCCGGGGGCCAGGTGTCGCCCCAGGTTGTGTCGCGGGCCGTCTTGTAGAGGTCGCCGTGGCGTTTGGTGACCGTGGTGCGGCGTAGGGAGGGCTCGGTTTCGCACAGGTCGAGGAGTACCTGGCCCTTGCGGATCTGGGGTTTGCGTACGACGCGGGCCGGGGCCGGGGTGACCGGGAGGCGGGTGGCGGCGACGTAGCTGAACTTCTCGTCCTCGTAGGCGAGCGAGCCGCCCTTGATCTGGCGGTGCAGGGAGGAACGGCTGACCCGGGCCGAGAAGTGGCACCAGTCCGTGCCGGGGGCGATGGGGCAGGCGGCGCTGTGCGGGCAGGGGGCGGCGATGTGGAAGCCGGCGGCGATCAGGCGGTCGCGGGCCTCGATGACGCGCGTGTAGCCGTCGGGGGTGCCGGGTTCGACGATCACGACGGTCTGCGCGGCGGACGCGACGGTGTCGAGGAGGGCGGTGCGGTCGTGGGCGGTGAGCTCGTTGAGGACGTAGGAGACGGTGACCAGGTCGGTGGGATCGAGGGTGAGCGCGGAGCCGATCCGGGTGCGCTGCCAGTGGACGTCCTTCAGGGCCGGGTTGGCGGTGGCGATCTCCCGGCCGATGGCGAGGGCGGGCTCGGCCCAGTCGAGCACGGTGACGCTGCGCCTGCCCGGCCAGGTGGCTGTGACCGCCCAGGTCGCGGCGCCGGTGCCGCCGCCTACGTCGGTGTGGCTGGTGGGGGTCCAGTCCGGTACTGCCTCGGCGAACGCCTCCAGTGCGGAGTGGACCGCCGCGAAGGTGGCGGGCATGCGGTAGGCGGCGTAGGCGGCTACGTCGGCGCGGTCGCGGAGGATGGGGGCGTCGGTGGGGGTGGTGCCCCGGTAATTGGCGATCAGCCGGTCGACGGCCTGGGTGGCCTGGCGGGGCGGGAGGCCGTCGAGGAGGGTGGCGAGACTGGTGCGGAGGGCGTCTGCCGGGGATACGGGGGCGTTCACCCGGTGATTCTACGGGGGTGCGCGGCGTCGGGGTGGGCCTCAGTTTTCCTCGCCCCCGCCGCCCCTACCCATTCCCGTCCCCTGGGGGCTGCCGCCCCCAGACCCCCGCCGTCGGCCCTGACGGGCCTCGTCCTCAAACGCCGGACAGGCTGAGTACGTCAGCCCCTCCGGCGTTTGAGGAGCGGGGGTCCAGGGGGCGGAGCCCCCTGGGATGGGACGGGTAGGGGCGGCGGGGGCGAGAAACCCGGTCTCGCTACAGCTCCCGTACCGCCCGCGCCACCCGCGTCCCCGCCCCCGCCCGAGGCCCGCTGTCCGGCGCCCGTCTCCGTGGATGGACCGTGTTCGCCAGCAGCACCACGAACACGTCCGTCACCGGATCCAGCACCAGCGACGTCCCCGTGAACCCGGTGTGCCCCGCCGCCCCCCGCCCCGCCAGCTCCCCCATGAACCACGGCTGGTCGACCGCGAAGCCCAACCCGGGCGGGGTCAGGAGCAGTTCCACGAAGTCGGGGCCGAGGATGCGGGCGGGGCCGTAGGCGCCGCCGGAGAGCAGGGCGCGGCAGAACACCGCGAGGTCGCGGCCGGTCGAGAACAGGCCCGCGTGGCCGGCGACGCCCCCGAGCGCCCACGCGTTCTCGTCGTGGACGGCACCCCGCAGCATCCCCCGGTCCGCCTTGGCCCAGGGACGCCGTTGGTCCTCGGTCGCCGCCGCCCGGGGGCAGGGGCCGAAGTGGGTCGCCGTCATGCCGAGCGGGCGTGTGATGCCGTCGTGGATGAGGACGTCGAGCGTGCGGCTGGTGATGCGTTCCAGGGCGTGCTGGAGCAGGAGGAGGTTCAGGTCCGAGTAGCAGTACGTGCCGGGCACCCCGACCGGCACCTCCGCCCGCAGCCGCTCCAGCCGTTCGGCGTCGTCGGCACAGTCGTACAGCGGGAGTTCGGGGCGCAGCCCCGAGGTGTGGGTGAGCAGCTGGCGCACCGTGACGTCGTGCCGGGCGGCCCCGCGGAAGTCCGGCAGATACGCCCCGATCCGGGCGTCGATGCCGAGCGTGCCGCGTTCGATCTGCTGCACGGCGGCGACGGCGGTGAAGAGTTTGGTGAGGGAGGCCAGGTCGAAGGGCGTGTCCGTGGTCATCGGGATCTGTGCCTCGGGCGGCAGTTCCACCCCGGCGTCCTTCTCCTCGTCGTAGGCGGCGTACCGCACCGCCCAGCCCGCCGCCTCCTCGACGGCGAGGTACGGGCCACGCCCGACGACCAGCACGGTCCCGGCTGCCCAGGGGCGCGGGCCGGTGGTGAGGTCGTGGACCTCTCGGACGAGGTGACGGATCTCCTCGGGGTCGAGTCCGGCCCTTTCCGGCGTGTCCCCGCGCAGTCTCGGCGCGCTCAGTTCTCTGCTCCCTCCGCATCCGTACGTTTGTTCCAGGGACGGCACATTCCCATGAAGCAGGCCAGCGCCACCAGTGCTGCGGCCAGTTGGACGACCGCCATCGGGACGGCGGTGTCCTCCCCCGCGATGCCCACGAGGGGCGAGGCGATCGCGCCGATGAGGAAGGAGGAGGTGCCGAGGAGCGCGGAGGCGGACCCGGCGGCCTGCTTGGTGCGGAGCAGGGCGAGGGCCTGGGTGTTGGGGAGGGTGACGCCCATCGCCGACATCAGGACGAAGAGCGCGGCGGCCACGGGGGCCAGTGAGACCTCGCCGAAGACGCCGAGCGACATCAGCAGCAGCGCCGTCGCCGCCAGGATGACGATCGCCAGGCCCACGCCCAGCACCCGGTCCAGGCTGACCCGCCCCACCAGCACCTTGCCGTTGATCTGGCCGACGATCACCAGGCCGACGGAGTTGAGCCCGAACAGCAGGCTGAAGGTCTGCGGCGAGGCCCCGTAGATCTCCTGGATCACGAAGGGCGACGCCGATATGTAGGCGAAGAGGGCGGCGAAGGCGAAGCCGCCCGCCAGCGTGTACCCGGCGAAGGCCCCGTCGGCGAGCAGGCCCCGCATGGCGCGCAGCGCCTCGCCGACGCCGCCGCTGTGCCGGTCCTGCGGTGGGAGTGTCTCGGGGAGCTTGCGCCAGACGACCCCGGCGAGCAGCACCCCGAGGACCGTGAGCACGACGAACACGCCCCGCCAGTCCGTCACGCGCAGGATCTGGCCGCCGATGAGCGGGGCCACGATCGGGGCGACGCCCGAGATGAGCATGAGGGTCGAGAAGAAGCGGGCCATCGCCACACCGTCGTAGAGGTCGCGTACGACCGCCCGCGCGATCACTATCGCCGCCGCGCCCGCGAGGCCCTGCGCCAGCCGGAAGGCGACCAGGAACTCCACCGTGGGCGCGAGCGCGCAGAGTGCGGTGGCGACGACGTACACCGCCAGGCCCGCGAGCAGCGGGCGCCTGCGGCCCCATCGGTCGCTCATCGGGCCGACCACCAGCTGCCCGAGCGCCATACCGGCCAGGCAGGCGGTGAGCGTGAGCTGGACGGTCGCGGCGGGCGCGTGCAGGGAGCGGGTGACCTCCGGGAGGGCGGGGAGGTACATGTCCATCGCCAGCGGGGGCGTGGCGGTCAGGCCGCCGAGGACGAGGGTGACGAGGAGGCCGGTGCGGCGGAGGGAGCGGGTAGCGGTGGGCTGCTGCCCTGTCTTCCCTGTCTTCCCTGTGTTCCCCGTGTTCGGTATGGCCGACTGCGGCACGTCCTGTGCCCGCCCCCCACGGTCGCCCATGCGCCCCTCCCTCACCGAGTGATCCGCCCTCTATGCTCTCAGCTCGTACGGAGTGCCGAGGGTCACATGAGCGAGGGGCGGGGCCGCGATGGCCGAGCAGGGTGTGCGGTGGGGGATCCTGGCGACCGGCGGGATCGCCGCCGCGTTCACGGCGGATCTGATCGATATACCGGACGCGGAGGTCGTGGCGGTGGCCTCGCGGACCCAGGCCTCGGCTGACGCGTTCGCCGAGCGGTTCGGGATACCGCGGGCGTACGGCGAGTGGAACGCGCTCGCCCAGGACGGCGACATCGATGTCGTGTACGTCGCCACCCCGCACTCGGCACACCGGGCGGCCGCCGGGCTGTGCCTGGAGGCCGGGCACAACGTGCTGTGCGAGAAGGCGTTCACGCTGAACGCGCGGGAGGCCGAGGAACTGGTCGCCCTGGCGAAGGCGCGCGGCAGCTTCCTGATGGAAGCCATGTGGATGTACTGCAATCCGCTCGTCCGGCGGCTCAAGGCGCTGGTGGACGACGGTGCGATCGGTGAAGTTCGCCATGTCCAGGCCGACTTCGGGCTGGCCGGCCCCTTCCCGCCCTCGCATCGGCTGCGGGACCCGGCACAGGGCGGGGGCGCGCTGCTGGACCTCGGCGTGTACCCGGTCTCCTTCGCCCAGCTGCTGCTCGGGGAGCCGTCGGACGTGGCGGCGCGCGCGATGCTGTCGGCGGAGGGCGTCGATCTGCAGACGGGCGCCCTGCTCTCCTGGGACAGCGGCGCCCTCGCCTCGGTGCACTGTTCCATCGTCGGCGGTACGGCGACCTCCGCGTCGGTCACCGGCTCGGGCGGCCGGATCGACGTTCCGAACGGCTTCTTCTTCCCGGACCGTTTCGTCCTGCACCGCGACGGCCGTGACCCCGAGGAGTTCTCGGCCGACCCGGCCGACGGGCCCCGGGGCAGCCTGCGGCACGAGGCCGCCGAGGTGATGCGGGCCCTGCGGGCCGGCGAGACCGAGTCGCCGCTGGTCCCGCTCGACGGCACGCTCGCGGTGATGCGGACGCTCGACGCGGTCCGGGACCGCATCGGCGTCCGCTACCCGGGCGAGGTCCCCGAGGGGGACGTCACGGGCGAAACGGCCGCGCTCACACCGGCGTGAGCCCCGGCTCCCCGGCCTCCGTGACGAAGGACGCGGCCGTCGTGACCGGCGCCCCGGGCGTGGTCACGTACGGCACCGTCTTGAAGTCGGCCCGCGCCTGTTCCTCCCCCAGCGCGACGGTCACATAGCCGCGCCGCCCGTTGTAGAACTTCATGTGCGGGTTGGCCTGCATGTACGTGTCCCAGTTGGCGGGCTTGTCGACGCCGTCCCGGCCGCTGGCGACCGACGTGGCCACGATCTCCGTGCCGAGCGTGGCGGAGTCGGGGTCGTCGAAGTCGTCCTTGATGTCGAAGCCGTACCCGACGTGCACGTCCCCGGTGAGGACCATCAGGTTCTCGATGCCGGCGGCCTTCGCCCCGTCCAGCACGCGGCGCCGGGAGGCGCGGTAGCCGTCCCACGCGTCCATCGAGACCCGTGAGGGCGCGGTGAGGTCGAACTTGCGCTGGGAGAAGGTGACCTGCTGCGGTACGACGTTCCACAGCGCCTTCGACGCGTGCCACCCGTCGAGCAGCCACCGCTCCTGCGTCGCCCCGGTCATCGTGCGCGCCGGGTCGTCGGCGTCGGGGCCGGGGATCTGGGCGCCGTCGCCGTACGCCTGGTTGGAGCGGTACTGCCGGGTGTCCAGTACGTCGAACTGGGCGAGCCGGCCCCAGTGCAGGCGCCGGTAGAGCCGCATGTCGGAGCCGGTGGGCTGCTGGGGGCTGCGCAGGGGCTGGTTCTCCCAGTACGCGCGGTAGGCGGCGGCCCGGCGCAGCAGGAACTCCTCCGGCGGGACGCTGTTCTCGGGGGTGTCGTCGGCGTAGTTGTTCTCGGTCTCGTGGTCGTCCCAGGTGACGACGAAGGGGTGTGCGGCGTGCGCGGCCCTGAGGTCGGGGTCGGACTTGAACAGGGCGTAACGCAGGCGGTAGTCCTCCAGGGTCACCGTCTCGCGGTTGAAGAGCGCGGGGAGCGTGCGGTCGGTGTAGTTGCGGTAGCCGCCGACGGAGTTGACCGCGTACTCGTACAGGTAGTCGCCGAGGTGGAAGACGACGTCCACGTCGTCCTGCGCGAGATGGCGGTACGGCGTGAAGTAGCCGTCGGCGTACGCCTGGCAGGAGACGGCCGCGAGGGTCAGCGAGCTCGCCGTGCCGGCCGTCTCGGGCGCGGTGCGGGTGCGGCCCGTCTCGCTGATCCAGGTGCCGGTGCGGAAGCGGTAGTAGTACACGCGGCCCGCTTCCAGTCGGCCGACCTCGACGTGGACCGTGTGGTGGAACTCGGGGTGCGCGAAGGCGGTGCCGCGTCGGGCGATCCGGCTGAACTTCTCGTCGTGCGCCAGCTCCCAGTGGACGGTGACCCGTTCGGCGGGCATTCCGCCGTCGGGCTCGAACGGGGCGGGGGCCAGGCGGGTCCACAGCAGGACGGAGCCGGGCCGCGGGTCGCCGGAGGCGACGCCGAGGGTGAAGGGGTCGTCGTCGATCCGGCGGGCGTCGAGCTCGGCGGCGCTCGCCGCGCCCGCGGCCGGCAGGTTCACCGCGAAGGCGAGCGCGGCGGCCGCGGCGGTGACGGTCAGGAAGCTGCGGCGGCCGATGTGGCGGGCGGCCGCGCGCAGGTCGGGGGCGTGCTGGGGCGCGTGTCTGGTGATGGTCATCCGGTCCTCCCCTGCCTGATGGATGCATGAGGCATTGGAGTGGCCGGGGACGACACTCGCTTGGCGCGTACACAACACCCGGATGGCGGACGGATGAGTTCCGAATGGCGGACCCTCCCGTACGCTGCGACCCCATGAACGACAGGCAAACGGAGACGAGGACGGACACGAGGATCGCCGTGGTGACCGGGGCGGGCTCCGGCATCGGCCGCGCGGTCGCGGTGGAACTGCTGCGCGCGGGCTGGGCGGTGGCGCTCGCGGGGCGGCGCGTCGAGACACTGGAGGAGACGGCGCGGCTGGCACCCGGCGGCGCCTCTCTCGCCGTACGGACGGACGTGTCACGGCAGGAGGACGTGGCCGCGCTGTTCGCCGCCACCGTGGAGCGGTTCGGGCGGGTGGACCTGCTGTTCAACAACGCGGGGACGTTCGGGCCGGGCGGAGTACCGGTCGAGGAGCTGCCGTACGACGCCTGGCGGCATGTGGTGGACACCAACCTCAACGGGGCGTTCCTGTGCGCGCAGGCGGCGTACCGGCAGATGAAGGAGCAGGACCCGCAGGGCGGCCGGATCATCAACAACGGGTCCATCTCGGCGCACACGCCCCGTCCGCACTCGGTGGCCTACACGGCGACCAAGCACGCGCTGACCGGCCTGACGAAGTCACTGTCGCTGGACGGGCGGCCGTACGGCATCGCCGTCGGCCAGATCGACATCGGCAACGCGGCGACCGACATGACCGCCCGCATGCAGACGGGCGCCCTGCAGGCCGACGGGTCGATGGTGCCCGAGCCGGTGATGGACGTGGCCGACGTGGCACGGACCGTGCGGCACATGGCGGAGCTGCCGTTGGAGGCGAACGTGCAGTTCGCGACGGTGCTGGCGACGGCGATGCCGTACGTGGGGCGGGGCTGAGAAGTCCTCCCGACTCCCCGCGGCCTCCACAACTTGCACAAGCGGAGTCCGAAGTTCCGATACATCAGGGCCGGTCGGCGGCATATGCTCAACCCGTCCTGCACCAGAGCTTCACATTTGGAGCACGCGGCTTCCGCAGGCCACTCCGAGGGGGGAGGCGGCAGCCGTTCCACGATCACCGGGTGGGGGTGGACCTCGCGTGGGACCGCGAGGTACGCACCGGTGCGTGGAACGGCTGCCGCACAGTCCTCACGGTGAGGGTGCTCAGCGACCGAGGATCCGGTCGACCTCGGCCACCTGCTCCGCGGTGAGCGGTCCCTTCGCCATCGCGCCCGCGTTCTGCTCGGCCTGGGCGACGGAACGGAAGCCCGGGATCGGCACGGTGTGCGGGCTGCGGGCCCACAGCCAGGCCAGGGCGCCCTGGCCGAGCGTACGCCCGTCGCTGGTGAGGATTTCTTTCAGCGCGTCGACGCGCCCGACCCACTCCGGGTCGGCGCCGGAGCCGTCCACGAAGCCCCGCAGCCACTGCGGCGGCCGGCTGCGGATGTCCCCGGCCTCCAGGGCCTGCCCGGTCCTGCGCTTGCCGGTCAGCAGGCCCATCGCCAGCGGGCTGCGGTTGATGCTGGCCAGCTCCAGTTCCGCGCACAGGGCGAACATCTCCGGCGCGTCCTGCAGCACATTGGCCATGTGCTGTACGGCCGCACAGTGCTCCCCTCGCGCGAAGACGGCGGCGCGGGACGGGTCGTCGGTGCTCCAGGCGTAGGCGCGGACGAGCCCCTCGCGCACGAACTCCTCGCAGGTGTCGCGGAGTTCGGCGGCGCGCTCCGGGTCGGCGTCGGACAGGTGCAGCTGGTAGAGGTCGACGTAGTCGGTGTCCAGGCGCTTGAGCGAAGCGGTCAGCGCCCGGCGGGCGTACCCCACGCTGTCGTCGGCGCCGGTCAGGGTGCGGCTCTCCTCGTCGAAGACGTTGCCCCACTTGGTGGCGACGACGACCTCGGCGCGGTGCTTGCCGAGGGCGCGGCCGAGGACGCGTTCGCTGTGGCCGGCGCCGTAGGTGTCCGCGGTGTCGAAGAAGGTGACGCCGAGGTCGAGGGCGCGCCGGATCGCCCGTACCGACTCGTCGTCGTCCACCTTGCCCCAGCCGAGGGGCTGTCCGTCCGCGGCCTGCCACTCACCGCCGATGGCCCAGCAGCCGAAGCCGAGAGCGCTCACCTCGATGCCGGTCCGTCCCAAAGTCCTCATGGTCTCCATGACGGGGGACGCTAGGGGTTGGAGTGCGCACGAAGGCAAGCCCTCGGGTGGACTCCTTGAAGGCGATTACGCCTGCCCGGTCTCGAAACGGGAGATCCTGCCGTCGTCCTCGACCTCGAAGTGCCACCGCGTGCGCATCTCGCCCCAGGTGTCGTTGCGGTAGTGGGTGAGGAGGTCGCGGCCGTGGTTGGACTCGTTGTCGACCTCCATGTGGCCGTTGGAGGAGAAGATCTCCCGGTCGATCCAGTCGGCGAGGTCGCGGTCGGTGCCGTCGTCCGCCATGGTCGCGCCGGGCGCGAGGATGCTCAGGAAGCCCTCGCGGTCGTGGGCGTTGACGGCGGTGACGAAGGCGCGGACGGCGGGGTCGCTGAGTTTGGACGTCTGAATCGTCATGACGGTCAGCCTCACACCGGCCCCGTCGGCCCGCCACCCGAACGGCGGCCCGGGCAGGCCGACCGGGTGTCGTCGGTGCGACGGTGGATACGCGGGAGGGGTCCTGTTCCTGCTGTCTGCTCCGGGAGTCACTGTGAGTGCTTACGACCGACGTGATCTGGGCCTGCTGTTGCTCCGGCTGGGCGCCGGCGGAGTGCTGGCCGCGCACGGTACGCAGAAGCTGTTCGGCTGGTTCGGCGGGCACGGCATCGAGGGGACCGGCCAGTTCATGGAGTCGGTCGGCTACCGGCCGGGCAAGGCGAGCGCGACGGCGGCGGGCCTCGCGGAGACCGGCGGCGGCACTCTGCTGGCGCTGGGGCTCGCGACGCCCGGGGCGGGGGCGGCGGCGGCCGGTGCGATGGCGGGGGCGTCCGCGGTGCACGCCCCCAACGGCTTCTTCAACCAGGAGGGCGGCTACGAGTACGCGGCCACCCTCGCCCTGGCCGCGACCGGCCTCGCCATCGCGGGCCCCGGCCGGCTCTCCCTCGACCACGCCCTCGGCCATGTCCTCGACCGCGGCTGGATGGTTCCTACGGCACTGGCGGCGACGGCCGCGGTGACGGCGCTGGTGGTGGGGGTGCGGAACAAGAGGCTGGACAGGGCGGAGAAGGAGGAGGGGGCGGGACTCTTCGACGAACAGGAGGCGCTGTTCGGGGAGTAGGCGGGTTCCTCACCGCCGACCGCCGAACTCCCAGTCATGGACCTCGATGTCGGCAGCAGTGCGGCCGTACCCAGCCAGGCGGCGCCGTCGTCGGACAGCAGGGGCCCGTACGCGATCAGTTCGTCCCGGTCGGCCGGCACGGCGAGGTCGGCGGGCTGTCCCGCGCAACAGACTTTCCCGGCCCATCGAGGTGGATGCCGCTGTGCCAAGCTGCCCGCATGACTGATCAGGCCGCCCCCTCCGACGCCTTCGCCGAAACCGCCGCCGGTGCCACCGCCGACCTTTGGGCGTCCATCGACGACCTGTGGACCTGGCTCGACACCGACCGGCCGGACGGCGGCAAGGAGGGCATGCTGCTGCGCATGCTGAAGCTGTCGGAGGAGGTCGGCGAGGTCGCCGAGGCGGTGATCGGGGCGACCGGTCAGAACCCGCGCAAGGGCGTCACCCACACGTGGGAGGACGTGCAGGGCGAGCTCTGCGACGTGGCGATCACCGCGTTGGTGGCCTTGCGCACCCTGACCCCCGACACCCGCGAGGTCTTCACCCGGCATCTGGCCCGGGTGAAGGAGCGCTCGCTGGGTTCCGCGTCCTAGGTCCTGTCGTAGCGGGGCTCGAGCCTGAGCACCGTCCCCTCCCCGTTCGCCGACAGCAGCAGCGAACCGTCCGGTCCGGCCGACAGTCCCGCGAACCGGCGGGCCATGCCCGGCATGCCGTTCGCGAAGAGGGCGGGCTCCGTACGCGGTACGACCCCGGGCGGCGGTCCGACGGGCAGGTCCTCGGCGTCGACGCGGCGCTCCCCCGTCGTCAGGGACACCGCCCGCAGCCGGCGCCGGCCGGTCTCCACCGTGAACAGGTCGTCGCCCAGGACCGCGAGCCCCTGCGGCGCGTCGAGCCCGTCCACGACGACCGTCGGCGGCCCGTCCGCCTCGATCCGCAGCACCGCGCCGAGCCGCTCGTCGCTGACGTAGCAGCGGCCCTCGGCGTCGAAGGCCACGTCCACGGGCCGGTCCAGCCCGTCCGCGAGCACGGTGACAGCATCTGCCTCGTCGACGGCCACGACGCGCCCCGCGTCCGACTCGGCGACGACCAGCGAGCCGTCCGGCGCGACCGTGATGCCGAGCGGCCGCCGCAGTCCACCGGCCCGTACCCGCGCGGTCCCGGTCTCCGGGTCGTACGTCTGGACCTGCCCGAACTGCGAGGTGAGGTGCAGGAGTTCGCCGTCGGACATGATGCCGTGCGCGAAGTGCAGCAAGGAGTGCGTGGTGACGCCGCCCTCCGGTGAGGGTTCGGGGCGTGCGACGCGGTAGTGGTCGGCGGCGTACACCCTGCCGCCCAGGTCGATGGTCACGCCGTAGGGTCCGTCGAGGCCGCGCGGCACGATCTCGCGGGTGCGGCCGTCGGGGTGCATCTCGGTGACGCCGCCGCTGGAGTAGCTGGAGACGAACATGCGGTTCTCGGCGTCGAAGGCCGCGTTGTCGAGCCCTACGACGCCGCTGGTGACCAGGGTCCGCGAGCCGCTGCCGTGCAGGTCGATACGGGTGACGATGCCCTCCGGGCCCCGGGACAGCACATGCAGCACCCCGCCCTGGTCGAACCGCACGGCGACCGGCTGATGGACGTCGTCCGCGACCACCTCGGGCGTGCCCCCGTCCGGCGGGATCCGCCAGACCTGGCCGGTGAGCATGGGGTTCTCGCCGCTCATCATGTGCGGGTAGTAGAGGTGGCCGTCCGGGCCGCGCTGCATCGCGTTGCCGAGGGCGAGGCCGGTGGTGAGGACCACGGGGTCACGGCTCCCGCGCCCGTCGGGGAAGAGCTCCAGCAGGCGGCCGTCGGGCTTCATCTCGTTCACGAACAGCCGGTCGCCGATGCAGGTGATGCCGTTGGGGTTGTCGACGTCGCCCGAGACGAGCGTGTACGTCCCCTCCGGGCTGCGGCGCCACACCCGCCCCGGCACCAGGTCGGCGATGTACATCGAGCCGTCCGCCCCGAAGGCGAGGTCGTCCGGCGACTGCACGGGGCTGTCCATCGGTACGACCACCTCGACGTCCCCGGTCGCCGGGTCGACGGCGCTGATCTGCCCGGCGAGGAACTGGGCGACGTAGAGCCGCCCGTCGGGACCGAACGCGACGCCGTTGGAACCCCACAGCCGACTGGGCGGGTTGAGCCGCTCGAACGCCCAACGGGCGCTGGAGACACGGCGATAGCCCGTCGCGTCGTACCTGCTCGGCTCGCTCGATTCGCGCGGTTCTCTCGGTTCTCTCGGTTCCATGGCAGCGTTCACCCCTCGCTCTCCACCAGCACCTCGCGCATGCCGCCTTCGGACCGCCAGCGCCGCAGCAGCTCGTGGAAGGCGACCGGCCCGTCGCCGTACGACTCGCTGCGCTCCCTCGGGCTGCCCTCGTTGTTGTAGTAGCCGGGGGTGCACTCGGCCTGGAACCTGTAGAGGTCGGCCGCCTTCTGACGGATCGTCGCCACCCAGGCGTCCTGGGCCTCGGCGGTCGGCTCGACGTACCGCGCCCGCCGCCCCCGCGCCTCGGCGACGACCTCGGCGACGTGCGTGGCCTGTTCGTCGAGGATGTGGACGAAGTTGACGGCGGCGGCGTTCTGCATGGAGCCGAGCAGGAAGAGGTTGGGGAAGCCGCGGGTGGTGAACCCGTGCAGCGTCTTGAGGCCCTTGGTCATCCAGGTCTCCAGCAGCCCGGCGCCGCCCCGCCCGTACACCGGGAGCTTCCCGGACAGTACGCCCGACCTGCCGACGTCGAAGCCGGTCGCGAAGATGATGCAGTCGACCTCGTACTCCACACCGCCCACCACGACGGCGTTCTCGGTGATCCGCTCGACGCCGTGGGTGTCGGCGGTGTCGACGAGGGTGACGTGGGGCCGGTTGAAGGTCTGCAGGTAGCTGTCGCTGAACGTGGGCCGCTTGCACATGTAGCGGTACCAGGGCTTGAGCTTCTCGGCGGTCGCCGGGTCCTCGACGATCGTCTCGACACGGGTGCGCAGCTCGTTCATCTTCTGGAAGTCGGCGATCTCGTAGGCGAGTTCGCGCTCCTCGGCCGGGACGTCCGCGTAGGCGTTGGTCGGGATGAGTTTCTCCTGGAGCCGGGCGCTGGACGTCCAGGCGTCGTTGACCAGGTCCTCGTCCACCCGGACGCCGGTGACCACCTTGAGGAAGTTCTCCATGCGCTGCCGCTGCCACCCCGGCTTCAGCGACTTCGCCCACTCGGGGTCGGTGGGCCGGTTGCCGCGTACGTCGACGGAGGACGGGGTGCGCTGGAAGACGTACACCCGCGCCGCGTCCTCCCCGAGGTGCGGCAGGACCTGGATGGCGGTGGCGCCGGTGCCGATGAGGGCGACGCGCTTGTCGGCGAGGCCGGTCAGGCCGCCGGTCGCGTCGCCGCCGGTGTAGGCGTAGTCCCAGCGGCTGGTGTGGAAGGTGTGCCCGCGGAAGGTCTCGATGCCGGGGATGCCGGGGAGTTTGGCCTGGCTGAGGGTGCCGCTGGAGACGACGACGTACCGGGCCCGCGTCTCGTCGCCGCGGTCGGTGCGGACGATCCACTCCGACTCGCCCTCGTCCCAGCGGAGTTCGGTGACCCCGGTCTGGAAACAGGCGTGGTCGTAGAGGCCGAAGTGCCGGGCGATGGCCCGGGCGTGCTGCCGGATCTCCTCGCCCGGCGCGTACTTCCACTCCGGGACGTAGCCGAGCTCTTCGAGCAGCGGCAGGTAGATGTAGGACTCGATGTCGCAGTGGATGCCCGGGTACCGGTTCCAGTACCAGGTGCCGCCGAAGTCCCCACCCTGCTCGATGACCCGGATCTCCTGGACACCGGCCTGCCGCAGCCGCGCCCCGGCGAGCAGCCCGCCGAAGCCGCCGCCCACGACCACGGCCTCGACCCGGTCGTACAGCGGCTCTCTCGTGAACTCCCGGTCGGCGTACGGGTCTTGGTCGTCGACGCCGGACGCGGCGGCGAGGTGCCGGTACTGGGCGCCGCCGTCGGGGCGGATCCGGCGGTCGCGCTCGGCGCGGTACTTGGCGCGCAGGGCTTCGGGGTCGAAGTCCAGGTCCATGGGCGTGCTCTCCTCGGTCGTGGGGCCGGCCGGGGGAGGGCCGGGACAGGGGAAGTCGGGGGCCCAGTCAAGCGAACCGGGCTGACAGCTCCCAGACATATCCCGGACATGCGGCCTGTGTGACCCAGGCCATATTTACGGCCGTGTCGCCCGGCCCAGCCAGTAGCCGAAGCCCCGCCGGGTGTGGATCAGCGCCGCCTGTTCGCCGTTCACCTTGCGGCGCAGCCGTGAGACGAGCCGCTCGATCGCGCCGTCGGTGGGCGGGTCGTCCCAGACGTGCCGCCCGATCTGCTCCTTGGACAGCACGCGTTCGGCGTTCACCAGCAGGCAGCGCAGCAGGCGGTACTCGGCGGGCGTGAGCTCGATGGTGCGCTCACCGCGCCGTGCCCGGCGGGTGGCGTGGTCCAGCAGGAGGTCGCCGTAGCGCAGTGCGCCGTCCCATCCGGCGGGCTCCGCGTGCCGCACCAACTGCCGTGCGCGGGCGAGGACTTCGGCGACTCGGCCCGATGCCGCGCCGCCCCCTTGGCCGTCGGCGCCGGGGCCGCCGCCGGGGAGACTGCCCAGGAACTCCCCGCTCCCCGTGACCAGCAGGACGGCCGGGCGGTCGGGGGCGAGGAGACGGCGACTGTGCCTGAGCGACTCGGTGTCCGGCAGGGTGACATCGAGGATGACCAGATCGAACCGGCGCTCGGTGAGCCGGACGGTGGCCTCGGTGGCGCGGTCCACCGCGACGGTCCGGTAACCGGCGAGCTCCAGCATCGCCGACAGCGGCTCGGAGGTACGGGGATCACCGGCGACGAGCAGGACATCCGGTACCGCGTCGGTCGACGGCGGCTTCGGCATACGGCCACTTTACCTGCGGGTTGCCTGCGGCGAGGAGGCGCGGACGCCCCCTCGCCGCGTCAGGTCCAGGGCGTGGCCACGAGCCGGATCCGCGCGTCACGGCCGACGAGTGGTGCGGCGGTGGTGGGCAGTTCGATGTGCGCGACCCAGCGGCCGGGGGTGGGGTCCTCGTCGATCCGCGGCTCTCCGGCGGTGCGGTGGTCGCGGATGGCGCCCTCGATGTCCGAGTTCCAGGCGGCCCAGATACCGGGGCCGGCCTCCGGTGTGCCGACGTCGATGACGAGGCTGTCGGCGAAGTCGGCGGACTGCTCCACGTGGTCGCCGAACCGGAGGATGCCGTGCCGCTCCCGCAGGGAGAGGAGCCGCAGGTGGAGGATGAACCGCATCGGCTCGTCCGCCGACCTGCGCAGCCCGCTGTTGAGGAAGGTCGTCGCCAGCGGCACCGACGCCTCCTGCCCGTCCTGGGCCGTGTCGAGCTGGATCGGGCACCAGTGGGCGGCGAGCCGCTCGTGCATCACCACGGGCAGCCCGCGCACCGACAGCCAGGCCTCGGCCTGCCATACGACGTCCTCGTCGCCGGACAGCCGGTAGTCGACCAGCGACGCCTCGATCCGGGTGTCGCCGAACAGGAACCGCCGCAGGTTCTGGTAGCCCTCCTCGGAGTTGACCATGCCGTAGCGCCCGCTGTGGCTGCGGTGCACGAAGGCCCGTTGCGCGCCGGGCACATACGCCCGCTCGATCTGCACGAGCCCGTCGCTGTGCGGCCCGACGGCGGCGGAGGACAGCCCGAGGGCGACGTCGTAGTCCGCCGGGTTGGTCCCCACCAGGCAGAAGACCCGCTCGACGGGAAGCGTCCCCGGCCCCGTGGGCATCACGCGGGCGTCCCAGTCGGCGGGCGGGCCGTCGGGGTCCAGGTCGGCCCGCGGGGTGAGGTATTCGTACATCCGCCGGGGGCCGAAGATGTCGGCGCCCTGGATGCCGAGCGTGTCCCGGATCCGCTCCACCCATCCGCCGCCGACGTCGAAGGTGATGCCGCCGTGCGGGGTGCCGTAGGTGAAGAGCTTGGCGACGCAGTCGGTGGCGGCGCGGCCCCGGTCCGGCAGGATCTTCTGCAGCAGGCAGCGGCAGATCAGTCCGCCCATGGAGTGGGCCACGAGGATCACGGCGGGCGCGCCGGTCTTCTCGCGCAGCCGGTCGACGAGGTCCAGCAGGTCGGCGGCGGCGTGCTCCAGCCGGTACTCCTGCGGGCTGCCGCCCCAGGTGGTCGCCGAGCGGTCGTAGAAGCGGTGGATCCAGATGGTCCGGGCGGGGACCTCCGCGTGGTCGGCGAGATAGACCTCCTGGTCCCCCTTCACGAGCAGTTCGTAGCCCTCCTCCCGCAGCAGGCGCAGCAGCGGGCTCTCGAACTGGTGGAAGCGCGGCTGGTTGTCCGCGCCCACGCGGACGTGCACGGAGCCCTCGTTGAAGCCGTAGAAGGGGTCGTCCACGGCCTTGTCGATCCCTCGGGTCCCGCCGGCGAAGCCACGGACGTAGACGAGGGGCAGTTTGCGGGTGTCGTCCACGTCTTGCCTCCAGAGCACGGCGGTCCATTCCTCCTGAGTAGGGCAAGCGCGGGAGTCCGGCCTCCGGTGGTAGGCCGAACGGTGATGGGCCGGGGGCCTGCGGTCTCGGGTCGGCGCTGTCACCCGTGGGGAGCAACTTGCCTGGTCGGCGGGGAGCGGTCGTGCCGTACTGGAAGTGCACGAGGGAGGTCAGGGAGGGCGGACGGGATGTGGGACACGGGGAAGGCCCGGCGGTTCTCCATGGCGCGCCCGCCTCATCGCTCCGGCGGCCGGGGCAATCTCGGGGCCTGGCGCGAGCTTCCGCTGACGGCGATCGCACGGATGAGGACTCAGCTCGCGAAAGAGGAACGCCGTGCCGTGGACGACGCCGACGGGCGACGGCAGGCCGTGCTCGACGGGGTGAAAGGGCATCTCCAGCAAGCCGAGGAAGCCTGCCTGAACGCCTCGCGGTTCCGGCCCAGATCCGGCACCCTCGAACGCGCCTGGTCGAACATCCGCGCCGCCGAGGCCGATCTGCTCTCCCTCGCCTCCGACGACGAGGTCCGTGCGCGAACCCCCGAAGTCCTGGGCATCGTGCGCCGGCACCTGCCGGAGGACAGTCCCCAGCGGCAGGCGGTCGAGGAGATCGCCGAGAAGACGGAAGCCGGCGACGAGCCACTCACCGACCAGGAGCGGAGCGCCCTGGTCCGGGCCCTCGGCTTCGCCCACGCTGCCCTCGGCGGCAAGTACCGGCGGGTGCGCGTGCTGGCCGACCTCCTCTGGATCGTCACGGGGGCGGCGACGCTGGGCCTGGTAGCGCTGGCGTTGTGGGGCTACTGGGACAAGGAGTCCCTGGATCTGTGCTTCCGCCCCCAGCCGCCCGGGAACCGGGTCGTCTGCCCCACCGGCGAGAAGGAGGTGCCCCCCGAGGGCCTGCCTCCGGCGGCCGAGGCTCCCGCCCCCACCGATGTCGTCACCGGCAGGTTCTCCAACAGCCTGGACGTCCTGACCGTGGAGTTCGCGGGGCTCATCGGAGCGGCCCTGACGGTGGTCGCGGCGGTGCACCACCTCCATGTGAACCAGGCCACGCAGTACAAGTTCCGCCTGCCGCTCGCCACGGCCGTGCTGAAGTTCCCCGTGGGCGCGCTGTCCGCCGTCGCCGGAATCCTGCTCATCAAAGGGGCCTTCGTACCGGGCCTGAGCGACCTCGACAGCTCCGCGCAGATCCTCGGCTGGTCGGTCGTCTTCGGGGCGGCCCAGCACCTGGTCACTCACATCGTCGACCAGCGGGCGGAGGAGGCGCTGAGCGGCGTACGCAGACCGCCCTAGCGGCACGTCCGGAAAACCCGCGACGGATCGCCCTTCCCGGTGCGTAGAGCAGACGACAGACAGCCGTCTGCAGGGAGGGGAACAGACCGTGGCAGGGCACGGAGTCAGAGCCGCCAGAGGTACGGCGGCCGCACTGGCGGCGATGGTGGCGCTGACCGCCTCACAGGCACCGGGGGCGATCCCGGCGCGGGCCTCGGCGCCGGTACCGAGGCAGCCACCCGCCGAGCACGGGCCGAGCGTCTCCGGCGACACCCCGTACCGCACGGAGCTGCCGCCGCTGCGGACCGGAAGGTCCGCCCGCGACGAGGCGGCCGCGCGGACGGCCGCCGCGCTGCCCGCGAGCGTGTTCGCCGCCTACCGGCGAGCCGAGGAGCGGCTCTCGCGCGAGGCACCCGGCTGTCGCCTGCGGTGGCAGTTGCTGGCGGCGATCGGGCAGGTGGAGTCGGGGCAGGCGCGGGGCGGCCGGGTGACGTCGGACGGTACGACCGTGGCGCCGATCCTCGGCCCGCGGCTGGACGGCGTGGCGTTCGCGCTGATCCGGGACACCGACGGCGGGGCGCACGACGGGGACACGGCGTACGACCGGGCGGTCGGGCCGATGCAGTTCATCCCGTCGACCTGGGCCCGGTGGGGAGCGGACGGCAACGGCGACGGGCACGCCGACCCGAACAACGTCTTCGACGCGGCGCTCGCCGCCGGCCGCTACCTGTGCGCGGGCGGACGGGACCTGTCCGTCCCCGCCGAGCTGGACCGGGCGATCCTCGGCTACAACCACTCGACGGCGTATCTGCGCACGGTCAGGGCCTGGTACGCGTACTTCCTGGACGGGCACCTGGTGGTGCCGGACGGCTCCACCGGCGCCCCGGCCCGCCCCGAGCCGTCACGGTCCCCCGGGAAGCCGGACGACGATTCCTCACCGGCACCCACCCCCCGGCGCCCGACCGCCACCCCGTCCCCCACATCGCCGGCCCCCGCCTCGCCGACTCCCACCCCCTCCCGCCCGGCCGCCGACCCCGACGAGACGCAGGCGCCGCAACTTCCCCTCCCCGTCCCGGACATCGGCCTCCCCGACGACGATCTGTCGGCCGGCGACGGCCCACTGACCAGTAACAGCGCGGACTCGATGACCGCCGCCCCCTCCACAACCGGCGATACTCGGCGGTAATGTCGCGCCCCGCCGGACGGTACGAGTCCGGTGAGTGAGCGCGAAGGGGCCCTCATGGCGACGGACATGCCTGCGGAGATGGACGCGGCCGACGAGCGTTGGCAGCGCATGTGGGGCCACCGCGAGCAGTTGCTCAAGGTGGCCCGGCGCAGGTCGATGAGTGCGGAGGACGCCGAGGACGCGGTGCACGAGGCGATGCTGCGCGCCGCCGAACGCCCCGACCTGGACGACGAGCGGCTCGCCGCATGGCTGACGACGGTGACGATGCGGCTGTGCGTCGACCGCTACCGGCAGGTCAACCGTGAGGCCGTGGTGCACACCAGCCCGACGCTCATCACCCCCGGCCCCGTGCCCGTCGAGGAGGCGGTGTGCGACCGGGCCGAGGCGAAGTGGCTGGCCGTGCGCAGTGGTGAGCTGCCCGCACGGCAGGCCGAGGCGCTGCGGCTGAAGTCGGAGGACCTCGACGTCGGGCAGGTCGCCGTGAAGATGGGGCTCAGCTACCGGACCGTCGAGTCGCTGCTGGCCCGGGCGCGGCGGACGCTGCGGCAGTCGCTGGCGGCCACGCTCGGGTGCGCGTTGTTCCTGATCGGGTGGGGGCGGCCGAGGCCGGCCGGCAAGGCCCCGGCCATGGCGGTGGCCTCGACGGCGGCGACCTTGGCGATGGCCGGGCTCGTGCTGCCGTACGCCCTCGACGGGAGCGACCGTGGAGACGGTACGGCCCCTCGGCCCGCCGTCGCCTCGCCGGACGCGGAGACGCTGCGGCCGGACAGCGGCGATGGCGGCCGTACGGCTGAGGGGAACCGTCCCACGGCCACGGGGGCCGAGCGGAAGGCGACCGGGTCGCCGTCGGGGGAATCGTTCCTGCCGCTGTCCGTGCCGTCAGTGCCGCAGGTCCCGGAGGTGTCGGTGTCCCCGCTGCCGGTGCTCTCCGCGCCGGAGGTCCCGCAGGTCCCCGAGGTGCCGGACGTTCCGGAGCTGCCCGCCGTCCCCGACCTGCCGGGCACCCCCTCCGCCGTTCCGACGGACGCGGCCCTCCCGACGCTCCCCGACGCCTCCGCCGCCGTACCGTCCGACTCGCTCAACGTGCCGACGGCTGACGCACCGCCATAGCCCCGACCAGGCGACCGTAACCCCTCCCCAGACCCCGCCCGGTAACCCGCTCGAAAGCCACCTCGGCGACGGCTGCCGATACTCTCCGCGCCGAAAAGGTCCCGCAGGCCCCTCCGTCGTTCCGACGGATACGACGGATACGACGGACACGAGGGACACGACGGACGCTACGGATGCTACGGACGCGCGGACATAGCAGACACAGCAGACACAGCGTCCGTGGCGGCGATTCCGGGCATCTCCTCCCCCGCACCGTCGTCCTCCCCGCTCCCCACTCCGACAGCGAGCTCACTGCCGTAGCCGCGGACACACGACCGTAAGCCGTCCCAAATCCCCCACCCCGAAACCCGGCCGAAAAAAATCCGCCACGGAAACGACGGACGCCGGCCCCCTCCCCGTAGAGCAGATGTCGGAGCTGCTCCACGGCTGAAGGGTGAACCGGATGGGTGTCGAGATCTGTGTGGAAGGGCTGACCAAGTCCTTCGGTCACCAGGTCATCTGGCAGGACGTCTCGCTGACGCTGCCCGCCGGGGAGGTCTCGGTCATGCTCGGCCCCTCGGGCACGGGCAAGTCGGTGTTCCTCAAGACGCTCGTCGGACTGCTGAAGCCGGAGCGCGGGTCGATCACGATCCAGGGCCGGGACATCACCAAGCTCCGCGAGCACGACCTGTACGAGGTACGCAAGCTCTTCGGGGTGCTGTTCCAGGACGGCGCGCTGTTCGGCTCGATGAACCTGTACGACAACATCGCCTTCCCGCTGCGCGAGCACACCCGTAAGTCCGAGAGCGACATCCGGCGCATCGTGCTGGAGAAGATGGACATGGTCGGGCTGATCGGCGCCGAGGAGAAGCTCCCCGGCGAGATCTCCGGGGGGATGCGCAAGCGGGCCGGGCTGGCCCGGGCGCTCGTCCTCGACCCGGAGATCATCCTCTTCGACGAACCGGACTCCGGCCTCGACCCGGTCCGCGTCGCCTACCTCAACCAGCTCATCGTCGACCTCAACGCCCAGATCGACGCGACCTTCCTGATCGTCACGCACGACATCGCCTCCGCCCGCCAGGTCCCGGACAACATCGGGCTGCTGTTCCGCCGCGAGCTGGTGATGTTCGGGCCCCGCGAGGAGCTGCTGACCAGCGACGAACCGGTCGTACGGCAGTTCCTGAACGGCCGGATGCAGGGACCGATCGGGATGGCGGAGGAGAAGGACGCCGCCCAGGTCGAGCAGGAGCTCGCCGCTCTCGGCGACGACGGCAAGGACCCACAGTCTCCCGGCAGCCAGGCTCTGACTCCCCGCCTGCTGCCGGGGCCGGGCATCACCCGACCGCCCCGCTGGGAGGCGATCGCCCGGCGGGAGGCGGAGCTCAGGCACCGGAAGGTGGTGGCGGACGTATGAGACTGTCGCCCACCGGAGCCCTGCGGCAGTCGGGGAACCTGTTCGCGATGGCGCTGGACGTCGTCCGGACGATTCCCCGACGGCCGTTCCAGGCCAGGGAGTTCATCCAGCAGGCGTGGTTCGTCGCGAGCGTCACCATCCTGCCGACGGCGCTCGTGTCCATCCCCTTCGGCGCGGTCATCGCGCTCCAGATCGGCAGCCTGACCCGGCAGCTCGGCGCCCAGTCCTTCTCGGGCGCCGCCTCCGTGCTCGCCGTACTGCGTGAGGCCTCGCCGATCGTCACCGCGCTGCTCATCGCGGGCGCCGGCGGCACGGCGATCTGCGCGGACCTCGGGGCGCGGAAGATCCGGGACGAGATCGACGCGATGCAGGTGCTCGGCATCGATCCGATCCATCGCCTGGTCGTGCCGCGCGTGCTGGCGTCGATGGTGGTGGCGGTGCTGCTCAACGGCCTGGTGTCGGTGGTCGGCGTGGCGGGCGGCTATTTCTTCAACGTCGTCCTGCAGAACGGCACTCCGGGCGCCTACCTCGCCTCCTTCACCACGCTCGCCCAGCTGTCCGACCTGTGGGCGGCCGAGGTCAAGGCACTCGTGTTCGGCGCGATCTCCGGGATCGTCGCCTCGTACAAGGGGCTCACCGCGAAGGGCGGCCCGAAGGGTGTGGGCGACGCGGTGAACCAGTCGGTGGTGATCACCTTCATGTTGCTGTTCGTGACCAACTTCGTGATGACCGCGGTGTACTTCCAGGTCGTCCCCCAGAGGGGTTAGCCGATGAGACCTCAACGACTCATTGACCGCCCGCTGAAGTCCCTGGAGGCACTGGGCACCCAACTCTCCTTCTACGGCCGCTCGCTGGCCTGGACCGGCCGCACCCTGCGCCGCTACAAGAAGGAGATCCTGCGGCTGCTCGCCGAGGTGAGCTTCGGCCGCGGCGCGCTCGCCGTCGTGGGCGGCACGGTCGGCGTGATCGCCTTCCTGTCCTTCTTCACCGGCACCGAGGTCGGCCTCCAGGGCTACGCGGCCCTCAACCAGCTCGGCACGTCCAACTTCGTGGCGTTCCTCTCGGCGTACTTCAACACCCGCGAGATCGCCCCGCTGGTGGCGGGACTCGCGCTCTCCGCGACCGTCGGCGCCGGGTTCACGGCCCAGCTCGGCGCGATGCGGATCAGCGAGGAGACCGACGCCCTCGAAGTCATGGGCGTGCCCTCGCTGCCGTTCCTGGTGACGACGAGGATGATCGCCGGGTTCGTGGCGGTGATCCCGCTGTACGTGATCGGCCTGCTGTCCTCGTACCTGGCCGCCCGCACCATCACCACCGGCTACTACGGCCAGTCCGCCGGCACCTACGACCACTACTTCCAGCAGTACCTGCCACCGGTCGACGTGCTGTGGTCCTTCGGCAAGGTGCTCGTCTTCGCCGTCCTGATCATCCTCGTGCACTGCTTCTACGGCTACTACGCGAGCGGCGGCCCGGCGGGCGTCGGCGTGGCGGTGGGCCGTGCGGTGCGGACCTCGATCGTGGCGATCAACGTCCTCGACTTCTTCCTGTCGCTCGCGATCTGGGGCGCCAGCACGACCGTAAGGATCGCGGGGTGAGCCGCCGTATGAGGGTTCTGAGGCTGCGGTTGTACGGGGTGGTGTTCCTGGCCGTACTCGCACTGCTGCTGTCGTTGTCGGTGGCCGTCTACCGGCAGGTGTTCACGCCGGTCGTGCGGATCACCCTGGAGGCCGACAGCCTCGGCAACCAGCTCGATCCGCGGGCCGACGTCAAGCTGCGCGGACTGCTGGTCGGCGAGGTGCGCGAGGTGCACGCCGACGGGACGAAGGCGACGCTGGACATCGCGCTGAAGCCGGAGCACGTCGCCCACATCCCGTCCGACGTGCACGCGCGGCTGCTGCCCAAGACGCTGTTCGGCGAGAAGTACGTCGACCTGGTGCCGCCCGCCGGCCCCGGCTCCTCGTCCGCCCGCCCGATCCGCGCCGGTGACGTCATCACCCAGGACCGCACCCGCGTCGGCATCGAGGTGCAGCAGCTGCTGAACGACCTGATGCCCCTGCTCCGGACGGTCCAGCCCGGCAAGCTCAACGCCACCCTCTCCGCCTTCGCCACCGCCCTGGAGGGCCGCGGCGACCGGATCGGCGACAACCTCACACGCCTGGAGGACTACCTGCGCCGCCTCAACCCCCATCTGCCCACCCTCACCGAGAACATCGCGCGCTTCGCCGAGGTCGCCGAGATCTACGGCGACGCGGCACCCGACCTGATGGAGATCCTGCGCAACACCGTCACCACCAGCCGCACGATCGTCGAGCAGAAGGACCGGCTGGCGGCCGCCCTGAAGACCACGGCGACCGTCGCCGGGACGGCCGAGGACTTCCTCGACAAGAACGGCGACCGGCTCATCACCCTCGGCCAGGTCTCCCGGCCGACGCTGGAGCTGTTCGCCCGCTACTCCCCCGAGTACCCGTGTCTGCTGGCCGGTCTGGTCCGGCAGGAGAAGGCCTCGGAGGAGGCGTTCCGGGGCGGCAAGATGCACATCACGCTGGAGGTCGTACGGCCGCAAGGGGCGTACGAGCCGGGTGAGGAGCCGCGTTACGGCGAGCGGTCGGGGCCGAACTGCCACGGTCTGCCGCATCCTCAGGTGCCGGCGCCGGGCGTCCACCTGAACGACGGTTCCAAGAAGCCGAGTTCGTCCTCGGGCGGCCCGGTCGGCGTGTCCGCCACCCTGGCCGAGCAGCGGGCGGTCGGCTCGCTCGTGGCGCCGGCCCTGGGCGTGCCCGCCGACGAGGTGCCGCCGGTCGCGACCCTGCTGTTCGGGCCGCTGGCGCGCGGGACGGCGGTGAGTGTGGCATGAGTCGTACGAAAGCCAAGGGCGCCCGGCAGACCGCCGCCCCGCTGATCAAGTTCAGCCTCTTCGCGCTGGTGACGGTCCTGGCTACGGCCCTGCTCGCGGCCACGATCGTGAACATCTCCTTCAGCCCGAAGGACACCTACCACGCGGTCTTCAGCGACGTCACGGGCCTGGAGGAAGGCGACGACATCCGGGTGGCCGGGGTGCGGGTCGGCGAGGTCGAGGGCATCCGGATCAAGGACCGGACGCTGGCCGAGGTCACCTTCACGGTCAGCCGGGACCGGCCGCTGCTCACCAGCACGGGCGCTGTCATCCGGTACCGCAACCTGGTCGGCCAGCGGTATGTCGCGCTGACCGAGGGCACGGGCGACGGCACCCGGCTGCTGCGGCCCGGCGCGACGATCCCGCTGTCCCGCACGCAGCCCGCTCTTGACCTCAACGCGCTGCTGAACGGCTTCAAGCCGCTGTTCGCCGCGCTCAGCCCGAAGGACGTCAACCAGCTCGCCACCGAGATCATCAAGACGCTCCAGGGCGAGGGCGGCACCGTCAACAGCCTGCTCGTGCACACGGCGTCGCTCACCTCGACGCTGGCCGGCCGCGACCAGCTGATCGGCTCAGTGATCGACAACCTCAACACCGTGCTGGGGACGCTGGACAAACGCGGCGCCCGGTTCTCCGGTCTGCTCAAGCAGCTGCGCCGGGTCATCTCGGGGCTGTCCGCCGACCGCAAGCCCATCGGGCAGTCGCTGGTGAGCATCGGCGACCTGACGGAGGCCACCTCAGGTCTGCTGAAGGACGCGCGGCCGCCGTTGAAGGACGACATCGCCGAGCTGACCGAGCTCACCGGAACGCTGAACGACAACGAGAAGACGGTGGAGGGCGTGCTGAAGCGGCTGCCGAACAAGCTCAACGAGCTGACGGGGACGGCGTCCTACGGCTCGTGGTTCAACTTCTACCTCTGCGACTTCGACGGCCGGATCGTGCTGCCGAAGACGAAGACAGGGCCCCAGCAGGTGCTCACGCCCGATCTGCATGTGGCGAGGGCGAGGTGCGGGGCATGAGCCGTAAGACACGCCCGGCGCCGCTGTTCAAGGTGCGGGTCGAGCCGCCGAGGATCCTGCGGCTGCCACGGCTCCCCCGCTTCCGGTTCCGCCGCCCGCACCTCTCCCCCTTCCGTGAGCGCAACCCCGTCGTCATCGGCGCCGTCGGCCTCACCGTCCTCGCCCTGCTGACGGTGGCCGCGTTCAACGCCGACCGCCTGCCGGTGATCGGCGACGGCGAGACGTACAGCGCGGCGTTCGCGGAGGCGGGTGGTCTCAAGCCCGGTGACGAGGTGCGGATCGCCGGGGTCAAGGTCGGCAAGGTGGAGGACGTCGACCTGGACGGCGACCACGTCAAGGTCACCTTCAAGATCAAGGGCGAGCCGGGCTTCGGCACCGGAACCGGCGCGTCGATCCGGGTCAAGACGGTCCTCGGCGCGAAGTACCTGGCCCTGCACCCCAAGGGCGGCGGCCAGTTGGCGCCCGGCAGCGAGATCCCGCTCCGGCGCACTGTCCCGGCGTACGACGTCGTCCAGGCCTTCAGCGACCTCACCACCACGACCGAGGAGGTCGACACCGACCGTGTGGCGAAGGCCCTGGACACGATCTCCACCACCTTCGAGGACTCGCCGGAAGAGGTACGGGCGTCCATCAAGGGCCTGTCGCAGATCTCCCGGACGGTCGCGTCCCGCGACAAGGCGCTGCGCGAGCTGCTCGATCACGCCAACGGCGTCACGGGCGTACTGGCCGACCGATCGTCGGACTTCACCACCCTGGTCAAGGACGGCGACAAGCTGTTCCGGGAGATCAGCAAGCGACGCGAGGCGATCCACAAGCTGCTGAAGAGCTCCGCCGCCCTCGGCATCCAGCTCTCCGGCCTCGTCCAGGACAACGACAAGGAGATCGGGCCCGCACTCAAGGGCCTGAACCGCGTGGTGACGATGCTCGAACGGAACCAATCCAGCCTGGACCGGAGCATCAAGCTCCTCGCCCCTTATACGCGGCTGTTCACCAACACCCTCGGCAACGGCCGCTGGTTCGACTCCTACGTCCAGAACCTGGTCGCGGCTCCGGTCGTGCCGCGGACGCGGACGGGAGGTGCACAGTGAGCAGCCGTTGGAAGAAGCGCGCGGCCCTGCTGACCGCGCTGGTCCTGGTCGCCGCGCTCACCTACGTACTGTGGCCCCGCCCCGAGCCGGTCCGCGTCACGGCGTACTTCCCGCGCACGGTCGGCATCTACCCGGGCTCGGACGTGCGCGTGCTGGGCGTCCGGATCGGCGAGGTCAAGGAGATCACGCCGGAGGGCGGCCGGGTGCGGGTGGAGCTGGAGTACGACGCCGGCCGCAAGGTCCCGGCGGACGCACAGGCCGCCATCATCAACTCCTCGGTGGTCAGCGACCGTTACGTCCAGCTGCTGCCGGTGTACCGGGGCAGCGGACCGGTGCTGCGGAGCGGGGACGAGATCCCCGAGTCACGTACGGCCGTACCGGTCGAACTCGACCGTGTCTTCGACAGCCTGCACACCACGGCCGAGGCGCTCGGCCCGGACGGCGCCAACAAGGACGGCTCCCTGTCCCGGCTGCTCGGAGTGAGCGCGGACAACCTGGACGGCCAGGGCAAGAACCTCAACCAGTCGGTCGAGGACCTCGCGGCGGCGGTCACCACCCTGTCCGACGGCCGCACGGACCTGTTCGGCACGATCCGCAACCTCCAGGTCTTCACGGCGGCGCTGGCGGCCGACGACAAGAGCGTGCGGTCGTTCAACACCAGCCTTGCGAAGGTGGCCGGTCAACTGGCGGGCGAGCGCGAGGACTTGGCGGCGGCGCTGAAGAACCTCGGGACGGCGCTGGGTGATGTGTCGGCCTTCGTGAAGAACAACAAGAAGTCGCTGACCTCGAACGTGGAGGGTCTCAGCAAGGTGACCAAGGTGCTGGTGACCCAACGGGCCGCGCTGGAGGAGCTGTTGGAGGTGGCCCCGGCCGGCATGTCGAACCTGAACAACGCCTACAACCCGGCGGCCGGCACCCTCGACACCCGCAACAACGCCGACCAGGCGCAGGATCCGGCGTCGCTGCTGTGCTCCCTGCTGAGGACGACGGGTGACGAGGGCGGCGAGAACCCGGACTGCGGCGAGCTGAGGAAGTTGTTCGACTCCCTGCCGGAGGTGCCGCATGGCGGCGGCGCGGCGGTCACGGGCACGGTCGACCGGACGCTCGGCGGAATCCTGGGGGCGAGCGCATGAGCATGCTGCGCAAGCGCGGCGCGGCCGCATGGGCCGCCGTCGGCTGCATGGTGCTGTCCGGCTGTGAGTTCAACGGCTGGTACGACGTCCAGCTGCCGGGCGGCGCGGCATCGGACGGGAACGCCTACCACGTCACCGTCGAGTTCCGTGACGTACTGGACCTCGTGCCGCAGTCGGCGGTGAAGGTCAACAACGTGACGGTCGGCGCGGTCGAGAAGGTCGAGCTGGACGGCTGGCACGCGCGCGTGCACCTGCGGGTCGCCGACTCGGTGAAGCTGCCGGCGAACGCGATCGCCGAGCTACGGCAGACCAGCATGCTCGGCGAGAAGTACGTGGCGCTGTCGAAGCCGACGGGCACGGCGCCGGTGGGCCGTCTCGCCGAAGGAGACGTGATTCCCCTGTCCCGCAGCGGCCGCAACCCGGAGATCGAGGAGGTGCTGTCGGCCCTGTCCGCCCTGCTCAACGGCGGCGGTGTGGCCCAGCTCAAGACGATCACCGTGGAGCTGAACAAGGCGCTGGAGGGACGGGAGAACCGGGTCAAGTCGCTGCTGAAGGAGCTGGACACGTTCCTGGGTGGCCTGGACAAGCAGAAGCAGGACATCGTCCGGGCCCTGAAGGCCGTGGACCGCCTCGCCAAACGCCTCGGCAAGGAGAAGGAGACCATCGCCGACGCGGTGGAGGAGATGCCCCCGGCGCTCAAGGTCCTGGCCGACCAGCGGCGCGACCTGACGAGGATGCTCACGGCCCTGTCGAAACTGGGCCAGACCGGCACCAAGGTGATCAACGCCTCGCACGACGACACGGTCGCCAACCTCAAGCAGCTCCGCCCGATCCTGCAGCAGCTCAACAAGGCGGGTGACGACCTGCCCAACTCCCTTGAACTGCTGACGACTTACCCCTTCCCGCGCAACGCGGTGGACGCCATCAAGGGCGACTACGTCAACCTCCACATCACCGCGGACCTCGACCTGGCCGGGATCTACGGCAACTTGACGGACGAGCCGGGCGACGGCCGCGGCGGCGACGGGGAGACCCAGGGGCCCGAGCTTCCCGAGACCCCCGACCTGCCGGACGTACCGGATCTGCCGGAACTGCCGGGCGTGCCGACGCCCACAGCGCTCCCGAACGGCCCGAGCGCGCCGTCGTCGCCCTCGGCCCCGTCCGGAGGCGGCGGTGACCTGCTCTGCCCGCCGGTGTGCACGGCCGCCTATGCGGCCGGGGGCGACTGGCCCGAGGGGATCAACCTCGAACTCGCCGAGCTGATGCTGAAGGGGGTCCAGCCGTGATCACCCGTACGGTCAAGGTCCAACTGCTGGCCTTCGCCACCATCACCGCCGTAGGCGTGTCGTACGTAGGGGCGGAATACACCGGCCTGGTCGACGAAATCCTGGACCGCGGCTACACCGTGCGCGCCGACTTCACCGACTCCGGGGGCGTCTTCCCCGGCGCCGAGGTGACGTATCGCGGGGTGCCGGTGGGGAAGGTGGGCGCGCTGCACCTGACGGGCTCCGGGTCCGGCGGCGTGTCGGTCACCCTGGACATCAAGGACGGGGCGCCGCGCATCCCGGCGGACACCCTTGCCGTGGTCGCGAACCGCTCGGCGGTGGGCGAGCAGTACGTCGACCTGCAACCCCGCACGTCCGACGGCCCGTACCTGCTCGACGGCAGCAGCATCGCGCGCCGCAACACCCGCGTACCGCTGCCGACGACGGAACTGGTCCTCAGCCTGGACCGGCTGGTGAACTCGGTCGGCAAGGAGGATCTGCGGGTCACCGTGGACGAGTTGGGCGAGGCGTTCGCCGGCACCGGCCCGAACCTGAGCCGCCTGGTGGACTCGGGCAACGAGCTGGTCGAGTCGGCGTCGGACGCGCTGCCCGAGACGATCGCACTGATCGAGGACTCGAAGACGGTCCTGAAGACACAGGCGGACCAGGGGTCGTCGATCAAGTCGTTCGCGCGTGATCTGGCGTTGCTTTCGGCCCAGTTGAAGAAGAGCGACGGTGACCTGCGCAAGCTGATCGGCAACGCGAGGCCGGCGGCGCAGGAGGTGAACTCGCTGCTGAGGTCGCTCGACCCGGAGCTGTCGGTGCTGCTGGCCAACCTGATCAGCGGCGGCCAGGTGACGCTGGCCCGGCTGCCCGGCGTGGAGCAGGCGTTGGTCACCTTCCCGGTGATGGTGGCGGGCAGCTACACGGTCGTCCCGGGCGACGGCACCACGCACTTCGGCATGGTGCTGAACGCCGACGACCCGCCGTCCTGCACCCAGGGCTACGGCACGGCGCGCCGCGACCCGGCGGACACGAGCACGCGCGAGGCGAACACGGGGGCTCGCTGCACGTTGCCGCGGGGCAGCGAGTCCTCGGTGCGGGGCGCCCAGAACGCCCCCGGCGCGTCGGCCTCCGGCAGCGGCGCGAACCAGGCGGCATACGTCACCCCGTACGACCCGGAGACCGGCACCACCACCGGCCCGGACGGAAGGAACGTCGAGATCGGCTCGACGGGCGGCCAGCGGGCCGTGTTCGGAAAGGAGTCGTGGCAATGGCTGCTCGTTGGCCCGATGGCATGAGGAGCGTGATCGGCTCCAGGGCGATGGCGGTGGGACTGATCGTGGCGACGGTCCTCACCACAGCACTGACGATCTGGCTGACCCTGGGCTTGTTCGAACAACGCGAGGCGGACCAGCGCCGCCAGGACATCCTGTCCGCGGCCCGCCAGTCGGCGCTGAACTTCACTTCGCTCGACTACCGGCACTACGACCGCGACAGCGCGAACGTCCTGGCAGGCGCGACCGGCGACTTCAAGAAGCAGTTCGCGGCGCAGACGGAGCAGCTGACGCAGCTGGTGGCGGCGAACAAGTCCGTCTCCGAGGGCCAGGTCCTGGAGGCCGGCATCGTCCGCTCCGACGAGAAAGCGGCCCGCGTCCTGGTGGTCGCCGACAGCAAGGTGACCAACACGGCGGCCCCCCGGGGCGAGGCGCGCACCTACCGGCTCCAGCTGGACCTGGTGCACCGGGACGGCCGCTGGCTGACGTCCGACGTCGAGTTCGTCGGCTGACCGGCACGAGTGAGGAGTACGACCATGACGAAGACGACGACGGGCCGCGCCCCCGTCTCCCCCACCCGGCGCGCCATGACCGCGGCGGCCCGCGCGGCGGCCAAGCGGGCGGAGCGCGGCCACCGGGAGCCGGCCCCGGAGACCGCTGTCGCCGGACGCACGCTACTCGTCGAGGCCCCGAAGGACGGCTGGCAGGACCCGCCCGAGCCGTCGCCGGAGTCGTTCGAGGAGGACGCGGAGCGGGACGCGGCACCGGAGGACGGGGGCCGGCCCCGTAGGCGTCGGCTGCTCACCGTGGTGCTCGGCGTCCTCCTCGTGGCCGGGCTGATCGCGGTCGCCGTACTGGGCCGGCAGTACGGGGACGCGCGGCAGTCGGAGAGCGCCCGGGCCGAGGCGCTCGCGGCCGCCCGGAAGGCGGCGCCGGTCGTCCTGTCGTACGACTACCGCCACCTGGACAAGGACTTCGCGAAGGCCCGCGCCCATCTGACCGGTGCCTTCCGCGAGGAGTACGGGAAGACCACCAAGACGGTGGTCGGCCCGACGGCCGAGAAGTACCGGGGCGTGGTGAAGGCGACGGTCGCCGCCCCCGCGACCGATGGAGCCCCGGCGGCGGCCTCCGTCGTCTCGGCCTCCGCGGACAAGGTCGTGGTGCTGCTCTTCGTCAATCAGGTCACCGAGAGCACGCAGGTGTCGGGGCCCCGGTTGGATCTGAACCGGGTGCGGATGACGATGACGCGCACGGCGGACGGGTGGAAGGTGAGCGCGGTCGACGCTCTCTGACGTGGGCCGCGCCAGGTACGAGCAGAACTGGCGCGCACCGGCGGGCGGGGGCCGCTGTCACGCCCCTGCGGGACGCTGCCGAACCGCTCAGGCGTCGCGTCGGCGCAGGACGGCGGAGCCGGCCAGGTACGCGGCGAGCGCCCACAGCAGCAGGACCAGCAACGCGGTTCCACCGCCGTAGGGGTCGCTGTCCTGGGTCAGCAGTACGGTGCCGGCGACGCTCGGCATGTAGTCGGACGCGGTCTCCAGCCACTTGGCGCCGACGACGCCCATCAGCTGGGGCAGCGCGAGCAGCACCATGATGAGGGTCGTGATGGTGCCGGCGGCGCTGCGCAGGACGGTGCCGAGGCCGATGGCCATGACCGCGAGGAGGGAGAGGTACACGCCGGCGCCGAGCGCGGTGCCCAGCAACTGGCCGCCGGTGTAGTCGCCGTGGTCCCCCATCAGGGGCGCGGCGACCAGAGTCCCCAGCACGCTGAAGACGAAGCCCGCGGCGACCACGACCGCCATGACGACCAGCGTCTTGGACCGGAGCATCCGACCGCGGACGGGGACGCTCTGCAGCGTGGTGCGGATGGAACCGCTGGAGTACTCGCTGGTGAGCGCGAGGGTGGCGAGCACCACCACGGTCAACTGGGAGATCAGAAAGGCCTGCGACGCGTGGTGCGGCGCGGGCATGGTGACGTCGACGCCCTTCGTCGCGCTGGCGTCGGCCGACGCGCCGACCATCGCGGCGAAGCCCACGGTGAGCAGCAGGCCGACGGCGAGGTTCCACCAGGTGGCCCGGACACTCCGGAACTTCGTCCACTCGAACGCCACGGCGCCCTTGAATCCGCCGCCTTTGACGGGGCCTACGAGCTTGGGGGCGGTTGTTGTTGTCGTCATTTCCAGTTACGCCTTCTGGTGATCAGGAGCATGGGTGACCTGGGAGAGCGTGGGCGAGCCGTACTCCACGCTGGCGGCGGTGAGTTCCATGTACGCCTGTTCCAAGCTGGCCTTGCGCATGCTCAGCTCATGGATGGGGACACGATGGTCGAAGGCCAGGTCGCCGATCTCCTCCAGGGTGCCGCCGACGACGAGGAGTTCCTCGGGCTCCAAGGTCGCGTCCTGTTCCACCCTCATCCCGAACTGCAGCAGTTCCCGCCTGAGCACGTCGGGCTGCGGAGTCCGGACCCGGACGGCGGTGAGCGAGCTGCCCGCGATGACCTCCTCGATGGGGGCGTCGGCGATGATCTTTCCGCGGCCGATGACCAGCAGGTGGTCGGCGGTCTCCTGCATCTCGCTCATCAGGTGGCTGGAGACGAAGACCGTCCGGCCCTCCGCCGCCAGGGACCGCATCAACTCCCGCACCCAGCGCACTCCGTCCGGGTCGAGGCCGTTGACCGGCTCGTCGAAGAGCAGCACCTTGGGATCGCCGAGGAGCGCCCCGGCGATGCCGAGCCGCTGGCCCATGCCGAGGGAGAAGGAGCCGATGCGCTTCTTCGCCACCTCGGTGAGGCCGACGGTCTCCAGGACCTCGCCGACCCTGGAGGCTGGGATTCCGTTGCTGCGGGCCAGGCCGAGCAGGTGGTGGTGGGCCGACCGGCCGGGGTGGCCGGCGCGGGCGTCGAGCAGCGCGCCCACCTCGCGCAGGGGGTGCCGTAGTTCCTCGTACCGCTTGCCTCCCACCAGTGCCCGTCCCGACGTCGGCGCGTCAAGACCGACGATCATCCGCATGGTGGTCGACTTGCCCGCGCCGTTCGGGCCGAGGAAGCCCGTGACCTTCCCCGGATTGATCTCGAACGAGAGGTCCGAGACGGCCGTCTTGTCGCCGTACCGCTTGGTCAGTCGGTCCAAAGTGATCATCGTCTGGTGGCTCCTTCCCAAGTCACGTCCACAACGCTAGGGAGCCGACCGGTCCGGAACATCTGGCGAACGGCAACGACCACACTCGACTTTCGACAGGTCCGGAGGCCGTAGTGGCTCTTGTAGCGTGCTGGAATGCAGCGATGGCAGGCCGTGCGCCGACGAACCGGCCCACTACTACGGGCCCTTGGCTCCGAGCGGCCCTTCGCCAGGCGCGGCGATCTGGTGCTGCTCCTCGTGCTCCTCGCGCCCTCCGCCTTCGACACGGAAGGGCTCGCGGCGACGACGGCCAGTTGGGCGGCCGCCTGTGGGACCATCACGGCCGCGGTCGTGGTGCGGCGCACGGCGCCGCTGCTGTCGCTGCTGCTCGCCGCGCTCCTCGCGCTCTTCTACCCCTGGTTCGGCGCGAGCCTGTGGCCGGCGATCGCGGCCGCGGTGCTGAGCTTCCTGGCGGGCCGCAGACTGACCCGGCTCTGGCCCGCGCACCTGGTGTTCCTCTGTGTCGCGGTGGCCGGACTCCTCATGGTCAGTGCCCTGGCCGACACCAAGGACTGGCTGAGCCTGCTGATGACCGAGTTCGCCGCCGGCCTCCTGCCCTGGTGGGCGGGCAACTGGTGGAGTCAGCGCACCGCGCTGGCGCACGCCGGCTGGGAGCACGCCGAGCAACTGGAGTGGAAACAGCGCTACATCGCCGAGCAGGCCAGGCTCAAGGAGCGCGCCAGGATCGCGCAGGACATCCACGACTCCCTGGGGCACGAACTGAGCGTGATGGCCCTGCTCGCCGGCGGTCTCGAACTGGCCCCCGGCCTCTCCGAGCAACATCGTGATTCCGTGGGCCAGTTGCGGGAGCGGTGCACCATGGCCACGGAGCGTCTGCACGAGGTGATCGGGCTGCTGCGGGAGGACCCCACGCCGTCGCTGACCCCCACCCACGAATCGATCGCCCAACTCGTGCGCCGCTTCGAGCAGTCGGCCCCGCCGGTGGACTTCCATGAGGAGGGCACACCCCCGAGTGCGGAGGGGCCGCCTCTGCTGTCCGACCTCGCGGCGTACCGCGTGGTGCAGGAGTCCCTGACGAACGCGGCCAAGCACGCGCCGGGTGCCGCGATCACGGTGCGGGTGACCCACGGCAGGCGCGAGACCGTCGTGTCGGTCGTCAACGCGCGGCCGGAGCACGGCGAGAGTGCTCCCGCGACGGGCAGCGGATCCGGACTGATCGGCCTGGACGAGCGCGTCCGCCTCGCGGGCGGCACCCTGCGCACGGGCCCGCGGGCGGGCGGCTTCGAGGTGTACGCACGGCTGCCGCACACCGCGTCGGCGCCGTCGCGGGCGGCCGCGGAGCCCGACCTCGACACCAGCCGCCCGCGGTCCGACGTGGCCGACGGCGAACTCTCCGGTACGGGCGACACGGAAGCGGTGCCCGGCCGAACCGTCTCCGCGTCTCCCGCGTCTCCCACGTCTCCCATATCTCCCATGTCTCCCGCACCTCTCGCGCCGAGGTGGAGCGCGTCGAGGGCCGCGCTGCTGCGGACCAGGGCCCGGCTGCGGCGCGACGCCCGGCGGGCCGCGCTGATCCCGGCACTGCTCGGCGCGGCCATCGTGGCGCTCCTCGTGAGCCTTTACGTCTTCACCTCGGCGACCACGTCCATCTCCCCCGAGGACTACGCGCGCATACGGGTCGGTGAGACGCGCGCGGAGCTGGAGTCGGCGCTCCCGTCACGGCGGATCAGGAAGCCGCCACCGGTCGTCACGGAGCCACTTGTTCCGCAGGGTGCCACGTGCGAGTACTACCGAGCCGGGGCGAGCCCTCTCCACTTCACCGACACGATGTACCGGCTGTGCTTCCAGGATGATGTCCTGGTGGCCAAGGACACGCTCTGACCAGGGAAGGACCGGATGATTCGCGTATTGCTCGCCGACGACGAGGCCATAGTCAGGGCCGGGGTTCGCGCCATCCTCACCACCGAGCCGGACATCGAGGTGGTCGCCGAGGCGTCCGACGGGCGTGAGGCGGTCGAACTGGCCCGCAAACACCGCCCCGATGTGGCGTTGCTCGACATCCGGATGCCGGAGCTGGACGGCCTGACCGCCGCGGGCGAACTGCGGACCACCAACCCCGACACCGGCGTGGTCATCCTCACCACCTTCGGCGAGGACAAGTACATCGAGCGTGCCCTGGACCAGGGAGTAGCCGGGTTCCTGCTCAAAGCGTCCGACCCGCGGGACCTGATCTCCGGGGTACGTGCCGTGGCGGCCGGGGGCTCCTGCCTCTCCCCGCTGGTGGCACGCCGGCTGATGACCGAACTACGCAGGACCCCGTCGCCCCGCGCGGAGATCTCGGTCGAGCGCACGACCCTGCTGACCAAGCGTGAGCAGGAGGTCCTGGGAATGCTGGGCGCCGGCCTGTCGAACGCGGAGATCGCCCAGCGGCTGCACCTGGTCGAGGGCACGATCAAGACGTATGTGAGCGCGATCTTCCAGCAGTTGGAGGTGCGCAATCGGGTGCAGGCGGCGATCATCGCCTATGAGGCGGGGCTGGTGAAGGATGTCGGTCTCGGCGACTAGGCCCTGCCTTCATGGACGAAGACGTCCCAGGTCACGTTCTGCCTGTGTCCTGAGACAGGTCACGCGAGATGGCGCCCTGGTCGCATCGAATTCCTCAGCGGTTACGCCGCTTCCGACGGATCAGGCTGGATGCCCAGTCTGCCGATGAACCCCACTCCCGAAACGTTCCAGTCGTTCGCCGAGGACGACTACGAGCAGCCCATCAACCTCGAAGCCGTGCGCCGAATCTTCGACGAGCTGCCGCTGACGCGCGAGACCGTCGCTCGCCTGCCCCCTCCCGTCCTTTGCAGACATCTCGAAGGAGGCAGAGCTGATGGAGTACCCGGCTGCTCCGATCCATAGGCCGTCTTGATCTGTTCCGGCGGCATCCCCCTGCGGTCAGACCTGCGCGGGCTTCCGCTTCAGCCCTCCGCTCGCCAACTCACGCAGTTTCTCTCGCGTCTCAGGATCAGTGGAGTACACGACCGTGCCGACCATGCCCCGGGTCAGCAGCACCTTGTATGTGTTACGGATCAGGCGGTCCACGTCGGTGTCTGGAGTGGACTTCTTGAAGACCGGGTCCTTCGAGGCCGTGCGGTCCGTGATCCAGCGGTCACCGCGCCAGAGCAGATCGGGGCCGATGATCACGCCGGACCAGTCGTACTCGAAGCCCTGGGCGGTGTAGACGCAGCCGACCTGCCCGAAACCCGCCGGGTCGGTGGCCCACAGAGCGGCCGGGGGCGCGCCGGAGACGGAGCGGTCGCCACGCAAGTTCCAGGGGCGAGCCCAGTCGCCGATGACGACATCGGGCGGGAGCGGGGCGCCGGGCTTGGGTTCCGGAGACCAGCGCCAGCAGTAGCCCGCGGACATACGTGCGCCGTAGCCATGAGTCCGACGCTCTTCGAGGAAGGCCTCCATCTCCTGCGGGCTGTCGGCGACCAGCAACTGCATGCGGCCGTCGGGTTCCCAGACGACCGGCCCGCCCGGCTCCAGACCGAGGAGGCGGACCACCCAGCGCAGGTATGCGTCACTGCCACCACAGCGGAACTGGCTGTCCAGCGGGACGACTTGGCAGGGGATGCCCCGCTTCGCCGCTGCCGCCTTGATCTCGGCCACGGTACCCATCTCGCCGGGACGGACGACCTGGTGCTCGTCGAGGAAGAAGACAGGCACGTAGGCGACGTCGATGAGTTCGTCGATCTGTGCCCTGCCGGTACGGTTCTCGGCACGCGTGTACCGGTTGGCCGAGGTCTCCCGGATGCGGTGTGCCTCGTCGCAGATCAACGCACCCAGGCTGTTCTTCTCGGCCGTCATGAAGCTGTTGAAGTACTTGAACAGGTCCTGGACTTCCCGCTTGCGGGCTCCGGCGATCTTCCTCATCGTCTTCGTGAACGACTGCGAGCCGGTGGCGTGCAGTGCCGGAACCCCACGCCGGTAGAGCTCGCCGAGCAGTTGGAGAGCGATCACGCTCTTGCCGGTGCCGGGGCCGCCCGTGACGATGACGACCTCCTTGCGATCGGCGTGCTTCGCCTTCTCCACCGCGTTGAGCACCAGGCGGTACGCGACCTGCTGCTCGTCGAGGAGGACGAACTGTGTGCGTTCACGCACTTCCTCAGCAGCCACGGACATGAGCTGCTTCGACGGCACCGTGGCGCCCGCGCGGAGTTCGTCCGCGGCCTGGGCCCCCGGATGCTTGGCGCTCAGCCTCGTACGAAGGTGGTCGAGGAAGGCGCCGCGGCGTTCCTCGGTGAAGAGCAGTCCGTGGCCGTCACGCTCGATCTCGCGCAGTCCGGTCACGCCGAACTCGGTGGCGTTGTGCAGATACGCCACTCCGGCCACCCGTTGCCCGTGTTCAGCCACCGCCCCATTGAAATTGACGAGGTATGCGCAGTAGCGGCGCACCTGCTCGATGGGGTTGAGGACCGGCTGGGCATACGCGTCGACATGGCACAGGGTGGGGTCGTCCTCGTGAGGAAGCGCCTGACTCCACTGCTTCAGCTCCACCACGACGTACGACGGTTCGCCCGTGACGGGATGCACTCCCGCGAGCACGACGTCCGCACGCTTACTGTTCAGCGGAAGCGAGTACTCCAGCATGACCTCCACGTCGCCCAGACCGGCGTCGTTGAGTGCGGCGGCCAGGGCGGGGATGCTGCGCTCCCAGGAACGCACCTCCGAGGTGCCGGGCCGGTAGCCGTGCATGTGGACGAACTTGTCGGTGAGGTGCAGGAACAGCGAACCGTCGAGTGCCATGACGGCGACCGTTTTCGCGGACGCGCGGAACAGCAAGGACTTCCCCCAGGCAGCACGAAAGACTCGTGCGGGTGGGGGCATGTCCTTCGAGACTCCACCGAGGTGGAGCGGAAGCCCGTCGGGCCGCGTTGACGATGTGTTTGAGGGTACCTGGAGGTACTGACAGTCGTACCGGTGGTCACAGTGGCGGCAGGAGCCGTGGCGATACTCACCGTTCCGGGGCGTCAGGTTCTTCGTAGAACTACGGAAGGCACTGTCCTGAGTAGACGGGGCCTCCCTCCGGTCCTCAGAGTCCCTGGCGGAGCCCGTTCCGGCCGACAGCATCGCCGCTGTTGATCAGCGCGTGTACCTCGAAGCGGAAGGGTAGGGAGGTGCCGCCGAATGAGTTGGCGCGGTCCACGAAGTCGACTACTGGCCTTGTCGCAGTCAATGACCTCCTGGGCGTTTGGTCATCGAAACACCAAGGCCTCTGGCCTGCGGAAATAAAGAGCGGCAGACGAGTCGGGCTATACGCCGGGTTCTGTCCCGCTCAGGGAGCGATCACGCTCTGACCTGCATGTTTGCGGGCATCCGGCGGCTGGTTCAGCCTTCTGGGACTTCTCAGGGACTTTCGGCCGAGTCCGTGAGCCAGGCCTCGATGGCGGACAGGCCTCGCGCGCCGGCCTGCGGCATGAAGTGGGTGTACGTCCGGAGCGTGAACGCCGGGTCGGAGTGCCCCAGCCACTTCGCGAGCGAGACGATCGACTCACCGGCTTCGAGCATCACTGAAGCGTACGTGTGGCGCAAGACGTGGAAGCCGTGCTCGCGGCTCGGCTCCCAGACACGCGACGGCTTCTCGCCTGGCTGCCGCTCGGGCAGCGGCGGGATGACTCCCACTTCGGCGAGCGCGGGCTTCCATGCCTTGGTGTTCCAAGTCGTGCGGTTGATCGGGCCGCGCCGCCCCGTGTAGACGAGCAGCCGGACCGTCACCTTGCGCCGGTCCTCGCGTGCGACGTCGGGCTCCTCGGGATCCAGCCACGGCAGGGTCACTTCGATGGGTTCGAAATGCTCCTGATGCGTGAGGATCCGCTTCGCGATCGCCTGGGGCAGAGGCGCGTCGCGTTCCTTGCCGCCCTTGGGCGGACCGAAGTACAGCTGCGACTTGTACATGAGGATCTGCCGCTCCACGTGCACGAAGCCGTCGTGGACATCGTCTGGGCTGAACCCGAACACCTCCCCCTGGCGGAGTCCGCACCCGACCCCGAGGTCGACCGTGATCCGGTACCGGGCGGCCAGCGCCTCCCGTACGGCGACGACACGGTCCTGCTCCCAGGCGCGAGCCTTGCGCTCCGGCTTCTTCGGTGGCTTGATCGAGCTGTTGCCCTTGCATGGGTTGCGGTACAACCGCTTGTCCTCGACCGCGGCCTGCATGATCGCCTTGAGGTACACCCACGCCACGTAGGCTGTGCTCGACGCCACGGCCCTCTGTACGTCGGCCGACCACTTGCGCAGCTCCGCGACGCCGATGTCCCTGAGCGCCAGGTCTCCGAGCTGCGGGAGCACCTGTCCCCAGATCCGGTGCCTCATGCTTTCCAGCGTCTGAGCCGGATGAACCTGCGACGGCCACCAGTGCTTCTCGACGTACTCGCGAAGGCTGATCGCACCGTCTCGCGCGTCGACGAAATCTCCTCGACGCGTGTCGGTCTGTGCCTCGGCCAGCCATGCCTGGCGTCCGCGACAGTGTCGAAGGACCGGTCGCGGACGCCCGGTATCCCCTTGACGCGGTAGCGCGTGCACTTGCCCCAAAGCGCGGTGCGTTCGCGCTTGCCCGTCTCCTTGTTCGGCCGCTTCTTGAGCCACCGGTCCTCGATGTAACCCGCCATACTCGTCTTACCCTCGGCCTCGCCTTGCTTCTCTCGGCGCGATCTGCGTCGCGATCAGACACACAGACGATCTCCATGCGCATGAAATTCCGAGTGCTGCTGAACTCCTCAGAACCGTTTTCCCAGGTCAGGCAGCCCGACGGCGCTCACGCTGCCGCGGGGCCTTGTTCAGCGGGTTGAGGGCCGGGTTCGACCGCGAGTCCGCCTGCTGCTGTTCACTGAGCCATGCATCGAGCAGGTCCCGGCGGTACATGACCCTCCCGCCGGGCCCCATCCGAAAGCTGGGCGGCCCTTGCCGGCGATGGCGCCAGACGTAGAGGGTGTTCACCGAGATGCCCATGTACTTTGCAGCGTTCTGAACGTTCAGGAACGCAGCCTCAACCGCAGACTGGGACTGGTTACGCATCGCGTGTCTCCGAGGTAAGCGCTGCCTGAGCAGCGGTCGTTCGTTCTCCCACCCACCGCCAGCGAAGCCGGGCGGATCACCGTCGGCGAGCAGGATCAGCATCCGGGGATTCAGCGGTTTGGTGCGGCTGTCCCGTCGTGATAGTGCGAGGCCAGGCCCGGTTGCAGGTCAACTCACGCGAGTCCACGGCTAGTTATCCAAGCCGTGCCGTAACCTGCCCAGAAGCGCCCGGGGACGACAAAGGGGGATTGCCATGGCCACCGCACAGGCACTGAGGGGTTATCTACTCGAAGAGGCTCTGGCATGGCTGCTCCGCAACAGCGGCTACAGCCTCCTGACCCAGGGAGACAAGGACGGATCCGAACTCGTCCAGAGACGGAACACGCTCCATGTCGTCGGGCGGGGAACAGAACATCAGGTCGATGCCCTCGGCGAGTTCCCTTTCACTCCGGCGTTCTCATTGCCTATCCGCCTGTTCCTGGAGGCGAAGTTCTATGACAAGAACCGCACCTGCGGACTGGACGTCGTCCGCAATGCGCACGGTGTCATCAGCGATGTGAACCAGAACTTCACGTATGCGGGTGGCAGCCGACCTCGACGCCGGTACCACTACTCCTATGCCCTCTTCTCGACCAGTGGATTCAGCAAGAGCGCCCAGCAGTTCGCCCTTGCACACCAGATCTCCCTGATCGACCTATCGGGGGACTCGTTCACATGGCTGCGGGACCACATTCAAACTCTCGCCTCCACACTCTGCTCCACATCGCCGGGGCAAAATGTCCCCAACCGGATCGTGAACTGGGTGCGCACCATGGTGAGGCTGGGCCTGGAGACACCGAGGGAACTGCCTGGAGATTCGTTTGCACTGATCGATGAAGGACTGTCGGCTCCCGCCGATCAGGCCGTACAGGACGCCCTGAACGACTTCGTCCAGAGCCTCAACAGCCACGGCGAGGCGGAGCTGCTGATCGGTTTTCCTGCAGCACCATTCATTCTTCCCCTGCACACCACCAACCGAAAGGGATTCCTCGACTACGCCTCCCGGAATCCAGCGCACTCAGTCCGCATCAGACGCACAGCCGATCATGGTGGCTCAGAGTGGGTCCTCACTCCCAGGAATGGTGATGCGGATTCCTATCGCCTCACGTTCACGCTGCCACAGCACATCGAGGACTGGATCATCAGCGCCGGTGAGGACGGGCAGCAACGGCGGAGTGCCGCAGTAAAGACAGATTTTCTTTCGAACATCACCATCTACCGAATGAAACACTCGGCCCTCAACGTATATCAGCTCATGTATGAGCCAACCGAACTTCGGCGCCGCTAACGAGTCAGCACATGCGTGGGATATCCGAGACGAATACGGCTACCGGGACTTCGCCGAGGGTGAGGAGGAGCTGCGCGAGTTCCTGGCGGCGCGGGTGTGGTGGCCATTGGAAGGGCCCGCGCGTTGTTCGACCGGGCGGTGGTGTGGCCGGTGAGCAACCGCACGACGTTGGTCCGCATGGCGTCCGCGGTCCGCCAGAAGAATAACGACCGGCTGCACGCCACACTGGACGAGGAGGTACCGTACGACCTGCGCACCGAGATGGTCCGGCTACTCGCAGTGCCCGAGAACCAGCGCGTGTCGGAGCTGGAGCGGCTTCGGCTGGGCCCGATGCAGGTGTCCGACAGAATCATGGAACTGGCCCTGGACCGCGCCCTCTAGGTTCGAGACCTGCGCGCCGACGCGGTCCGCCCGACCGTGTCCCGACCGCGCACATATCCGATAAAGCGAACGCGAGGTCGTAACACCGACCGAGTCGGGCTCGTCGAACTACGTCGGCGTTGGGACGATCACCACTTCGGTCTCGATGACCTCAGGTGCTGAGTGGCCGGGTGAGGTAGCTCAGAACTCCACGCGGGGTCGTTCGCCGATATCCCGACTGAGCAGGGTTCGAACGTCGGCTTCCGGAAGGCCGGAACGATTGATGAAATCAGCGAAGGAGATACCCGTTGTTTCCATGAGTTCTAGTGCGCGCTGCAGGAGTACGGGAGCCTCTGGATTCCCCAGGGGACCTGGCTCCACCTTTCTCCACCCTCGGACGGACAACGCTTTCCATCCTTGAGCGTAGGTGTGTTCGCTCATGACGCCGAGCGTTTTTGCCCTGACCAAAAGGGCGGCTAGCGAAACGTGCCATTTTGCCTTCAAGCGGAGAAATGCGGGCCAGTCGAGCCGCTCCGGAAGTTCGGCTCTGATGTCGTCGGCTGGCATTAGGAACGCAGCGGCGAACTCGTGGGCTTGGCTCTCAGTGACCCTGTCGCCAATTTTTCCAGTGACGCCATGCAAGACCAGATGGCCCAATTCGTGGGCTGCATCGAAGCGGGAACGGTCACGCAGGCCCTTGTCGGCCCCGAGAGCGACAACGGGCCTGTCGGGAAAGTCGACGCAGAATGCATCAACTTTTTCGATGCTGACACGGAAGCGGACAACAACAATTCCGTTCATTTCCAGCAGTCGCACGACATCTTGAACTGGCCCGCGTGGGACGTTCCAGTGGTCACGGACCTGGGCAGCCGCTTGTTCGATATCGGTGGACTGAAGAGGCTGTCCTTCGTCGATTGGGACGCGCGGGAGATTGAGGTCGGGCAACGCGACGTATTTTTCGAGCTCAAGTGCGAGTTCCCGCGCGAGGTGCACGTAGGCGAGCGCTTGTTGGCGATCTCGGGGGGAGGTGGATCGAAGGCTACGGAAGAACCCGCTGACCTGATCCTGAGCAGGGGGGCGGGCTGGCGCGGCGAAGAACGACGGCGGTACCCGCAGAGCGACCGCAAGCCGGCGAAGCGTCGACGTGGCGGGCTTGGTGTGTCCGTTCTCGAACTGGCTGATCGAAGCTGCGGTGACGGAGCCGACTTCCCGGGCCAGCTGCACCTGGGTGAGTCCACGGAGTTCGCGCGCCATTCGCAGCCTGGCGCGATCGAACAGGGCCGCGATGTCGCCGGGGTCCAGTTGCGGGTCGTTCACGTCGCTCGTCTCCGCGCCAGTCGACGTCCACCGATCAGCGGACGAATCTCGATCTTGAATGCTCCGCCCGCATCTTAGGCACACCTTGGTTACCGGGCGGTCAAATCGCCCGGCTCTAGCGGAACACGCCTGAGTGAAGTGTGTCGAGTTGCATCTCTGTCATGTCGTGTACTCTACCTAAAACTCGGAAGATGATGTTCAGATCTGAGGTTACCCACCGTGCGTGGGGGGATGGAGTTGAGGGGATGCGGGTTCAGGAATGCGTGCTGTCAGACGAGGTGATCACCGTTGACTCGGCGGAGGCCGCGTTGTGGGACGCCATCGTGGTGCCGGAGGAGATCAAGGATCGGTTGCGCAACCAGACGGTGTTGTCGCTGCTTGTGCGGCCTGAGCTGCCGTTTGCGGTGACGGCGTTGCACGGTTTGTGCACGCTGTACGGTCCTCCCGGCACCGGCAAGACCACCCTGGCGCGGGGTCTGCCGGCGCAGGTCGCCCGCTACGTCGGCGGAGGCGCGGTCCGGCGGATCGAGATCAATCCGCACGGGCTGATGAGCGCCGAGCACGGGCAGTCGCAGCAGCGGGTCAGTGAGCTGCTCGGCGAGTACGTGCCGGGTCTCGCGTCGGATGGCGTGCCGACCGTGGTCATCCTTGACGAGGTGGAGTCGATGGCGGTCGCCCGCTCAGCGGCGTCGCTGGCCGCCAACCCGGCCGATGTCCACCGTGCGACCGACGCGGTTCTCACTGCCTTGGATCTCAACGCCGCTGAGCACCCGCACCTGTTCTTCGTCGCGACGAGCAACTTCACCACCGCCCTGGACGAGGCGTTCCTCTCCCGCTCCGACGCCGCCATCCTCGTCCCGCTTCCCGGGCCGGAGGCGCTGGGGAGGATCCTGGCCTCCACGCTCTTGATGTTGGCCGACAAGTACCCCGCCTTGGGTGAGTTGGCGCGCTCCGCGGCGATGGAGCGCATCGCCGAGGCGGCTCACGGGCTGGATGGCCGCCGTACGCGCAAGGTGGTCTTCGAAGCCCTGGCTCAGCGGCTGGACACGGTGCTGGACCCCGGCAGCCTCACCGAGGACGACCTGGCCGCCGCGGTGTGCAACGCCGTCGCGGAGACGAGCGAGCCGGAGGTGTCCCGTGCGGCGTACTAGGCAGGTGGCGGCCTCTCCCGTGCGCAGCGCCAGCGGAACCTGGGCGGTGATCTCGGACCTCGTGGCGGACACCGTGGCGCAGTCCTCCGCGCTGTCCCGCGACGAGGCGGTGCAGGCGATGTCGGCCGCCGAGGCGGTCGGGCGGATGCTGATCGCAGCAGGGCATTTGCAGCAGCACCCGATCACCCTGGTGGCCGGCAAGGTGCACTGCGAGATCACGACGGTGTCCGGCACGGCGGCGCTGACGTTGGAGGAGAACCTCAACCCCGTCCCCGGCGCGGCGGGCGCCAGCGATTTCACGATCCACCTGCCGTCCCCGGCCCCGCTCCAGGAGCAGGTGAAGGCAGCCGCCGACGGTCACGTCCGGTTGTCCGACGCTGTCCCGCCTGCTCCGGAGGCGAAGGCTGCCAACTCCGGTCCGCTGATCAACCGTGAGGCTCTGCGACGGGCGGTGACCGAGCGATGACCTCCACCTATACCTACAGCTACACCCGGACCCACACCGCCACGCACCTGACCGACGTCATCCTCGGCACCATCACCGACATCCTCGCCGACCTGGGGATCAACATGGACCGGCTGCATAGCGACTGGGTGCAGAACGAGAACGCGATCAAGGCGTGGATCGAGGAGGGCTCCCTCGCCACGGTCGTCCTCGAGTGCCACCAGCCCTCGGGCGCCGTGGCACCGGTGATCGAGTTCCCGGTGTCCTACAGCACCTCCGGCGAAGGCAACGCCGAGTTCACCGCCTCTCGTGCCCGAGCCGCCCGGTTCCGGGCCAAGTTCGACCGGGTGCCTGCGGGCACCAACTACCGGCTGTTCTGCACCTTCAACGGGCCGCGCACCCCGCAACCGGGTTGGGGCCCCGGCCAGCGGGCGAGCACCGACGGCCTGCGCGGCATCACCTTCGGCACCCTCGGCTCCGCCCCGCACGCCTCGACCGGCATGCGGTACTACCACATCTGAGACCACGAGCAGGGACACACCGCTATGGGCTACATCGACGACGCCTTCACCAAGCTCAAGCGCAACTTGGAGATCACCCAGACCGAGCAGGACTTGGCGAAGACACGGCACGAGGCCATCCGCGATTTCGTCCGGTCGCACTGGGACCTCGCCGACGACTTCCTCACCGGCAGCTACCGGCGCGACACCAAGACGAAGAAGCTGAAGGACATCGACATCTTCGTGGTCCTCGACGCCGACGGCTCCCAGGCCGGCTTCCGCGATCAGGCGCCCATCCAAGTGATCAACGCGTTGGAGACGCTGCTCCGTGAGAAGTGGAGCGCCGCCGCCCGCGACGGCACGGCCGTCGTCATCCCCTATGGCCCCGACGACGAGGTCATGTCGATCGACGTAGTCCCCGCCTTCAAGCGAGCCGACGGTGGCTACTACATTCCCGATCCCTCGGCAGGCGGCTGGATCGCGACGAACCCCAAGCGTCACCACGAGCTGAGCATCGCCAAGAACGCCGACTGCGACGGCAAGTACGTACCCTTCGTCAAGATGGTCAAGGGCATCAACCGCGAACTCGGCGAGCCCGTATCGCCCTCCTTCCTGCTGGAGGTCATGGCCCAGTCACTGGTGAAGCCGCCCATTGGGCGCTACCAGGACGAGATCGTGCTGTTCCTGGCCACCGCCGCCGAACGCATCGGCGACGGGTGGCCTGATCCCGCCGGCCTGGGCGGTGACGTCAACGCCGTCATGAGCGCGGCTCAGAAACTCTCCGCGACCAACGCACTCACCCAGGCCCGCGCCATCGCAGAGCGGGCGGTCGATCTGGAGGACGAGGGCCAGGAGCGCGCCGCCTACGACGAATGGAAGAAGCTGTTCGGGAACAGGATGACCAGGCCATGAACCTCTTCACCGACCCCGGCGGCGTCCACGGGATCCCATCCCGGGCCATCCACGAGCGGCAGCTCGACGACGACATGTTGCTCCTCCAGCGCGCCGCGTCGGCAAGCCACCAACGCGGCCAGTTCCTCGAAGCCGTGCGCGTCACCGCCGCCGTACTGCTCGCCGCCGCCGGTGTCCTGATCACGCTGATCGGCCACGGCCGAACAGCCGTCTCGATCGTCGGGTTCTTCTGGTTCGTCGTCTCCGCGTTCGCACTCAAGGGCCTCGCCGGGAACACCGCCCGCCAAGGCGCCCTGCTCCAGGAGATGTTCGACGTCGCCCTGTTCCACTTGCCGTGGCGCGCCACCGTTGCAGGCGATCCCATTCCCGAACCCGACGTCCGCCGTCTCGCGCGCAAGCTCCCCCGAGGTGGCCCGAAGGACAAGCGCATCACTGACGGCTGGTACGACCCCACCAGCGACGTCCACCACCCCTACGACGTGTTCATTGCCCAGGAACAGAACCTTGCCTGGGACGCCCGCCTCCGCCGCCGCTACAGCCACCTCATCGCCGCTACCGCGATGCTGTGGGCCGCCATCGGCTTCGTCGCCGGTTTGGTGGTCGCGGACGCCACTCTGGGCGACACGCTCCTTAGCTTCTTCGTCCCGTCCCTGGCGGTCTACCAGATCGCTTACGAGATCTGGTCCGGCCAACGCAAGGTGGCCGACGAACGCGACCGACTCACCAAGGTCGTCAACACCGAGCTACACAACGGACGCCCCGGCCCCATCCCCGACGACGAATGGCACCGCCTTCGAAACGTTGCACGGGACGTGCAGGACGGCGTACTCCGCACCCGCCTGGACACCACCCGAGTACCCGAGTGGTTCTACAACCGCTTCCGCGACGACGACGAACGCGACTTCGGGGACACCGCAGAAGGCCACCGCGTCCGCCTCGCCCAAAACACACCGCCACCTGCATAGTTCGCCGGGCAGGATACACCCAAGCCCGCCCAGCGAACTGCCTCAACTAAATGTCGAACCGCCTCGCCTGCAACTCTCGCGAAGCTGCTGCGGGTGCAGCCCCCCGCCGGACCGACCACGAACCCGGGCAGTCGTGACGACCCGGGACCCCGCCCACGGCACCCACGGCCGGTGGCCGCAGCGGCTTAGAGTCGTCCCGGCCTACAAGGGTAGAAACGGGCTAGGTTTGCCGTGCCACGAGATGCGCAACGTATCGCGGGCTCGGGTAGTGGCGACGAACAGCTGGTTGCGGCTCTTCTTGAGTTCGCGTTCGTACCGCTTGGGGTCGGTCGTCTCGTACTTCTCGACGACAGCCGTGCGCGGCAGGATGCCGTCGCTCGCGCCAATGACCGCGAGCTTCTGGTATTCAAGCCCCTTGAAGCGATGCATCGTTCCGATGTGGACCTCACCGCCGCCCTGCGGGCCGTCCTTGGTGAGGGTCGCTGTGGTGATGCCGTGCTTCGTCTCCAGGTCGGCGGCGACCCGGCCGGCCATATCACCGTCAGCGACGCAGACCGCCATGGTGCCGCTCGGGTCGCGCACAGTGCCGTCCTCTGCGGGCTGGGTGATGTCCGCGCGCCACTGCTTGAGCGCCTCGGCGAGCTGAGCGATCTCGTCGGTCCAGTCGGCGCAGGCGACGTACTCGGGGGCTGGGCCGTGCAGCAGGGAGTGGTAGCCGTCGAGGGTGTCGGTGCCGTCGTTGAGGTCGTCGTAGGTGGCTCCGCGGACGACCTTGGCGGCCTGGTCGAGGATCTCCTGGGTGGTGCGGTAGCTGAGCGTCAGTTTTGAGGAGCGGCCTCGGATGTTGATGCCGACGGTGGAGAGCGTGACCTGCCGGTCGTAGATGCGCTGGTGGGTGTCACTCGCGATGAACAGGTCGTCCGGGCCGAGCGCGACCATGGCGCGCAGCATCTTCCAGTGGGCGGGGCTGAGGTCCTGGGCCTCGTCGACGACGATGTGCCGGTAGCGGTGACGCAGATAGCGCATCCCGGAGCTGTTGTCGTCGAGGTGGGTCAGGTCTCCGCCGCCGATGTCCTCCTTGCGTTCAGCGCGGACCTCGATCTTGCGGGCGCGTTCCATCTCGTAGCGAGCCGCGCGTTCGGCGGCCTGGGCCCAGGTCTCACGGCCCAGGCCGTTCAGGCGCAGGGTGAACTGGTCGAGCAGCTTCCAGACAGCCGCACGTTCGGGGCGGTTGAGGGCGCGGCCCATGCCGGCGCGGCGGGCCTTGAAGTAGTCCTGCCGAGTGGCCAGGGACTGGCCGAGGACGATCTGTTCCCATTCGTCGAAGAGGAACTCTGCGTCCCAGCGCTCCTCATCGTGTTCGAAGAGGACTTCGCGCAGTACATCCAGGGCACGGTCGTCGGTAATCAGGCTACGCTGCGCGCCGGGCGCGGTGTTCTCGTTGAGGACGCTCTGGGCGAGCTGGTCGATGTGCTTGATGTCGATTCGGCCCAGCAGCGCCGGGTCCACGAGCGAGGTAAGCCGGGAGCGCAGGTCGGCGGTGAGGTTCTTGGTGTACGTGGTCAGCAGGATCGGCTTGCCGTGGCCGGGCGGCAGGGCGGTTGCGAGGCGGGCGACGCGGTGCAGGGCGACGATGGTCTTGCCAGTGCCGGGACCGCCGCTGACCCGGGCGGGGCCGCCGTAGTTACGTTCGACGATCTTGCGCTGGGTGGGGTGAAGATAGACCTTCCAGGCGCGGAAGTCGCCCTCGGCCAGGACGTTGCGAATGTCGTCGTCGACCGTGGTGACCGCGGTACGGGTGAGGGCCGTCGCCATGTCGTTCTCGAAGCCCGGTTCGAGTTCGGTGGAGGCGGGCTGGGTGATCTCGCGTTCGACCTCGTCGACGGACATGCCGGACCCGAGTCCGGTGAGGACCTCGGCTGTCAGGCGCGGGGCGCCGGCGATGAGTTGGTCGAGTTCCTCTTCGGTGGTGACGGTGAGGGCGAGGTCGATGAGGGCGTCGGCGACGCCAAGGCGATGCAGGTCCTCGGGGGTGCAACCCGTGAGGAGCGGTTCGGCGAGGGCGGCCGGTTGCTGCGTTACGACGGGTGCGGGCGTGGGCTCGGCTGGTACAGCCTGCTCGTCCGGGGCCGGAGTGAGCTGGAGTCCCGCGCGCTGGAGCACACTCTGGCCGACCACACCGAGGTCGACGAACTCAATCTCACCGGTGATCCGGTTGATGGCGACGCTGAGCTCTTCGTATACGTCTTTGCGGTGGCGCACCGCGACGATCAGCCACTGCTGCACTCCGTCGGCGCCGACCCCGGCCCGGGCGAGAAGAGCCCGGTACGACCGGTCGATCTTGGCACGGAAGATCCGGCCGTCGCCCTTGAGCGGCTTGAGATCGAGGCTGGGGTGGTCGGGGTCGAGGCGGAACTGGTGACAGAAGTCGTAGAACTTCGTCTTGACCGACGAGTCCATCTTGTAGAGCTCGTTTTCGGCCTTCTGGTAGAGGCTCAGGCGTGCGGTCATCGGGCGGCACTCTGTTCTTCGGAGTCGGGGCGGACGGCAGCGTCGGGGAGAGCGTTGAGGAGGGCGTCGAGATCGGCGAGCCAGTCGTCGGCCGAGCGGATGGTGAACCCGGCGTCGCGGTAGGCACGCCAGGTCTTGTCGCTCTCGTCGTCCTCCTGGTCGTGCGGCTCGGCCATGACGGCGATCCGCTGGTCGTCGTGGTCCCAGGCGAGGTCGGCGAGCCAGCCGCGTTCGCCGAGCTCATAGCCGTAGGCGGGGGCCTTCTTGCCGCCGTCGGCCAAGGCGTGGGCGAGGCGGGTGAGGGGGGCGTCGGGTTCGTCCTCGTCGAGGTATTCGAGGATCTCCTGATCCCACAGCAGATCCCGTACCGCCGCTTCGAGGGGCGTTTCGTTGGACGTCTCCAAGGGGGACGCCTCCGAGGGCACGGGCTGCAGGGTGGGTGCGCCGGCGCCGTGCTGCACGACGAGGGATTCGAGTTCGCCGATGCCGCCGAAGGTCTTGAGGATTGCGGTGTCGAAGCGGCCCGCGGTGGCGGTGGTCAGCTGGATGCCGTCGCCGCCGTCGTGGGCGAGGAACTGCAGGATGTTGGACCACTGGAGCCAGGAGCGCCAGCGCGCCTTGTGTTCGGGTGTGCCGAGCTGGTCGGGTTCGTTGTCGTCGAGGCAGGCCAGAGCGGTCCAGTGGCCGGTGGCTCCGTCGACGAGGAAGGCGATGGGTAGCCCGGACTGGTCGCAGGTCTGGAACAGGTTGAGCGTGCCCGTGCCCTGGACGGGCGCCGGGTCGATTCCATCTGTGCGGCCCCAAGCGCCGAGGAGGTGGTCGAGCGTCTGGCGGGTCTGGTCGGGGGCGCCGTTGCCGACAAGGATCTCCTTTTCGGTCCCGAAAAGTCCGCCGACCACGGCCGCCGCCCGCTTGCCCCAGGCCACGTCGTCGGGACTGCGGAGGTAGGCGAGGAGCATGCTCATCGGGTCGGTGAAGGCGGTGGCGGCGAGGTCGTTGCCACCACGCTCGGCGTAGAGCTGCTTGGCCACGTCCTGGGCACTGCGCGGGTAGGGCGGCCACACCGGCTCGGCCGGCGCACGCTCCGCCGACGACTCCGCCGTGTTTGTCTGCCGCTCGAAGGCGTCGAGGTCGTCCCAGGTGAGCTGGAAGACTGCGCGCCCCTCGGCCCGGAGCCAGTTGCGCTTGTCGGCATCGCCGGCGAGCCGGTTGTGACGGCGGGTGGCGTGGAAACGGTGCCCGTCGAGATAGACAGTGATCTTCTGCTTGGAGACCTTGGGGGCGTCGATGCGTTCGAAGGTGAAGTCAGTACGGGTGTAACCCTCGTTGCGCTGGGCGGTCAGACGCCAGCCATGCACGGTGCCGACCTCGTCCAGACGCAGATAGGCGCTGTTGTCGCCGCTCTCCTCCAGGACGGCGTCGGGGCGCTGTCCGGCCCACCCGCGCAGGGCCTTAAGGAAGCGTGCCTCAAGGTCGGACTCAACCTGTCCGTCGAGACCGATCTGGTCGGTGTTGCCGACCGGCTTGGTGTCCCAGGCGTCAGTGTCGGTGCCGAGGAGCTCGTCGAGGATCTCCAGGGCAGCCTGGCGGGAGACACGCTCAATGTGCTGCTCGTCGGTGTAGCGGTACAGGCAGCGGTGGCAGGCCGGTCCGCCCTCCCCGTTGCAGGGGCACTCCACGAGGAGTCGGCGCGCGCCTTCGAGCACCTGCCGGAAGTTCGCGGGGGCGGTAAGCCGGTCGAGGTAGCCAGTGCCGTGCGGGAGACGGTCGTACAGGACCAGGAAGTGCCGCTTCTCCGCGGTGTCGCGGTCCGGCATGGTGGCGAGGGTGGTGGCGAGGTGCTGCGGGTCCCCGCCGAAGGCGTCGTCCACACCCAGACGCAGGGCGGCCTGGAAGGAATGGACCTTCTCCTCGACGAGGACGGTCGCGGCGGGCAGGAGGATGCGCAGGGCTTCGGTCTCCAGCTCATGGGCGAGCAGGACGGGTTCCTGGGGTACGCCCTTCTTGCCGCGCCGCAGCGGGCACCAGGGTGTGTGGTGTTTGAGTTCGCGCTGACGGTTGGCGGAGTTGTCAACGGCGTCGCGGTCGTCGTCGAAGACCGGCCGTCCGTCGGCACTCGCCGCTCCGCAGGCAGTGCACACATGGAACGGCGCGATCCGCACGGGCCGCCCGGCGAGCTGGTCGTTGTCCTGAGCGCCGATGCTTAGCGGTCCAGTGTTGACGCGGCGGATGACCGCACGGCGGGTGTAGTCGACGCCGAAGATCTCTTTGGTGTGCCGCCAGGACTTGCCCTTGGCGAAGTGGTCGGGGTGGATGTCGACCATGTCGACGACGGTGTAGAAGCGGCGGTCGCGGTCGTCGCTCTCGTCGCCGATCCTGGCGTCCTCGCGCTTGTCCCGGGCTGTGACGACGCTGGGCTGGACGACCTGCCACAGGCAGCCGGAGTCGGCGATGCCCGTCTCCCCGCAGCGCGGGCACGGCGTCATGTCGTTCTCGGCGTCCTCGGTGCGGACGTAGCCGCACGAGGGGCAGAAACGCCAGTGGCGCCAGTCCTGGTCCCGGCCGGTGACGATGTCGATGCCGGTGATCCGGTGCTTGTAGCCCTCGGCGTAGAAGGTGTTGCCGGGGGCGAGTTCGGACAGGGCGAAGCCGCGCGGACGCCCGTAGGAGAACGACTTCGACTTGTAGCGCACCCGGCCCTCGGGCGTGGTGCCCTCGGGCCAGAAGACGGTGGCATCGAGGGTGGTCGTGGCGTCAATGAGGGCGTAGTTGGGCAGCAGGCCGAGGTCGCACAGCACGGTCTGAGCGGGCTGACGCTGACGCGCGGCGCCCTGCTTGGAGATGGCGCCCAGCTCGGCCTCCAACTCCGCCTTTGTACGCGCCTGTTCGTCGTCGCCTTCCTTGAGTTCGTCGATCGCCGAGCGAATCGTACGGATACGGGTGCGCAGCTTCTGGTTCTCGCGCTCCCACTCCCGCTCGGCCTTCTCGATCGCGCTGCGGATGCCCCGTACCGCGTACTTCTTCAGCTCCTCCTTGGCAGTCTCACTCACACCGGTCGGGAACAGCGCGAGGAAGCCCTCGACGAGTTCCTCGCCGTTGGCAAGGGCGGCCTCGGTGAAGTCGGCAAGATAGCCGGAGGGGCCGAACAGCTCGTCGACCCGGCGCGACAGCGCGGCCAGCGGCCTGCCGTCCTCGCGCAGCAGTCGGCCACGGGCCGCGAGATCGAGAAGGTGAGCGGTGTACTGACGGCGCAGGATCTCGATCGCCGACAGATACGAGCCGGGCGGCACGATGCGCCCGTCGATCATGTCCCTTGGCCGGTCCAGGAAGTAGAGGTCACGGCGGGAACGGTCGGGGATCGTCAGTAGAAAAGCGTTGCCCGTACGGCGCCCGGCCCGGCCCGCCTGCTGTGCGTAGTTGGCCGGCCGACGCGGCAGGGCACCGAGGACGACAGCGGATAGATCGCCGATGTCGATGCCCATCTCCAGCGTGGGCGTGCAGGACAGCACGTTGGGGTCGTTGAACCCCTGGCCGTTGCGGAAGGCGTCCTCGACGCGTTCGCGCTTGCCGCGGGAGAGCAGACCGGTGTGCTCGGCGGTGATGACCTGGTAGGTGCCGGCCCGCCGGTACAGGCTGCGGTAGTAGTCGTCGCGGTAGTCACGGTCCCGGTCGTGCCGGTCGACGGTGTCCAGCCACCGGTCACCCGCGACCAGCCGCCCCTTCGCGCAGCGATACGCCTGACAGGGCTGCCCGTGATACTGCGCCAGCAGCGAGGGATGGACTGTCTGCTCCCAGAAGCACCTAGGGCAGCGCACATACGACACGTTGACCTGGGCGTCGGACAGCAACTGCAAGCGAATGGCACCCGGTTGCAGGCCATAGATCCGGACCGACGTGTCCTGTGGGGTCCGCGCCGCGAGCAGTCCGGCGTCGGTGAGCCGGGGCAGCAGCCGCACCCAGAACTCGTCGGCCTGCTCGCGGGTCATGTCGAAGCAGCGCTGTGCCCAGGTCTGGTACCAGGACAGACGCCCGGCGGCGAAATCGAACTCGCTGCTCTGCTTGGGCCGCGCGAGGAGGAACGTCGGCGCGGAGACCCCCTTGGGGAAGGCCTTCATGCCGCGCGGACGGCCGCCCCAGATGAAATAGCGGCTGGTGCCTGCTTCGTCGAGAAACTTCTCCAGCCACCGGTGCCCGACCGCTCCCCGCGTACGCAGCCGCTCCAACAGGCCGCGCAGGAACGCCAGATAGCGGGCGTCGTCGTGCTCGGTGAGCGCCAGCCCTCGCTGGGCGGCCTCTTCATGTGCGTCCCGTACGAGCGCCACAGCCGCCCGCTCGTCGGGGAGGTCAACCCCGGCGGCGGCGGTACGGGTCAGTTCGAGGGTACGGCCGTTGCGGGACCGGTGCCCGAACTCCATGACGGCCTCGAACGCGAACCGCTCGCCGATCAGGTCCCATGTCTTCTTGTCCCCACCTCGTCCCTTGCCCGACAGCAGACGCGCCACACCCGAGTCGTCGTGCAGGTCCGGCGGGACGACGGCGGCGAGCGTCTCACGGTCGGTGGTGGCCGCGACGACATCGGCGACGAGGTCGTTAAGGGCACTGGGCCGCTGCTCGCTCAGATGTTTGGTGAACAGCGCCCGCAGGGAGAAGGTGTACGAGCGTGAGGCGACGAAACCGGCCCGGTGCGCGGCATCCTGCACCGAGTCGTTGAACATCAGCGTCTTGGTCTCACGCTGCTTCTTGTCCATCTCCCCGCCGGTGAACAGCTGGGTGACGGACGCGGCCGCGAGCGCGGCGGCTCCCGTACCGAGGAAGCGGATCGCGTTATGCGTTCCGCAGGCCGGGCACCAGTCGTCCTTGGCCGCGCGTTCCGCGGTGTCGCCAAGCTGGACGAGGACGAAGGCCGAATCGGGGCCGGCGGGCTGCGGGTTACCCTCGTCGTCGTAGTCGCCCTGAGGATCGGGGAGCCGCAGGCGACGAGAGAGCCCGTCGAGCACCATGAGCACGCCTGCCCCGCCGGTGGTCAGCGACTTCTGCGCCGCCCGATCCATGGCGGTACGGCCGTTGCCTTCCCGCGCCTCGCTGTCGGTGGCCGCCACCAGGGTGCGCACCTTGGCCTTGTCGGCCGTGACGGTGGCTCGACGGATCTTGTGGGCCTCGAAGTTCAGCTCCTCCAGGTCGGACTCGGGAGCGAGTACCGACCAACCGGAACGCCCGCACTCGCGGCAGTACACCGCGGGCAGGAAGGTCTTGGTGTCGCGTGAGGTGGTCGTGTCCGGCGTCGTACGCAGCTGGCTCTGCACCCCGGCCGTGTCCCACGCGAACTCGGCCTTCGGCCAAGGCAGCACGCCACGCAGCATCCGCGTGACGGACCGCGCCCACTGGTGTACCTCCACCTGGACGAGGGGACGGCTGAGCGCAGCCGGCGCCTCCGGGTCCCGCGCCACGGACAGCAGGGCGACGAATCGGGCAAGCGCCAGCGCGGCGATTTGCGGCCGTGTCGTGATCGCCTCGTCCCAGCTCTTCGCACCGCTGCGACGCATCACATCGAGCACCTCGTCGTAGGTGCGCACCGTGCCGTCGAAGGCGTTCAGAACCGCATACGTGAGCCGGTTGCGCTTGAGCGCGGCCCCGAGGGCGACCGACTCGGTCGTACGGCTCCCTGTGACGGCCTCGGCGAGGTCCGCGAGCGCTTCAGGGCCGGATGCCGGGTCCCGCAATGCGGTCAGGGTCTCAGGGGGAGCGGCCTGGCCGGGGAGGAACTTCGCGTCCGGGATCGACTCGTCGAGCATGAACTCGTCGACCGTCAGCCGGTCCTCGCCGACGATCGCGTCCTCGGTGAACTCGGCGCCGAAGACGTTGGTGGCCACGGAGAGAAGTTGGCGCACTCCGTCTTCGTCGGTGCCTGAGGCGAGGGTCGCGGAGGTGGCGACGGGAGTGATCGTGCCGAGCGGCTTGCCAGGCTGGTTGGCACCGACGGCGCTGGCGAGGCGGCGCAACAGCATGGCCACGTCGGTACCCTGCGCGCCGTCGTACGTGTGGAACTCGTCGACCACGACGTAACGGATGTCGCTGCCGTCCCACAGCGGCGCGTCTGCGGCACGCTGCAGGAGCAGGTCGAGCATCTTGTAGTTGGTGATCAGGATGTCCGGCGGGGACAGCTGCATGTCCTGTCGGCGCGTGTAGACCCGGTCGTAGTGCGTCGCCGCCTTGTCCCCGATGTACAGGCCGGCGCGTACGCCGCTCAACTCGTCGTAGTCGAGGAGCAGTTGGTTTATACGGGCCGCCTGGTCGGTGGCCAGGGCGTTCATCGGGTAGAGGAAGACCGCCTTGACCCCGTTGTTCCCGGCCGCACGCTCACGGGCGCAGTGGTCAAGTACGGGGTAGAGAAACGACTCCGTCTTGCCGGAACCCGTGCCCGTGGTGACGAGGGTGGGCTGAGGTGTGTGGCCGTCCTTCGAAGTGAGCCGGGCGAAGGCGCGGGCCTGGTGGGCGTACGGCGTCCAGCCGTCAATACGTACCCAGTTCAGGTGCTGTTGCCAGCCGTCCTCGGCCGGGGTGAAGGGCGTACACAGGCGGAGGTACGGGCCGCGGAACATGCCCGTCGTCTCGTCCCCGAGGAAGGCGTGCAGGGCCTTGCGGGCGCCCTCGTCCGCGAGGCCATACGTCGTGGACAGGTACTGGAGGAGGCTCTCCTTAAGTCCCTGTGCTTCTAGGGTCGGCCTCACGAGGTCGGGACCTCCATCTTCTCCGGGTCCCACAGACCCTTGGCCACGGCCTCGTCGAGGCGCTTCTTGAAGTAGGCGTGAGCTTCACGCATTTCGCGCTCGCGGTCGGCCTTGTAGAAGGGGGCGGTGTAGCCGTCGGGGACGGGGGCGGTTTCCGGGGCGTCGAGATGCAGTTCGAGTGCCTTCCAGTGCTGAGGGGCCTGTCCAGTACCGAATGCAAGGTGGTCAGCTGCCAGTTGGCGGCCATGACGGTCGAAGTACAGCCGTTCCTCTCGTTCTGCCAGCACCGTCAGGCGGGCTAGATAAGCCGCCGTCAGCGCGTCTGCAGACAGGCCGATCCAAACAGCTACCAGTGCATCAATTTCAACTAGTGCTGCGCGTCGCTCTGCTTCAGTACGGAGAGGGGCTGCGGCCGACCAGCGAGGATGGACGGCGTTGAGCGGGCGCACGTGCGGCCACGGGATGGCCCAGTTCTCAGAAAGCCAAGAGAACTGGAACTGATCTTCCCATAGCTCAGCATAGGCGTCCGATAGGCAGTTGAGGCGGGCCGATCGGAGGCTCAGTGCATTCACCAATGGGTGGTCGAGACTTGGCGCAGGGAGACGAAGTGCTCCGGGCTCACGCAAATCTGTGATACCAAAGGCCCGCAACATGTAGTCGAGTGGCAAGGACGCCCAGAACCCGGAGACCGGGAGTAGTCGCCGTTCCGTATCGAAAGCAAGTGTATGGACGCCGTCCACATGATTGGCACCTGGCGGAATCAGTGCGGCATTCAATACGCGTTCAGTTTTACCATCATTTCGACGGCGAAACGCCAAGCGGTAGTGTCGCGCATGCGGAATACCTTGCCAGAGTTTCCATGCTGAGGCCTTCGACTCGAAGGTGTCCCGGTCGCAGGCTCGCGCCATTTGTGTTGCCGGGATGAAACTGGCGGAGATTTCAGTCAGATCAATCCGCTTACCATTCGAAGTCAGCTCAGGGTCTTGCTTGAAGAAGGGTGTACCAGGCCCGAGGTGAGGACCGTGCAGAATAGCCTCGTCCCAAGTGGCAGGCCGTGAATGCGACTCCTTGATAAGGCCGGATTTAAAGTCGGTTGTCTCGTTGTAGCCCTGACTCAGGCTGATTTCGTTACCGCGAAGGCGAACCGGATAGGAACTCATAATCTTCGCAGCCCGCTGCTCACTTGTGGTCAGCGGATACATAATCTCTGCTTGCTCGATCTCAAGTTCGCTACCCTGCTGTTCATGCCATAGGGCAAGAGTGTCAGGAGTCACGTGGACAACGCGCGACTTGTGGGGGCGCGTATCGAAGTGCCCGTCGAACTTGATTCCCGGCTCGGGACCGCTGCCATCGTGACGGAGGGACTCGGTGAGGACATCCGCACGATACAAGAAACTGAGATGCTGAAAGTTGATGTCCTGGCGAGCGCCGTAGATGTTGGCGGCAAACTCCTTCTTGTGCCCGACGGGCTGAGCAAAAGCCCAGTTTGAGACGTTTACATACGCCCCATGCACGCGAAGTCTCCGATACGCCTCGGCACGAATGTTTCGCGTCGCATCGCCCTTAAGGTGCCCGTCTGGGTGTACCAATCCTATCGTCCCGGAGCTCGTAGCATGGTTCCAGCATTGCGCCATAAAACGCGTGTGAAGATAAGGTCGAGTTCCGCCAAGGATTGGATAAACACTAGAGTTCGCATAGAAACTAGCCAGGGCGCTGTCGTCACAGGCGTCCTTCATGATCTCAGCACGTTGGCTGGGGATCTTCACGATCGTGTCATGGATCATTTCCGTCTGCGCTTGAGTCAAGCCTACGTCGAGGGAAAGAGCAGGCTCGAACTCGGCATAGCTAGCATTCGAGTTCCACGTAATCTCTACCCACGGCGGGTTACCCACCTGAAGGTCGAAGCCTCCCGCGTCACCAGCGAATACACCAGCGAAGTCCAACTCCCAGTGCAAGAAGCCCTGTTCCTCGGCGATATCACGGACGACCCGCATCCACGGGTACCGCGTCTCCACCGCCTTGCGGGCATCGTCCATGCCCATCTCGGCCTGGATCAGATTTTCGAGAGCCTTCAGCTCCTTGAGGGAATCGACGGTCGTGGCAAGGGTGTTCTCCGGGATCGGTCCCGTGCCCACCATGGACTCTAGGAAGGCGACCCAGTCGTCCAGGCTTGCAAGCGGGATGACGTCCCGGCGACGCGCCGAGCCGCCGGCCTTCTTGGGAGCGGAGGAACTACGCGCCTTCTTGACCTCCTTCTTCTCCACAAGCTCGTCGTCCCCGCCCTCGCCCAAGGACATCTGGTCACCGTCCATGGCGAAAAGCAGCCCGTTCTCAACGAACTGAGGCGCGGGCGTCGGCTCAGGCACAGACCGTTCGACCTCGACAGCCTGCCCGGTCACCGACGACAGCAACGTATCCAGGTCAACACCCGCCTGCGCCGTCACCACAGGAGCCGTGTCGTACTCCGGATCCGACCCGTCCAGCAGCCCCACCTTCTCCAGCGGCCAGAACCACAACGCGCACCACGCGTCCATGACCTGCTTGAGCCGCCAGTACGGGGAGCCCTCCGCCTCGAAGAGATCCTTGAAGACCTGCTCCTTGGTCAGCGGCAGGCTCTGGTCGGCGTTCTGTTTGTCGGCGCGGAGGAAGGCGTACTCCTCGGCATCCTCCTCGCGGTCGGCCCCCCACACATCGATGGTGCGGGCGATTTCCCACTCGCTCAGTTCCATACGCTTGGCGACGAGCTGCCACAGGAACTCGACCCGACGGGCCGCCGCCTGCAACCGAGCGAGCTGGCTGCTCTTGCCGCCCGTCGTCTTGGGCTTGCTCTGGACGCTCTTCTTCCACGCCTTCAGCTTCTCCAACTGCGGCCCGACGAGCTGCTCGACCAGCTTCTTCGCATCGCCGGTCGCCCCCGCGACCGCACCCCACCCGGGCGTGGGCAGAAGGAACTGATGCACAGCACCGTCCGGCAGGGGCTGCTCCGCACCGTCCTCCGGCGCTCGGAACGGCAGCTTGGTCGGCGTCTGGGCGCCGATCGTCCGCTCCTTCTTGATGCGGTCCGCCTCATACACCCAACGACGGGCTCCAATAAGGGAGTTACCCCGTCGAAGGTGCAGGCCGAACCACGGCGCACGCATGCCCGGGTGCATGGTGTTGAGCCAGAGCGACACCTCGGCGAGCTCCACACCCGTCGCGTTCAGGTCGATCCCGTATGCATTGTGGAGGGCGATGTACGCTTTCACCTTCTGCTTGACGTCCAGCGTCTTCGACGTGTCCAGGCTGACGCCCAGCTCCTCCTGGCGGCGCTTGAGGTACTCCTCGGCGACCTGGTTGATCGCCTCGTTCAGGAACGCGCCGGAGCCCAGAGCCGGTTCGCAGATCGTGTAGCGCAGCAGCTCGCTCGCCCGCGTCCGGATCGTGTTGCCGTCCGCGTCCTTCTCCTGGTCGAGGCGGTGCTTGAGCGCCAGTTCGACGGTGACCTTGGTGAGGGACTCGGGAGTGTAGTACGAGGCGGAGGTCTCGCGGTCGCGGCCGGCCAAGCGGTAGACGAACCTGCCCGGGGCGTACTTCTTCGGGCCGCGCAGACCGTACTGCTCGGCGTCTTGGGCGGAGTACACGACTTGCGTGTTCTCGGGGTAGTCCTTCAGCCGGTCCGCGGGGATGAGCCAGGAGCCCTTCTCCGGGTCCCCGTACTGCTTGTCGCCCTTCTTCGCGCCGGGCTTGGCGACTTCGGCCAGCTCCTCCTCGGCGATGATGCCGGTGTAGGACATCAGGCCCTCGTAGACGGCGCCGAGCTGGTTGATGCCGAGGTTGCGGTACGAGATGAAACCGCCCTGGCGGCCCTTCTGACCGGCCTCCTTCATGGTGAGCAGACGCAGCACCTGGTGCAGGGCCTCGTTGCGTAGCCGCAGGTCCAGCCACCGCGGCTCTTCGTCCCCATCCTCGTCCCAGCGGGGGTCGAGGACGCTGCTGCCGATGAGGGTGATCGCCTTCGGGTCGAACAGCTCGCTGCGCAGCGCCTCGAAGCGCAGACCGCGCCGCTCGCTGCGCTCGTCCGCGGGCTTGTGGTCGTCCGGTTCGGTGCCGTGCGGGCGGTGGCCGTAGTTGACCTTGTTGAAGAGGACGTCGAGGGAGGCGTACAGGTGGAAGCCCTTGCGGCTCTCCTCGTCGACCAGCTTTCGCTCTCGCGCCACCAGCTCGCGCAGGCGGGCGATCGAGTAGCCGGCCTCGTACGTGGAGTCTTCGGCTGGCAGGATGCCCAGCTCAGGGCGGGCTTCCGCGTACAGGAGGAAGAGGATGCGGTAGAGGTAGCGCAGGGATTCGCGGGTGAGCTGTTTGGCGAAGGGGCCCTTCTTGAGGTCCTCGATCTCCCGCGGCTCGACCTCCGCCTTGCGCAGACGGGCGAGCACCTCGTTCGCGATGATTTCGACAGAGCGTTGGAGACCCTTGCGCAACTCGGAGTTGACTCCGACGGCGTTGTCGCGGGACGCCTTGAGCAGGTCGTCGATGCGTCGGCCCTTGCCGTCCGGGCGGGGCGCGAGCATGTCGTGGGAGAAGAGGGCGGCGAGGAGGGCGAGTTCGCCAGCCTTCGCCGTGTCGTTGCGGGCGAGGGCCGCGTCCAGGCTGGCGGCGATGTAGCGGCCTTCGGCCCAGGCACCCCGGTCGGCAAGGACGAGCACGCCGCCAGCGAGCAGCAGTACGAAGCGGGGTTTGTCGCCGCCGGGCTCGTGCAGCTCGCTCTGGAAGAGCCAGCCCGCGAACTTCTCGCCGGTTTCGAGGAGGCCGTCGGCGGTCTTGAGGGGGTGGAGGAGCCGTCCGGCCTTCTCGGGGTCGAGGGCGTGGTCGAGCTTGGCGGTCCAGCCACAGTCGAGGACGACGATGCCGTCTCCGTGCCAGGCAACCTGGACCTCGTAGTCCTTGCCCGCGTTGTGCACGGTAATCGGCTTGGGCCGGTCACCACCGTAACCAAGAGCCTTGAGGACGGCGGTGTGCCAGGTGGTAAGGCGCTCGGCCCACTCGCCCGTCGGGTCGTCGTAGGTGCTGCCGAGTTCCTCCTGCCCGGCGCGGGAGGCCAGGAAGGGGCGCATGGTGGCCTGGTACTCACCGCGGAGCCGAGGGAGGAGTTCGCGGGGGGTGGGCCGCGGGTCGTGCGGGTCGGTCTCGCGGTTGGTCCAGAGGGTGAACAGGCCTTCGTCGCCCGCCTTGCTCTTCTTGAGGGTGTTCTCCAGCTCTTCGCTGAAGTAGTGAGCGGAGAGGTATTCGCCGCGGTTGGCGAAGGAGTCGTACGTGTAGCTCATCGTGCGGACTCCTCGGCCTGCGCGGCGGACACGGTGGTGGTGTGGAGGGGTTCGAGGACGGCGAGGACTCGCAGCATCGGGTCGCCGTCGGTCCGCAGACGTCGTACGAGGTCGCGGCGTCGGGCGGCGGTGTCGTACACCTCCTTGCGGCGGCGCTCCTGGTTGCCTACGGCGATCAGCGCGCCCTGCTCCCAGACCTGCACCCGGTCCTCGTACGGGGCCAGGTAGGAGTCGACCTGGTTGTCGTAGTCGGCGCGGCGCTCGCGCAGGTGGGTCTCGGCCGCGTCGACGGCCGCGGGGACCAGGGCCTGGAGGAGGTCGGGATCGACGGGCCGACCGCGGCCGGGCATGTCCGGGCCCACACCGCAGGCGGCGAGGAACGCCGAGTCCATGCGCCATACACGAGGAGCGGCTTCGGCGAGGCCGGTGACGGCCATCCACTCCACGATCGTCGGCTTGCCTGCCGCGTTGGAGTAGACGCCCTGGAGGAGGTAGACCGGGCCGGTGAGGGCGGCGGGCAGGGCGGCGTCGATTCGTTTGGCCTTGTCGACGTCAGGCCGGTACGCGAGGACGAACGCCTCGTCGTAGCGGAGCTTGGCCAGGACCTTGTCCGTCACCCAGTCGAGCACGGGGTGGATGTCGGAGACGTAGGAGACGTTCGGCCACTGGGAGGTGGGCTGGTCGGTCTTGCCCTGCTTGGCGTTGCGGGCTGCTTCCAGGCGGTCGGCGGCGTACGTCTTGTCGAAGGTGATGCGCAGTGTGCCCTCGTACTTGGGGGTGGTGAGGATCTTCTCCTGCTCCAAGTACGACTTCGGCAGCTCCCGGAAGCGGTACTGCAGGTCGTCGGGCGGAGTGAACTCGATGCGGCCCCCTGCCGTCTCGGGCTTCCAGTCAAGGGCCTCGCGCTCGGCCTGCGGGTAGATGAGGTCCACCGCGGCCTGGAAGTACGCCTTGGTATCGGCGAACACATGCGGGACGTCCGCCTCCGGCACCGGAGCCGTACCGACGGTGGCCGGAGCGGCCGTCGGGTCGGCGAGTCGGGCGTTGGCGCCGGCGAGGAGTCCGGCGAGGACACCACCGGACTCCTGCTGGGACTGCTTGATGGAGCGCTCGACAGTGCCGCCCTTGATGAGGTCGCGGGTGAGACGGTCCTCTTCCTTCTTATCGTTGTAGAGGCCGGTGACGGCCTCGGCACTTCCCTCACCGGTCTCGATCTCGTGCGCCTGGGCCTCGCGCCGCAGCAGGCGGGAGCCGACGAGCCGGTCGTCGAGCGTGAGCATCTCGCCACCCTCCTCGTCGCGCCGCCAGGGCACGTCGGCGGTGAGGATGAGCGCACGGAACTCGGGGCTCACCGCCTGCCCGTAGCGGTCGATGCGTCCGTTGCGCTGCTCGATGCGGATGAGGGACCAGGGCAGGTCGTAGTGGATGAGATCGTGGCACTGGTGGTGCAGGTTGACGCCCTCGGAGGCGATGTCTCCGGTGAAGAGCAGCCGCACCGGTTCCTCGAGCCGGCCGAAGCGGTCGACGATCTCCTGCTGCTGCTGATCGTTGGTGGTGTCGCCGTGCATGACCTCGACGGCGCCGTCGTACGCCTTCCAGGGGCGAGTCGTGTCGGGCTTGGCCTGGTTCTTCTTCTTGAAGCCCAGGCGGGCCGGGACCTCCTGGGCCAGCCAGTTCAGGGTGTCGACCCGCTCGGAGAAGATCACGACACGGCGCTCTGAGCCAGGGCTGACGCCGAGGTCGTCCTTCAGAATGCGCACGAGCGCGTCGAGCTTGGCGGAGTCCTGGTCGGTGAAGTCCGCGACCAGTGCCTCCAGCTCCGCCAGGGCCTTGCTCTCTGTGGCGAGAGCGGCGCGGCGCTCGGGGGTGTCCGCGATGGCCTTGGACCTGCCGTTCGCCGTACGGCTCTTCGGATTGTCCAGGTAGTCACGGCGTCGAGCGAGGGATTTGCGCAGGGCGACGTGCGAGGAGAGGAACGCCTTCAAGAAGTTGTAGCCGACAAGCGGATCGGCGCAGACCGACGAACGGTTCGGGTCGCCCGGGGTCCACTCGCTCGCGAGCTTCTCCAGGATGGCGATCTCCTTCGGCGTCGCCGGAGCAGGCACCGGCAAGGACTCACCACGTTCGGCCCAGGGCTTGTTCTTGAGACCGTCGCGCACCTCGCGGTCGGACTTGGTGCGCCTGATGTAGAGGTGGTCGAGGTCGGCGACCTTGTAGTTCTTGGGGTCGGCGATCGCCGCCGGGTCGAGCATCCCGATCAGCTCGGCGAAGGATTCGGCGTCGCCGTTGTGCGGGGTGGCGGAAGCCAGGATCAGCGCGTCGGTCTGCTCGGCGAGGCGGCGGGCGAGGCGGTTGTTGCGGGTGCCCTTGTTCACGAGGTTGTGCGACTCGTCGATGACGACTGCATCCCAGGTGATGTTCTCCAGGTGGTGGGCGTATGTCGCCGACTTGAGGGTGTCGACGGAGACGATGACCCGCTTGAAGTGGGCGAACGGGTTCCGGCCCGCCGGGATCTCCTGCTGGATGCGCTGGATGCCAGTGGAGTCCAGGCGCACCAGTGGCAGGGAGAAGCGGGTCCACAACTCGCGCTGGAACTGCTCCAGCACATGGGCGGGCGTGACCACCAGGATGCGCTCGCCGCGCCCCCGCCGGATCAGCTCCGCGAGCGTGATGCCGATCTCCAGCGTCTTGCCCAGACCGACCACGTCGGCGATCAGCAGCCGCGGCTGCGGGTTGCGCATGGACAGCGCCAGCTCGGCGGGGCGCAGCTGGTGCTCCTGCCGGTCCATGAGGAAGGAGTCGGCGAGCGCGATGCCGTGCTCGGTCTGCGGCAGCGCGGTCTTGCGGATCACCGCCTCCAGGTAGAGGCGGGCCTTGGCGTGCCTGGAGGTGTCATCGGGCACAAGCTTGGTCTTGCGCGGATCGAGTACGTCGATCTGGTCCAGGCCGGAGTAGAAGACCGCGTCGGTGCCACGGACGAACGGCGACACCCCGCTGACCTCGACCATGAGCCCGTCACGGGACTCCGCGACGGACTTCACGAGCCACTGCTCGTCCCGGATGCGTACCTGGGCGCCGGGGGCAAAGACCGGCCTCGCACCGGCCGGGTACGCCGACTCCGCCGCGTCGGCGTCGCGCGCCGCAGGAACCTCGGGCTGCATCGCCGTGGTCACGTGGTGCTCCTCTGGAAACGGTGGGGTCGTGATGTGCAGTGTGCTCGTGCGGGACCTGAGGTGGCCAACCGGTGGAGCGGGCGGAGACCGCCGGTTCAGCGCTTCGACCACGCGAGCGCCGGCCGCGCCGCGTAGCGCTCGCGCAGTTCCTCGGCGACCCGGCGGGATGCGGGGGGACGGCCCCTTCGCGGTGCGGGCTCGGCCGGGCTCCCTTTCCCAGTGGTGGGCTCCTGGGCGGATGCCGTGTCCGTACCGGATTCATCTCCGGGCGGCGGGACAGGAACGTTCTCCGCCGGGGACTCCGACTCCTCGCGCAGCAGCCTCTCCAGCGAGTCGAGCCGGTCCAGCATCGGCGCGTCAGGCTGGGGCAGCACCATCGTGGGATGATCCTTCGCCGTCGTCGTCTGAATCAGCGCGCGCCGGGCCCGGGCCGGACTCGTACCCAGCACATGCATGAGATCGGCACACTGCCGGGTCACCTCCTCAAGGGAGGGTCGGTCGTCCGCCTTATGCGCCAGCATGGCCGTCACGACGGGGGCCAGTTCATCGGGCAGCCCGGACAGATCGGGGCCGACCTCGGGGTTGACCACCTGTGCGGCGACAGCCTCCCACCGGGCACCGTCGTACGGGTAGTGCCCAGTCGCCGCGTACAGAAGTACGGTCCCCAGCCCGTACACGTCGGCGGCCTGCGTAACGTCCAGCTCACCCAGGGCCTGCTCGGGCGGCATGCAGCGCACCGTGCCGATGACCGAGCCGGCCTGCGTCAGCGACCCGTTGGACGCCCCGACGAAGGCACCGAGGCCGAAGTCGATGATCACGGGGCCGAAGTCGCCGAGGATGACGTTCTGCGCCTTCAGGTCGCGGTGCACCAGACCCGCCGCGTGCACGGCGGCAAGCCCCTCGGCCAGCAGCGCGCCGAGGCTCGCCACGAGCGGCGCGGTCAGGGGACCCTGATCCTTCACGACGTCGGAGAGCGGGCGGCCGGGGACATAGTCCATGGCCAGCCAGGGCTGCTCGGCGAACGGGTCCGCGTCGATGAAACGGGCCACACGACCCGTTCCGGAGATCGTGCGCGCGATCGTCGCCTCGCGTTCGAACCGGGCGCGCGTGTGCGGATCCGTGCGGTCGGGCCGGATCACCTTTACGGCGACCGGTTCACCCGCGACTGAGTAGGCGAGGTATACCTCCCCCATCCCGCCCGCGCCGAGCCTCCGCTCGACGAGGTACGGACCGATACGCGACGGCAGAGACGCGCTGCTCACTGCACACCCCCTGACTCCCGCAGCGAAAGCACACCCTCGCTCGGCGCATGCCCCCGCTGCGCCGTAGAAGAAGCAAGGCACGAGGGGCATGGACACCGACGAATCACCGCTACAGCCTACTGATCGGCATCGCATAGGAGGAAGTGATCACATCGGACTGGGACCAGCTCTCAAGGAATGTCCCCGGTCAGTCCGTACTCCGCAGCACGGCCAACAGACCTGCGCGTCTCTGTCCTGGGATCAGGTCCGGGGGGACGAAGCATGCTCAGAGACCGATCGGAATAGCCACGGGCCCGGTTTCCATTGCTTCTCCTGTAGAGATCGCGCGGAGGGGGACGCTGGTGACCGACCTGAAGCTGTTCCGGCTGGATGCCGATGGCCGGGACGTCGAGCTACGGGGCTCGGCGGTGAGGCTGGAGGTGGAGCTCCAGCGTCGGATCGAGGCGGGGATGGAGTCGATGCTCGGCATCCGCTTCCTGGCGTCGGAATACCCGACGGGACCGTGGCACCGGGGCCGGATCGACTCGCTCGGTCTGGACGAGAACGGCACACCTGCGCTGATCGAATACAAGAAGGGCGCCGACAGCGGTGTCCTGTCGCAGGCTGTCTCCTACCTGTCGTGGTTGGACTCCGCGCGTCACGAGTTCGAGGCACTGGTCAAAGAGAAACTGGGCTCCGAGGCCGCCGAGTCGATCGACTGGCGGAGCCCTCGGATGGTCTGCATCGCTGCTGGTTTCTCGCACCACGACCGAGTCGCGGTACACCGTCTGCGCGAGCGCATCGACCTCGTGCGCTACCGCGTCTTCGAAGGTGGGCTGCTGAGCCTGCTACTGATCGAGTCCACGCCTGGATCTACGAGACCGGTCTCGGACCGGCGCCAGAGCCGCGAGCGGGAGGTCACGGCTGGTGCCGCCAGCAAAGACGGGAAGACGTCCGCTCAGGCGACCGCTACCGCCGGCACGATTCCTGGCTGCTTGCAGGACCTGTACGCCGAGCTGGACGAGGCCCTAACCGCCTGGGGCGAGGTCGAGGTGGCTCAGCTTCGGCACTACATCGCCTACCGTCGGATGGTGAACGTCGCCTCCGTCATCTTCCGCCCGAAGCAGGGGACGATCCTGATCTACCTAAAGATCGACCCGGACACGGTCGAGCTCGAGGAAGGCTTCTCGCGCGACATGCGCGGTATCGGCCACCTCGGGACCGGCGACCTGGAGGTCCGTATCGCCTCGCCAGCCGACCTGGAAAAGGCGGGACCGCTGATCCGGCGAGCGTTCGAGGCGGCCTGACGCAACAGGAAGGGCGGCTGGTGCATCGGTTTTCTCGACGCACCAACCGCGCAGCGGTACAGCCACGTTTGGACCGTGATGATGTTCATGCACTCCATCGTTGACTGAATATCCGCCGCGCTGTTGAGGACGCATGCGACCCTCACCTCATAGTCTTGACTGCTGATCATCGCGCCGTCGCTGGGAGGTCACCCCAGCGGGCTGGTCTGGAAGGGGTGCACAGCCATGGACGGGGGACGTGGAGCGGCGCGAGGGTTCCACTACCAGTACCTCCGCACCCTCGAGCAGCTGGTTTCGGTGATCGACAAGCCGGAGGTCGCCTGCGTTCGAGTGGAAGGCCCACCGCCCGGCAACGGAGCGGTGGACAAGGTCGACTTCGACGTAGTGGACATGGACGGAACCGTGCGCACGGCGGTCCAGGTCAAGAGCCGCGTCGCAGGTGGCTCCATGAGCGGCGCGGTGGCGTTGGGCATCCTCTTGGACATGCTCAACGGCAGTCAAAGAGCGAGCAGTTACTACTTGCTGACGAATGCCCGCCCGGGGGTCAAGGGCGACCGGCTTGCAGAAGTCTTGTCCGGCGACATCGCGCCGCACGTCCTGCGGGACACTTTGATGGAACTCTTCCACGATGCACCTCAACGCCGGGACCAGCTGAAGAGGCTGAACAGCGACAGCCTTTCCCGACTGACCCACTGCCGCCTCGAATTCGACGCTCGCGACGACGATGAGATCCGTGAAGAGCTACGCAATTCCCTGCGCAGCGTCCGGAATCGTGCGCATCAAGGTCTGGGTGACCAGTCCGCCGGGCTGCTCACGGGATACCTCATCTCCGAGGTACTGGACCGCGCTGCCGATGTCACTGGCGAGCGGGCCGCCTTCTCCACAGCCGACCTGCGCAGGCTGGTACTCGTCGACGCGGAAACGTTGGCGCAGTCGATCGGTGCGCGCAACTGGGGCACCATTTCAGGACAGATCCCGGCCATCCCCGATGTACGTCGGCCCAAGCTCATCGATGCGCTGCTCGCTGCCTTCCCCACCACGGGGACGCACCTGAACCGCCGAGCCACCCTCGTCGGACCATCTGGAATCGGCAAGTCCAGTGCCGCTGCCCTCTACATCGCCGAGCGGGCCGACACCTACGATTTCATCGGCTGGATCGACTGCGAGACGTCGTCCTCGACCCTTGCGTCGTTCCAGCGGGTACTGGATGTCTTGGACCCGAACACCGCCGCAGGCCGAGAAGCCCGGCCCGAGGAGACGCAGCAAGCGGTGCAGCGAGCCCTCGGCCGGCTCCCGGGCCGTTGGTTGCTGATCTTCGACAACGTGGCCGTAATCCGACAGGCCGAGCCCTGGGTGCCCAAGGCGGGCCGGGGCGATGTCATCATCACCACGCTGAACGCGGCCACGCACATGGGCACTGGCGACGTGGTGGAGGTCTCCACTATGGACCGCAAGGAATCTGTCCAGCTCCTGACCCGGCGTCTTCACCTCAGCGAACCCGAGGAATCCCTCTGGCAGGGTGCGCTGGACCGCCTGGCGAGCGAGCTGGGTGACGGGCCCTTGGCCTTGGAGCTCGGAGCCAGTTATCTCTACACCTGCGGGCTGGGACTCGACCAAGTCGATCACTACCTCAATGCCCTGAAGCTCCGGTCCTACGCCGACGAGGACATGGTTCCTCCCGGCTACCCCCACACTCTCGCAGCAGCCCACAACATGTGCATCGAGAAAATCGAGGGACGGATCCAGCCAGGCACAGTCCTCGACGTCGCCGCTGTTGCCCTGCAGATGTTCTACGCAGCTGCATACCTGGCCTCCCACCAGATACCCGCGCACCTCCTGTTGGCCGCGGCGATCAGCAAAGTTGAGGACTTCGATAACGAGCATCGCGGCGGCGTACTCATTCCGCCGGAGATGGTCAACATCGGTGAAGCACTGCGCGAACTCTCTCGCTTCTCACTCATCAAGAATGATCTGCCCCTGCCACCCACATACGGGGAGACACTGCCTGGGGCCAACCGGTCTGTGTCCATCAATACGGTCAGCCAGGAGCTGATGCGTGAACGCCTCGCGAGGCACCCGGCGCGCTCAGCAGCGATCGATCAGCTGGCCGGGCATGTGGAACGCTGGCTAACCGGGCCCACGCAGCTCGGCGAGTTGGAGCGAGTGCGGGTCATGCAGTCGCACGCCGAGATGCTCCTCTCACACATCGACCGCATCGGCCTGCCTAGTGAGCGAGCGGCCTTGATCTGCGGAAATCTTGCCACCCCCTACTACATGCAAGGAGACGTCGTACGAGCTGAGGAGCTTTATCTGCGGGAGCTCGACTACCTGGAGAAATCAGGCTCGCACAATGACGCGCTCGTCGTACAGACACGATTTTCTCTGGCGGCGATGCCCATCCAGATCCAAGAGCTCGACAGTGACCGACGGCCGACTCTGAGGACCACGCTGGAGGACGCCGTAGGCCATTTGGAGTTCGTGCTCCATCAGGCGCGGTCCTGGGTGATCGACTACCCGAAGGCGGCCATGAAATTGGCCATCGATTCGCATCTGCTGATCCAGGGATCGAATCTCTCGGGGGAGGTGTCGACAAGGCTTGCACTGCTCGCCGATGCCTTCGCTGATCTGAAGTCACGCATCGAGCCAACTTCGTACGCAGCGAATTACGAAGCGTTGGAGCAGGCGGAGGAATGTTTGCGGGACCGCCGCTATACCGAAGCGGAATTGCACTGCCGAGGACTGCTAGACCAGGGGATAGCCGGGCCACTCGAAGTGGAAACCCGCCGCCGCCTCATCGAAGCACTGGCCGGGCAGGCAAAGTGGGATGAGCCTCTCGACGAAGTCAAGTATTGGCAGGAAGATCCGGCGGCTCCTCGACTCTTCCGGCACGCCATCGTCGATCTGATCAGAAATGTCTGCGTCAGCTGCACCGAGACTTTCGCTGAGGGCGATGCGGGATCTCTTCGGCTATTGGATCGAGTTGTCGACTGGCCTGATCTTGATGAGTTCATCGCGATGGGCACCGATGACGACAACCACGTCATCACCAGCGCCCGCGCGCTCCGAGACCTGATCCGCAAGGCACTGAGACGATAGACCGGTCACTCGCGTTCACGGCGTACGGGCCGAGCACGACCGTCAGCAGAGATCACTGATGAATACCTGAGCCTCCGCCGACGTCCACTGCCACGAGTGCAGGACGGGTACAGGCTGGCAAGCGCCACCACCCGCCGCACAAGTGCCAGGTGCGGCTCGATGCTCTGCCAACACCAGCGACCCCGATCCCGGAGCCTCGATCATGTCTTCCCGAAGCCGAGCTTCTGCTGGCAGAGGGTGCTTATCCCAAGACGTCGTATTCCTCGCAACGCAAGAGAACTGGCCACAGCGACGTCTTCCGGGACCGGCGAAGGGCCTCTGCCGACCCCAGTCTCGGTGGAGATATGCCCTGAAGGTGGCTTGAAGTGGCCCTACGTGGCCCTTGAGGCCGGTTCCTAGCGCACAGGGCGTGTCCTCATGCAGAGGGAAGCTGCCCCAGTCCTCGTCCTTGATCGGTGCGGGCTGACGCCAACCGGGCTGTCATCGTCGAACACCGGACCCTGCCAGTTGTCCGGGGCGACATTCGCCTCGATCTGTACGTGCGTGCCGAATCGTCGAGCGGCCTCGTACAGCGTCTGTAGCGCACCGAGCGCCTTGACGTCGACAGCGCCGATTCGCACCACCCACACCTCCCGCGGTTTGTCGAAGAACGCGACGGAGCACAGGAGTTGCCGCTGCTGTTCCCAGGCGGGGTTGTCACAGTGGGCGGCTTGGCAGGTGACCTCCAGCAGCCACCGGGTCGAAGACGTACGGGAAGGAGAAGTCATACCCATGACGGTAGGCGACGGCACTGACAAGCCGGCCAGAGCGAGCCTGGGGCGATGCGCCGCGACTCCTTGCTGGCGTCTTCCTTGCCCTGCACGCACGCACCGGGCTCGTACGACCGTCCACGGTCGCCTTCCAGGGGACAGGACCACGTTCAAGTCGTAGCGACGCTCAATGACCCCCCAACGGCCCAGGGACTCTGGCGATCGTGGGGACCGAGGAGCAACTCAGGCGTCCGTATGACGGCGACGGCGTCGACGCCGCGATGTCCCTGGCCCAGTCGGTGAAGTTCCGGCTGGGGAATTACGGATGGCGTCCCTTGTCGTGGTGTAGGGGATCAACTGGCGGGTGTGTTAGAGGCGTTGGGTAGTGCGGGGGCGCTTTCGGGAAGTTCGGAGTAGAGCGCGTCCATACTGGCCTCGGGGAGGTAGCGGCGGGGGAAGGCGATCCACTCGTCGTGCATCTCGAAGAGCACGGCGGTCACCAGCCGTTCCAGGGCGGGTGGGTTGGGGAAGACCTGGACGACGTCGATGCGACGCTTGATCTCCCGGTTGATCCGCTCCAGCGGGTTCGTGGACTGGATCTTCTTCCAGTGCCGTGGTGGGAAGTCCGCGAACGCGGTCAGGTCCTCCTTCGCCTCCAACAGCATGGCCCTGACCTTGGGGAACTGCTGGCCGAGCATGTCGGCGACGGTGTCCAGCTGGGTGCGCACGAGGTCGGCGGTGGGCTGGGTGAAAATGGTGCGGATCGTCGCGGCGACCATCTCGCCGGACTCCTTGTCGATGACGTTGAAGACGTTGCGCAGGAAGTGAACCCTGCACCGCTGCCAGGCGGCGCCGAGCATCACCTTGCGGACCGCGGCGACCAGGCCGGAGTGCTGGTCGGTGATGACCAGACGGACCCCGCTCAGGCCCCGTTCGCGCAGGGAGCGCAGGAACTCCTTCCAGAACGTCTCGCTCTCGCTGTCGCCGACCATCAGCCCAAGGACTTCGCGGTTGCCGTCCTCGGTGATGCCGGTCGCGATGACCACGGCCTGGGAGACGATCTGGTGGTTCACCCGTGCCTTGCAGTAGGTCGCGTCCAGGTAGACGTAGGGGAAGCGGACGTGATCCAGCGAGCGGGTGCGGAAGGCGGTCAGCGGCTCATCCAGGGCCTGGCAGATCCGCGAGACCTCGGACTTGGAGATGCCGGTGTCCCCGCCCAGCGCCTTGACCAGGTCATCGACGCTGCGAGTGGAGACGCCGTGCACGTATGCCTCCATGATGACGGCATAGAGGGCCTGATCGATCCGGCGTCGGCGCTCCAGCAGGCTGGGGAAGAAGCTGCCGGTGCGGACCTTGGGGATCTCCAGATCCAGATCGCCGGCCATCGTGGTGAGGGTCTTGTCGCGATGCCCGTTACGCAAGGCCGTCCGTGAGGCGGTGTGCTCGTTCCACTCGGCACCGATGAGTGCGGTCGCCTCGGCCTCGATCAGCTCTTGCAGCATGTGCTCGGCCACGCGGCGTATCAGCTCGATCCCGTCCGTCGAGCGTAGTGACTCCAGCAGGCGCTGTAAGTCAGACTGGGACAAGGCCATCGGGTACCTCCCTGACGTTGAACTGGCCGTTCACCAGGGAGAGTTACACGGTGGCCTGCCCTATGCGCAGGGAGCGCAGACCGTCATCGGGAGCACGCCCCGGGCTAACGCCCGCGCACTCCCACACCTTGATCGGCTACACTACGACAAGGGACACCATCGAATTATGCGATGCCCCACAAATTCGAGGGCACACAAGCGAAAGCGACTCCGAGGGCCCCTGGCGGGAGCGGTCCCGAACGGTGGCCGATAGCTTCCTCGTATGGGAGACGAGCTGAGCGCATTGGTTGATGCGCCATGAGATCAACAATCGACGTCGCCGTCGCAATTCGTTGGTGCTGCTCCTGCTGGGTCTTGTCGGCCTCCTGCTTGGCGTGGCGTCTGCGATAGTCACGTACCCGAACTCGAACAGCGGCGACGATTTCGTGCCGAGCGTCGTACTCGGCTGCGGCCTCGGGGCCGTACTCGTGGGGGGGGCAGACTGGGCTGGCTGTCCCTGACACGCCCCGGTGAGGCGTTCGAGCTTTACGTGGACGGTCTGGTCAACACCTACCGGGGCAAGCGCCGTGTCGTGAGGTGGGAAGACGTCACGAACCTCACCGACCACAGCAAGGACACCGCGCTCGGCCGCGTGTTTGGCGGGAACGTGAGTCTTCAGCTGAAGCTCACACACGGCAGGCCAGTCCTCATCACCGGCCTTGTCGAGGGAGCCGCGCACCTCGCGATGGCCGTTCGTGAGGCGATCGAGAACAAGAACCGACCGGAACTGAACTGAGCTACTGCGCTCACCTCCGAACTCCTGTCACTTCGGCCTGCCTGGTCTCCCAAGCTGTTGTGGGCACGATCGCGTGGGAGTGCGCCCTCGGCTGGCAAGCCGGGCTGGTCCACCAATCGCTGAAGGGCGGCGGCTACGCCGCGGTTTCCCGTGGTGCAGCCGCCCCTGGCGTTCGGGCCCCTGATCGTTGGGGAGTCCGGCTCTCACTCCTCAGGGCCGGCGAGTTCGAAGTCGTCCTGGGTGAGTGCATTGCGCAGACGAGCTTCAACTGGCGCAATGAGGTTTTCGGGATGTGGACTATTCCATCGACGGGCAGATCTGGGCGAAGCAACTGCACGGCGTCGGGTCCAGGCACCCGATCGGCGAGGACTGCCCATCGCCGACATCGCATGGCTTCGTGGTGCGGTCGTTGTGGCTGGGCAGACGGATCAGCGGGAGCGGGCCACCCGCCGGGTGAGCTCCTTCTTCGCTGCAGCGCGCAGCTCAGCCGATCGAGCTGCTTCGGACGGCGAGGATGCTGGTAGGGACACCGGTGAGAATCCCCTGCGCTGCAAGTCCAGCAATGTCTCTGACCAGCGCGCGTCGAATGTCCTCACCCACCCGGCCCCAGCCGAAGAAGCGGGCGGCGTGCACGATCAGCTCATCTTCCGTCATGCCGGGGGACTCCGCTGCCAGTTCGGCGATGGCGATGCAGCGCTCAACGACGGGTACGTGACCGACCTTGCGGGACGGTGCGCCGGGAGCGGGCATCCGCGGCTGCAGCTCGGAGCGTCCGGTGACGTCCAGGAAAGCTCCATCGCCACTGCGGTGAATTCTGCCCGCGGACGTCAGGGTGGCCACAGCGAGGTCGAAATTAGTCTTGATCCGGGTGCCCGCCCGGCCCACCCCCCATGCCTCGCGCACTCTCTGCAGCACCAGGTCCACGTGTACCGGGCCTTCCACCTGGACCACGGCAATGACTGCTCGCTGTAGTGCGGGGCGGGCCTCAGCAGTGTGCAGTTCGACTCCGAGGTCAGCCAAGTGGCGGACGTCAGCCATCTGGTAGTACGTACTCCAGTCCCGGTCAGATCTGGACTCAACAGGGGTGAAGGTCACGTGCTGTCGGCCGTCAGCCCGTGACGCCGAGTGCAGAGCCTCGAGGCGCTCCCGCGCCTTGGTTGTGCGTACTTCTTCCATACGACCCGCCTCATCGTCCGCACGCAAGTCCGCGGCCTCGGCGCGGCTACGCGTGGCGGGTGACTCCTCTGCCGGAGCCGGGCTGCGCATGGGGAACGGGTCGGCGGCGACTGCGCGTTCGACGGCTTCCTTGAGCCTGCGCTCGGCCTGTAGCCGGTTGCGGTACCAGTCGGTTCCCCAGATCCGGTACAGGGTCCATCCCAGGTCTTCCAGCACCTGCTGACGCAGCCGGTCACGGTCTCGGGCGGCCCGTGAAGAGTGGTACATCGCTCCGTCACACTCGATGCCGAGGGCATAGGTGCCGACGGCCCTGGGATGACGGACGCCGAAGTCGACCCGGTATCCGGAAACGCCAACCTGAGGTTGTATGTCGTAGCCCCAACCCTGCAGAACCCGCAGCACCGACTCCTCGAAGGGGCTTTCGGGCTCAGCAGCGGATACGGGAGCCTCCACCGATAGCGCCGCAGGACCGCGTTCGGCGTATTCGAGATAGCGCTTGAGCGCCTGGGCTCCCTCATTGTCGCTGTCCCGCAGCTCTCCGCCGCGGAAGGAGGCGACAACCTCCATCCGGGTGCGAGCCCGGGTGACGGCGACATTGAGGCGTCGCCAGCCGTCCAGCTTGTTAACAGGACCAAAATGCGAGGTCAGCCTGCCATGTGAATCCGGGCCGTACCCGACGGACAGGATCATCACGTCGCGCTCGTCGCCCTGCACCGCTTCGAGGTTCTTGACGAAGAAGCCGTCGAGACGGTCCTCAGTGAAATGGGCATCCATGTCGGGACGGGCCAGTCGAGCCTGTTGGACTGCCTCATCGATTGTGTCCGCTTGGACCTTGGACAGGGCGACGACGCCCAGGCTCATTCCCGGACGATTGTCGAAGTGGTGCAACACCCGGCGAGCGATGAACTCCGCCTCGCCTCGGTTGTCACGGCGACCGCCTCTGTCGTACACCCCGTCGGCCTTGAAGAAAGCGACGCCGATGTCCTCGCCATGCTCGCTGGCCCCGGGAAATGTGATCAGTCCGCCCTCATAGAAACGGTGGTTGCTGAAGGCGATGAGGTCCTCATGGTGGCTGCGGTAATGCCAGCGCAGCGGGAGACTCCGGATAATGCCGCTGCCCTTGCACATCTCCAACAGCGAGGGAAACGAGTCCAGTGCCTCCTCGGTCCACTCCTCTTCCTCGTCGTCCCCACTGCCGGCAGCGAAGAACTCGGTGGGGGGCAATTGCTTGGCGTCACCAGCGACGATCAGGGAATCCGCTCGGTAGAGGCAGCTGACTGCGTCTCCCGGCCGTACCTGTGAAGCCTCGTCGAAGATGACGACGTCGAAGCGGAAATCGGGCGGTAGGTGGGAGCTGACGGCAAGCGGGCTCATCATGAAGCACGGCTTGACCTTGTGAACCACGTCCCGTGTACGGGAGAGCAGTTCACGCACCGGCATGTGGCGGCTCTTCTTCTCCGCTTCCCTACGGATGATGGCGGCCTGCCCCGCAGCACCGACCGGACGGCGCTCATCGCAAGCCTCAAGCACAGCCCAACGGGCCGACTCGACCAGGCGCCTGTCGGCCTCGCGGAACCGATCGACGAGCGCATCGCGGTCCTCGGCCCTGACAGTCATACGTAGACGGCCATCAGCAGCAATCTGGGCGTCGGCCCAGGCCCGAAGCACGGCGCGCTCCACAGCCGAGGGAAACAGCTTCGCGTCCAAACCGTGTTCGGCGAACCGGGTCACCATGGCGTCGGTGCGATGGCGCCGCAGCACGGCGAGTCCGGCCTGGTGGGCGTACCACTCATCGGGGCCAGCGCTGTCGTCGCACAGCCGCTTGAGGGTGCGCCGTGCGCGGTCGAGACTGTCCTTGTGTCCCTCACCGCTCAGTTCGGCGCCAAGGCTGGCCCTGCGGCTGGCTTGGAAGAGCGAGAGGAGGTCCCCCGAGGTGCGCTGCCAGTCGTCTAGGCGAGTGGCCAGGTCGCTGCGCCAGCAGATCAGTGCTGCGCGCAGTTGGGCAGCATCCGCACGCAGCACCGTGTCAGGAGCAGCCCCGCCTGCGAGGCAGTACGCCAAGCGCTCGCGCCGAACCGGGTCGGCAACGGCATGGGGAGCCAGATCTGCGATCCGATCGGCGGTGGCGAGCGCAGCGTGCAGCACAACAAAGTCGGTTTCCTCACCTCGCGCGTAAGGCTCCAGTAGCGACGCGTGATCTGCCATGACACGTGCCAAGGACTGATGCGCGGACTGCCAAGCCAGGGCTTGAGGTAGGCGCTCGGCGTAGGCCTTGTTCCATGCACCACGTCTGGTGAGTGCGGTCGCTGCGGTGCGGTCGGCGCGGTAGCGGCCGGAGAGGCGTCCGAGCATGCCACGGTGCTCCTCGCGGAACCGGCGCTCCAGTTCTGCGAGGTCTTCGTGATCGAGCACTCGGGGGTCGAAGATGTCCTCGGCAGCAGTCCTTGCGTCGCGGAGCTCAGTGACCGCTGCCTGGAGTTCCTCGGCGGCCGCATGGGCCTGACGCAGGACTGCCGGGTCCAGCCAGTCCACCGGGGGACGGTGCACCGCCTGCGCTAGGTCGGCCAGCAAACAGGTATCGACAGCCTCAGCAACGTCTCGCGGCTCGGCCAGCCCGTGTCCATCGGCCACACGGTGTAGTAGCTCGGGCACATCGGCGTATACGGACGACGCTGAACTGTACGCCGCTACTTCTTCGTCATCGAGTTCGAGACAGTCCAGCTTCCGTACGGCCCGCCGGATGCCTTTGAACGTGTTCATGTCCACGCCGTCGGCGACTGTGAGTGCCGAATGCCTGGTGGCGGTGCGGCACAGGTCGTCGAGGGCCGCGATGGCGGCATCGGCCAGCCTTCGGGGATCGGCTATGCCATCCGTCTTGCGCAGCCCGTGCCAGGGGAATCGCTCTTCTTCGAGGACTGGGCGCCAGGCACGGGCCACTTGCTTGGCTGCCTCACACAGTTCGTCGAGAGCTTCGGCGTCGAACCCGTCCGCCCACTTCGAGTCGACTGGTGGCCCGACAAGGGTGGGCAAATCGGCAGGGGCGAGCTCGTCGTCGAGCAGCGAAATCCTGCCAAGGACCCGGTGCAATGAGAGGCCGAGTGATGCACGGGGCTCGTTCATCGCGGCAGCGTAGGCGGACAGTTCCTCCCGCAGGCGGCGGGCCTGCTGCGGGTCCTGCCGGGCCGTCACCGGCGCCTGGGCACGATAGGCGAGGGATCTGCCGAGTTCGGCAGCCACCGCTTTCCTGCTGGTGTCGTGGCTGTGAAGAGCCAGGACGAAGGAGTCCAGTCCGACCTCACGCAGCCGGTTGCGCACGACGTCGAGCGCTGCGGCCTTCTCGCTGACGAAGAGGACGCTGCGGCCGGCCTGCATCAGGGCCGCGATCATGTTGGTGATGGTCTGGCTCTTGCCAGTCCCGGGTGGTCCATCCATGACAAAGGACCGGCCCTCGAGAGCGGCGGCGACCGCCTTGCGCTGGGAGGCATCGGCGTCCAGCACGAGGGGGGTGGTCTCGGGCACCTGGAGTTCGTCGATGCGCTGTTCGTCGTACGGCTCGAACCACAGGCCGTCACCCGGGAGGGCGGCGTCGGCCCCTAGGCCGACGGCCTTGATCAGAGTACTGGAGAGGATCTGCTCCTCGTTGTCGAGGAGGTCGCGGTACATGGCCTCCTTGTGGGAGGCGAACGGCGACAGCACGGTGCGGTCGACAACCTCCCAACCCTCGAGAGGGGCGACGGCGGCTCGGGCGGCCCTTCGCACGGCGGCCTGGTCGGCGGGATCGACCGTGGAGACGAGCTTCCAGTCAACGCCTAGCTGGTCCAACTTCACGGCAAGAGCTGGGTTGTGGACAGGGTCTTGGCCCTCTGCTGGGAGCAGGCGAAAGCCACCATAGGGGGTACGTTCGAGCGCGGCCGGGATCAGAGCCAGCGGGGCCTCGCTGATCTCTTGTGCAGCTTGGCTTTCCCTCCACCTGAGGATGCCGACACCGAGCCAGAGCACCCACAGGCCGAAGTCGTTGTATGCCTGAGTTGAGGTCCGGTAAAGGGCGCGCAGTGCCGCATCTAGGCCGGCCTGAGTGGACTTCTGCGTAATGATCCCCTGAAGCCCGGATGCCTTGCCGAGATCGCCTCCGTCACTCTCGACGGCCCTCGTGTCCGCTTCCGTCACCGGAGCGAATTCCCAGCCCCGCCCGAGTCCTGCGAGCAGTGTCTCGGCATTCGGAGCGGTGATCTCCAAGGTGGCGGTCTTGGTATGCCTGAAATGAAGTAGCCGGTTGCGGCCACCGAGGTCGATCAGCGAGGAGCGCCATTCGGCAAGCACCGCCTGCAGCCGCTGCAATCCGCGAGTGCCCCCGAGGCCGCGCGGGCCGTTGCTGATCTCCTGCTGGTCCACGGCAGGTGCCTCCGCTGATGCTCCACAAGGCACGGGTGGGTGTGTCTACCTCACCTGTGCAGCCAGAGTAGGCGCCTGTCACGCCGCAGACCAGAGACCTTGAATCTTGCGCCCGTCCTCTTGGCCCTCCGCTGCACCTCGCCGCGCACGCCCTGCCATGACGGTGCTCGCTGCCCCGGGTATCCAGGCCACAGCGCCACGCACGCTGCACTCGCCAGGCCACGGACTCGCCCAGAAACGGTGACGGGGACCGCCCCTACCGCTTCAACCAGGTCGACGGTCGCATGCCCGCTCAGGATCAATCGCCGGCAGGGTCGTCAAATCGACACCCCCTCGTAGTCGACAAGGCCTGTTGTGAGGCCTTTTTAGCGATACGCTCGTTACATGGTGATTTCGAATATTTCTCTTCTAAGTAGCCGTCGTTGACGAGCCTAGGGAGAGCGCGACGTGTCGGTACTCTGGACGCGCTATGGCGCACCAGCCTTTGACGCTTTGCGCACGGTTGTCGCCGAGGTGAAGCGGGGAGATCCTCTGGCGCCGGTCACCATCCTTGTGCCCACAGAGCTGTCCGGGCTCGTTGCACGACGTGCGCTCGCACGCGGAGTAGGCAATCTTCCTGGTGTGGCGGGCCTCTCCATGCTCACGGTCGATCGACTCGCCGAGCGACTCGGCGCACCAACGCTGGCCGGCAGCGGACGGTGCCCCGCGACAGGACCGGTGCTGGCGGGCGCATGGCGGCACGCGCTGGAGGAAGAGGCGGGCTTGTTCGCTCATGTGGCGAAGCACCCGGCAACGATCCGGACGCTCGTCGAGGTGCATCGGGAGCTGCGTGAGGTTGACGAGACTGGGCTGGATCTGATCGCCCGCAGCGGCGAGCCGATTGTCGCTGATCTTGTTCGCCTGCACCGGCGGGTGGCCACGCTGCTCAGTACGCACTGGTACGACGTCGCTGACCTGCGGCGCGGAGCTGCCAACGCGCTGCGCGCCCAGCCCGAGCGAGCTCGAGAGATCGGCGCGACTGTCCTGTTCCTGCCGCAGGACCTCCCCCTCGGGACGGCTGCGCTACTGGAGGCGTTCGCCGCTTCCGGACTCCTGCAGGTAGTCGCCGCTGCGACCGGTGACGAACGCGCTGACCAGGGCGTCATGCGGTCACTACAGCGCTTGCACGTCGTCCTCAGCGACGTCCCCCAGGGCGGGTCTCCTACGGCATCGCGGATTCTCCACGCCTCCGATGCTGACGACGAGGTCCGATGTGTGGTCCGGATGTTGACTACGGAGCTGCGGTACGTCCCGGCCCACCGCATTACGGTGCTTTACGGACGGGCCGATCCGTATGCACGACTGCTGGCCGAGCACCTAGCCGCAGCGGAGATCGTGAGTCACGGGGCCGGCGTACGGCCGACGATCGAGCGGACCCTGGCGCGCATGCTGATCGACGCACTGGCGTTGCCTGATCATGATTGGCGGCGCGACGAAGTCCTAGCGGTCCTCGCCTCGGCGCCGGTCCGTGACACCGACGGCAGCCGAGTGCCTGCTGCCCGATGGGACCGCATCTCCCGGGATGCCGGCGTCGTCGCCGGTGCAGAGTGGGACCGTCATCTCGAGGCTTACGCCGAACAGGAGCACACCGCCGCCGAGGCTGAGAGGGCATCCGAGGCACCGCATGAAGGCCTCATCGCCCGATACGAACACAATGCCAAGGCGGCCGAGGCGCTACGCGCCTTCGTCTCGAGTCTGCGGGCCCGCCTCGACCAAGGCGCGGGCTTGCGTTCCTGGTCCGAGCTGGCCGCGTGGGGCGGTGGTGTCTTCCGCGCGCTCGCGGGCGACGTCGAGGCTGAACGGTGGCTGCCCGAGGATGAGACTCACGCGGCGCAGAAGATCCAGCAGATCCTGGACGGCCTTGCCAACTTGGAGACGCTCGAGATCACTGCGGACCTGACTGCTCTGCGCCAGGCCATTGAGCTCGAGCTCGGCGACGACCTGCCGCGGCGCGGTCGGTTCGGCAAGGGCGTGCTGGTCGCTCCGCTGTCCTACGCCATCGGTCTGGAGTCCGATGCAGTCTTTGTTGTGGGAATGGCCGAGGACCTGGTACCGGGGCCGCTTGGAGAGGATGCACTCCTGCCCGAGCGCATACGTGCCCTCACAGACGGGCAGCTTCCACCGTTGCGTGACCGCCTGGACCGGCAGCATCGCCACCTGCTGGCCGCATTCGCTGCCGCGCCCCAGTGCGCCGTGTCCTTCCCGCGCGGGGACCTGCTGCACAGCAGTCCCCATCTACCCTCCCGGTGGTTGCTGCCGTCGCTGCGCAGGCTGTCGGGCGATAACAAGCTCCAGGCCACTCAATGGGAGTCGGTAAAGGGGCCGTGGCTTGTGGCGTCGCCGTCGTACGCGGCTAGCCTCGCGCTCACAGACGAACTGGCCACCGAGCAGGAGTGGCGCACCCGCGCGGCCCTCGCCCACCACACCTCAGGCGGCACCGTGGATGACGCCCTGCCTCGAGACAAAGTGGTTAGGCGCGCGCTGGCCATGTTGCGCACCCGGACGAGCAGCTCGCTTACTCGATTCGATGGTGACCTCTCGGGCCATGGCGTACCGGATCCCAGCGCTGTCGGCGTCGTCGTCTCACCCACGGCGCTCGAGGCGTGGGCCGTCTGTCCGCACGCGTACTTCCTTGAGCAGTTGCTGGGAATCGAGCCGATCGAGTCTCCTGAGGAGCTCATTCAGATCAGTCCTCGCGAGATCGGAAATCTCGTCCACACCGCGCTTGATCGGTTCTTCACCCAGCAGGCACACGCGGGCGCCGCCCCCGGAGGCGCGACGCCGTGGACCGCCCAGCAGCACGCGGAGCTACGCCACATCGCTCTCGAGGTAGCCACCGAGTCCAAGGCGCGCGGCGTCACCGGCCACCACCTGCTGTGGCAGCAGGAACAGGCCCGCATCCTCGACGATCTCGACCGGCTACTTGACGACGACGATCGCCTGCGCCGAGAGACCGGGCGACAGCAGGCGCGCTCCGAGTTGATCTTTGGAATGCGCGGCGTCGCTCCGGTCGGGGTCACTCTGCCCGACGGCCGGGTGATCTGCTTCCGGGGGAGCGCCGACCGCATCGACCGCGTCGGGGATGAGGTCGTGGTGGTCGACTACAAGACCGGAAGCCCTGAAAAATTCAAGGACCTTTGCGAGGCGAACCCCACCAGCGACGGCACAAAGCTGCAACTGCCGGTCTACGCCTACGCTGCCCGGTCGGCGATGGGCATGCCGCAGGGAGCGGTGTCCGCCGAATACTGGTTCCTGCGCAAGGAGCGCGGCCAGCGGAGGGCCGTCCCGCTGACCCCGGAGGTCCACCGCCGATATTCCGAGGCACTCGCGGTCATAACTGATGGCATCGCCAACGGGTTGTTCCCACACCGGCCGCCGACCGGCGGCAGCGTCAGCGGCTTCACCGAGTGCCAGTACTGCGACCCCGACGGTCTCGGGGTGAAAGAGCTCCGCGATCGCTGGCAGCGCAAGCGCCACGACCCGCGGCTGGCCGCCTACCTCGCGCTCGTGGAGCCTGAGGCGGCCAAACAATGAGGACACGCGATGCCCGAGCTGTATGACGCCCAGGCCCGGCAGCGGATCCGTGAGCAGCTGGATCGGACCCTGTTCGTCGAGGCCGGTGCCGGTTCGGGGAAGACCCGCTTGCTGGTCGAACGGGTGGCGGCCATTGTGCTGAACCCCGAATCGGCCGTCCCACTTCGCCATGTCGCCGCCGTCACCTTCACCGATAAGGCCGCCGCCGAGCTACGCGACCGGCTCCGCGTCACCTTCGAGGAAGAACTCGCCACAACCCCGCCCCACTCCGAACGAGCCATACGCGCGGAGCGGGCCATCGAGGATCTGGACTCGGCCGCGATCGGCACCCTGCACTCGTTCGCGCGGCGCATCCTCGACGAGCATTCCATCGAAGCCGGTCTCCCTCCGGTGATCGAAGTCCTCGATGAGGTGGCCTCCGGAGTCGCCTTCGACAACTGGTGGATGGCGCTGCGCACCGAACTCCTCGACGACGGCGACATCTCCCCCGCGCTCCTTTTTACGATGGCCGCCGGGATGCAACTTGAGGACCTGCGGTCCATGGCACGGGACTTCACCACCAACTGGGACCTCCTTGAGCCGTGTGTGCTCGCCAGCCCCGTGGAGGCCCTGCCTCCGGTGAATGCCACCGCGCTGGTAACAGAGGCCCGGCGCCTGGCCGCCCTACGCGACCATTGCAAGAAAGACACCGACAAGTTCCTTCCTCACCTGGATGAGCTCGCGACCTGGGCCGACCGCTTGGCGAACGCCCGGGACGACCCGGCACGCCTGGCAGCACTCGGCGAGGCATCGAAGTTGAAGTGGGGCCACGGCCAAGGGACCAACTGGACGGAATACGGCCTCAACCGGCTGAAGAGCGAGTGCCGCGACCTCGCCAAACTTGCGGACGAACTACGCAGCCGTGTGCTCGACCTCTCCCTGCGCAGACTCGCCGTCCGCATCGCCCAGGCGACACTGCAGGCGGCGCAGGCCCGCCGTGAAGAGGGGCGGCTGCAGTTCCACGATTTGCTCGTCCTGGCCCGCGACCTACTGCGCAGTCATGAGCACGGCGCTGCCGTTCGGGCAGCCCTGCAGCACCGCTACCGGCGGCTGCTCCTGGACGAGCTCCAAGACACGGATCCCATACAGATCGAGCTGGCCGTCCGCATCGCCGGGGGCGCCGAGGCCGCAGCGACCGACTGGGCCGATATCGACGTGCCCGACGGCAGCCTGTTCGCCGTCGGAGACCCCAAGCAGTCGATCTACCGATTCCGCCGCGCCGACATCAACACGTACCTCGATGCCCAGCAGCGGATCGGCGACCACATCATCCTCGAGACGAACTTCCGCACCAGCACTACGGTGCTCGACTGGATCAACCACGTCTTCAGCCGACTCATCACCCCCCAGAACGGTTCGCAACCCGAATACCACCCGCTCCACGCACACCGCCGCGCGGCTCCAGCCGGCCCGCCCGTCCTCATCCTCGGAATGCACCCGCACGAGGGCAAACTCTCCGCTGATGAGCTACGCACTCGCGAGGCTGCCGATGTCGTCTCGGCTGTCCGGACCGTGATCGCCGAGCGGTGGCAGGTGCTCGACGAGCACCAACAACACGACGGCGAGACCAAGGAGCCGTGGCGCGACGTAAAGCTGCACGACATCGCTGTGTTCATACCTGCACGCACGTCACTCCCCGACCTCGAGGATGCACTCGACGCCGCCGGCATCCCCTACCACGCGGAGGCCAGCTCGCTCGTCTACAGCACCCCCGAGGTCCGCGATCTCCTCATGGCAGCTCGGGCCGCCGACGATCCAAGCGACGCTCTCGCGCTGGTCACCGCCCTCGGCTCGCCACTGTTCGGCTGCGGCGACGATGATCTATGGACGTGGCACCGCGCCGGTGGCCGTTGGAACATCCTCGCTCCGCCACCAGACACCATCCCCGCGACCCACCCGGTCCGAGAGGCCGTGGCGTACCTGCAGCGTCTCCATAACGACCGGACGTGGCGCACACCCAGCGAGATACTCGGGCGACTCGTCGAGGAGCGGCGGATGTTGGAACTCGCCGCCGACACCCCCCGGGCCCGCGACATTTGGCGACGCCTGCGCTTCGTCATCGACCACGCCCGCGCATGGTCCGAGGCCGAACATGGAGCATTGCGCAATTACCTTGCATGGGCGGAGCGGCAAGGCTCCGAGACCGTACGTGTCACTGAGGCTCTGCTGCCGGAAACCGACACCGACGCGATACGCATCATGACGGTCCACGCTGCGAAGGGCCTGGAGTTCCCGGTTGTGATCCTGTCGGGGATGTGCAGCCAACGCGGCGGCAAGCGTAGCGGCGTCGAGGTGCTCTGGCCGCACGGCGGCGGCTGTGAGCTCAAGCTGCGCGAAGCCCTGCAAACCAGTGAGTTCGACGCTGCCAAGCCGGTCGACGAGCAGATGGACCATCACGAACAGCTTCGTCTGCTCTATGTTGCCTGTACTCGTGCACGCGACCACCTCATCGTGTCACTGCACCGCAAAGCACCGGCATCGAAGCCTTCACGCGGAGATCGCAAGCTCACCCACGCGGAGCTCCTTGCCGACGCATGCGCCGACGCACCTGAGCAGACGCTCTTGACCGCGCCACCGGACACCGCCGGCGTAGATCTCGTTAGTCTCCCCCGCCGGGTTGCTCTCCCGCCGCCCTTCGACCAGTGGCATGAGGCCATATCCAGCGTCCGCGAGCGAGCAGCTCGTCCGGCTGTCGTAAGCGCCTCTCAATTTGAAGGATCACTAGGAACTTCGGTACCGCACCCCGCTACGACCGACCGACTCGGTGTTTCAGCCGCTCCCGGGCTGGTCAAGGAGGCTCGCGACCTGGAACTGCCACCGTGGTGCAAGGGTCGGTATGGCACCGCCATCGGCCGCGCGGTCCACGCGGTGCTCCAAACGATGAATCTGCGCACCGGCGAGGGACTGGACGACGCCGTCGCAGAGCAAGTTCTCGCCGAAGGCGTGGAAGAGCATGCGGACATTGTGTCGCAGCTGGCGCGGACGGCGCTGCAGTCGAACGTGGTCCAGCGCGCCGCCTCTCGTCCGCACTGGCGCGAGACATACGTCGGCACGGCCATCGGCGACCGAGTACTCGAAGGCATCGTCGACCTGATGTATCGCGACGACGACGGCCTTGTCGTCGTCGACTACAAGACCGACACCGTACCCCCGCATGCGCTCGGCCGACGAGTAGCCTTCTACCGTCCACAGATGGCTGCCTACGCGGCGGCCATCCAGGCCGCCACCGGTGAGCACGTGGCTCGATGCGTCCTCGTCTTCCTGTCCATTGACGGCGCAGTCGAACGCCAAGTGGAAGATCTCGATGAGGCCGTGCGGCAGATCCGCACGATGGTGGAAGCCGGTTGTGAAGTGCCCCCCTGATCCTGGACAGCGGGTGTTTGTGCTGCGATGAGCACCACCTCGTAGCCACGGGCGGTCGACACTGCGACCGGCCGACCCGCCGCAGAGCGCAGGTTGCTGATGAACGCCTCAGCCTCGGCAGGCTGCCACTCCCGCGGGTACTGGCCCGAGAACACGGCGAACCGACCTACCAGCGCGATCCGCGGAGCGATCGTCTGGGTCTCCTGCCGGAACCGGGCTCGCTGCTGAGGGCCCACCCCGACAGCATCGCGTCGAACACCGCCAACGCCGGATCCAGTAAGGCCACGCCCTCGACCAGCTCCAGGCAGGCGGAACCAGCTAAGTCACCCGAGTCCGACACCTCAACCTCCGTTGCATGGAATGCAACATTGTTGAGGTCAACGCATCCTCAGGGCAACCCCCGAGGCACAGCACCTGGGGGATTGCCCTGACGCTCTGTCATTCACCGCCGGGACCTGCAAGAACGAAGTCCTCACGAGTGCGAGTCTGTTGCATCGCCTGCAACAGTCGCTGTTCGGCGATGTCGGCGTAGTGCTCGGAGAGCTCGACGCCAATGAACTGGCGACCCTCCCTCAGGGCGGCAACGCCGGTCGTCCCGGAGCCGGTGAAGGGGTCCAGCACCGTTCCGCCCGGCGGGCAGATCTTGACCAGCTCCTGCATCACTTCCACGGGCTTCTGGGTGATGTGTACCCGACCCTTCCGGGGCTGGCTCGCCGTGTAGAGACCGGGCAGGTAGACAGGGTTGCGGTTGGCGTCGACGGGCCCCTTGGTTCCCCACACGATGTATTCGCATGACTGCTTGAGCCGCCCCTTCTGCGGCCGGGAGACAGGCTTGTGCCATGACGCGATCCCGCGCCAAGTCCACCCGGCGGCCTGGAGCGCGTCCGTCGTCGTCGGCAACTGCCGCCAGTCCGTGAAGACGAGCGCGCTGCCGGACTCGACCGTCGCGCGATAGGACTCGGTCAGCAGGAGGGTCAGCCAGAAGCCGTACGAGCGCTGGTCTCGGTTCTCTCCGGGGAAGTTGGCCAGGTCGTGCTCGGCGTCGGCCGACGTGTACTTCGCGCGCGCGGAACGGCCCGTCCGTTCGCTGCTCGTTCGGCCGCCGCTGTTGTAGGGCGGGTCGGTGATCACGGCGTCCACGCTGTTGTCGGGGATTCCGGCGAGGGCGGTCAGCGCGTCGCCTCGGTACAGGGTGTACGGCATTGCGCGGTTCTCTCTTTCGGGGAGGCGGGCATGCGCGCATTTCTCCGCTCACGGAGGGCTACGCACGTCGTCATAGGGTGCGCCGCGCAACTGCAGAAGCAGCTATGAGCGCGAGCTATGCGCCGGAGGTTAACCCCGAATTCCGGCCGCACCCAATGAGTCAGCCCTCCGCTCAGGAACCCGAAACCGACCGAGGCACGGGCCGTTTGGTGCGGCCGCATTTCATCCCTACAGTCTCGCCGTGTTCGCAGGAGGGGACCCGGTTTCACCCCTGCTGAGCTGTGCTGATGCGTGCTGTTCCATCCAAGGGAACCGCGTTCTCGGCACCCCACCGACCGGCTTCCTGAACGGCGAAGAGGACTTCCTATGTGGCGGGTGAGATTACGAGCGCGGCTGGCTGCCGCTTCCCAGTAGGGGGTCCAGGGGCCGGGAGTTAGCAGCTCCCGGCCCGGGGCCTCTGCTTCCCCCCAGGGATTGCGAATTCATAACCGGCGCGGTGCTGGTGGCCTTTCGACGAGAACGCCTGTGCCGCGCTGTCTACGAGTAAGGAGCTGCTAATGCAGCATGCCCAGGCGCGGCCCTCCCCGGGACCAAGTTCTCCGTCCCACCGTTCGACGCGCGGACCGCGCCCGTGAAGAAGGTCATTGCCATAGCCGGCGCCGTGGCACTCAGCCCGACCTTGTTGATAGCCCCGGTTGCTGTCGCCCTCGCTTGTTCCAACAGCGCCCAGTCCTGTCCCGTGGACGGTACACAGGCTGTGGACAGCGCGGCAGTCGCGAAGCAGGTGAAGTCCATCCTCAAGGGCGACGGTAAAGGGTCCGTGTCCGTTTCGGGGTTGGATGATCCCGAGGGGCAGATACCGAACGCCGAGGCGATCCAGGCGACTGGCGTCGCGTTGAAGGTGCCGACGCGAGGGCAGATCGTCGCCTTGGCCACCGCTCTGCAGGAGTCGGGGCTGCGGAACCTCGACTACGGCGATCGGGACTCCCTCGGTCTCTTCCAGCAACGTCCCAGTCAGGGCTGGGGTACGGCTACAGAGATTCGCGATCCGGTGCACGCCTCGACGAAGTTCTACGAGGCACTGGTCAAGGTCTCGGGCTGGCAGTCGATGACCGTCACCCAAGCCGCGCAGGCCGTCCAGAAGAGCGGCTATCCCGAGGCGTACGCCAAGTGGGAGCCACTGGCCACGGCCCTGCAGAAGGCCATCGCCAAGTCGCTCTCACAGAAGGACAGTTCCGGAAGTGACAGCGACACCGACGGCACATCCGAGCAGGCGGACGCCCCGGCCGCTGCCACCTGCGGAACGGATTCGGACGGAACCGAGTTCGGCTCGATCCCCGCAGGGTCCGTGCCTGCCGGCTACAAGATCCCCTCGGACGCACCCAAGTCGGTTCGTACGGCGATCCGCTGGGGGCTTGGCCAGCTCGGCACGCCGTACCAGTGGGGTGGCTCGTGTACCGCCCCGCACGGCCAGGATCCGATGGGCCGCTGTGACTGCTCGTCCCTGATGCAGGCGTCGTACAAGGCCGGCGGGGTCTCGCTCTCCCGGACCACGTACACGCAGGTCAAGGAGGGCAAGGCGGTCAGCGTCGACGCCCTCAAGCCGGGCGTTCTCCTCTTCACCCGCGGCACGGCCGCAGCGCCGGAACACGTCGGCATGTTCATCGGTCAGGGCCTGGTCCTGCAGGCGCCGAAGACCGGTGACGTGGTCAAGATCTCGACTCTCGCCAGCTGGCGTGGCGACATCGTCGCCGCCCGCCGAGTCGTCTGACCGGCCTCTTCCTCTCTCTTCCCTCCCCTTCGCCCGCTTCGCCTGTCCGGGCCCTCGCGCGCCCGAAATCGCACTGGAGTTCCACTTGAAGCTCATGCAGCACGCCCACTACCTGGCGTACAACCCCGGCATCACACCGAAGGAGGGCGGGCTTCCCGGCCTCAGCGTGCTGAAGAACGTCGTCTCCTCGATCAACCTCTACAGCATCATCGCGGTCGTCGGCGCCCTGGCCATCTCCGCCCTCGTCTGGGCCTGGGGCCACCACAGCGGCGGCCACCAGGCGGAGGCCAACGGCAAGAAGGGCACCGTCGTGGCGGCCGGCTGCGCGCTGCTGCTCGGTGCGGCCAACGGCATCGTCGCGTTCTTCTCGGCGATGGGGACGCAGGTTCACTGATGCCGAAGAAACGTTCCCGCGCCGCTCAGGAGCGCGCCCACGGGGCGCCCTCCTCGGTCCTGCGCCGCATCACTCTCGGCGGCATCGTGCTCGCCGTACTGCTGGCGGTCTCCGGACTGCTCGCGTACCTGACGCGCCCGGAGCCCGCAGCCACCACAGCCCCCGCTCCGGCGGGGACGCCCGCCGCGGAGTCGGCCTCGCCGGAGGCCACGTCCGGCAAGCCGAAGGCCGTGGCGTCACCGCCGAAGACGAGTGATCCGATCGTGTTCGCCAAGGCGGCGACCAAGGCCTTGTGGTCGTACGACACCCGCTCCTTCTCCCGGGCCGAGCATGTGGCCGGGCTCAAGCAGTGGATGACCGACGAGAAGAAGTACGCCGACTGGGCGTCCGTCACCAACCAGATCCCCAGCCCGGTGCTGTGGGCGCGGATGCACGACAACCGCCAGCACGCCAGCGCCACGATCGGCGAGGGCCACTACCCACAGGCGTTCAAGACCGCCCTGGCCCAGGACCCCGGCGCGATCACCGAGGCGTACGTCTACGCCGTCACGGTCACCGGCAAGCAGGCCATCGCCTGGAAGGGCTCGGGCGCCGGAGCCGAGTCGCGCTCCACGACGCTCGCCGTCCAGTGCCGTCCCCACCACGACTGCGCCCTCGTCGGCGTGCTGCCGAGCGTCGCGCCGTGATCGCCGCCGCTCCCGAAAGGAGGTGCCCTCATGGGGGCTTGTGACCTGCCTCTGATGCAGACGATGTGCAACACCATCGGCGGTGTCGTCGGATCGACGGGCGAGGCCGTCACCGATGGCATCGGCGCCTGGATCGCCAAGTCGATGGGCGAGATGGCCCAGGCCGCCGCCGAGCTGGCGTCGAAGGCCGTCGACAGGACGACGGCCATCGACCTGAATGCCGAGTGGTTCAGGAGCAACTACGAGTTGCTGCTGCCGATCGGCCTCATTCTGACCGTCGGCACGTTCTGCCTGCAGCTCGCCCGCGCCGCCTGGCGCCGGGACGAACGTGCCCTGGCCCAAGCGGTCAGCGGCACGGTGGCCGGTGTCCTGTTCGCGTTCGCCGCCATCGCCTGTACCACCGTGGCGATCACCGTCGTCGACGCCCTCAGCGCCGGCCTGTTCAAGGCGGCCAACACCTCCATCGACGACGCCGTTCGCCGCATCATCGCGGTCAACAACCTGGGGCCCATGTACGCCCTGGGCTGGACTCTCCCAGCCATCGCCGCGCTCGGCAGCGCGGTGGGTGCCTTCCTGTACTGGGCGGTGATGGTCGCCCGGAAGGTCGGCATCCTGGTCCTGGTCACGCTCGCCGTGTTCGCCGGGGCCGGGGGCGGCTGGGAAGTGGCCCGGCGCTGGCGTCGCGGCTGGATCGAGGCCACCGCGACTCTGATCGTCTCGAAGTTGCTGATGACGATCGTGTTCCTGCTGGGCGTCTCGGCCATGGGCAAGAGTGACGCCTCGGACGGGATCAGCGCGCTGTCGGACGTTCTGGCGGGCGTCGTCGTCATGGTTCTGGTGATGCTGTGCCCGTACGCGACGTACAAGTTCGTGCACTGGGCGGCCGACGGCTCCGGCCATGACGACCTGCACCGTACGGGCGTCGCGGGGGTGGCGGTGGCCGCCGGTGCGGCGAAGACCGCGGGCCAGCTCGCGATGCAGGCCGGCACCGGCATGCGTGCTCCGCAGGGCCCGTCGAAGGTTCCGGGCCAGGGCTGGGGCGGTGTCGCCTCCGGCATCGACCCGACCGGCGGATCCGCCGACGGCGACAAGCCGAAGCAGACCCACTTCCGCTTCGGCGAGGACCCGAACGCCACCGGCGACAAGGGCCGGGCACTGATCCGCCGGCCTCCCACCGACGGTGACCGCGGGCAGCCGCTGATCCAGCGTCCCGGCCAGGGCACGGCGGCCGACGCGGCACCGGTCTCCTCCGGGCCGACGCCCCAGGGCGCGGCGGTGGCCCAGCCGCGGGTCACGCACCTGGATCCGCCGGCACCACAGCGTCCCGGGCCGGTGGGCGGGCCGTCTGCGCAGGGCGGTGCCACGCCGCAGCGGTGGGTCTATCCCGAGCCGCCGGCTGGATCAGGCTCGTAGCCCTCGCCTGACGGGGCGGGCGGCAACGGTCGCCTCCGGCGCCGCCCGCCCCGTCTCCCCTCTCTTCTTTCTTGCTCTCCACGTTCCAAGGACGGCTTCGCCATGCTTTCCGACACCTCTCAGCCTGACGGCCCGGCCACCGTGAAGTTCCCGCATCGCTCGCGGCGCGGCGTACTGCTCGGCCTGTCTGCCCCTCAGCTGATCGTCGTCACCGTCACCGGCCTGCTGCTGCTCGCGGTGTTGCTCACCTCCGGCGTCCCTGGGGCGCTCAAGCTCATACCGCTGTGGGCGGGAATTCTGGCAGCGGTGTTCGTCCGCCATCGCGGACGGTCCCTCGCCGACTGGGCACCCATCGCCGCTCGGTACGCGCTGCGCCGCTTCCGGGGCCAGTTGGTCTGGCTCGCCCGGCCGTCCACTCGGCCGCGTCGCGAGGGCCTGCTGCATCTCCCGGGCACGGCGGCGTCCTTGCGGGTGGTCACCGCCCCGCAAGGCCGTTTCGGCGCGGTGCACGATCCGCACCACGGCACGCTCACCGCGGTGGTGAAGGTCTCCTCGCGTGCGTTCGCGCTGCTCGATCCGGCCACCCAGGCCAGCAACGTCGCAGGCTGGGGGCGGACGCTGGCGGCTCTGGCGCGCACCGGGCACATCGCCCGGGTCCAGGTCCTGGAGCGCACGGTGCCTGATTCCGGCGACGCGCTCAACCGCTACTGGCACGAGCACGGCAATGAGGCGACCCACCTCGCCGGCCCCATCTACAGCGACCTGCTGGCCGCCGCCGGCCCCGCCGCGGCCCCGCACGAGGCGTACGTCGCGCTCGCCCTCGATCTCAAGGCGGCCCGCCGTCTGATCAACCAGGCCGGAGGCGGGCTCACCGGTGGCTTCGCCGTCCTGGCCCAGCTCACCGCCACCTTCGACCAGGCCGCCCGCACTGCCGGTCTGACGCCCAGCGGCTGGCTGGACGCAGCCAAGATCGCAGCCGTGATCCGTACCGCGTACGAGCCGAAGGCGTCGGCCGCCTTGGACCAGTGGTCGGCCTCGGGCCGCCCGCAGGCCGAGCCCGCTGCCGCAGGCCCCGTCGTCCTGGTCGAGAAGGCCGACCGGATCAAGACCGACTCGGCCCACCACGCCACGTTCTGGATCGAGAACTGGCCCCGCATCGAGACCTCACCCGGCTTCCTGCACCAGCTCCTGTTCACCTCCGGGGTGCGCCGCACCCTCTCGCTAACGTACGAGCCCAAGGGACTGGACTCCGCGCTCAAGGACGTACAGCGTCGCAAGGCCACCGTGATCGCGGACGCCGCCGAGCGGCAGCGCAAGGGGCAGGTCGATTCCGAGGAGGACTCGGTCGAGTACGCCGACATCAAGCAGCGCGAGCGCCAGCTGATCGCCGGTCACGCCGACGTCGCCCTCACCGGCCTGCTCACCGTGAGCGCCGACACCGACGAGCAGCTCAACGCCGCCTGCGCCGCGATCGAGACGGCCGCCGTCGCCGCCCTCGTCGACCTGCGCCTCCTGACCTGGCAGCAGGCCGAGGCCTTCACCAACGCCGCCCTGCCCCTCGCCCGCCCGTAGCGCACGCAACCGCACCACCATCTCGCGCTCTACCGAAGGGCACCCCCATGCCGACCGAGCCCCTCCCCGAACTGGCTCCGGACTTCGTCCCATTCGCCACCGCCGCGCTCGACTTCCACCAAGCGATCAACATGCCGGTCGCTCCGGTCGCCGCCGGCCGTGCCGAACTCGACTCCCTGCACGCCCACATCGTCGCGCTGTACGGGCTGCTCGACGCCCACACCGCCCGCACCTCACCGGTGGCCAGGGCCGAGGGCGACCACCTCCGGGCTTGCCGGATCCGGCTGTGGCAGGCAGCCGAGCACCTCCACGCCGCCTTCCACGCAGCCCCTCACCCCGGCTCCGGCCGCCTCCCCACCCGGGAGGCGTGCCGGGCCCGGCTGCCCGAGGGAGCGCCCGAACTCACCGTGTGCCAGCGCCACCTGGCCACCGCCACCCGCGTCCGCCGTGACCACACCCCAGCTGATCTGCGCGACCCCTTCACCGGCCTCACCCGCCACTGACCGCCAGGAGCACCACCCCCATGGCCACTCGTACCCGTGCCAGTGCCAGCCCGCTGTTCGTCCCGCGCAAGAGCGACCGCCGCACGGCGCGCGCCGCCCGCCATCAGTTCGCCGCCGCCCGGGATCAGGCCCGGCACGCCGCGCGCCCCGCAGCCCGCCCGACCGCGCCCGGTCACGACCCCGAACTGCGGGCCACCTACCCGGCCGCTGGCCGTCCCGGCCCGGCCTCCGCCCGAGGCGGCCGTCTCAAGCTCCCCGCCCACCGGATGACGACGGCCACCGCGTCCGGGGCCTATCCCTTCCTCGCGGAGGGCGGCCTGGGTGCGCAGGGGATCTACATCGGCCGTGACGTCCACGCGGAGGCGGCCTTCACCTACGACCCATTCGCCCTCTACGGGCGCCTCGACGGCTTCACCAATCCGAACATCCTGCTGGCCGGGATCATCGGCATGGGCAAGTCCGCCCTGGCCAAGTCCCTCGCGGTGCGCGCCGTGGCCTTCGGATACCGGATCTACGTACCCTGCGACCCGAAGGGCGAGTGGACCGTCGTCGCCCAGGAGCTGGGCGGGCAGACCATCGCGCTCGGCCCCGGTCTGCCCGGGCGCCTGAACCCCCTGGACGCACCCGCCCGGCCATACGGCGTCAGCGAGGAGGACTGGAGGGGCGAGGTCCGCAAGCGACGGCTACTGCTGCTCGGCTCGCTCGCGAAGACGGTCCTGGGGCGCGAACTGCATCCCATGGAGCACACCGCCCTTGATGTGGCGCTCGACCAGGTCGTCGCCCACGCCGAGGCCAACGGCACCACGCCGCTGCTGGGCGAGGTCGCCTATGTCCTCGGCTCCCCCGAGCGGCTCGATGCCGCGCTCGGCGAGTTGTCCGGCCGTCTCGGCCATGCCGCCGAGGACCTGGCCCACGCTCTGCGCCGACTCGTGCACGGCGATCTGGCCGGGATGTTCGACGCGCCGAGCACCGTGACGTTCGACCCCAGTGCGCCGATGCTGTCCATCGACCTGTCGCGCCTCGGCGGCGCGGGCGATGACACCGCGCTCGTCCTGGCGATGACCTGCGCCTCCGCCTGGATGGAGTCCGCCCTCGCCGACCCCGCCGGAGGACGGCGCTGGGTGATCTACGACGAGGCCTGGCGCGTCATGCGGCACGTCGCGCTGCTGGAGCGGATGCAGAGCCAGTGGAAGCTCTCCCGCGGCCTGGGCATCGCCAACCTGATGGTCATCCACCGCCTCAGCGACCTGCTGGCCGCAGGTGATGCCGGCTCCCGGGGCCGGGCCCTGGCCGAGGGCCTGCTCACCGACTGCTCCACCCGGATCATCTACCGCCAAGAAGCCGACCAACTCGCGTCTGCCGCTTCGCTGTTGGGGCTGACCGGGGTCGAGACCCAGGCCGTCTCCGCTCTCACCAAGGGGCGTGGTCTGTGGAAGGTGGCAGGCCGATCGTTCATTACTCAACATCTCTTGCATCCGCGGGAGCGCGAGCTGTTTGACACGGACGCCCGGATGGCCGCGATCACTCGTCCTTGATCAATCCCACCGTTCGAGGGGCCGGTGCCACGTCCCGGCCCCCAAGTGTTCCCGCCCCGAGCGTCCTTAGGAAGTCCGCCTTCATGCCTCAGCAGAACACGATCCGCCGCTTGGCGCATCGGCTCGTCCAGCACTACCTCCGCGCCAGCGCGGCCAACGCCTCTCGCAGCCATATACCCCTGGCCACAGGCCCGTTCGCGGCCCTTGACGAATCCCGGCGGCTCGATGGCCGCCAGGCTCCACCGCCCAACGAAACAGGCCTCCGTAATGGCTGACCGGGCACCGACCACGCACGGTGGCAACCTCCCCGTATCTCGTTTCGCCGCGTCGGTGTCAGAGCGCCAGGTCGCCTCCGCAGCCCGCAAGCCCAACGACCGTGCGGACCTTGCGGCGTTTGCCCAGGGACTCGCCGCTCGACTGCCCGGCTCATGGACCGTCGTCGCCCATGAGCACACCGCGTACGCCGATCAGTTCCCACTCGCGCAGCGGGTCTGGGACCTCGGGCATGTGCACTGGGCCTTCGATCAGTTCGTGCTGTCCCGGGACGCCGTGCTCACCAGCGACACCGGTTGCGAGTTGGTCGTCGTCGACCGCCCGCGGCGCAAACGTGAGTTTCTGATCGCCGCCTTGCAGCCGAGCGGCAGCGATGTCACGGACCGGGTGAACGCTCCCAACGGCATCGTCGTCGACGCGGACCCGGTGCGCGCGGCGGCGGCGGTGGCCAACCGGCTACTTCCCCGCTACGAGCAGGCCGTACGTGAAGCACGCGTTCAACACGTCGCCCTGGCGGTAAATGCCGGCGAGCGGGTGCTTGCCGAGTGGGACGCGGTCTCCGACAGCCTGTGCGACGCCGACCACTGGCCCCTCGACGAGCGCTACGACCTGCGCCAGCAACAACGGGATGCGGAGATGTGGGCTCTGTTCGCTCCCTTCCTCGACCACGGCCCTGCCTTGGTCGCCCACGCCGAGGCGATGCTCCCGTTCCTGGATCCGGAGGATCGTGCGGATGGGCGGTGGCCGTACCGGCTTCGGGTGCTGCGCGAGGCCCTGGAGGGCGGCGCACGCGTTCAGGCCGACTTCGAAGCCGTCACCGGTGCGCTGCTGCCGGATCACCCTCGCGCCGAGGCCGTGTTCACAAACGCCGTCGTCGAGCGCAATGCCGAGGGCTGGCACTACTCCCTGACCTGGATGGAGAACGGCGGCGCACTCGTCGAGATGGCACGAGCCGAGCGGGCCCTGCACGGCCGTCCGCACAGGTCACAGCAGTCCACGCAGGTCCAGGCCGCCCGCGCCCGGTCCCCGCACGCGATCCGCCGGAGCGTCGCGACGACAGCGGTGTCCGCCCCTGCGGCGCCGCCCGGCCTCCTCACGCAGGACCGCGTGCGTCGATCGCGCTAGCGCAGATTCCCGGCCCCGCCAAATCCGGCTTCGGCCCACATCCTCGTCCTCCGCACGGCCCCGACCTCTGCGAGGTGCACCTCTCGTGGCGGAAACACGCCCGCATATCACCGTCGCCCACCACGCTCAGTACGGCGTCGTGGCCGCGATGTCACATGACAACCACGTCGCCGATCACATGCTGCGGCGGGTCGGTTTCGAGCGGCTGCCCGGCAGCCGCCTGTACGCCCTGACCGAGCCGAACCGCGACCTGACGCGGCGCGGGCAGCAAGCCGTCCAGTCGCTGCGCGCCGCGCAGTACAGCGTCACCTCAGACGCCGCGTACGACCTCAAGCCCGCCACCCGGCCCACCCCTGGCCGAGGCCTCTTCGACGGGCTGTGGGACAGCCCCGTGCAGGAGGCCCTGGGCGGCGAGGAGGCGGCGGCCTTCACCGCTTCGCACGCGCTCGCTGCCGACATCCGGGCCGCCCGGATCGTCGTACACGACCAGGTTCGCGATCCCGAGGGCACGCTGCGCGCGGTCGGAACCGACATGCGCACAGGTGAGGGCGTGTTGCTGCACGGCGAAGGCGATCTGCGGTACGTCGAGACGCGACTGGACAGCACGGCCCTCGCGTTCGACGCGTTCTCCTACATCCGCGGCAACGGACGTCCCGATCCGACTCCCGCGACCTGGCAGCGCCGAGCCCAAGCCGCCACCGCCATCTCCCCGGCTCGCGCCAGCACTTCGGTACCGCAGCGGCCCGACGTCACAGTCACCTACCGCCCGGACCCGGCCGCTCGGCAGCCGGTCCGCGCCCGCTAGGTCATCCACACCGAAAGGAAGTCTTCAGCATGAAACTGCACCTCGAGCCCGACGTCGCCTTCGGTGTCCACCCGGACCTCGGTGTGGCCGCTGCTGTGGCAGACGACCGCCCGTTCCTCGACGAAGTGCTGGGCAAGCACCACTTCCGGTACAACAACGCCCTCGATCTCTACTTCCTGCCCGGCGACACCCCGCACAACACGGCGGTGCGGGCCGTGGCCCGCGCTAGCCGCGAGTTCCAGGACGTCGGCCTCTCGGTCGCCGCCGACCCAGGCATCATGCTGCCGCCCCCGATCCCCGCGCCGGACGGGGTGCCCGGACGCCAGGCACTGCCCGGACAGTCACTGACCGCCCTGACCGGAGAACTGCACGAGCTGCGCCGCTCGGCCGATGTCGCCGACGTCCTTGAACAGATCCTCGACGAACACCACGGCGTCGTAGGCGACTTGGAGGAGTTCATCGACACGGCCGCCGCCTGGTGCGATCGGCTCGACACCGCCAACGGCCGCGAGCTGGGCCAGCACCTGCGCACCATCGCCCACCACGTCGCTTTCCTCGGCGACCAGCTCGTCACCGCCCAGCTCGACCTGGCGGTCATGCCGGACGTGACGCCGGACAACGCCCCGCCCCTGGCCGACGTACCGCTGCTCCCCCGGCACGAGATCCCGTCCGTCACGCACACCGCCCGCGCCCGCGCCGCTCTCGCATCCTCCCCGAACCGCCCGGCCGCCCAGTCCACTTCCCAGGACGAAACAGCCCGTTCGCCAGCTCCCCCGTCCAACCCTCGTCGTACGCGCTGACCTTCCTCTCAATCGCACAAGGAGTCCGGCTCATGGCCGTCAAGAAGATCTGGACCATCAACCACGCCTGTGGAGACACCACTCAGGTCGATCTCTCCGACCGTCCAGCTGACCGGCGTGCCGGTTACGCCCGCTGGCTCGCCGAGCGCGACTGCACCGACTGCTGGCGCGCCACCCAAGGTGAGGACACCGAGTCCAAGGCCGAGTGGCTGGCGAAGAAGCGAGCCGCCGAGCAGGCCGAGGCGGAGGAATGGTCAACGCGGTACCGGATGCCTCCGCTGGAGGGCACCGACCGGGCCATCGCCTGGGGCACGCGCTGCCGCCACCAGCTCATGTCCGCCGCGTACACGGCCCTGGTGCTCGAAGGCACCACCAGCGAGGCGGAGTGGGCCGCCATCGAGGACGCCGCGCGGCCCCTGACCCGTGCCGGGTGGTGGCTGGACCAGCGCGATACCGACCCCGCCGACCTGCCCGAGCTGCTGGCAGCCGCAACCGGGGGCGACCGGCCCACCGAGAACCCGCACTTCTGACCTGCCTGCGGAGGCCTCCCTGTCCACCACGCCCGATGTCGTCATCACCCGCGAGCCGACCGGCAACGTCATCGCCGAGGGCGGGGACGAGCTGGCCGTCACCCTTCTCAAGCGTGCCGGGTTCGTCATCGAGACCACCCCGCTGTCCTTCTGGTACCGCCTGCCCTGGGACATGGGCGAGGAGCGCGAGAACCAGATGGCCAGCTATGCCGCCCGGATGCTCGCTGCGGTCGGCTACGAGGTCGAACTCGATCCCGGCCTGGACGTCACCCGGATCACCACGCCCACCGATCCCCTCGGCACGCGCGTCTACGGGCAGCAGATCCTGTCCCTGACCGACCAGCTGAACGGAACCGAGACATACGCGGGAGCAGCCGACCTCATCGAGCACGTCGTGGACCCGGACGACGGCATCCTCGTCCGCCTCGGTCAGTTCTTCGAGGCCGCGGCCGTGCAGGCCAACGTCGCCGACACCGATGACGGCTGGGCTCTGTCCCACCGCTGCGAGGACGCCGCTGCCACGCTCACCTCTCTCGCCGAGGACGTGCGCGATGCCGGCCACGAGATGCAGAGGCTCGAACCGCCCCCGAAGCGGAGCTGGCAGGAAGGCGTCGCCAGCTACTACGCGACGGCCCCGCGCCCGCGCACCGGAGCCACGCCCGCGGCGTCCGAGGAGCCCTCCGTCACGCCGCCCGACACGCCCCGGCCGGGCCGGGCTCGCTGACCGCTCCCCCACCGCTCCGTCCAACTCCCCTGCTCACCGCGACAACCGCCTGGAGCCCGCTCGTGATCACCAGAGCCATTCGCCGCCCCGCCGCCACCCGTAGGTCCGCACCCCTCTGGATCCCGCCTTGCCATCTCCGCGAACCAGCACGCCCTCGACCACCACCGGCACCGACTTCCTCCTTTACCTCCTGATCGGCATCGCCGGTCTCGGCATGGCGGGAGGCTCGCTGGCCTGGCTGTTCGGCAATCTCGCCAACGCCGTGGGCGGCTCGGACCCGTGGGCCGCTTTCCAGCCGACCGACGCGCTCCTGCACCCCGAACGCGTCTGGCCGCATCTCGCACGGCCCGCCGTCCTCACCGGCTGCTACCTGCTGCCCGCCGCCACACTCGCCGGGGCAGCCGTCCTCGGCACCCGACTATGGCTGCGCTTTCGCCGGGACCCGAACGGGCTGGCCGATCAGCGGGACCTGGCCGACCTGCTCCCCAAGAAGATCGCCGCGAAGGCCATCGACCTGCGGCCCAGCCTGAAGGGCACCAAGCCCAAGGCCGTCGCCCCGGACGACCGCGGCGTTTTGCTCGGCACGCTGAAGCCGGGCGGCACCGAGGTCCGCTCCTCCTGGGAGGACGTGCTCCTCGCGATCATGGCGCCCCGCTCCGGGAAGACCTCGGGTCTGGCGATCCCCGCGATTCTGCGCGCCCCCGGCCCGGTGCTGCTGACCTCGAACAAGGCGGCCCGCGATGCCTTCACGGCGACCCTCGACGAGCGCTCCCGCATGGGCACGGTGTGGACGCTGGACCCGCAGCAGATCGCCCACGCCCCGCAGACCATGTGGTGGGACATCCTCGCCGACGCCCACGATCTCGCCGGAGCCCGGCGGCTGGCCGGGCACTTCGTGACCGCCTCGGTGGACGAGTCCAGCGCGGGCGACTTCTGGTCCACCGCCGCCGCCAACACCCTCACCGCGCTGTTCCTCGCCGCAGCCCGCGACCACCGGCCGATCACCGACGTGCTGGCCTGGCTCGCCTCCCCTGCCGACCGCACCCCCATCGACCTCCTGCAGGACGCCGGCCTCGACGCTGTCGCCGCCCAGCTCCAGGGCACCGTGGCCGGAGCCGTCGAGACCCGCGACGGCATCTTCGAGACCGCCCGGCAGTACGCCAGCTGCCTCCTCGACCCGGGCATCGCCGCCTGGGTCACCCCTCCCAGCGCCCTGGAGAAGGTACGGGAGTTCAAGCCGGAGGCGTTCGCGACCAGCAAGGACACCTTGTTCCTGCTGTCGAAGGACGGCGGCGGCTCCGCCTCGGCGATCATCGCCGCAGCCGCCGACGCGGTGATGCGCGCGGCCGTCATCCAGGCCGAACGCGACGGCGGGCGCCTCGATGCCCCGCTGCTCGCGATCCTCGACGAGGCCGCCAACGTCTGCAAGATCGCGGACCTCCCGGACCTCTACTCCCACCTCGGGTCCCGGGGCGTCATCCCGATCACGATCCTGCAGTCCTACCGCCAGGGCGTACGGGTCTGGGGCGAGGCCGGCATGGACGCCCTGTGGTCCGCCGCGACGATCAAGCTGGTCGGCTCCGGCATCGACGACGCCGACTTCGCGGACAAACTCTCCCGCCTCGTCGGCGACCACGAAGTACGCACCGTCTCCGTGTCCACCAGCGAGTCGGGTAAGTCCACGTCGGTGTCGATGCGCCAGGAGCGCGTGCTGCCGGCCGACGCGATCCGAGCCCTGCCCAAGGGTTCCGCGCTTCTGCTGGCCACCGGGGTCCGCCCCGCCCTTCTGGACCTCAAGCCCTGGTACCGCGAACCGGAGGCCGACCGACTCGGCGCCGCCTCCGCCCAGGCGACCGCGGCCATCACCGAGCGCGCGCTGGCCAAGCAGTTGCACCGCGACGACTTCGGCCCGGCGGCATGACCGCCCCGGCCCGGCACGACGCGCGCACGAGACGCGGACGTACGGCCCATCGCGTCCCTGAGCCGCGGCTCGCCTCCCCTTGTTCTTCTTGAGGTGTCTCCTGTGTCCCACCCCGTACCAACCTGGACGTCCATCCGCCCGTCCGCGCGGCTTGCCGGTACTCCCGCCGTACGCCACGGCGGCCACTGGTGGCTGGTCACGCCGACGGGCACCGTGCCCGCCTCGGACCCGGTCTTCACCGGCGAACTGGACCGCTTCGCCGCCGACATGGCCGCCGCCGACGGCGCCGTCGCGAACCTGCGCACCGAGCGCACGGCCGTAGGTGAGGACCAGCGGTGACGCCGCTCATCCAAGCCGAGCAGGCCGTCCTCGGCTCGGTCTTCCTCGACCCCGGCCAGCTCGACCATCTCTCGCCCTGGCTGCGGCCCGAACACTTCTACCGTCCGGCGCACGCCGCCCTCTACGCCGCGATGGTCAAGCTCCGCGCCGACGGCCACCCGGCCACAACGGGGAAGAGCGGAGACCCGATCCCGCTCTCCTGGGTGACGGACACCGTGCAGGAGGCCGGCACCTGGACGCGTGGGCTCACCGCGTCATACGCCCATTCCTTGATCTCCGCATGCCCGCGCGCCACCCATGCCCCCGTCTACGGGCGGATGGTCCTGGATGGCGCCATCCATCGCAGCGTCACCCAGCACGCCATCCGACTCCACCAGGCCGCGCGTGCCGACGCCGTCCGCGGTGGAGTCGAGGAGACGGTCCACCACGCCCAGGTGTTGGCCGACGTGCTCGCCGATCTCGCCCACCGGTGGGGCACCGAGCCACGGCCGGTGCAGCCCCCGTCGCCGAACACGTCACCCTCCCCGCAGGCGCAGCCCGTCGACGAACAGGTTCTCGCCGACGAGGAGCTTCTTCTCGGCTGTATCAGCGCCCGGCCCGAGCAGTTGCTCGACGTTGTCGGCTGGTTGCATCCCGGCGACTTCGCGGACATCGGCCATCAGCAGATCTACCGCGCTCTGGGCGCACTGCATCACCGCGGCGAGCCCATCGATCAGCTGACCGTGCTGTGGGAAACGCAGCGCCGGGGGGCTCTGTCCGACGGGACGCTCGACGCCGAACGCGTTCTGCGGATCTGCGATCCGCTGTCCCTCTCCGGGGTGGCCGAGTATTTCGGCGAGCAGGTCGTCCAGGCCTCACTCGTCCGCACGGCCGCGGCCTCCGCCCGTCAGGTGCGCGCGCTGGCCGACGACGAGTCCCTGGCCCCGGGACGGCTGATCGGGTACGCCCTGCACGCCCTGGGCCCGCTCGACGAGGTCCGGCGTCGCCTACAGGTCGCGTCCGGCACCGAGCCCGCACCACCGCGCCCGGGCAGTGTGCCAGCCGTTGCACCGCCTGAGGCCCGCGTCGACGCGGCCCGTTCCCGTAGCCGCCCCCGCGCCACCGCCGCCTCGGCTCCGACGGCCACCGCGGCCCCGCATGCCCCTACTCCCGACCGTGCCACCCGCCGGAGCCAGTCATGACAGACCACATTGGCCGCGCCGGCCTGGAGAAGGACGAGCTGTACGCCGTTGCCCGGGAGTTCGACCAGCTGCGCGTTCAGATCACCATCCCCCAAGCCGCGAGCGATCTCCTCGATCTCGTCACCGCATCCCGACAACTGACCACGCTGACAGGGCTGGTCAAGGACCTGTCGGACGAGGTCCTGTTCCGGGCCGTCGACGACGACCCCGGGCTCGACTTCGGACCGGTCATCGACGCGTACACCTCGGCGGCGGTGCCCGCGGGACGCGCGATGGAGAACTACACCGAGGCGTATGCCCAGTTCGGTTTCCTGCGCCGCTTCGCCGAGGCCCCCGAGTCGGCGGATCTGCGCGACGCGCGTGCGGCGGCGTTCCATGTCGTCCAGGAGCGGATGGAGCTCGTACGCGACGATCTCCAAGAGGTGAGCGACACCTTGCGGGGCGCGGCAGACCGGCTGGACGGCACGCCACCGCGCGTGCTTGCAGCGCTGAGTCGTTCGGCACGGCCGACGAACTCGATCTACCGCCTGCCCACGGAGGCGCCGGCCCCTGGTCCCGTCCGTCTCGCCTACACTCCGGCACCCCGCCATGGCCGCTGACCTGACCTCGGTGGGGACGCCACCGTTGATCGGGAGCCTGTGCTCCGGCTACGGCGGCCTGGACCTCGGTGTCCAGGCCGCCCTCGGAGGCTCGCTCGCCTGGCACGCCGAGATCGATCCAGGTGCCGCCCGGATCCTGGCCCGCCACTGGCCCACCGTGCCCAATCTCGGCGACATCACGGCCGTGAACTGGGCCAATGTCCCGGAGGTGTGTGTCATGACGGCCGGCTTCCCCTGCCAAAGACGTCTCCGTCGCCGGCCGCCGCGCCGGACTGGCTGATGGCACCCGGTCCGGCCTGTGGCACCACGTCGTCCGTGCCATCGAAGCCCTCAACCCCTGCCTGGTGGTGATCGAGAATGTCCGAGGGCTCCTCACCTCGCCCGCCGGTTCCCCTGGCAACGTGGAACTCTGCCCGTGGTGTCTGGGAGACACCGCAGGCCAGCCTGCTGTGCGCGCACTCGGTGCCGTACTCGGCTCCCTGGCCGACATCCGGTTCGATGCGCGCTGGTGTGTGCTTCGTGCCTCCGACGTCGGAGCCCCGCACCGCCGAGAGCGGATCTTCCTCGCCGCCTGGCCATCCGGACGGATCACCGCTGCTCAAGACCCCGACCAGCAACCTCGGGGCCAACGGGGGCAGCCAGCACCCGGCGAAACGCAAGCAGGGCGGCCACGGCCCGAACTTGGCGGACGAGATCGAGTGGCTCCTGCCCACCCCGAAGGCCTCCGACGGCACCAAGGGCTCACCCAACCAGCGCCACGGCAACGGCGACTTGACCTTGCCCTCGGCGGCAGCACGCCTGCGTCCCACCCCGGATGCCACGCCCACACGAACGACAGGGCAGCGGAAGGGCGCTGCCAGCAGGACCCCGCGCACGCACGCAACGCCGCTGTTCGGGGATCCGGCGCACCAGCAGGACGGGCCGAGATCTGGGGGCCGTACGCCGCCGCGATCACCCGCTGGGAACACGCCACCCGTCCCGCACCGCGGCCAACCGACGACGCCGGTCGCCTCAGTGCGCGGTTCGTGGAGTGGATGCAAGGTCTTCCTCCCGGCTGGGTGACCGACACACCCGGACTGGGGCGCCCCGCCCAACTGACCGCTCTGGGCAACGGAGTTGTTCCCCAGCAGGCCGCCCGCGCCGTGCAGAACCTGGCCCCACCGAGGACCGGATGCCGCCATCGCGCGCCGCGCTGACCTGCGCCTTCTACACCCGTTTCCCGGCCGGGCCAAACCCCCGTTTCTCCGGAACCTCGACATCCCACCCACCAGAACTTGCACCAGGGGTAGCCATGTCCGAATCCGCCCACGAGAGCGAGCCGGTGCGCATACCGGACCACGACCTGGACGACCTCGTCGCCACGGTCACCCGGCTCGTCGCCGAGAGCCGCAAGCAGGGCGAGACTCTCGCCCGGCTCACCGACGACCAGCCGTCCGAGGACGACAGCGAACCGGCCGATCCCGTTCACCCTGAAAGCCCGGCGTCGGCCTCCGCACCAGCCGAAGGCAATACCAACGACGGCCCGGCCTCCGTCTTCATCCTGGCGCTCGGCACCAAGGCATACGCCGAAGAGCTGGCCGCGCTGACCAACTGGGTGCACAACCTGCTCCTGCCGGTCTACGGACGGGAGATCACCACCGGCCGCCCGTGGTGCCGGCAGTGGCAGGAGCACCCCGAGGCCGTGGCCCGGCTGCACGCCCTCTGGCTCGCCTGGCAGCAACTCACCGACGTCCAGGCCGGCCTCACCGGTCCCTCCACCTGGCACCGCGACCACCTCGACCCGGCCCTGCTCCAACTACGCACCGCGGACGGCCCGTTCGGCGCCTGCACCACCAGTGCGGCCCGCCCCCACCACCGGCTGCTGGCCTCGCCCGAGCCCGCCGGAGTCTGAGATGGCCCACGCGTACGAACCCCCTGCGCCGGACTACCGGCTCGACGGCTTCCAGGCCGCCACCGCGCAGATCGAGGACGACTTCTTCTCCGTCACGCTCTCAGACGATCTGTTCGTTCCTTTCGCCGAGCACCACAGCGCCGACGGCCGGGACAGCTACCTGCTGCTGTACGACCGGTCCGCGATCTGGGACATGCCCGGGACGGCGGAGTACATCACGCTGCACATCACCCGCGACATCGAGCAGCGCACCTTCGACTTCGCGTCCGAGCGCCACCCGGTCGTTCCGCTGGCGCAGCGCTGGCTGATCGGCCGGGGCTGCCCGCAGGAAGCCGCCGAGGGATCCCCCCACCACGGGCCCCGCCCGGCCGACGCGGTCACGGCCCGCCTTGAGGACCTGCTCCGGACCAACCCCGGCAACCGGTACGAGGTCCTCGACCACTACACCGACAACCCGTCCTCCTTCGACGTCGGCGTCGAGGTCCGCACCCTCGTCTACGACAGCCACCCCGACTCGGCGGACGCGCCGTATCGGCTCTTCCTCGAAGAGACGACCAAAGACATGCACACCTACACCGTGCGGGAGGGTGTCTTCCCCAGCGCCGAGGAAGCGGACACGTGGGTCGTGGAGCGGGACTCGCCGCTCCCCCTGGCACCTGCCTCACCGGGCGCCTTCGGCCGCCGGGCCGCAGCCGCCCGCGTTCGCTCCACGATCGGCGGCAACGGCCTCGCCGTGGCTCCCGCACCCGTCTCCCCACCACGATCAGCGGAACCTGCTGCGACGCGCTCCCGCAGGAGCACGCGATGAGCCGGGCGCGGTACGCCTTCGCCGCCCATCCCGAGGCACTGGCCGATCTGCGCGCCGTCCCGGAGAAGATCCGCGACCTGGCCCTGCTGGAACTGCAGCACCTGGTCCACGGCAACGAACGCGGCGCCGCCCTCCAGCGCGAACTGGCCGGCTGTCACAAGGTCTACGTCGACCCGGAAACCCGCTGGCGCCTGGTCATCCAGTACCGGGATGCTCCCGCCTCTTCCCAGCACAAACGGGAGATCTACCTGCTCGCGGTCGGTGAGCGCCAGGACCATGCCGCTTACCGCGCCGCGGCCTTTCGGCTGGAGCGCGAGCGGGCGGCCACCGCTGCGAACCCGCACGACCGACGTGCCCAAGCCGCTACGGCCCGCTCTCCTCGCCACCGCAGCGTGCGACCAGTCACCGGTACCCAGCAGCCTGCGGCGAGGACCACTGCCACGAACCGCACCACGTCGGAACGAGCCACGCGGTCCCGCTGACGGCGCTCAACCACCCTTTGGAGACCTCACGTGCCCAGCCTCTCTCCCTCACCCACCCGTCACACCGAACTCGTGGACCAGGCCGTCGCCCGCCTCTCGCCCCGTTGGACCACCTGGACCCTGCAGACCATCCAGCACCACGGCCCCATGCGCCTTGCCGACATCAACTCCGCGCTTCCGTGGATAGGTGTCCATGCCATGGCCCAGATCGTGCGCCGCATGCAGACGAGCGGTCTCCTGGACCGGCCTCAGTTCGGGGTGTACGACCTCACACCGCTCGGCCGCGATGCGCGGTCCGTCCACCGTGCGATCTCGGCCTGGCACCGTACCCACCTCGCTGACGACGTGGCGTCGCTCGCGGAGGCGGAGCGCGTAGAAGACGCACTCGGCCGACTGCGTGGGAAAGGCGCGATCCCCCTCCTCCATGCCCTCGCGCAGTACGGCCCCCTTCCCAACGGCGCGCTGCGAAACGAGGCCGCACTCGCCACCGGCTCGTTCCACTACCGCATCACGCAGCTGCAGAACGACCGGCTCCTCACCCGCACGAGCCCCTTCTCCGGCCGAGGCTCCGAGTACACCCTGACGTCCGCGGCCCGCGGACTCACCCCCGTGTACGCCGAACTCGCCGAGTTCGCCCGCAAGGCACTCCCAGCAGCGGCTCGCCCGGACCAGCACGGTGCGACAGCTCAGCAGGCCGTACGGGCGAGCGCCGCCGTGCGCCGCAGTCCTGCGGCTGCTTCCGAGCTGTTCTCGCACGTCTCCGCCCCCGAGCCGCACGTCCCGGCGTACGTCACCGCACTCTCCCACCCGTCCCGAACCAGGTGACCCGAGTGCCCGCCCCCAGACTTCGCCGCGCGACCACCCCCTCATGCTCCAACACGAGCCGCTCAGCCGCCCGTGCCCCGCCGCCCGGAGGCCGTCTCATGCCCAGCCCGGATCCCCTCGCCCTCGACCCGATTTCGGATGTCCTGGTCAGCCCCGGCTACCTCGCCGGCCCTGGCGACAGCCGCAGTATCTTCAACGCCCTTGACCTCGCCCACGGTTGGACCAAGGCCATCGCCTTCGGCACCGACACCTACTACACCAGTCCGTGCCAGCGCGTACGCGTCGCCAACGCCGTAGAGAGCTTCTACGGCGGGTGGACCATCTCCTACGCCGAGGACCCGCTCGGCGTCCCCGACTGGATCACCACGTTCGACCGGAACACGCCCCACGAGATCGTGGCCGCGTTCACCAAGACCCTCGTCGACGGCCTGCACAACAACTTCGCCGACTACCTCAGCGGCGGCCAGCACCACACGGGCATCAGCCCCGCCTCCCTGACCGCGCAGCACGGGTGGGAGCCGGTGCAGGGCTCCCGGCCGTTCCGCACGGTCTCCCCCGACGGCCACGCCGCCTATCAGATGCGCGTCGGCTGGCTCCACGAGTACGACGAGTTGCTCACGCCCGAGAAGTCGACGTGGCGGATGTCCGCCGGCACCGACCGCGTGTACGCGCCGAGCTGGCGGACCTTCTTCAGCCGGTACACCCCGCAGCACCTCATTGCGGCTTCCACTGCCGCGTTCACGGACCCCACCCCGGTGCGGCGCGCCCTGGACCACATCCCCGACCGTCACCGCTCACTCGTCTCAGTGACCCACGTGGAGACGGCCGGGCTCGGCCCGCCGGCCGCAGCGGCACTCGCCCGCAGCGCGAACAGCCTGGCGATGTCCGTACCACCACGCCCGGCCACACCCAATCCACTCCCCGCACGCACCGGGTCCCGACGGCAGCGCTAACGCACTCCTTCCGGTGTGACGTCAGCCGTCGTGAGTGCCGAGGTAAGGTCGTGCGGCTTCGTAGAAGCGGGACCGGGCTGTTGCAAGCCGAGCACGCAGTTGTTCCCGGTCTTGGGTCAGGTCCCGGCGGTCGGGATTCATCGCATCGAGAAGCAACTCCTCCTTGTCCTCGAAGGTCAACCCATCCAACTCGTTGAGGGCGGCGGCTGCATTGGTTCGTGCGTTGAGCGTGACGGTGTCGTCGTCACCTTCGGCTGCCTGGATGAGGGCGACGAGAGCGGCCTCAGCAGTTGTCGCCTGGCCTGACGAGCCGTTCACCAAGTGGGTCTCACTGTTGCGGAGTTCGCGAAGGCGTCGCCAAGCCCGTTGCTGAGGAGCCTCAGCAACACTCATTCCGTATGTGCCACCGCAGGACTCATTCACCTCGTCGGCATAGCGGACCATTTCCGGAGGGCCAGCCAACTCAATGCTCGCCGACACCTTCTTGAGTTTGAGGACTGCGGAGCGAAAGGCCTGCCCGTCGTCCTCCTCGTAGAGGTGCTCCGCCGCATCATCCACCTCGTCCACCACGTGAAGGAATGTCTCGTAGGCCGCATGCCGTATCTCGCGAGCTCTCTCGCGTCGTGCGGCCTCGGACTGCGCGGCGACACTCTCACGAAGGGAGCGCCGTTGAAGGACCGCTGTGTACACGCTTGTTGCGGCTGCAAGAACCGCCGCTGCCATCGTGACCACCTGTTCCATAACTGTGCAGCATGCCGCGGCACCACGGATGAGGCGGTGGGAACGCGCATTGAGGAGTCGATAAGGCTTCAGTCCATAGCGGCCGCAGCTCACCCTGACGTCGGCCCCTTCCTTGAGAGGCTACGCGTGCCCACTCCCTCACACCGATCCGTCAGCCTCGGCGTCCACCAGCCGCACCAACTCCTCGAGGCTGAGCACGACCCGCCGCCCATCAGCCATCCGGGATCGGCCCAACGCCGCCGCCTCGATATCGTCGGCCACCTCGTCACGCATGTGAGCTTCCTCGCTGCCCAAACCAGCCCTCCCTAGTCGCCGCCCTGGCTTTGCGAACGGCCGCCCCAGCAACAGCTGCCGGAATGGCCGATTCATTCCGCCCTAGTCGGACATCACCCGTCGCATCCGCGCCCAGTTCGCCCACGGCAGACGCACACCGCGGGCAACGACTGGAGACACCGCCCAAGACCATGTCAACGTACGGGAGCCCGGAAAAACCGCAGGTCAACGAAGGGTTCTCTGTTCGTGACGCTCACCGCCACAACCACGCTCCGGCCTCTCGCAGAACCTCCTCCGCCCACCCTCGGCGAGCGTGAGTGGCTCCTCGAATGCCACTGCGCCCGACCCGTGACCGACCTTCTCAAGGACCAGGGATGGGACGTCGTCACCGACCTGGACTGCAACATCCACTGCTCCGGCCCCGACCGACGCGTGTACGTGGGCTTCCTCCCCGAAAGCCGGGAGGCAGCACGCGGTGAGCTGTGGCACATCCACGTCACGGATAACGACGGCACCAGGGCCTGGCGCCAGACCTTCGGACCGGATACCCCGGCACAGGCCGTCGCCGGATTCCTCGCTGCTCTGATCGCCCTCCCCACCCGTTACTGCACCTGCGTGTGACACCCGCTCCGCACTCTCATCGCTCAGGAGGCTGTTTTGCCCTACGCGATCACCGTTGGCCAACTGGTTCATCAGCTCCAGACCTTCGACCCCGACCTGCCCGTGTGCCTCGCCATCAATCCCGACTGGCCCTACGCCCACCGCATCGGCCGCATCGTGGAGATCACCGGATCGAGTGGAGCCGTCTACATCGCTGAAAACGGCCAGGAGGGCGTACTGCCGCCGGCCGTCCGCAACCAGTTGGACTGGGCCGACGTATGACCTGCCCCCCGCGGACACGTCCCGCTGCTTCGCCGATCAACTCCTCCGACTCCTCGCAACATCTCCTTCTCAGTGATCTGGTCCATCACCCCATGCCACCGTCGGTGCGCGGCGCACTCCTGCGCTGCGTGCCTCCTCATCCCACCCAGCCGATCCACACAGTGTGGATAACCGACGTGGAGCCCGAGCGTCTCCATCCCGGCTCCATCCTGCTCAGCTGGGGGCCCAGCCTCGGAGACGGAATGGATGTGACCGCTCACCTCCGTCTGGCCTCGGCAGAGGTCCTCCTCGCCAGCTGGCCGGACCTCCACGGCGACTGGACCGCCGTCGTACGCCCCACCCTTCACGAGGTCATTGGGCTTCACACCGCGCTGTCCATCGCCACCGACGCTCTCCACCTCGCCAACCACCTGGCGACCGGTTGACCATCCGCCCGCCGCGAACTTCCGAGGGCTGCCCCAAGATGGGGCAGCCCTAGTGGCATTGGGACATCGCAGTCCTGTCTCGGACGACCGAGTGCTTCTTGCCCCTGAGTGGGCTAGCACTGCCTGTAGTGCGTGCGGAAATTCCAAGGGCCGCGTCACGAACCGCATGAGGCGGGCCGCGGAGTTCCGCAGACGCGCGGAACAGGCCCGGGGCTTCCGCCTCTGGCAGCAGGCCGAAGGTTCCTAGTGTCCCGGTCTTGAGTTCTGCGGTCTGATGGTGGTGTGTGCCTGGACCGCGGTTAGACCCGCTCGTGCTCTCTGAGGGCGAGCGGAGGACGCTGGAGGGATGGGCGAACCGCCGTAAGACCGCTCAGGGTTTGGCCAAGCGGGCGCGGATCGTCCTTGAGTGCGCCACGGGGCAGTCGAACAGTGCTGTGGCACGGAAGTTGGGGGTGGCCCGCTCCACGGTGAACATGTGGCGGGCGAGGTTCCTGCGGGACCGGCTGGACGGCCTGGCCGATGAGCCGCGTCCCGGGGTGCCGCGGACCATCACCGACGCCCAGGTGGAGGAGGTGGTGGTGCGCACCCTGGAAGAGGTTCCCGAAGGAGCCACGCACTGGTCGAAACGGGAGCTGGCCAAGCGGGTGGGGATCTCGCCGACCAGTGTGCACCGCATCTGGCGGGCGTTCGGCCTGCAGCCGTGGCGGACAGAGGATTTCAAGATCTCCCCGGATCCGCTGCTGATCGACAAGATCCGGGACGTGGTGGGGCTGTATCTGGCCCCGCCGGCGAACGCGGCGGTGTTCGCGGTGGATGAAAAGCCGCAGATCCAGGCCCTTCAGCGGACCGCGCCGGTGCTGCCGATGGTCCCGGGCACGCCGGAGCGGCGCAGCTTCGACTATGTCCGGCACGGCACCGTGGATCTGTTCGCCGCGCTGAACACGGCCACCGGGAAGGTGATCGGCAAGCTGTCCGCGCAGCACCGCGCGGTCGACTTCCGGGATTTCCTCGACGAGATCGACCGCCAGACCGACCCCCGGCTGGCGGTCCACGTGATCTGCGACAACCTCTCGGCTCATAAGGCGCCGGTCGTTCATCGGTGGCTGGTGGATCATCCCCGCTTCCACCTGCACTTCACCCCGACCTACTCGTCGTGGATCAACCAGGTCGAACGGTGGTTCGCCGAGCTGGAACGGCGTTGCCTGGAGCGCGGTGTGTTCTGCTCCCTGGACGAACTGAAGACCGCGCTCGAGGACTGGATCAAGATCTGGAACAGCAATGCCAGGCCGTTCAAGTGGACCAAGACCGCCGACCAGATCATCGACCGCATCTGCCGTTACTGCTCACGCATCTCCGGACCAGGTCACTAGTCCGGTGAACTCACTTGTCGGGTCCGGCAAGCTCTTCGGTCAGGGTTCGGAGCATTTCAAGGCTCGGTGCCGCCTGGTGGAGGGTTTGGGAGCTTCTGCCGCTGGCTTCCGCGAGCTGTCCCAGGCGTTCGTCCAGCTTCCTCATCGCACGGGGCTGAGCCACAGCGTGGACGCCTCCAATGGCGAGGAGCAGTGCGCCGGCACCAACGGCGACAGCAGTCGCGGGGAGCGAGATCGACGTTCCACGAAGTCGACCCAGGGTCACGGACTTTCCTGCCAGCTCTTTCGCGGTGGCAGACGCGGTTGTCGCGATCACTGCGTCTGCCACCGACGACGGCACGTTCATGTTCTTCGACGCGGGCCGGAACTGGGCACGGATGCTCTCGTCAAGCCGGCCGAGCCGGCCATGGACGTCTTCGATCTCAGTACGGAGCTCCGCGGTGGACTGAGTGATGCGCTCGGCCAGGGTCCTGGCCACGTCAGGCTTCTTCTTGTGATACTCGAAGGCGATCTCGGCGAGTCCGAACTGGACCGTGGCCGCGTAGCACTTCGCCATCAGGTCGAGGTACAGCATCGCCTCTTCCACCGCCTCCTCACTCAGGCTCTTCTCCGCCTTGCGTGGGGACCTCTGCTCGGCGTTCTCCAGCCTCGAGACCACATCCTGGAGATGGTGAAGGCACTTGTGCCTCGCATCACCCAGGCTGTTCCTTGCGACCGAGAAGTCGCTCGCCTCGACGCCGCGCTCGCCGTGAGCACGTAGCCGCGCGACCAGATCCTCGACCTGCTCGACGGCATTCTCGACAGCACCGGTCTGGTCGGTCTGCAGGTGCTCGCGGATCTCGTCCAGCCCCTGCCGAATGGCCTTGATATCCCGGGTCATCTCGGCCGTTTGAGCTTGAGCCGCGATGGCACCCAAGATGGCCGCCCCACCTGACATGGCGGCGACACCCGTGGCGGGACGGATACGCATCAGACGCGTCACTCGGCCTCGGTCGTTACGGATAGCGCTCTGGATCCAGCCCCCTCCCTCGGTGATCACCTTGCCGACCCTCATCACCTCGCGAGAGGTCTGGTCGAGTTCGACCAGACGGGCGGTCAGACGCTGAGACTCAATGAAGGACCGGACGGCAGGGTCCAGTGTCCGCACGAGAGCTGCCCATTCGCCGGAGGTGAGGTCGGCAACCCAGCGCCCCCAACGTGAACGCTTCATCTCGGAGGGGGCACCGATCACGACGGCTCGATCCTCCGCTACACGGACGACGATCTCTTCGGACTCATCGCTCAGCGACACTTCGTGTAGCCCCCTCGACCGAACTCGACGCCCCGGCCGATTGTAGGGCTGGGCCCCGACATATTTCGGGCAAACGAATCAGCATCACCACCTCACGCCCCGCCACACCCTTGTGGCTGCTGCTCTCTCCCTGCCCGAATTCCCGAAATCTCTTGAGCTTTCGGAGGGGCACCCGCTGACCTGTGCAAACACCGGCCAGGCGGGTTCGCCTATCCCCTGACGGGCGGCCACTGGAGGGGCGCGAAATGGTGACCCCTGCAACGCAACGTGGCGTGAGCGAGAAGGGCATCCGTTGGGGTGGACGCCCTCTCGGCTGCCGCAGCCTGACCAAGCCGGTGAACCTAATCGGTCAAAAGCACTAGCCCGCCCGGTTCAGAAGGCGTGCGCCATCAGCTCCGCGAACAGCGTGTGCTCGTCGACCTCGAGGCCCCGCGAGCGGAACCAGCCGCAGATGTTGGCGCAGTCGCGCTGGAGGAAGGTCATCCCGTTGAGGTTGCCGACCAGGTCGACGATTTGTGGCAGGTCGATGATGACCAGCCGCTCGCCCGCCGCCAGGATGTTGTACGCCGAGAGGTCGGCGTGTACGAGGCCGCTCTGCACCATCGTCGCGAGCGCATCGGTGAGTTGCTCGAAGTAGGCCGCCAGCAGTTCGGGTGAGGGTCGGGTCTGGGCGAGCCGGGGCGCGGTCGCGACGGCGCCGTCCTCGTCGACGGCGGTGATCCACTCCATCAGGATCTCGGTGCCGTCGATCTGGACCGGGTAGGGAACCGGCAGCCCGAGGTTCCAGAGCCGCACCAGTGCACCCCACTCGGAGGCCGCCCACTCGCCGGCCGCGACCTGTCGGCCGAAGGTGCTCTTCCGCTTGATGGCCCGCTCGTCACGTGAGCGCTTCATCGAGCGGCCCTCGGTGTAGGACGCGGCGCGGTGGAAGGTCCGGTGCTCGGGAGAGCGGTACCGCTTCGCTGCCATGACCACGCCGGCGGCGGGGTCATGCGGGTCGGCGCGCTCGACGAGGTGGACGTCGGCCTCTTTGCCTGTCTTCAGGACGCCGAGCTCGGTGTCGATCGCGCCCTGCGAGGTCACCACCCAGTCCGGTAGCGGCTCGGGGCCTCGGCAGAGGGGTTCGACGCTGAGCCAGGTCGACCAGCGCTGGCCGTCCTCGAGGTCGTCGTAGGAATGGAAGTCGAAGACGAACCGGTCGTCGATGTCGCTCAGGCCGTCCGGCGGCGGGACGTGGCGACAGGGGTCGGTGATGAAGTCGTCAGGAACTGCCGGGTGCTGAGAGTGCTGCGAGTGATCGTCGTGAGACATCGCTGGAGGTGCTCCATGAGGCGAGAGGGAGTCGGTCTGCGGGCAGGCCGAGGACAGTCGTAGTCACGGTCGTGCCTCCTCTCGTGGAGCACCGGGCAGCTCCCGGTGTCTCGCCCATGGTGAGGGGCGGACGCGGGGAGCGGCAACCGAATAAAGTGGGCCCGCGTCGAGGGGCCCTGCGGTGCCGTAGGTTTCCGGAGTGATCCTCCGTACCGGGCTCGTCCCGCCCCTGCTTGGGCTGACGCTGGCCTGGTCGTTGCCGCCGGAGCCGCGGTGACCGAGCGGGCCCCGACGCCCGGTGCGAGGGGGGTGGGAGACCCGTACTTCCCGCAGGGCGGCAACGGCGGCATCGACGTGCTGCACTAAGACGTCTGGGACGGCTACTCCTTCCGCACCGAACGGCTGCACGGCCGGACCGTCCTCGGTGTGCGCGCTACCCAGGACCTGTCGCGCTTTGACCTCGACTTCCTGCTGCAGGTTCTGCTCGTTGCCATCCGGGAGCCAAGCAGCCATCGCCTGGATCGACTTGCGTCGCCCATCCAGCATCAACCCGCGCAGATAGCAGTCGTCTTGTTGCGGTTGGCGGCCTGGTCCTTCTTCTCCGTGATGACCGCCTTGATGCGGCGTTTTTGCGCGGGTGGGCGCGGTTGGCGCCGGAGCGGTAGGCCTTGTCGCCCCGCCACGGCGGTGGGCCGGGTGCGGGGATGGCCGACCGGCAGACGGACCCGCACGTTGTTCCGTACCGGGATGAACTGAGGGCTGTCGGCGGCCTGCCCGGCGGTCAGGACGATCGCCATCGGCCGACAGCGCCGGTCGGCGGCCAGGTGAATCTTGGAGGTCACCCCGCCGCGAGACCGGCCGCTCCCCGGCACTCGGGACATCGTGCGCTTCAGCTCACGGCCGTCGGCTGTTCCGCAGCGGCGAGCACTGATAGCGCAGCCCCTTGCCCACGATCCGGAACCGCTCGCGACCGGCTGCCGAGAACGGGTTGGGTAGTTCGAACACCTGACGGTGCTCCGGGTCCAGGGCGGCGGTGATCAGCAGGATCCGGTACCGACCGCCACGCGCGTGGGTGCGCGCGGCATCCACCTCGGACGGTCCGAGCTCGAACTCCACGCGCTCGCCGACGGGTTCGCTCAGCGCCTTCACCTCGTAAAGCCGTGTGGTGTCACGCCAGGCGACTTCGAAGTCGTACCCCAGGCTATCCGATGCCTCCCGGTCGCCGTTGATGACCGCGGCGTACCCCGACCGCCAGCGCACCTCGGGGTAATGGCGCTGGAGCCAGGCCCGTGCCGCGACCTCCCCGACCAGACCGATGGCCGACCGCTGGTCCTCACTCACCTGGTGCAGACGGGCCACGACCACCCGCGACGTGCCGGAACTCCCGCCCCGCCTGGGCTGGGGCACCGGCGCGACCATGTCCAGGCGTACCTTGCCGGACTGAGCCAGGAAGGCCTCGTCGACGGTCCTGGAGGCCAGGTCCGCGATGGCGGAGAAGTGGTCGCGTCCCACGGCGACCTCCTTCTCGCCGATCATGATCGTGGCCGGGCCTGCCCCGCGTGATCCGGCGGTGCCCTGCGCCGGTCCGGTCCGGGGCGCCAGGTCGGCGGGGGTGAGGCCGAGGAGCCCCGCGTCGGCGGTGAGTGGCATGCCGGTCGGCCAGCCCACACCGCGCCGCACCACGTCGAGCAGTTGTCCCTCGCTCAGCTCGATGAGGTCGCTTAGCCCGGAGCCGTCGAGGAAGGTCCGCGCCTCCAGCAGGGGCGCGCCCTGCCAGCCGGTCGGTACGGGTGCTCCGTGCCGGCGGCACCAGGCGGACACCAGCCGGGCCAGCGCCGGAACCAGGGGGTCCAGTGCGGCGGTGTTGAGTTCGCGGAGCTGGTCGACGGGCGGGAGATCGGTGGTTCGGCCGAGATCGTCGTCGGCGCCGTGCGAGCGCAGCCAGGCCTGTGCCCTGGCCCGCATCTCGTCCTCGGGCGGGGTGACGAACCGGGGCAGCCAGTCGGGGTCCGGCAGCAGGTCGTGGAGTCGACGGGCTCCGGCGTACGCGGAGAGGTCCGCGCCGTCGCGGGCCGCCGCCACGTACCGTTCCCGCAGCCGGTCCACCAGGGTGCCGGCGTGGCGGCGTACGAAGTCGCCGAAGGCCTGCTCGTGGAGATCGGGGTGGGAGTAGGGGGTATAGCCGGGGCCGAGCGTGGTGAGCGCCTCGTTGAACCGCTGGAAGTCCAGGCCCAGTTCATCACGGAGTTCGGCCGGTGTGGTGCAGGAGCGGGCGAGGGCGACGAGTTCGGCGGCGGGCATGGGCAGCGAGACGGTGTACCGACCGACGATCTGGACGAGTTCGTCCTCGCCTGCCGCGCGGTTGAGCGCCCGCGCGCTCTCCTCGTCCCATGCGGAGCCGAGGAGACAGCACAGGGCCGGGCGCAGCAGTCGTACCGTGTCGTGCACGTCTCCCATGAGATTGCGTCTGATCTCGGCGACCTTGGCCTCGGTCGTGTCCAGTGCCATCGCCAGGGTGCGGTCGTCGATCCTTTCCGGATCATGGGTGTCGAGCTGCCGTTCCAGCTTGACCAGGACCAGCTCCAGCGCGTCCTGCAGCCCCGGCCTGCCCAGCAGTTGGGCGAGCGCGGACGTGCACGCCTGCAGTTCATCCCAGCCCTCTTCGGTGCGCCAGACGACGACCATGGGATGTTCGGCGTCCTGCAGCGGCAGAGCGCGGGTGGTGGGCGGTGGTTCGGTGAGCACGCCCGAGATGACGACCTCCACCTCGTCGGCCCGGACGACACGCACGGTGCGCAGCCGCTCCAGCAGGGCCCGCACACCGCGCTCGCTGCGGCGTAGGAACGCCCCGGACTTCAGTTCCACGGCCAGGGCCACCACCGTGACGAGCCATTCCCTGCCGTCGATGAGCGTGTCGGCGTGTCCGGTGGGGGTGATCGGTTCGCCGTCGCGGTGGCGGATCTGCACATCGGTCGCCGACGTGCGCAGGGTGCGGATGCCGTGCGCGTCGGCCATCTCCACGATGGCGTCCCCGCTCTCCGGTCCGGCGACCAGGACGGGATGGCCCGCCAGTTCGACGAGTGCCTCCTTCAGCGGCGCCTGCTCGTCGCAGACGTGCACGGGCATGTCCTCGGCCGTCGGTACGAAGGTGCCGAGGGCGTTGCTGCGACTGACCACGAGCCGTACCTCCTCGCCGGTGAGCCACGGCCAGCGGGTGTTCTGCGCGAGGTGCGACCACGCCCGCCCGTAGTGCTTCTTGAAGGAGACGCTGAGGTGCGTCGGCACGTCTCCCCGGTGGAGGATCTCGCCGAGGTGCTTGACGGCCGCTCCGGCGTGCCGAGGGTCCTCCCAGCTCCGCAGCCCGCACCGGCGGAGCCTCGCGGCCGCGGCCTTGTCGGTGAGAAGCCGCCGGGACTGCAGCGGCAACGCGGGGACGAACCCGGGCAGTTCCCCGTCAGTGCTGAACCACGCCTCGCCGGGCGTGACGAAGACCGGCCCGTCCGACTCGGCGTCCTCCACCGGAAGCCAGGGCGTACGCCGCAGGAAGGACGCGAACGGTGTGGGCCACGAGTGCTCGTCCCTCTTGTGCGGGTGCTCGGGCCGGTAAACGGTGACGTCGAACACCTCGTCGCCCCAGGTGCGGAACCCCAGGATGAGCAGTTCGGCAAACTCCCGCCGTGCGGTGGGGCCGAGGCCCGCCACCTCGGTCGCTCCCGGGAGATGGGCCAGTGGCCGCTGGAACGCGTAGGGCGTCCACGGGTGGGCGAACTTGGTCCACCGGGACCGTACGTCCGCCGTCCACACAGGCCCCACGTCGTCGCCGAGGCCGAACCGCAGGGCCAGGCCACGGGGTGCCAGATCGTTTCCCTGCTGGGCTCCCAGGCGGTCGCCGACAACGGACAGCCGCAGTCCGTCGACCACGCCGACGGCCGTGAGGAATTCGAGGTACACCTCCCGGTCCCGCACCGGAGCGGGCCAGTCGTCGGGGCCGCTGATCCAGTGCCGCCGCTGGTCCGCCAGCTTGGGGATCCGGGAACCGCCCGCTTTGAGGAACCTCTCCAGCCGTTGCGCGCCTTCGGTGCCCCAGCCCGGCGAGATCGAGCAGCGTGCCGCCCTCGCCCAGCCGCCGTCGGCGAGCGGGACCCGGAAGGCGATCCGCGACAGCCGGTCGCGCTGCCCCGGCGTGAGCGCCGGGAACTGCCGCAGGGCGAAGGTGAGGGCGTCGCGGCTGAGGGCCTCCGAGGGCCGTGCCCCGAGCAGGTCGTGCAGCGCGTCGAGGACCTGGTCCAGCTGGTAGGAGCGGACCAGCCCGCCCCGCAGCAGGAAGTCCCGTCCGAGGCTCTCCCAGGTGATGTCGGGGTGGGTGAAGGCGATACGTCGGCGCAGCGCCTTGAGGTCGCCGGGGACGCGGGTACCGGCGCCGTCGTCCTCGTCCCCGGGGTGGAAGAAGACGGTGCCTTCCTTCTGGCCCTTCTTTCCCTGCTCCGCCACACCGCCGAGCGCAGGCCGCAGGCCGCTGTCCTGGTCGAGGACGATCCGCCGGCCCCGCAGCGCGGTGTGCTGGCCGGTGAAGGCATGGGCCAGGTCGTTGTAGAAGTCCGCCCAGCGCGGGCTCGGCGACTCACCGCCTTCTGCCCGGATCTCCTCGGCCACCGCCTCGACCCAGTCGGCGGTCCTGACCAGCGGAGGACGCAGAGCCCGGGAGACGACCGCCTTGGCCAGCCGGTCGGCACGGGCGTACCGGTCCTGGCCTGCGGAGGCGGCCAGCAGATGGGCTCCGGCCCTGGCGAGCGCCCCGGCGGTGAGGACCCGCCAGGGGCGTCGGCCGTCCGGCCAGGCGTAGGTGTCTCTCAAGGTGCCCCAGGACTCCCCGCCCTCCAGGGGGAGGAACGGCTCGACGGCGAGCCGCCCGTCCACCGCCTTGCCGAGGCGGTCCGGGGTCTCCCAGCACATGAGGTCGAGGACGAGGTCCCCGGCGCGGGCGTGCGGGGTCTCGTTACGCAGGCGTCTGGCCGATTCCACGCAAAGAACCGCCAGTTGGTCGAGCAGCAGATCGTTGAGGGCCACCGCCTCGCTGATGTCGAGCCGGGCGAGCTTGGTGAAGAACGGCGCGTGGGCGTGGCCCGGGAACGGCGCGGAGGACGCCTCCGACATCGGGATGAAGGTGTACATCCGGCCGTTCCGCGACAGCGGCCGGTCCAGTCGGAGCGCGACCCCGACCCACGCCTCGCCCTGCCAGTCCAGCCATTTCGCGTCGATCCCGTGGACGTCGACGCTGCGCTCGATCGCCACGCGCAGCGCCTCGGTGTCCAGGGTCCGCCGTGCCAGCAGATACCGCCCGGCGTCACCGAGGTCGACCTCGCTGATCCAGTCCGCGGTCCGGGACGCGACCAGGTCCCAGGGGCGTTGGGCACGTGACAGCACATGTCGTGTGCCGCCCTCGGCCCCGTCACGGATCTCCACGACCAGTTCCCGTACGCGGTCGAGGAAGAGCAGCAGGGGCGCCTCGTCGTCCACCACGTTCTCGGCCTGCGCCACGACGAGGCTCCAGGCGTGGTCGTTGCGCAGCGGCAGTCGTACGACAGTCGCGTAGCCGTCCGTGGCGAGTTCCTTGAGCACGGGGTCCGCGGCCTCGGCGGGCACCGGCAGTGCCAGCGGGGAGACGTCCTTGATCACCCGGGCGGCGAGGGCGGGGTCGTCGACGACGGCGTGGATGTCGTCCGGTCGGGCGAAACGGAAGCAGTAGCCGTCGAACGAGTCGGCGGCGGGCGACGCCTTGGAGTAGATCTCCGGCCAGTCGGTCAGCTGCAGCACACTACGGAAGCCGAGCCCCTTGTTGCCGATGCCCTCACCGGCTCCCTTGCTGGAGAGGGCCAGTTCGGTGATGGCCTTGAAGTTCTCCACGGTGAATCCGGTGCCTTCGTTGGCGACGTACAGGACACCACCACCGTCCTCCTGGCGGATCGCCAGCACGGCGATCCTGCCGGTGCCCCCCGCCGCCAGGGCGTCGTGTCCGTTCTGGATGAGCTCCAGGATCGTGCGGCCCTCGTACTCCTTGGCCGTGTCCTCGCTGACGGACTTCAGACTCTCGGCGAAGCGCCAGTCTCCTCCCGCCCCGTCGAAGATCTCAATCCGCCGTCGTGTCAGGGCGGTGATCGCGTCCCCGAACCCCGCCCCTGATCCGTTGCCCCTCATCGGTGTGATGGCCGTTCCCCCCTCGCTGAACCGGCATGCCTGTGCGTGCCTGCCGGGAATCGTGCTCGTCAGTGTGTCCGGAAGGGGGCACCAGCCACGTTTTCCAGCCAATTCCCTGAAAGCTCACATGTCGATGCGAGAGGGGGTGGGCCCCCTCGGTCCCCTGCGACGTCCGGGCACCCTCAGATGTGGTTAACGGCGGGACGACCGAAAGAAGCTCGTCGGCAGCCCGAATTGTCAGAGGCGGGTGCTAGGGGCTGTCTGCGGTTGTGATCAAACGCGGGTTAAGCGAGAGCTGGTCGTTCTCGGGAAACCTCATGAGCCTGAGTGCATGCGCCACCGGGCGGCGTCTACGGCGCTTGGTCGCAGGCCCTATTCGGGCCTGGGCTCGGTCAGATAGACGCCGGCGAGCGTGCCGTCGTAGCCCGCGGCCTGGGCCGCAGCCTCCAGGCTCGGGTAGTCATGCCCTCCGACGTCGATCATCGCCTCGTAGTCCGCTCGGGTCAGTTCGCACTCGACCCACTGATGTGCGCAGCGGCAGCGGATGCTGATCTCGTTGCGGTCGCAGATCACCATCCAGTCGCGCCGGGCGCCGCACTGCGGGCACATCACGGGGATACCGGTGATGACGATTTCCTCGGGGTGGGTGGTGGCACGGAGACCGATGTTGCCGTCGCCGAGCTGCGTCTCCTGCTGGAGCCGCAGCAGAGGGTCGTCACCGAGGGCCGTCTTCGGCAGAACGGTTCTCTGAGGGTGGAGGACTTCGTCGAGGATCTGCATCGTCTCCTTCTCCATAATCAACCAGCCCTAACAGGCACTGGCGGTCGGTGTCCAGCTCTTTGTGCTGCTCAGCGCCTCGGTCCTCGGGAGCGAGGGGCGACATGGCGGATCTCAGCGGTCGTCTCGGGCGCCTGTGGCGGGGACGGGTGGGAGCGTGATTGCGCTGTCGGCGCGTTCGTACGGGCACAGGGCGGGTCCATGGTGGCGGGGAGTTTGCCGATGCGTCGCAGTCGCCAGACGAGGACGTCGGTGACGCTGTCCGCTGTGTCCAGTTCGCGCCATTCGATGGCCTGCCGGAGCAGGGAATTGGGGTCGTGTCCTGCGCGCTCGGCCTGGTCCAGGGTGGCGGCGAGGGCGTCCCAACCGGGCTCGCGGCGTACGGAGTGGGCCTGCTCGGGCAGAGCGGTTTCGAGGGTGCCGGCGTACCGCTCTCGTACGGGTTCGGGAAGGCGACGGCCGTGCTCGCGCATCGCGTGCATGGGGGCAGCGGCGGCTGATCGGTAGGCGCTGCGCAGGTGTTGCGCGGCTCGTTGGGCGGCGGCTGCCTGCTGGGCGTGGCCGCGGGCAGAGTGCCAGCGCACGGCGGCGATGGTGACGAGGACCATCGTGGACAGGAGCATCGCGGTGGTGCCGCCGTCTTCGCCTTTGCCGAGGGCGTTGCCGGCGCGGATGATGCCGCGGGCGGCGGAGCGGATGGCTCGGTTGTCGGCACGCTCGGCGCGGATGTGGGAGCGGGTGGCGCGTTCGAAGGCGCGAGCGGCCTCGGCGAGCTCCTTGCGGGTCGAGGCCGGGGCGGTGTGGGCGAGTGCGTCGAGGAGCTCGCCGACGCCGACCAGTTGGGCGGCGGAGTCCTCGTCGTCGTTCCCGGCGAGGATCGATGCCGCCCGTTCGGCGACCGGGGCTGCCTGGCGTCGGGCGCGGGCCGGGCGAGGTGCTCGTTCACCGGCTTGGTCGGCGACGGACTCGTCATCGGACGGTCCCACGTCGAGGCGCTGGCGGATCCTGGGGAGAGAGAGGTCCGGGGCGAGTTTCGAGCCGGAGAACCAGACGGGTTCGCCGTCACGGTTGCGGTCGCCGGGGAGGGCGACCTTGTATCCGAGGGTGTCGCCGGACGGGGCGGTGCGCCGTTCGACCCGAAGGCCGGCTTCGGCCAGGCGGTGGAAGAACTCCTCCTCGCTGGCGGCTCCGGCCAGAGCGTGGCGGACGCTCTCCCGCAGCGTCTCGCGTGGCGTCTCGGTACGGCCGGATCGCTCGGCCTTGGAACGTTCGGCGCTGGTGGGGCGCTGGGCGGCGGTGCGGTCGCCGCCGTTGAGGACCTGAAGGCCGAACTCGGCTTCGATCTTTCGGCACTCGGCCTGGGCACGGATGCCGTCCTCGTGACGGCGGGGGCGGCGGCCGTCTTCGCGGACGAGGGTGGCGACGATGTGGATGTGGTCGTCGGCGTGGCGTACGGCGATCCACCGGCAGGCCTTCGCGTCACCATCCTCGGCGATACCGGTGGCGTGGACAATGCGGCGGGCGACCTCGGCCCATTCGGCGTCGCTGAGGTGACGGTCGCCGGGTGCCGTGCGAACGGGGCAGTGCCACACGTGCCGGGCCGGACGGCGATTCTTCGGAAGGGCGAGCACTGGCAGGTCGAGCCGGTCGGTGAGCTGCTTGAGCGTGGCGGCCGGATCGCGTCCGGGGTCGGGGGCAAGCCCTGGCATCCAGGACGCGACGAGGTGCGGGTCGGTGTGCTCGTCCCGACGGCCGGGGCCATAGAGGTAGTTGAGCAGTCCGTAAGTCCGGCTGCCGGTAGAGATGTCGGGTACCACCGTCAGCGCCGCGCGATCTCGATCGCGGCGGCCTCGACCCGGTCCGCCGCGCGCAGAACACGGGCGACCGCGTCGTCCGGCCTTCCATCCGACGAGGGCTGTGTGAGGACAGTCTGTCTCTAGGTATTCCCCGCAAGACGCCTTTACGCCGCGGTGAGTTGTGGTACTTGAAGCCGTTTGGCAGGGTCAGAGCACCGATGTCGACTACGAGGCAGGAGCGGTCTTCCGAGTCGACGGCCGAGTCGTCCAGTGCGTGGGCAAATGCCTGGCCTTTTTCGACTCGATGAACCTAGACGATGGACGGATTCCCGTCACCGGGACCGCGTCTTTCCAGGTCGAAATGGTGCCGCCGCTCACCCAGGATGCCGACCCACGCCGCGACCTGCTCGGCTTGCAGGCATGAGCGGAGCCGATCCTCGGCACCGTACGTGTAGTGCGCCAGCTTCAGCGCCAGCGTCCCCCACGACCGGTCGCCACCTCTCAGGGGAGGTCGGGTACTGCGCGGCGACCTCGTCGGGCGCGGTGCCAGCCGCGAGCAGCTCACGCGGCTCCGGCTCCTCGGGCAGACAGGTGGGGGGGGCGGTCCTCCCAGCAGGCTCTCGAGGATGGCCATGGGGTCAGTCTGCCCGACGGGGCCGGGTGGCGGGCCGGCGGCTCAGATGGGGCACTCGATGTGAATGTCGATGTCCACGTCCCCCCGTGTGGATGCCGATATCGATGGACGACTCCCTCTCCACCAGGACGATGGAGATCGGTATGCCGTCGGCAAGTCCCTGGCTGATCAGCGCCTTCCACCGGAAGGCCTCCGCGGGGTCGGAGGTGACCTTCACCAGCATGTCGGGCTGCTTGTCCGCGAGCGCGAAGTACTCGTCCCCGAACGCCAGGACGCCGTCGTTCTGGACGATCCCGATCGCCCTGCGGCGTTCCTGCTCGTCCTGCTTCAGCCGCTGGATTAGCTTCTCGAAGGTCTGCGGATTGAGCGCGGGCTTGGTGTACGTGGCCATGGTGACTCCTCGAATCCCATGGGTCGGATGGCTGGGCGCACAGCGGCCCCCGTCGCGCGACGGAGAGAGCCGGTGCGGGGAAGCCGGCCATGAGTAGGCCCAGATCTTCCTTCTGCCCCTTTCCCGCCGTATGCGCCACTCGTCTGCCCCGCACGGCGGAAGCTGCTCCTCACTCCCCCGGGCCCGGCGGGCTGGCGGCCCTCGGGCCCCCCACAGACAGTGGCAGAAAGACCCCGCCCGGAAGGCCCGCCACCCATGTCCGGACCCATGGAACCCCTGCCCGACTGCGCCGACGACCCCACCGGCGCACTGCGCGCCATGTTCGTGGACCTCGTGCAGGGCAGGCGGATCGCACAGGGGCAGGAACCCGCGCTGCGGCCCGTCTTCCTCAAGGTCCACGGCTCCGCCCGGGGCGTCCTCACCGTCGACGCCGACCTGCCCGAGGAACTGCGCGTCGGCTTCCTGGAGGCCGCCCGAGCCCAGGGCGGGCTGACCGCCTGGGTGCGGTTCTCCAGCGACACCGTGCCCACCCGGTCCGACCTGCGCACCACCCTCGGCATCGGGATCAAGCTCTTCGGGGTGCCCGGCGTGAAGGTCCTGGCGGACGACAGCACCGCAGGCACCCAGGACCTGCTGCTCCAGAACCACGACGTGTTCTTCGTCGACACGGCCCGCGACATGTGCGAATTCACCCGGGCCGGGGTGGTCGACAACACCCTCCAGGCCTATCTGGACAGCCATCCGGTCACCCGGACGGTCCTCCAGGACATGGCCAAGGCCGAGAAGAGCACGCTGACGGCCACGTACTGGAGCGTGCTTCCGTACAGCTTCGGGGACGAGCGGCACGTCAAGTACAAGCTGGTCCCCGCGGGCTGCCCGGACGGCGATCCGCAGGCCGTGCCGCCCGACGAGGACCCGTCCTTCTTCCGCGGCGACCTGCGGCACCGGCTGGCCGCCGGGGAGGCGGCCTTCGACCTGTTCGTACAGCTGCGCACCGACCCGGACGGTATGCCTCTGGACCGGGCCACGGTCCGCTGGGACGAGGCGGCGAGCGCTCCGGTGCGGGTGGCCAGGCTGACCCTGCATCAGCAGAACACCGAGGCGCGCGGTCAGGCCGCGTACGGCGAGAACCTCGCCTTCAACCCCTGGCACTCCCTGCCCGAGCACCGCCCGGCTGGCAGCATCGCTGAGGCCCGCCGGGTCGTGTACCTCGCCTCGGCCGCGCGGCGGCGCGACGCCAACGGTGTCCCCGTGACCGAGCCCGGCCCCGCACGGCCGGCGTCCACCGAGCCGCCCGGCCGCGACACCCGGATCGTCCGCGCCGCCATCCACCCGGCGATCGGCGTGGCCCGGGTCGGCGACAGCGCCGAGGGGTTCTTCCTCGCCCCCGAGGTCGACGCTGGGCCCACCGAGGCGTCGTACAAGGACGCGACCGGGGCCCTGAAGCGGCAGGCGGTCCGCTTCAGGGTGTACGGCTTCAACGCCGCAGGGGAGGCGGTCGCCGAGCTGACCGCGGACAACGCCGACGTGCGGTGGACCGTGCACGTGGCCAATAAGAAGGCTGCTTGGTATCAGTTCCAGCTCGCCCTGGACATCCCGGAGGCCGCTCAGGCCCCGGAGAGCAGACTGCGCAACGCAACCGTCCGGCCCCGGAGCCGGCTGGTCATCGACCCCGGCTCCCGGTCGGTGCGCGGCCGCGACCGGGCCGGGCTGCCCGAGCTCCGGTTCGACACCGGTGCGTTCATGGGCACCCCCGTCTACCTGGGTGAACTGCGCACCGACCGGGCCGGCAGGCTCCTCTTCCTCGGCGGCCGCGGCAAGGCGGCGTCGGCGGACAACCTCCCCGCCACCGACTACGCCAACAACGACGGCTGGCACGACGACATCGCCGACGGGCCGGTGCGGGCCGAGGTGCGGATCGACGGCCGGACCATCCCCGTCGAGCCCGCCTGGGTTGTCGTCGCGCCTCCCGACTACGCGCCCGGCCTCAAGTCCGTCCGCACGCTCTACGACCTGCTCCGCGACACCTACGTGACGGCCGGGCTGCTGCCACGCCCGCAGCGGGTCTCCTTCACCCACGACGTGCTGCCGGTGCTGAGGCGGCTGTGCGACCTGCAGTGGGTCAACCACGGACTCGCCGTCCAGTTCGGCCACGGCGGCCGCGACCATCTGCTGGCGCCCGAGCGGCTCACCCGGCTGGCGAGCAAGGACCCGGTCCACAAAGAGCTGCGGCGCCAGGTCTGGGCATCGCTGCGGCACCTCGACCGCGACGGCATGTCCACCGTCCCCTGGCCCTCGGTGTACGGCGACGCCGTGAATCTGCCGCCGGTCTCCCCGCGCCAGCACCTCGCCCTCTCGCCCCTGCAGTATGACCTGCTGACGCGCTGGATGGACGGCGCCTTCGTCGAGGACTTCGATCCGGCCGCCGCTCCGGTAACCAGGCTGGAGGACGTTCCGCTCGCCGAGCGCCCCGCTACGCTGGACCGGGCCGCGCTGTCGTTCTGCCTCGCCGACGCCTTCCACCCTGGCTGCGAGCTCACCTGGCCGATGCGGCACGCCACGATGTACTCGGCGCCCTTCCGGATCAAACACCGCGACCCGGGTCTGCCCGACCAGAGTTACGGCCGAGCCCTCACGCCCCAGGCCGCACTCGGGGTCGACGGCCCGCTGTACGCGCAGGGGCCCGGCCACCTCACCCGGTGGATGGCCGTCCCCTGGCACACCGACACGGCGAGCTGCCGCTCCGGCTACGACCAGGGCTTCGGGCCCCGCTACGACCCGTACCTGCCCACGTTCTGGCCGGCCAAGGTGCCCAATCACGTCCTGGCCGAGGAGGAGTACACGATCGCGATGGACCCCGCGCGGCCTCAGGAGGAGCGCCGGCTCGCCTTCGAACGCAGGTCCGTGTGGCTGCGCTGGCTGCCCACCGGCTACGAGCCCCAGATGAATGCGATGGTCCGGGACTTCGGCAAGCTCGGCATCGTCGAGCGCCGTCCCGGACCGCAGGACACCCCTGGGCTTCCGGAGACCATGCTGGTGGAGTCCGAAGTGACCTTCGCTCCCGAGCCCGCACCGCCCCGCGAACGCAATCTGATCACCGTGCACGTGCCGGAGGCCGCCGATCCGGCGGTACGGGCCGACGCCGTGGCCGCGGCCGTAGCGATGGCCGAGCCGCCCGACGATGAGGTCTCGGCCGGCTTCATCAACAAAATGACCCGCTTGACGGACCGCCAGTGACGGGCGGCTGCGACGCGGTCGTGGCGGGCGCCGGGCCGGCCGGGTCGGTCGCGGCGCTGTGCCTGGCCCGCGCGGGCCGCCGGGTCCTGCTCCTCGCCCCCCGGCCGCGGGACCTCCCTGGGCCGCGGGGAGCAGGCCCGTACCGGATCGGCGAGACCCTGCCGCCCGCCGCCCGGCCTCTGCTGCGCGACCTCGGGCTGCTGGCCGGGCTCGACACCGGCGGGCACCTGCCCTGCACCGGCACCGACGCCGCCTGGGGCTCGGAGCAGCTGCACGGACGCAGTCACGTCATGGACCCGCACGGCCACGGCTGGCACCTGGACCGCGTCCGCTTCGACGCGTTCCTGCGCGGCGCGGCCGAGGAAGCCGGGGCCCGGCCCGTGTGCGGCGTCGCGGTGCGCCGGACCGGCCGGCCGGGGGCGTGGCGGCTTGTGGTCCGCGAGCGCGGGGTGGAGCGGGAGCTGCCCTGCGCGTGGCTAGTGGATGCCACCGGCCGGCGCGCGGTGATCGCCCGGCAGGGCGCCGTACGCCTGCGGCAGGATCGGCTCGTCGCCGCGTATGCCCTGCTGACCGGCCCCGTACCGGCCGACCAGGACCTGCGCACTCTCGTCGAGTCGGCGCCAGGCGGCTGGTGGTACACCGCACGGGTGCCGACCGGGCGGCTGGTCGCACACCTCACCGACCTCGACCTGGTCGAGCCTCGGCTGCGCACCGCCACCGGGTTCCTGGAGGGGGCGGCCGGCACCCGGCACGTACGGACCCGGCTGGACGGCTACGCCGCCGGGCGGCTGCCTGAACCGCGATGGGCGCCAGCCCACGGGCAGCGTCTCGCCCCGCCGGCCGGGCCGGGCTGGGTGGCCGCCGGGGACGCCGCGCTCGCCTGCGACCCGCTCTCCTCCCAGGGGATCCTCACGGCCCTGCACACCGGCGCCCGCGCGGCCGCGGCCGTCGACGACTCCCTGCGCGGCGAGGCGGGCGCCCTAGTCGCGTACCACGCCTTCGTCGACGGGATCGCGGCGCGCTACCTCGCCCTGCACGCCCGGGCCTACGCCGACGAAGCCCGCTGGGTGTCGTCGCCGTTCTGGGCGCGGCGCCGCCCGGCAGTGGCGGCCCTGTCCGGGGTCCTCACGCCGGGTTGAGGCAGATGTTCTGCGTGGTGCCGGCCATGTCGCAGCGTCCTCGCCGGGATGCTGTGGCCGAATGTCATCGAGGAGCATGCTCGGGGCAGTCTGCGCACCACCTTGTGGAAGCTGCCGCACGGCGACCGGCCGCTCGTGCGGTGCAGCGGGGAGTCCGTGGCGCTCACCGATGCCCTGCGGGTGGACGCCCAGGCCCTGGCCGAGACGGCGCTCAGCGTCGTGCGCGCGGAGGCTCCACCCCGCACGGCCCCGCGCCACCAGTCCTGCTGGGCGGCGGTGAGCTGCTGCCCGGCTGGAACGAGGAGTGGGTGCTCTTTGAGCGTGAGCGGCTGAACCAGCTGCGGCTGTACGCCGTGGACTCCCTGGTCGACGAGCTGACCCGGCAGGGCAGCCCGGCTCTGGACCTGGAGGCGGCGCATGCGAGCGTACGGATCGAGCCGCTCCGGGAGAGCGCACACCGGGCGGCGCACCCGTCGGAGGACAATGTGGTCGCTGGTTCGTCGAGCCGGCGGTTTACGCATTCGGACGCCGTCGGGTCATGACGGCGCTGCTCGAGTATCTCCGGACGGGCACGGAAGCGGAGCAAGCAGGCGCCAAGCGGGCGTGGCGTGGTACTGCGCCCACGTACCGCTACGTGCAGATCGATCTCCGGCCTATACACCCGGCGGGAGTCGCGATCCAGCCCTGGATGAAACCCGCAACGTCGCGGACGAGTGGCGTGAGGCTTCCGGCGCACAGCTGCGTGAATTGGGCGCCGCACACGACCGCAACGAAGCCTGTCCCGCGCAAGAAACTGCGGGACAGGCTTTAGTTTATGCCCCAATCCGACCTCACAAGCGCCGCTTGTTACACAATTCCAGTGCAATCGACTCCTCCAGCATATTGACAGCACACGAAGTATTCACCACCCAACTCCCACACATCACAACCGTCCTCCCGTTCACTTGGAGTGACGCGCGTTGGACGCCTTCGAAGGCGAGAAGAGGAGGATTGCGCCCAGGAAAGCATCTTAAGCAGGAATGCCAAATCCTGGCGCGCTTCGTCAGGCTGCTTGAACTTGACTCTGACGAGCGGATGTTCATGGTCTTGGCATGGGATATTTTTCAGATGGGTAAATGAATCGACCATTTCGACCGGAAGTTGAAGCCAATTTTCGCACCTAAGCGACGTGGTGAAGTCGACGACCTCCGAAGACCCCTCGACGACCTTCACAATGCCAAAGACTGACACCTCCGCCGGATCGGGCAGCTCAGACAGGGAAAGCATGGACAAAAACTCGCTCGGCTCATGCACGCGCATTTAATGGGCCTCCGACTCATTAGGGATAATTGCAGCCTAGTCGAGCCGCAGATGACGAGCACCCCGGAATAGGCCATTCAGAGCACCGGCTCGGCTTAGCCGAAACCATCCACGGCGCCCGCTGCGAACCGGGTCCGCTCCTTCGTCGCGCAGCGCGGCGATCAGCTTGCTGAACTGACTGAGGTGGGGTCAGCCCGGCGAACGGGGCTATCCAAGCCGACTCCGACGCCGCGATCACAACAGACAAGATCATCTCACCCGTGACCCGCGGTTACGGGACTTCCCAATGCTGATTCAAGCTGATGCCGCGACGGGGAGTGGAATGTGGTAGCTCTCTCTGTCACGGATCATCGCCCATAAGACGTTGACACGTCGGCGTGCGAGGGCAAGGAGGGCCTGTTTGTGCCCCTTCCCTTCATTGCGCTTCCGCTGGTAGTAAGCCTTGGAGGCAGGGCAGGACTTGAGACTGGCCATCGCCGACAAGTACATGGTCCGGAGCAGGCCGCGGTGGTAGCGGCAGGGCCTGCGCAGGTTTCCGCTGACACGACCAGGGTCACGCGGCTGTGGAGCCAGGCCGGCGAAGCCTGCCAGCCGGTCCGCACTGCCGAAGATGGCCAGGTCCCCGCCAGTTGCGGCGATGAACTCGGCACCAAACCGTGCGCCCATACCGGGCAGGCTGCGGATCACCTCGGCGTACGGATGCTCACGAAACCTCGCCTCGATGAGGGCATCAAGCTCCACGATCTCCTCTTCGAGGGCCATCACTGCCTTCGCGAGGCGGACCACCATGGCGGCTGCCAGCTACTCGCCGGGCAACGCGGTGTGCTGGGCCTGCGCTGCCTCCACGGCGGTGCGAGCCAGTGCGGCGGCACCTTTGACCTTGCGGTTCTTCAACCAGGTCTCGATCCGTTTCGCGCCTGCGTGACGGATCGCTGCCGGAGTCTGATATCCCGTCAGGAACATGATCGGGCCCTTATTCGCCAGGTCCAGTGCCCGCTCCAACGCAGGGAAGCAGCAATTGGGCCCGGAGGCGGTTGATCTGGCGGGTGCGGTCGAAGACGAGATCCAGGCGCCGGGTCCTCAGGGTGCGAAGGTCAGTGGCGATCTCATCGCCGGGCCACAGCAGCCCCAGGTCACGGCGGACGCGCGCCTGATCGGCGATGACGAAGGCGTCCTTCGCGTCAGTTTTTCCCTCGCTCCGGTAAGTGGCCGAGGCCCGATGGACCGCAAGGCCGGTGAGATAGGAAATGGACTGGCTGTGGACAGTGAGCAGGCCGATCAGCAGGGCGGCACCACCATGATTGAGGTCGACGGCCCACAGCACATCGTCGGATAACGCCAGCACATCGCCGATCAGCGCCAGCAGCTCAGTCTCGTCGTTGAGGGTCCGGCGCGACAGCAGCCGCTCACCCTTCGCGTTGATCACCACACAGTGGTGATGTGTCTTGCCGATGTCTACACCGGCCCAGATCTCGGGCACGGGCCACCTCCGCCAGCTCGTCGTGCATCGATCCCGCAGACGACCTCGCCGGCGTTGTCCTACAGCAGCGATCGAGTCGCGTCTCCCAATTTGCGGTCGAGTCGTCGCGGAGCTCCGGGCGGCCAAGTCCCGTAAGCCATCCAACGGCTCAGCCTTTACAGCCATACCCGAAGCCCAGCCCCCGGGCCCTCCGATCGTACGAGTGATCGGATCAGACCCATGCCTTGAAAGGTAGGACAGCCTTTAAAGCGCTTTGCAGAACGCCGTGATCAGGGCATTTCCCTTGTATGGGTGGGGCGTTGAGGGCGAGTCGGTCTGGGTGGAGACGTTCACCGGTCTGCGGGTTGAGCAGTTCGGGCGGCTGCTGAGGGCGGTTCGGGAACGTGGTGGTGAGGGGTGCGGGTGGGGTCGTCCGTGGCGGCTTCCGCTGGCCGAGCGGGTGCTGCTGGTGGCTGTCCACTACCGCACGAACCTCACGATGCGGCAGCTCGCCCCGCTGTTCGGTATCTCCCCGGCGACCGTGTGCCGGGTGATCCAGCGGCTGGGGCCGCTGCTCGCGCTCGAGCCGGTACGTGCCCCGCAGGAGGCCGTCGAGCGGTTGTGGATCGTGGACGGCACCCTCGTCCCGGTGTGTGACCGAGGTGTGGGTGCCTCCTCGCGTAACTACCGCTTCTCAGCAAACGTGCACCCATGAGGGCTGGGGGTGTCAAGGCACAGAGTCACCTGTTCCGGCGGCCGGGTTCTCCGTCGGGATGGGGTGACGCTATGGAACGTGGGGACGCGATGCGGTGTCCCGGGGCGTGGTCGGGCGGAGAGGACTCACACGCACCCATTCGGCGCCGGGAATCGGCGCCATGACCGTGGTCCGGGACCGGGCTGCTCATTCAGGTCATCGAGAGCGTCGTTGGCGTCTCATGCACATTCTCGAGCGCACCCGGGGCTTGCGTCCTTCCCCGCAGGCGGCGTTGGTCGGTCATGGCAAGGAGCACGGCTCCGTTGTGTCACGCGCCGCCTCGTCGGCCTCACGCAGCACGTGGTAGGCGCGGGTGAGGAGTTTGCGAACGACCGCGATGATGGCGATCTTCTTGCCGCGGCGGTGGGCGATACGTGCGTAGAAGTCGATGTAGTCCGGGCTCCGTTTCGCGACGTGTGCGGCTTCGCACATGATCCAGCGCAACCACGGGTCGCCCTGTTTGGAGATGTGTCCGTAGCGCACGGTACGGTCCGAACCGCGCACCGTTGGGGTGAGCCCGGCCCACGAGGCCAGCTTGCGGGCCGACCCGAACCGGGACACATCGCCGACCTCCGCCAGGATGATCAGTGCGGTAAGCCGGCCGATGCCGGGCAGGGCCGTGAGAGCCTTCACCCGCGGGTCCGCCTTGGCCGTCTGCGTCAGCGCGGTGTCGAGACGGTCTATGACCTGCTGCAGCGCATCAATCGTCTCCAGCAAGTCAGCGACCACCATGTGCGCGGCCGCCGGCAGCGGCAGCTCATGCATCCATGCACGGCCCCGAGCACTCCAGCAGTTGCGTGCCGCGCCCTTGCGGTCGAAGCCGTGATCGGCGAGCACCGCGTGGATCCGGTTGCGCAGCAATGTGCGCAACCGCACCAACTGGGCGCGATGGCGCAGGATTGTGCGCTGCTGGCGGACGTGCGGCGGGGCAATCCACGCCTCCGGAAGCAAGTCCGCCCGCAGCAGGTGCGCAAGGGTCTCGGCGTCAACCTTGTCGTTCTTCAGTCGGGCGGCCGCGATCGCCCTGCACTGCAGCGGGTGCGCCAAGTGCGGTTCGAAGCCCTGGTCCTGGAGCAGCTCGAGCAGCCAGCCCCAGCCGAAGGCCGCCTCGAAAGCAACCGGCGTGCCGACGGGCAGGTCGCCGATCACCTCCCGCAGCGTCTCACGCCCGTTGGGCACGTTCCGATTCACCGCCGTACGACCGCCACCGTCCATCACGGCGATCTGCGACCGGCGGCGATGCACGTCGATCCCTACGTATGCCTGCATCTCGGGCCCTCTTCGACCCGGCTCCCCGAGCCCATCTTCCCGCCGGACCGCCTCCTGGGGAGCCCCGGCCCTCATAGGGTCCTACCTTCTTGATCGGGTTGGACGGGCCAGTCGTAAGGTCCAGAGATCCAGAGACACCGGGTATGGCTCTCATAGGGTTGCCCCCGATGGTTCACCTGACCTGGCCGCCGGTGTCTCACGACGACCTCGGCCACTGATTAGGAGCTGCGGGCCCCTGGGGTGCATCGCTGAGTAGGACCACGTCGGCGCGGTCGTCGTCGTAACGCACGTGTACATCGAACGACCGGAGGAACCCGTGGCCCGAATCTGGGCAGGGACAGACATCGGCAAGACCCACCACCACTGCGTGGTGCTGGACAGTGAAGGCAACCGGCTGCTGTCCCGGCGGGTACTGAACGACGAGCCGGAGCTGCTGGCCCTGCTCGCCGAAGTCCTGGTCCTGGACGAAGACGTCGTCTGGGCGGTCGACGTCGCCGATGGCATGGCCGCCTTGTGGATCAACATCCTGCTCAACCACGGCCAGCAGCTCGTCTACATACCCGGCCTCGTGGTCAACCGCGCCTCTGCCGGCTACCGCGGAACCGGCAAGACCGACGCCAAGGACGCCACCGTCATCGCCGATCAGGCCCGGATGCGCCGGGACCTGACCATCCTGCGGCCGGAGGACGAACAGGTCGTCGAACTGCGCATCCTCACCAACCGGCGGGCCGACCTCGTCGCCGACCGCACCCGGAAGACCAACCGCCTGCGCGGCCAACTTGCCGGCATCTTCCCCGCGTTGGAGCGGGCGCTGGAACTGGGCAATCTCGGCCCACTGGTCCTGCTGAGCGGCTACCAGACCCCCGCCGCCCTGCGCCGGATCGGCCGCAGACGTCTGGAAACCTGGTTGCGCAGCCGCAAGGTCCGCGGCGCCGAGCCCCTGGCCGCGGCCGCGCTGGAGGCGGCCGAGCGCCAGCACACCGCCCTGCCCGGGGAGAAGGTCACCGCCCAGGTGGTCCGCACTCTGGCGAAGGAGATACGGGACCTGTGCGAGGAGATCGCCGAGATCGACAAGCTCATCGAGGCCCGGTTCCGCGCCCACGACTTGGCCGAGGTGATCGGCAGCGTGCCCGGCATCGGACCGCTGCTGGGCGCGGAGTTCCTGGCTGCCACGGCCGGCGACCTCCGCCGCTTCGGCACCCCGGATCGGCTGGCCAGCCTCGCCGGAGTCGCCCCCGTGCCCCGCGACTCCGGCCGGGTCAGCGGCAACCTGCACCGGCCCCGCCGCTACGACCGCGGACTGCAACGCCTCTTCTACACCTCCGCGCTCGTCAGCATCCGTACCTGCGACGCCTCCCGCCGCTTCTACGAGCGCAAGCGCGCCGAGGGCAAGCGGCACACCCAGGCCGTCCTCGCCTTGGCCCGGCGACGCGTGAACGTCCTGTGGGCCCTCATCCGTGACGGACGGTGCTACGACCCAGCAGTCCCCGTCACTGCTGCGGCTTGACAACCTCATTAGGAGGTCAGGTCATCGTGGACGCGGACACTCGGCTGGTGATCGCAGCCGCCCGCCCGGTGCCGGGCACCACCGCGGACGCTCACGCCTGGCGGAAGTCCGGGCTGAGCATCCACTGCCAGGGCGTGACCGTGCTCGGCGACGGCGCCTACCTCAACTGCGGGATGGCGGTCCCGCACCGCAAACGCCCGGGACGGGCTCTGCTCCCGGGTGAGGAGGACGACAACGCCGAGCACCGCAGGGTCCGCGCCCGCGTGGAACATGTCATCGGCCGGATGAAAAACTACAAGATCCTCCGCGACTGCCGGCAGCGCGGCAGCGGCCTCCATCACGCGGTCCAGGCCGTCGCCCGCATGCACAACCTCGCCCTGGCCGCATGACCAAACACGCCAACAACCCAGCTCAGGCTGCCTGATCACGGCCTTGTGCAACTCGCTTTACGACCTCGTGCACGGTGAGCCGTGGATCGTCGAGGGTGTGGTGCTGGCAGCGGGTTAGGCTGGAAAGCCGCGGGAGAGGATGGCGGTCCGCTGGTGTGAGAGCAGTCCAGCGACGGCTTGGACTATGTCGCTCATGTGCTCCCGACGGCCAAGATGGCGGGCAAGAGCCCGCCAGTTCTTCAAGTGCGCGATGCCATGCTCGACCCGGATGCGCCGTGAAGAGTGTGCTTTGCGCTGGAGTTCGTGCCGCTCCTCATACCAGGCGGGAGCGTTCTTCTTGAACTTGCGGTGTGGTGGTGTGACCACCCGTCCGCCGGTCTGCGCTCCCATACCCTGATAGCCGGCGTTCGCGAGGATCTCCATGAACGGGCCGTCGGACAGGAGCTTGACCAGTCCGAGCTGTCGGGCCTGGGTGACGTCGGCGCAGCTGCCCGGCCGGACCGGGCTGCAGCACAGCAGCCGCCCATCGGCGTCCGTGAGGACCATGGACTTCACGGCATTCTGCTTGGTCTTGCCGGATACGAATTTGTCCCGGTCCTGGCGGCCTGCGGCTGGGCGTCGCACGCGGATCTCCGTGCCATCGATGATCCCGGTCTGGCCGTCGGCACCCAGGTGCTCGATGACCTCGGCGAGAGTGCACAGGCGGATGCCCGGTGCGACGGTGCAGCCCCGCTGGGCGAGCAGGGGCCGTACCCCGCCGATGGCGCGGGTGATGGTGGAGCGGTCCACGCCGAACCAGCAAGCTAGCACGTCATGAGTGGTGCCATGGCGCAGACTCACCAGGGTGGCCAGCAGCCGGTCGACGAAGACGAACTTGTGCTTCGCTCCGGCTCCTACAGCCCGCCGCCGTGGCCGAGCCGTGAGCCGAGCCTGATGCTGCTCGTGCCACAACGGCCGCACCTCAGCGATGAGTTCTGCGATGACATCCGGCGTCAGCCCAGTGACCCGGTACTCCGCCACGATCAACTCACGCGCCCCAGCCCCGCCATGCACGGTTCAACGAGCCACCTGAGCGACGAGCCACGGCCAACCGTGCACGAGGTCGTTAGGAACAAGTTGAGGGGCTGCCAGCATGACACGGCCGTCCCTCATACGTGAAAGGTAGTCACTTCGGCAGCACGGAGGATGCGACGAGCGCTCCCAGAGCTGCACCAGCGATGGCCCCGGCGCTTCCACCGACTCCAGCCCCGGCGGCTGCACCAAGTGCCGCGCCACCGGCGACACCAACGTCCCTCCAACTTCTCTCAATGCCAAGGCCAGGACCAAGAGTTGCGCCGATCATGCCGCACAGCGAGGGGGACCCGTCAGGGGTGACGGCTGGCGGGATGTTTGCTCGAGTGCCAGCGGACGCACCTAGCAGCGTCTGCACATCACCCTCGTCAAGCACCCCGACTTCCTTGAGCCCGTTGAGCGTCGCCTCGAAGTGCTTCTTCTGAACCTCTGGGGGGGCCGCCTTGAGGAGTTCCAGTTCGCGTGTGACCGAGCGGATGATCCACGGCAGCTTGTCGCACCAGGGGGTGGGCCACCAAGGGATGGGCCGCGGGATATTGTCCCACGGAGACGGGTAAGGCAGATAATCCCCGCTGGGTTCGGGCCGAAGCGGGCCGTCGGTGGGCTGAGGCCGCCCGGTGACTTCGTTTGGCATTGTCGTTCTCCTTCGGCATGACTTGCCTTGTTCGACGGCGTAAGACCCAGCGCCTGTGGCTGACTTGCTGAGATAGCTGGCAACGCCATCTGAGACTTCCCACTTGTTATGTTGCGCCTTTGCAGCTACGTGCGCATCTGCAGAAACATTTGAGGGTTGCTAGGGCTAGGGCGCCTCCATCCGTCTGGCGGAGTGATGGGACGCAGCCCGTACGGGGCCTGGATCACGGCAATCGCCTGCTCGTTCCGGCTTCAACTGTCAGTTGCACGCAGTCCCTCCACCGCGAGCGCCGCCGGGACGGTGCGCTCGGCCCTGTTCACAGGGGAACGCGCCACGCCCCTGCTTTGATGGATGTTCAGCGCACTACGCAGTTGCCGACCTCATCGCCGGGGGGCAGGGATCGCCAGCGCCGTCGATGCTCGCGACACGCTGGTGTCCGAGGCACCGGTGGAGCAGTCCAAAAGCGAAGCCGGTTCCGGACGCAAGTTCGGATGCTGTACTGCCGCGCTAGGCGTGGAACGTCGGCAACTCGGGTTTCTGGCAGCCCCGTCGCCGCTGCCAGAAGGAGTGCTCAGGCCAGCGGCATTCTGCCGCGTAAACCTCTTCGTGGTGATGTGTGTACGCCGCCGCGACGCCGTCAAAGAGGTCTGTTAGGCCGGTACGTGCTCCGGAGTGCAGGGCGATGAGGATGCCCTGGGAGGAGAGGGGATCGCAGGCGACGCAGCGTCTCCCGCGGCGAAGCAACCGTGGTCGCAGTATGGGGCCAGGCGTGCTCTGTGGCAGGTACCCACTGGGGGTGGGAGGATCGAAGAGGCCAGCGTCGGTTAGTCGGCCACGCACGTGCCGCGTGCTCGCGACGGCCCTTGCGAATCCCTTCGGCGTGCGCAGAGCGGCGTCGGCGAGGGGTCGATATCGGTCAGGTAGACCACCGTCCGGCCACCGGGAACCAGCGTGGTGTATCACCAGCCTCCAGCGACCGCCTCGACCAGGATTCTCGTTTCCCGGTCGGCTCCCCGAGGCACGGAGCCTGTCGGCGAGGCAGCAGTATGTGCGCGGCCACCAACCGGCCTTGGCGCAGGCGGACCGCCCGGCGTCGTGCGAGGATGGCACGTCGGCCCGTCGCGTCGACAGCAAGGCACAGCGCAGCTCCTGCGCGCCGTATCTCTCGCGCATCCGCGGAATCTACGACCCGTCCCTCGAGCAGTTCCGCACCCGCCTCACGCAGCGATGCGTCGCACCGTAGCCGGTCCAATTACCATCCCGCACCATACGAATCCTGCACAGGCCCGTGTTCGTGTACTCGGGTGATCCCCAGGACCCGTACATCCCGGTACACCGCAAGTGCGGAGTGGGAGCGAAGACGGGCCACAGCCCCAGGTCGTGCGGAGCGGTGGTACCGCGCACACGAGTGTGCTGCCCGTACGCTCTTCATCCTGACCCAGGTGACCACGGTGGGCCACCGGACGAGGCCCTGTGACGTGCTACGGATTCCAGGCTCGGCCGGTCGCTCACCTACTCCGAGCCAGAGGGCGGCCTGCACTCCGATCGCTGGAATTCTCGCGCAAACCCGTTAGCGCACGACCCTTCGAGGAAGGTTCAGCGGGAAAGACGCCGAGCCTTTGATGGAGGAGTGGTTCCATTGCCTGAGATCGTAAAACTGCAGCCAGAGAACGGTGACGGCTATCTGCCACCCATGTGCTACATCAAGTTCAGCCAAGAGGAGTTCCCGACGTTCCTCACGAACCCCGTAGGCACGCTTAGGGAGCTTGGCTTCGCGGTGAACAACGTGTCAGTCGTTGTGAAAGACCATGTCTGGGACACCAGGAAGCAGACGTGGATCACTGACCAGGACGATCCAGTCGTCCGGGATTTGCCTGAGTCCAGCAGCTGGGGGTGGATCTGCGGATACCAGGACGAACAGTGTGTGTGCGAAAGAGTCCTCATGTAGTCCCAGCTGACGACCCATAGCATTGAATTTGAGCCGAAGCCCTCGGTGGTCGAAAGCGGCATGCCAAGTCCACGTCGACCGCCAGCGGCTTCGGCTTACCCCAGCTGGCTTTATGGGTTTTACTGAGCGTTTTCAGCATTGCCTCTCCACTGTGAAGACGGCAGCGGCGATGACGGTCATGCGGTTGGGGCTGCAGCGGGCTCTGTGGAAGATCCGCCAGGATTTCAGTCTCGCGACGCTTCGTTCGACCGGTGCTCGTGCCGCTGACAGGCCCCGGTTGATCGTCCGCTGGGTCGCGGTGAGGTCCTGGTGTGGAAGACGTCTGATCGGTGTGGTCACCCAGAGGCCGGCCCGGATGTAGGCGCGGTCGGCGAGGACGGGCACGCCCTGGCGTTCGCAGATCCGGATGATGCGGTGGGTGCGGGCCGCGGTCAGGTCGTGGGTGCGGCCGGGCAGTGCGGGCGAGATCCACAGCAGCTTGCCCGCAGGGTCGGCCACGACCTGCACGTTCACGCCCTGGCGGCGGTGCTTGTGGGAGAAATCGGCCCGGCTGTCACCGACCCGGTCGCACTCAGCGAGCGTGCCGTCGTGCAGGACGTACTCGGGATCGGTCTCCCGCAGGACCCACAGCAGGCCGTGTGCCCGCCGGGAGAGGTGGTCGACGACGGCGGTGACGTAGGCATGGGCAGTGCCGACGGATATGCCGAACCCGGTGGCGATCTGCGTGAGCGGGCCGTGCCGCCGGAGGTACACCAGGGCGACGAGAGCACGCTGGTGGGGCGGAAGCTTGCAGCGGCGGTCACCCTCGCGGGTGACGATGAGCATCGCGACCCCTTAAGCATGCTGGTGGTCCGGGAGGACTGGGTGTGGCTGATGGTGGCCTGCCATTGATGGCTTTGAGTGAGTGGCCGCCCGGTCCTTCGGGACGCTCCGGCTGCTGATACGAAAATCCCTCCTCGATGCAGGTCAGCGTGCTTCATGTGGCTCCCACTGGTTGGAGACTGACCTGGAAGCCGAGGTGGTTGAGCTGGCTGACCAGGCGGCGGGTTGCCCGGGTCTTGCCGGTGCGTTCGAGGAAGTAGTCGCCGCCGAGGTCGGCGTACTCCTTGTCGTGGGTGAACATCTGCCAGATTGAGACGATGATCGAGTGCTGCAGGGCGACCAGGGCCCGGCGGCGGCCGCGGCGGCCGACCAGGCGTCGGTAGCGGGCGGCGAGGTAGGTGGCCTTGGTGCGGCAGACCGAGATCGCGGCCTGGCCGAGCACCCCCTTCAGCCACGGATCACCGGGCCGAGTCCTGCCGGAAGGGCTCTTGCCCGCGGACTCGTGGTTGCCCGGACACAGCCCCGCCCACGAGGCGAGGTGACCTGCGGAGGGGAAGCGAGTGATGTCCGCACCGATCTCGGCGAGGATCACCTCGGCGGTGTGCGCGCTCACCCTGGGGATGGTGGCCAGCAGTTCGACCTGGCGCTGGAACGAACGGACATGTGCCTCGATCCGGGCGTTGAGCCGCCGTTCCATGGCGGTGGCCTCGTCGATCCGGTCCAGCATGGTCCGCGCCAAGAGCGCGTGGTGATCGGTGAAGTAGCCGGTCAGCGCCTCGACCAGGACCTCACGCCGGGTCCTGAGGTTCGGGGCGGCCAGCTCGGCCAGCACCTTCGGATCACGCGTGCCGCCGATCAGCGCCTCAAGCATCCGGCGTCCGGAGACACCGAGGAAGTCGGACACCACCGAGGTGAGCTTGATCCCGCAGTCCTCCAGCAGGTTCTGCAACCGCTGGGGCTCGCGGGCGCGTCCTCGCGTCCCGCTACAAACGCATCGCCATCCGCCGCGGCAAGAAGCGGGCCCTGGTCGCCCTCGGCCACACCATCCTGACCTCGATCTGGCACATGCTCACCAACGACGCCGAGTACGCCGACCTCGGAGCGGACTACTTCCTCCAACGAACCGGCCGGGCCGCCAGACGCGGCGCCTGGTCAGCCAGCTCAACATGCTCGGCTATCAAGTGCCCCTCCAATTAGCGGAACCGATCTGAACTGCGGCGTTGGGGGGTTTCGAATCAGACTCACTCGACCAAGGTGTGAGGCAGGCCGAGTGAGGCAGGATAGGGAACCAACGAGGCTCCTGCGCTGATGAGTTGAGACGTCGAACACCTCTCTCAACGGCGCAGGAGCCTTGCCCGTTGCGGAAGACCACCCCGTCACCCAACCGGTGGCCACTCTGAAAACGCTCACTGACCCAGGGAGCCCGCCGGAGGGGGATTGGTCTCATTCACAATGCGCAGCATTTCGGCAGAAGGCGCAAACTGCTTCGTCACGATTTGTGGGCAGCGCCGGCACATATCCGCACCCTCCTCATGAAACCAGCGACACTGCGCCCGGATCGGACACTTGGGCAGGTTGACGACCACTTCATCCAACAGCACTGTGCTGCGCGCGGCGATTTGACAAGCTGCATTCCTAAAGTGAATGCAGCCACCGGCACGGCACGTGGCTGCGAACCGAAAGGCCTCGGTGGGAGCTACAGGTCCGGCCATATCGATGAGCTCGGGAGTCACCGGCATCGCAATTTCGGTTGGAATGATTCGCGGCTCATCCGCCGTTCCGGACAAAACTCCGATAAGAACCGCCTCGGGATGCGCAGGCGCGCTGGGGCAGAGAAGCTCTGCGTCGTTTCTGTCCGTTTCGTCGTGCGACTCCAATGCTACCGACCAGGCTGGTACGGCTCGATACTCCTCACCTGGAATCCGCCTGTGGCCGCATTTCGCTCCAGCATCACTTCGAAGAGTGCGTCGGGAAAATATCCGGCTACGACAGGTCCGCGGGACTCGATGTCACCAGGGATGTTCCGGGCGGCGAGTGCGATCGCCACGCCCTCGGCGGCAGCCCTTGCGATATGTTCTGGAGCGATTCTTTCGGCGCTCATCCATCCTCCGGTCGATGTGGCGTATGCCCCAGGATTTAGGGGCAGCGCCGTCATTTCACCAGTCAGATCAGACGGCAACAAGGTGCCGCGCCGATGCGTGATCTGATATTGCGTCCGTACGCTGCACCTGCGCGATATGCGTGCACGTGCTTCGCTGCCTCCGGATCGGCCTCCAGAAGGCCACTGCGTCCGTTATTTGCAAGAAATCCTGCCTTAAGTGCCGCAACCAGGACACAGCCGCGCCACTCGGACGGCGTTCTCCTACTGGTGCGGAGGCACCGAAGGGGTGCTGAGTACACGCATGCTGCCTTTCCCTCGATCAGGTAAAAGATGCCCATCGGCGTGCGGCGAGCCCCGAATGGTGGACATGGATACCGGAGGCTACGAGAGCTGACGTACGCCGCCCCGGGCGGGCACGCCTACATCGGCCGCCGGTTGTGTCTGCCCGCGGCCTGGAAATGGATTGCGTGCGCACGCCGCTACGATGCGGTTCCAACTCAGTCCGCTGCCTGGAACATAGGCCCGAAAGGTGGAAGGGGACTGGCCAATCGCAGTCGGTCAGGTACCAGCAGACCATCTCGCCGAGCAGGAACGGGCAAAGGTCCACGTCGTGGGTCGCCTCGCTGTCGGTCGAGGCAACGGCCTCCAAAGGCTCTCGCGCGTCCCGTGCCAGCCGGGACCGCCCGCCCCTCCGCTCCAGGGACTTTTCAGGGACTTTCAGCCTGTCCGAGGGACTTCCACGGGACTTTCCGCCGCGTAACGCGGCAAGCCCCCGAAAGACTGGAAAGGGCCTCCGTCCCAGATCAGAGGCCCTTTCCAAGGCAAAGCCGCAGGTAGCGGCAGACGAGTCGGGCTATACGCCGGGTTCTGTTCCCAGGGCCCCTCACGGAACCCCGGGCGACGGCCATCCATCTAGGACCGGCGTTGCCGCCGGCCTCCTGCGGTCTACCCGCGGACTCGGGCGGGCAGCCCTCGAACGTCCGCGCAGGGTCGCCCCTCTTTCGAGAAGGCGGCCCCTCTTGACCTTGCTCCGGGTGGGGTTTACCTAGCTGCCCAGGTCACCCTGGGCACTGGTGGTCTCTTACACCACCGTTTCACCCTTACCGAGGGCCTGGACCCCCGGCGGTTTGCTTTCTGTGGCACTGTCCCGCGGGTCACCCCGGGTGGCCGTTAGCCACCACCCTGCCCTGTGGAGCCCGGACGTTCCTCGGGGAGCCCCCTGGGGGTACTCCACGCGGCCGCCCGCCCGGCTCGTCTGCCGTGTCGACCATGGTACCGGGAGCGGGCCGAGGGTCGCTCCCGGGCCGTCGCCTCCATCATTCGGGGGCCGTCGCCCCCCATCCTTCCGGGCCGTCGCCCCCCTCAGAGGAAGTCCGCCGTCTCCAGTTCGAAGGCGAAGGGTTCCGGGAGGGCGAGGGGCTTGCCGAGCGGGCGCGTGCAGTGCTCTCGGTAGTCGTCCTTCTCCGGATCGCTGAACAGCGTGACCGACGAGGCCTCACGATCGACGAGCAGGTAGAGCGGGATGCCGCCGCGGGCATAGCACCGGCGTTTCGCCTCGCGGTCGGCCTGGGGCTTGGTGGACGTCACCTCGAGGACCATGGCGACGCCGTCGCAGGGCATCCAGGAGTCGGCACCCCGGTAGAGGCGCAGCTTCCTGGGAGCGAACGTGCCGTCCGGGATCACGTGATCCTTCGGGCAGCCGCCCCCGCTCTTCAGCTTCAGCCCCTTGTTCCCGGAGAACTGCATGTCGGTCCGGGATCGTCTGTACACCTGGTTCACGATCAGCTCGATGTAGTCCTCGTGATCCCCGTCCGGCGGCGGCGTCACAACGATCTCCCCCTCGATCAGCTCGGCCCGGAAACCCTCCGGTGTCTCCAGGGCGAGAAAGCCCTCCAGCAGGACGTCTTCCTGCGTGAGCGGCTCATGGGCCATGGCAGTCATGTCACGCCCCTCCTTCTGTCGCCCGTCAGACTGGGACATCGGAAGATCACCTGTCCGTGAGATCGGGATCCGTTCCCTCGATCGTGGCACACCAGCAGAGCCGCCGTCAGGCGGCAAGCCGGGCCCTTGACCCTGCCGCGACGTCAACGTCTCTACTGATCCCATGCGGATCGGAGAACTCGCCGCCGCCGTCGGCGTCACCACGCGGACCGTGCGGCACTACCACCATCAGGGGCTGCTGCCCGAGCCCGAGCGGCGTCCGAACGGCTACCGGGATTACACCCTGCGGCATGCCGTCGTCCTTGCCCGGATCCGGCGGCTGACCGAGTTGGGGCTGGGGCTCGCGGAGGTGCGGGACGTGCTCGCCGAGGATGCCGGGAAGGATCTCGTCGAGGTGCTCACCGAGCTGGATGAGGATCTTGCCCGGCAGGAGGCGGCGATCCGGGAGCGGCGGGCCCGGCTTCGGGGGCTGCTGGAGGCGGAGGAGTTGCCCGCGGAGGGGCCCGTCTCGCCCGAGCTGAGTGAGTTGTTCGCCCGGACCGGGCGGCTGTCCGAGCTGTCCGGCCTGTCCGACTCCCCCATGGCCGCCAAGGACCGGGAGATCCTCGCGCTGCTCGACACGGCGGCGTCGCCGGAGGTCCGGGAGCAGTTGATGTCCCTGTGGAGCGGTGCGCTGGGGAGTCCGGATGCCGTGGCGCGGGCGCACGAGGCGTATGCGCTGCTCGACGCCCTCGCCGATGCCGAGCCCGACGACCCGCGGGTGACCGAGGCGGCCCGGCTGCTCGCCGAGCTGATCCCCCGCGAACTGATCACGGAGGCCGACATCGACCAGGACAACAGCTTCCTGCGCGCCTTCTACGCCGACTTCGCCCCGGCACAGGCGGAGGCGATCCGCCGTGCCTTGCGGTCGCTCATGGAGGAGGGATCGTGACAGCCGTACGCACGCTGGTCCGGCATGAACTGCGGCTGTTGGTCTGCCTCGTGCTCTGGGTGGCCCGGCGTCGGCACGTCACGGATGGCGGGCTCGCCTTCGGCTATGCGCGCGGGCAGGGGCCGGTGATGTTCGGGTTCGCCTTCGTGTGCGTGGTCGAGTCGGTGACCATGTCGGTGCTGCTGCGGGACTTCCCCACCGTGCACCGGGTGTGGCTCGCACTCGATGTGTACACCGTCGTGATCACCATCGGACTGCACGCCGCCTCCGTCGTACGGCCACACGTGCTCGACTCCGGCTTCCTGCGCGTCCGGCGTGGCGTCCACGTCGACCTGCGCATACCGCTGGAGAAGGTCGTGAGCGTGCGGCGCGAGCTGCGTACCACCCATGAGCGGGCCGAGGGGGAACTCGACGTCGCCGTGGGCTCGCAGACCTCCGTCACGCTTCAACTCGGCGAGAGCGTCCCCCACTTCACCTTCCTCGGCCGTCGGCGCGACGTCCACCTCGTCCGCTTCCACGCCGACGACGCCGACCACCTCGTAAGGGAAATCCGGGAGATCCGCGAGATCCGCGAGATCCGCGAGATCACAGCCGTCACGTCGGCGCGGACCGCGCCTTCCCCGCTCCCGGATCGGCCCGCGTGAGCCGCGCCCAGCCGGTCAGGCGAGCGCGAAGCTCACCGTCGGGGCCTTCATGTCCGCCCGGGTGAGGCGGACGGGGCGGCGCTCGCCGAGGGAGTCCTCGGTCGTTCCCGTGATGTCGCCGATGACCGCCGGGGACGCCAGTTGTACGACGCCGGGTTCCACTTTTCCGTCGTGCCCGGGGTGCTCCCGCTCGACCACGCAGCCCTCGAAGACCTCGCCGACCCGGTCCTTGAGCACGGCGGCCTCCACGAGGTCGACGCACTTGCGCTCGATGCTGCCCGCGCGCCCGCCGCTCTCGGCCATCCGCCGCCGCACGGTTTCGAGCCCGGCGAGCACCCAGGCGGGCGGCTCCCGGCCGGCGACGGCGGCGAGGCAGATCTCGGCGGCGTACCGGTCGACGAGGCGCCGCAGCGGGGCCGTGCAGTGCGCGTAGGGCGCGGCGACGGCGGCGTGTGTGGGGTGCGGTGGCAGGTTGCCGCCTTTGAAGACGGTGTACTCGGCGCGGTTCATCAGCCCGGTGCACGCCTGGAGGAAGGCCGCGTGCCGCGGCTCGGCCGGGTCGAGGGAGCGCACCAGTTGCGCGTACGAGACATGGTGCGGCCAGTCGATGTGCAGGGCGTGCGCGGTACGGCGCAGCTCGTCGAGCTTGCCGGCCGTGGTCGGTGCCTGGGTGCGCAGGATGCCCGTGCCGTGCGCCAGCATCAGCTGGGCGGCGGCCATGCCGGTGAGCAGGGAGAGCTGCTCGTTCCAGCCCTCGACCGGGAGCGGGACGCGGTAGGTCAGCTCGTAGCTGTGGTCCCGTTCGACGATCTCCTGCTCGGGGACGCTCAGTGAGATGCCGCCGCGTTCGATCTCCAGCTGTTCGCGCAGCAGGCCGATCGTCTTCAACAGGACCAGCGGCTCCTCCGCCGTACCGGCGTCGATCCGCGCCTGCACGCCCGCGTAGTCGAGCCTGGCCCGGCTGCGCACCAGGGCGCGGCGGACGTCGACGGCGATCGTACGGCCGCTCGCATCGAGGTCGACGGTCCACAGCGCGGCCGGGCGGGTCCGCTCGGGCAGCAGGCTCGCGGCGTCCTCGCTGAGCAGCTGCGGGTGCAGCGGGATGCGGAGGTCGGGGAAGTACAGGGTCATCACCCGCCGGTGCGCCTCCTCGTCCAGCGGCCCGCCGGGTACGACGAAGGCGGCGACGTCGGCGATGGCGTACCGCACGCGGTAGCCGGTGCCCTGCCGGGACAGGTGCATCGCCTGGTCCAGGTCGGTGGAGCCGGGCGGGTCGATGGTGAAGAAGGGGACGTCGGTGGCGTCGTGCTCCGGCAGCGCCGGCGCCTTCGCGGCCTGCTCGGCGGCCGCGAGCACCTCGGGCGGGAAGCCGGCGGGGACCTTGAGCTTGGTGCGCAGCGCGGCGAGCGCGGCCCGCAGCGGGCCCTCGGGGGCGCCGGTCACGCGGATGGGGCGGCGAGGCATACGACGAGCGTAGGGCGAGGACCGCCCAGCGGCACGCCGTACCCTGTGGCGGAGTTCGACTGAAGGAGTACGTGTGCTTGTCCTGCTGCCGCCTTCCGAAGGCAAGGCCTCGTCCGGTCGGGGTGCGCCGCTGAAGCTGGAGTCGTTGTCCCTGCCCGGGCTGAGCGAGGCCCGTGAGGCCGTGCTGAGCGAGCTGGTCGAGCTGTGCGGCGGCGACGAGGACAAGGCGCGGGACGTACTCGGGCTGAGTGAGGGGCTGCGTGGCGAGGTCGCCAAGAACGCCGGGCTGCGGACGGCGGGGGCGCGGCCGGCCGGGGAGATCTACACCGGTGTGCTGTACGACGCCCTGGACCTGGCGTCGCTGGACGCGGCGGCGAAGAAGCGGGCGGCCCGGTCGCTGCTCGTCTTCTCGGGGCTCTGGGGCGCGGTGCGCGTCAACGACCGCATCCCCTCCTACCGCTGCTCGATGGGCGTGAAGCTGCCCGCCCTCGGTGCGCTCGGCGCGTACTGGCGGGCGCCGATGGCGGACGTGCTGCCCGAGGCCGCCGGGGACGGGCTGGTACTCGATCTGCGGTCGTCGGCCTACGCGGCGGCGTGGAAGCCGAAGGGCGAGGTGGCCGTGCGGACGGCGACGGTACGGGTGCTGCACGCGCCGACCCGGAAGGTCGTCAGCCACTTCAACAAGGCGACGAAGGGGCGGATCGTACGGAGTCTGCTGACGGCGGGGGCGGCTCCCGACGGGCCGGCCGAGCTGGTCGAGGCGCTGCGGGACCTCGGGTACGAGGTGGAGGTGGCGGCGCCGGCCAAGGCCGGGAAGGCGTGGACGCTGGATGTGCTGGTGACGGAGGTTCACTGAGCCCGACCGTCCGCCCGTCCATCCATCGCCCGTCCATCCATCGCCCGTCCATCCATCGCCCGTCCATCCATCGCCCGTCCGTCCATCCATCCGCCCGTCCATTCATTGCAACATGCGCAATGACCTTTGCGCATACTGTTCAGCAGACGGCAGGATGAGGCCATGGCCTCTCCCCTGCCCTCTCCCCTGCCTGCCTCCGTGCTGGATCTCGCCCCCGTGGTTCCCGTCGTCGTCGTCGAAGACGCCTCCGACGCCGTACCGCTGGCGCGGGCGCTGGTCGCGGGTGGGCTGCCCGCGATCGAGGTGACGTTGCGGACGCCGGCCGGACTGGCGGCGATCCGGGAGATCGCGGACGCCGTACCGGACGCGGTGGTCGGGGCCGGCACGGTGATCACGCCGGAGCAGGTAAGGGAGTCGGTCGCCGCGGGGGCCGGTTTTCTGGTCAGCCCCGGCTGGACGGACGTACTCCTGGAGGCCATGCGTGCGTCGGGGGTGCCGTGTCTGCCGGGGGTGTCGACCACGTCCGAGGTGGTGGCGCTGTTGGAGCGCGGGGTGCGGGAGATGAAGTTCTTCCCGGCGGAGGCGGCGGGCGGTACGGCGTATCTCAAGTCGCTGTACGGGCCGTTGCCGCAGGCTCGGTTCTGCCCGACGGGCGGGATCGGACCCGCGACCGCCCCCGACTACCTCGCCCTGCCCAACGTCGGCTGCGTCGGCGGGAGTTGGATGCTTCCGGCGGACGCGGTGGCCGCGCGCGACTGGGGGCGGGTCGAGGCGCTGGCGCGGGAGGCGGCGGGGCTCAGGACCGACGGCTCCCAGGGGTCAGGCGCGCAGGTGTGACGTGTCGTTGAAGAGCCGTACGCTCGCGTTGCCGTCGGCGTAGTACGCCACCGCCGAGAGGGAGGCCGCCGCGAGTTCCATGCGGAACAGGGACTCGGCCGGGGCGCCCAGGGCGAGGCGTACGAACGTCTTGATCGGGGTGACGTGCGAGACGAGGAGGACCGTGCGGCCGGTGTACGCCGCGATCAGCTTGTCGCGGGTGGCGGCGATACGGGTGGCGGTCGCCGCGAAGCTCTCGCCGTCGCCGGTGGGGCGGGCCTCCGGGTCGGCCAGCCAGGCGTTGAGGTCGTCGGGGTAGCGGTCGCGGACCTCGCCGAAGGTGAGCCCCTCCCAGGCGCCGAAGTCGGTCTCGCGCAGGCCCTCGTCGATGGTCACGTCGAGGCCGAGGCGGGCGGCGACGATGCCCGCGGTCTCCCGGGTACGGGTGAGCGGCGACGCCACGATGGCCTGGATGGTGCCGCGCCGGGCGAGGGCGGCGCCCACGCGCTCGGCCTGCTCCCGGCCGACGTCGGAGAGGGACGGGTCCGTACCGCCGCTGCCGGAGAACCGCTTCTGGGGGGTGAGGGGCGTCTCCCCGTGCCGCAGCAGCACGAAGGTGGCCGGCGCCCCCATGTCGGCTGGAGCCCAGCCGGACGAGGGCGCGGCCACGGTACGCGCGGCCCTGACATCGGCCTCCGCCTTCGCGGCGGCCTCTGCCGACGGACCGGACGGCTCAGGCTCCGCCGCGGTGCCCGCGACCTCCTCGGTGCCTGCGATCCCCTCGGCCCCTGCGACCGCCTCCGTCACCGCGACCGCCTCCACCTCCGTCACCGACGCCGCCTCCGTCACCGCGGCCAGCGCAGCCCTCGCGTCGGCCGCCTCCAGTTCCGCCGTGGAGGCCGCCGCCGACCACTGCTCCCCCCGCTTCCCGGCGTCCATCGCCTCGTTGGCCAGCCGGTCCGCGTGCTTGTTCTGCTCCCGGGGGATCCACTCGTACGTCACCTGCGTCGCCGGCAGGATCCGCGCCGCCTCGAACGCCAGCGGCTTCATGTCGGGGTGCTTGATCTTCCAGCGGCCCGACATCTGCTCGATGACCAGCTTGGAGTCCATACGGACGTGGACCGTGGCCGTCGGATCCAGCTCACGTGCGGCACGCAGGCCGGCGAGCAGGCCCCGGTACTCGGCGACGTTGTTCGTGGCGATGCCGATGTACTCGGCCCGCTCGGCCAGCGTCTGGCCCGTGGCCGCGTCGACGACCACGGCACCGTAGCCCGCCGGCCCCGGGTTGCCCCGTGAACCGCCGTCGGCCTCGACGATGAACTCCCGCACGAGCAACGCCCCTTACGTACCGAACTACCGAACTACCGAACGCACCGAGTCCTACAGGCCCGACTCCGCCGTACGCACCAGAATCCGGCGGCAGTTCTCGCACCGCACCACCGTGTTCGGCGCCGCCGCGCGGATCTCGCTCAGCTCGGTGATGGCGAGCTCCTGGCGGCAGCCCTGGCAGGTGCGCTGGTACAGCTTGGCCGCGCCGATGCCGCCCTGCTGCTGGCGCAGCTTGTCGTAGAGCCCCAGAAGGTCGGCCGGGACGGCGGCCGCGATGACCTCGCGCTCCTTCGTCACCGACGCCACCTCGCCGTCGATCTCCTCGAACGCGGCGCCCCGGCGGGCGGTCGCGTCGTCGATCTTCGACTCGACGGACCCGACGCGCTCGGTCAGTTCGGCGACCCGCTCCTGCGCGGACTCACGGCGCTCCATGACCTCCAGGACGATGTCCTCCAGGTCGCCCTGGCGCTTGGCGAGGGAGGCGATCTCGTGCTGGAGGTTCTCCAGGTCCTTCGGGGAGGTGATGGCGCCGGAGTCCAGGCGCTGCTGGTCGCGGGCGGCGCGCTGGCGCACCTGGTCCACGTCCTGCTCGGCCTTGGTCTGCTCGCGGGCGCAGTCGCTCTCCTCGGTCTGCGCGGCCACGAGCAGGTCACGCAGCTGCGTGTGGTCCTTGCTCAGCGTCTCGATCTCGGCGTGCTCCGGCAGCGACCTCCGCTTGTGCGCGAGCTGCTGGAGACGGACGTCGAGGGCCTGGACGTCGAGGAGGCGGATCTGGTCGGCGGGCTCGGCGTTCAGTTGGGGGCTCCAGATGTGTCCGTGGTGGTGGATGCCGCGTGGGCGGTCCAGGGGTCGGTGACCGTCTTCGAGACGTGGACGCGCAGGTCCCATCCGTTGCGGTCGGAGATCTCGTCGAGCTGGGCGGCGGCCAGCTCGCACCAGGGCCATTCGGTGGCCCAGTGCGCCGCGTCGAGCAGCGCGAGAGGACTGTGGGCGACGGCCTCGGACGCCGGGTGGTGGCGGAGGTCCGCGGTGAGGAAGGCGTCGACGCCGGCGGCGCGCACCTGGTCGAAGAGGCTGTCGCCGGAACCGCCGCTGACGGCGATCGTGCGGACCGTCGCCTCGGGGTCGCCGGCCACGCGGATGCCCTGTGCGGTGGCGGGCAGCCGTTCGGCGGCGCGGGCGGCGAGTTCGCGCAGGGTGAGGGGGTGGTCGAGCTCGCAGATACGGCCCAGGCCCCGGCGGCCCTCCGGGTCGGTCGCGTCGGGCACCAGCGGTCGCACGACCCGCAGGTCGAGCGCGCCGGCCAGCGCGTCGCTGACTCCCGGGTCGGCGGTGTCCGCGTTGGTGTGCGCGACGTGCAGCGCGATGTCGTTCTTGATCAGGGTGTGGACGACCCGCCCCTTGAAGGTGGAGGCCGCGACCGTCGTCGTACCGCGCAGGTAGAGCGGGTGGTGGGTGACCAGCAGGTCGGCGCCCAGCTTCACCGCCTCGTCCACGATCTCCTGGACCGGGTCGACGGCGAACAGGACCCGGGAGACCTCCTGGTCGGGGTCGCCCACGACGGTGCCGACCGCGTCCCAGGACTCGGCCCGCTCGGCGGGCCACAGGTTCTCCAGCGCGGCGATGACTTCAGACAGACGGGGCACGGGAGCAAGGCTACCTGGCTGGTCCGTACGGCTGTACCGGTGCCGGAGCCGCCGGTGTCCTGCGCGGATCGCGTCCTCGGCCGACCTCTGGCCGACCCCTGGTCGTTCCGTGGCCGCGACCGGCCCCGCTCAGCACAATCCCCCCGTTTCCTCAGGCGAATCGTTCCTCGGCCACCCCTTTGTGTGAAAGGGGGACTCCGGTGATGCCACGCCTGTGCGTGCGAAAACTAGCTTCGTCACTGGAGGTGACCGGACCATGACGGCCTGTGCAATCGAGCCCGCGGCGGAGCATGAGGACGACGATGTGCCTCGGGCGGTATGCACCATCACGGCGGACGGTTCCTACGCCGCCCGCCTCGCGCTGGACGGCGACTGCTGGTTCCCGGAGCGCTGGACCCTGGACGGCCCCGAGCCCTACGCCGTACCGCTGCCCGCCCACCAGCCGGAGGAGCCCGGCACCGAGGTGCAGCCCATGGGTGACGGACGGGTCCTCATCCGCCGCCCCACCGACGGACGGCACATCTTCTCGCTGCTCTACCCGACCGGTCCCGGCACCGGTGAGCTGCTGCTGGGCGCGGTCCAGTGCCCGGAGGAGGGGGCCCGGCTGCGGATGCTGCCCCCGGCGCCGGGCGGCGACAAGGCGTACGCCCTCGCGGTGGGCCGGCGCTCCAGCGCGGTGTGGCTGGTGGCGGGGGGCGCCTTCGGGCCCGAGCTTCTCGCGGAGATCCCGGGGCGCTGCTCGGGCGGGGTGTGGCTGGACCGGGGCGGGCGGATGCTGGCGCTCGACCGGGAGTCCGGGGGCCGCACGAAGGCCGTCGTGGTCGATCTGGAGCGGGGCGGCGAGGTCTCGCCGCTGCTGCAGATCGCGGACGACAGCGTCGACCGGCTGCTGCTCGCCGACCCGGACAGCGGGCTGCTGCTGATCCGGTCGGACGCTCCCTCGCCGGGGCGGGAACGGCTGGGCTGGGGGGTGCTGGGCAGCGCCCTGCCGGTGCGCTTCCCGGAGTGTCTGCGGGTGCCCGACTGCGCGGTGACGCCGTTCGCGATCCAGCCGGGGCAGGTACTGACGCCGGAGAGCTGCGGGGTGGCGCTGCGCATCGACGGCCCGGTCGGGAGCTGGGTGGGTGTGTGGCGGCCCGCCGAGCGCCGGGTACGTCATCTTCCGGCGCCCGAGGGGTGGTTGGCGGGGGCGGGGTGGTGGACGCGGGCGGGTGTGCTGCAACTGCCGTACACGACGAGGGCGGTGCCCTGTGGGGTAGCGCGTTGGGAAGCGCCCCAAAGGGGCGCGAGTCCGGATTCGAATTGCGGCTACCGCCGCGCAGGCGCGACAAGCCACGACGGCGCCGCGGAGGGCCAACGACATGACGCGGCACCCACAGAGCCCTCCTCACCGCCGGAGGCCCCCGCGGCGACGCGTCCCGTGCCGTTGCAGCAAGCGCCGTTGGGCGGTCTTGTAACGAAGTAGTGGCGGTTGGTGTGGCCGCCTGGATTCGGCCCGTGGTCGTCTGGTTAAACTCGCCCGGCTGTAAGAAAGATCATGTTGACGGGGTGAGTTTTCCGATGAGTAACGCCAGCACGACCCAGCCGGGGCCGGCCGACGTTCACGACGTTCAGAAGGCCTCCGGCCACGGCAGGCACCGGGGTCCCGTCTCGGCCCACGACAGCGAGGCGGCTCCCCGCGGCCGTCACCGCAAGCCGGTCGAGGAGACTGAGACGGCGGCCTGACGCCGCGCGCCGGCAACGGCATACGGCCCTGTCCCCTTGCGGGACGGGGCCGTTTCCGTGCCCGTTTCCGTTTCCATTTCGGTTTCCGTCTCTACGTCCTTTTCAGGCCCAGCACTTCCACCGCGCCGAAGGTCTCCCCCTGCGGCCGGTCCGCGTAGTGCGCACCGAGTACGGCATCCAGCTCGTCGTAGGTGAAGGCCTCCTGCTTGCTGTCGAACTTCGCGGCGACCCGGGGCCGTTCGACGATCGCCACCATGCCGCCGTGCACGACGAGCAGTTGGCCGTTGATGCGGGCGGCGGCCGGCGAGGCCAAGTAGCCGACGAGCGGGGCGACATGCTCCGGGGCGAGCGGGTCCAGGCCGTTGTCCGGCTGGCCGAGGCCCGCGAAGACGTCCTCGGTCATCCGGGTCCGGGCGCGTGGGCAGATGGCGTTCGCGGTCACGCCGTACTTGGCGAGCGCGAGGGCGGTCGAGGTGGTGAGCCCGACGATTCCGCCTTTCGCGGCCGCGTAGTTGGGCTGTCCGGCGGACCCTGCGAGGAACGCCTCCGAGGAGGTGTTCACGACCCGCCCGTACACCGGCCCGCCCGCCGCCTTGGACCGCTCGCGCCAATGCGCGGCGGCGAAGCGGATGGTGTTGAAGTGGCCCTTGAGATGGACCCGGATCACCGAGTCCCACTCCTCCTCCGCCATGGAGAAGACCATGCGGTCACGCAGGATGCCCGCGTTGTTGACCAGGATGTCCAGCTTGCCGAACTCGGCGATCGCCAACCCGACCAGTGCGCCCGCCTGTTGGAAGTCGGCGACGTCCCCGGTGTGGGCGAGCGCCCTGCCGCCCGCCCCGCGTATCTCGGCGGCGACCTCCTCGGCGGGGCCGGCGGAGGCCTCGCCCGAGCCGTCCCGGCCCGGCTGCCCGTAGTCGTTGACGACGACGGCCGCGCCGAGCCGGGCGAGTTCGAGCGCCTCGGCCCGGCCCAGACCGCGGCCGGCGCCGGTGACGATGGCGGACAGTCCCTCCAGTGGCAGTGACATCGACGTCCCTTCGCAGGCGGTGGGTTCAGATCTCGATGCACGTACGCAGCGCCGTGCCCGTCCGCATCTGGTCCAGGGCCTCGTTGATGTCGGCGAGCGGCACGCGGTGGGTGATCAGGCCGGCGAGGTCGATGCGGCCCGCGCGCCAGAGCGTGATCGTCCGCTCGTAGGAGCGCAGGACGTCTCCGCCGCCGTACATGGACGGCAGGATCCGCTTCTCGTCGAAGAACAGCTCGAACATGTTGAGCTGGAGGAAGTCGTCCATCGCTCCGGCGCCCACGACGACGAGTGTGCCGCCGCGCCGGGTGGTCTCGTAGGCCGTGCGGGCGGTGGCGGACTTCCCGACGACCTCGAAGACGTAGTCGAAGCCCTCGCCGGCGGTGACCTGCTGCTTGGCGTCGGCCAGCTCGTCCGGCGAGACGGCCCTGGTGGCCCCGAACCTGAGCGCGGACTCCCGGCGCGAGGCGACCGGGTCGACGGCGACGATCTCGGCGGCCCCCTTGAGCCGGGCGCCCTGGATCGCGGAGATGCCGACGCCCCCGCAACCGATGACGGCGACGGACGAACCGGCCTCCACGTCCGCGGTGTTGAGGGCGGCACCGAGGCCCGTGGTCACCCCGCAGCCGATGAGGGCGCCGATGTCGAAGGGCACGTCGTCGGGGATCGGCACCGCGCAGCCGGCGTCGACGACGACCTCCTCGGCGAAGGTGCCGGTGCCGGCGAAGCCGAAGACGTCACCTGCGGGGCGCTTGAAGTTGGGGGTGCCGGCATTCATGAACCCGGCCAGGCACAGCTGGGTCTGGCCGCGCTTGCAGGCGGGGCAGGCACCGCAGGCGGGCAGCCAGCAGACGACGACCCGGTCGCCGGGCTTCAGGGTGCTCACGCCATCGCCGACTTCGACGATCTCGCCCGCGCCCTCGTGACCGGGCACGAACGGCCCCGGCTGCGGAAGCACCCCCGCCATCGCGGACAGGTCCGAGTGGCACAGCCCGGTCGCCCGCACCCGGACCCTCACCTTGCCGGGCCCGAAGCCCACCGCCTCGACGTCGTCGAGGACCTCGAGCTTGTCCTGGCCGATCTCGTGCAGTACGGCTGCTCGCATGGTGCGGCTCCCCTCGTACGGCGTTCTGGACTCAGGTGTGTTCGACGACGTCAGATGCGTCCGACGTCCGGTGGGTTCGACGTAGGTGCGTCCGATCCGGTGGGTTCGACATCAGGTGCGTCCGACATCAGGCGTGCTCCACATCAGGTGCGTCCGACATCAGGCGTGCTCGACATCAAGTGCGTCCGACATCAGGTGAGTGCGACGACGGTGTCCGCGAGGACGGGCGCGTCGTCCCGTTCGACCGCACTCACGGCCACACGGACGGCATCGCCCTCCTGCCGCCACATGCGGATGCGCAGGGTCTCCCCCGGGTATACGACCCCGGCGAACCGGGTGGTGTACGAGCGCACCCGGGTCACGTCCCCGCCGAGGAGCGTGTCGACGACCGCCTTGAGGGTCATGCCGTACGTGCACAGCCCGTGCAGGATGGGCCGCTCGAAGCCGGCGACCTTCGCGAACTCCGGGTCGGCGTGCAGCGGGTTCCAGTCGCCGGACAGGCGGTACAGCAGGGCCTGGTCCTCGCGGACGGGCCGTTCGACGGTCCGGGTGGGCTCGCCGGCGGGGGGTTCGAGGCGGGCGGACGGGCCCCGGTCACCACCCCACCCTCCTTCTCCGCGGACGAAGATCTGGGCGTCGTTGGTCCACAACGGGCCGTCGGCGTCGGCGACGTCGGTGCGCATCACGAGCACGGCCGCCTTGCCCTTGTCGTAGACGGCGGCGATGCGGCCGGTGGCGGTCGCGGTGCCCGCGGCCGGGATGGGCCGGTGGATCGTCAGCGTCTGCCCGCCGTGCAGGACGCGGGCGAGGTCGACCTCGATGCCGGGCATGGACAGGCCGTTGATCACGCCGGGTGAGCCGGAGCCCGCGACGGTGGCGAAGCTCGGCAGGACGTGCAGCCGGGACTCCAGGGTGTAGCGCAGTTCGTCGAGGTCGGTCGCCGGGGTGCCCGCTCCGATACCGAGGTGGTAGAGCTGCACGTCCTTGGAGGTCCAGGCGATCTCGCCCCTCCGGGGCTCTGCTGCGACGGCCTTGGCCGCGTCGATGGGCATGGGGCTCCTGAAGGCTCGCTCTTGGGATCGGAGACCTCGGTACGGCCGTCCGCACCGTCGGCCGCACCGAGGTCGTCACGGGCCGTTCTAGAACGCGTTCCAGTCCGGCGCCCCCTGTATAGCCGAGCGCACCGCACTTGTGAAGACTCCTGACGATTCATCAGATCACGGTTCCCGATCCGGCCCCCTCGTCGCCGGAGGCCGTGAGCCCAGTGGCGACTTCTAGCCACATTCACGGCCTTCTTCACGGGTTCCTTCACCGACCCTTTCACCACTTCGCCTGCCGTTCATGACGGTCGACCGAACCACCGATCGCCGCTATCCGGTCATCAACTCCCTTGCGATCACGCCTTGTTGTATGCCCCGGCGGTAGACTGGCCAGGGCCCAGTCAACGGGTTTCGACTCATCGGGTTTCGCCTCATCGAGTTCCGAGTGATCGGTTCCGAAGAGCCAGGACGACGCGCAGGGGGATGCACATGAACCACTTGGGCCACGCCGGTTCCGCCGCGTGGTTACCCCGGGCCCGCTCCATGAGCGGCTTTCCGCGGTTACGGCCTCAGTGCATGGACATGGGCCGTCCGGGTGACGTGTGCGCTTGCTCCCACGGGATCCGGATGCCGATGTTCTGACAGAACTCGGAAGGATCGTCGTTGTCTGCTCCGTCGCCGGTGTGCAATCACCGGGTCTTCGTCGTTGTCATCGTTGCCCTGTTGTCGATCATCGCGGGCATCGTCGTCGGAATCCTCATGAGCGCGGGGGGGCGCCGGGCTCCCGGCAGCTCTCATCGGGGGTGGGGGCGGTTTCGTCTCCTCCGTGACCGTGAGCCTGCTCATCACGAACGCCGTGGGTCTGACGTGATCGCGACCTGACGTGATCGCCACGGGTGGCGCCCCTCGACAACCGTTTCCCCGGGGGCCGGGGGTCGCGCCACCCGGCTCTCACCAGGCCCGTTCCCCATACGCTGGCCCTGTGAACGAGACGCCCCGGGACCACCGGCCCGCCAAGTCCATCAGGGTCCTGCTCGCCGAGGACCAGGGCATGGCACGCGGGGCGCTCGCCTTACTGCTCGGGATGGAGCCGGACATCGAGGTCGTGGCGCAGGTGTCGGCCGGGGACGCCATCGTGGACACCGCCCTCACCTACCGTGCGGACGTCGCCCTCCTCGACATCGAACTCCCTGTCCTCAGCGGGCTGGACGCCGCGGCCGAGCTGCGCGACCAGGTCCCCGACTGTCGGGTGCTGATCCTGACCACGCACGGCCGCCCCGGCCATCTGCGCCGGGCCATGGCGGCGGGAGCCGCCGGTTTCCTGGTGAAGGACGGCCCGGTGGCGGAGCTGGCGGTCGCCATCCGCCGCGTCCTGACCGGCGAGACGGTGATCGACCCGGCCCTCGCGGCGGCTGCCCTCGGCACCGGCCCCAACCCGCTCACCGCCCGCGAATGCGATGTCCTCAACGCCTCGGGGGACGGCGCGACGGCCGCCGACATCGCCGGCAAGCTCCACCTGTCCGAGTCCGCGGTCCGCGACCACCTCTCCTCCGCCATCGGCAAGACCGGTACCCGCAACGGGTTGGAGGCGCTGCGGGAGGCACGGCAGCAGGGGTGGCTGTAGCCCTGCCGCCACTCCGGGCCTCTCCGCTCCCTGTCCCTACTCCGACACATGCGCCTCCTTGGCGACCGTGTCGTCCGGCGCCAGGCACACGAACCAGTTCACCGGGGAGCCGTCCACCGGGCGGATCACCTGGTCGTCGGTGTTGATGTCGTAACCCGCGGGCACCCTGCGGACGTCGGTCATCGTGCCGTCCTGCCAGGTGCAGGTGACGGTCCGGGCGGTCTTGCCGACCTGGCCGATCACCAGGCGGTTGGGGCCTTCGGAGTCCGGGTCCAGCGGGAGTGCGGCGGTCTCGATGTCCCTGCCGGACATGCTGCTGTCCTCCTTGGTGAACACGTCCAGCATGGTGATCTGCGGCTCGGCGCCGGCGCCGTAGGTGCGGGCCACGAAGAACGCCTTCTTGCCGATCAGTTCGGAGGGCCTGTCCACGGGCCGGTCGCCGCCGTAGGTGGCCATCGCCTCCCACTGGTCCTGTGCCTCCGCCGCGTTCCTCGGCGCACCCCACACGTCGATCGTGACCCACCACTCCTTGCCGTGGTCACTGCCGGTCGCGATGGTGGATCGCTGAGGCACGTACACATGCCGGTCCTCCGCCGACGGCGGCTGCGTCGCCACGTGGGAGCCCCTGCCCCCGTCCCCGCCCGGCATCCCCGCCACCGCCAGCGTGCCCGCCGAGCCCACCAGCACCAGCGCCGTGGCCGTCGCCACCGCCCAGCGGCGGGCCCTGCGGCGGCGGCCGCCCCGGATCACCGCCTGGTAGGGGGCTATACCGATCTCGACCTCGTCCGCGGCGTCGGCCAGCAGGAGGGCGATGTCCGTGTGGCTCATGTCGTGGCTGGTCATGCCGTGGTTCGTCTCCCGGTCCGCGCTCATCAGCTTCGCCCTCCCTGCGTCACCATCTCGGCCAGTCCCGGTATGGCGCGGAGTTTCGCGATCCCCTTGGCCGCGTTGCTCTTCACCGCGCCGACGGAGCAGCCCATCGCCTCCGCCGTCTGTGTCTCGGTCAGGTCCTCCCAGTACCGCAGGACCACCGCCTCCCGCTGTCGTGGCGGCAGTTGGGCGAGCGCCGACAGCAGGGCGCTGCGGTCCTCGGCCTGGGTGATGCGGTCACCGGTGTCCGCCACCTCGCGCATCAGGCCGGAGTCGTCCTTCGGTGCGAGGAACTCCCTGAGCCTTCTGCGGTGTTTGCGTGCGTGCGCGTTGATCATCACGCGTCGTACATACGCCTCCGGGTCGTCGGCCGAGCCGACACTGCGCCAGGCCACATAGACCCGCTCGAGCGTCGACTGGACCAGATCCTCCGCGGCGTGCTGCTCCCCCGTGAGGAGAAATGCCGTCCGCATCAGCCGCGGCCAGCGGCCGATGACAAAGCTCTGGAACTCCGAGTCCCGAGCCGCCTTGCGATCCCCCATGGGCACCTCCCTAGATATTCAAAGGAGTCCATGAGCCGCCCGGACCGTTGCCTCAGGACGCGGACCTTTTTCTCGGCAGCCACAGCAGCATCAGCAGAGCCCCCGCCACGAGCACCACCGCCGACGTACGAAACACCAACGCGTATCCGTCCGTCAGCGCCTGCGCCGCCCCGCTCCCCGCCGAATGCGCTGAATGCGCTGAATGCACTGAATGAGCCGAATGAGCCGAATCTCCCGCGAGCCCCGAACGCGCCGCCGCGACCGTCGACATGACCGCGAGCCCCAGCGAACCCCCCATCGTGCGGGAGGTGTTGACCAGCCCCGACACCAGCCCGGCCTCACCCGGCTGTGCCCCGGCCGTGGCCAGCGCCGCGAGGGGGGTCGCCCCCAGACCCGCGCCGAGCATCATCAGGATCCCCGGCACCATGATCGAGGTGACGTACGCGCCCCGCATGTCCATGGTCGACTGCCAGCCGAAGCCGACGGCCGCGACGACCGTGCCCAGCACCGCCACGTTGCGCGCGCCCAGCACCGGCATGAGCCGCGGCGCGAGCTTGGAGCCGATGAGCACGGCCAGCGAGCTCGGCACCAGCGCGAGGCCGGCCTCCAGCGGGGTGTAGCCGAGCACGTTCTGCACGTACAGCGTCATGAAGAACCACATGCAGAACATGGCCGACCCGCACAGGAACATCGCCACGTTCGCCGACGACACCGCCCGCACCCGGAACAGCCCGAGCGGCATCAGCGGAGCCGCCGTACGCGACTCCACGACGAGGAAGGCGCCGATCAGCGCCAGGCCTGCCAGCAGCGGCGCCAACGTGGCCGTCGCCGTCCAGCCCTCGGCCTCCGTCTGCGAGATGCCGTACGCCAGCGTCGCGAGCCCCGCCGTCACCAGCACCGCTCCCGGAAGGTCCAGCCGCCGCCCGTCCCCCGCCCGGCTCTCCACGAGCCACCACACGGCACCGGCCAGCACCACCGCGCCCACCGGCACGTTGATCAGCAGCACCCACCGCCACGACAGCACGTCCACCAGCACCCCGCCGACGAGCCCGCCCGCCGCGCCACCCCCCGCGCCCACGGCGGTCCAGGTCCCGATCGCCCGCGCCCGCGCCGCCCCCTCCGGCACGGCCGCCGTCACGATCGTCAGCGTCGAAGGCGCCAGCACCGCGGCGCCCAGCCCCTGTACCGCCCGCGCGACCAACAGCTGCCAGTCCTGCTGGGCCAGCCCGCCGGCCAGCGAGGCCAGGGTGAACAGGCCGAGCCCGACGAGGAACATCCGCTTACGGCCGTACAGGTCCCCGGCCCGCCCGCCGAGCAGCATGAACCCCGCGAAGGCGATCGCGTAGGCGTTCACCACCCATTGCAGGCCCTGGGCGCTCAGCCCCAGATCGGCCCGCATCGAAGGCAGCGCCACGTTCACGACGGACACGTCGAGCACGACCAGGAACTGCCCGGCGCACGCGAGCGCCACCACCAGCCAGGTGGGCGGCGCGGGACGGCGGGATATGCGGGTGGTGGCGTCAGCGGCTCCGAGCATGACTGTCATGCTCTCAACGACCGACGTTCCTGGCATCGGGAATTCGGACCAGGCCGCTCCGCTCGTCGGCTTAGGCCCGCTCACGAGGGAGGCCTAGGTCCGTTTCTCAAGAGAAGGTCAAGAAATCGTTAGCTGGCCAAAGCATCGGAATAGTTGCCCAGGCACACCGGGTTGATCCCCCACATGACACAAACGACGAACGACCAGCCCACCGGCAGAGCGACCGGCCCCCTCGTCCCGGTCCTCGCCTTCGCGGGCATCGTTGTCGCGGTGATGCAGACCCTGCTCGTCCCGGTCATCAAGGACCTGCCGCAGCTGCTGAGCACCGCGCCCAGCAACGCCACCTGGGTCCTGACCTCCACCCTGCTCTCCGGCGCCGTCGCCACCCCGATCATGGGCCGGCTCGGTGACCTCTACGGCAAGCGGCGCATGCTGATCGCCAGCCTGGCCGTGATGGTGGTCGGCGCGCTGGTCAGCGCCTTCACCAGCACCCTGATACCCATGATCGCCGGCCGCACCCTCCAGGGCTTCGCGATGGGCGCGATCCCCCTCGGCATCGGCCTCATGCGCGACATGCTGCCCCGCGAACGGCTCGGCTCGGCCATGGCCCTGATGAGCTCCTCGATCGGCGTCGGCGGCGGACTCGCGCTGCCCGCCGCGGCCCTGGTCGCCCAGCACGCCGACTGGCACGCCCTCTTCTACGGCGCCGCCGGCCTCGGCGCCCTCTCCATCGTCCTGACCCTCCTCGTCGTACCGGAGTCCAAGGTCCGCGCGGAAGGCTCCTTCGACGCCCTCGGCGCCCTCGGCCTCTCCGCCGGCCTCGTCCTCTTCCTCCTCCCCATCACCAAGGGCAGCGACTGGGGCTGGACGTCGGGCACGACGCTCGGCCTGTTCGCCGCGTCGGCGGTCATCCTCGTCCTCTGGGGCGTCTACGAGCTGCGCACCCAGGCCCCCCTCGTCGACCTGCGCACCACGGCCCGCCCGGCCGTCCTCTTCACCAACCTGGCGTCGATCATGGTCGGTGTCTCGTTCTACGTCGTCTCGCTCGTCCTTCCCCAGCTGCTCCAGCTGCCGAAGGAGACGGGCTACGGCCTCGGCCAGTCGATGGTCGTCGCGGGCCTGCTCGTCGCCCCGCTGGGCCTGACGATGATGTTCACCGCCCCCGTCTACGCCCGCCTCTCGGCGAAGTACGGCCCCAAGACCACCCTCATCCTCGGCCTGCTGATCATCGCCATCGGCTACGGCGCCGGCCTCGGCCTGATGAGCGCCCCCTGGCAGAGCCTCGTCATCTCGGTGGTCCTCGGCGCGGGCATCGGCCTCGCGTACTCCTCCCTCCCCGCCCTGATCGTCGGCGCCGTCCCGGCCTCGGAGACCGGCGCGGCGAACGGCCTCAACACCCTGATGCGCTCCATCGGTACGTCCGTGTCGAGCGCCGTCATCGGCATGGTGCTGGCCAACACCGCGAACAACGTCGGCGGCGTCGAGATCCCGACGATGCACGGCTTCCGCGTCTCCTTCCTGATCGCGACCGCCGCCGTCGCCGTAGGCCTCCTCCTGGCCCTCTTCCTGCCGAAGCAGCGCCCGGCCGCCGCCCACCCGCAGCTGCGCGCCAGCAGCGAGGAGGACGCCAACCTGGAGCGCGCCGAAGAGGCACTGCGCGGCTTCCGCGGCCGCATCCTGGACGCCACCGGCACCCCCGTCCCCCGCGCCAAGGTGACCCTGATCGACCGCCGCGGCCGCCAGGCGGGCGCGACGCTCTCCGAGGCGGACGGCAGCTACACCCTCACCGTCCCCGCCCAGGGCGCCTACGTCCTGGCCGCCCGGGCCGACGGCCACGGCCCGCTCGCCTCGTCGGCCACGCACACGGGCGACGAGCGGCCGGTGGACCTGGACCTCTCGCTGCCAGGAGAGACGGTCACGGCCTGAGCGCCCGAGCCGCCCGAGCCGCGAGTTCTCCGGGCTCACCTGAGATCCACACCACCCGCACCCCCTGTCGCTTCACCGGCAGGGGGTGCGGCAGCATGGTCGCCCATACGTTCGTACGACCGAAGGGAATCCCATGTCCACGGCCCCCAAGCCGGAGATCCTGGCCGCGTTCGAGGCGGCCAAGGGCTTCATGCCCGTGGACGAGGGACTCGCGCTCTACGCGGCGGCCGTCGAGGCGGGCCGCCTCGGCCTCCCCCTCCTGGAGGTCGGCACCTACTGCGGCCGCTCCACGATCCTCCTCGCCGACGCCGCCCGGCAGGCCGGGGTGACGGCCCTCACGGTCGACCACCACCGCGGCAGCGAGGAGCAGCAGCCCGGCTGGGACTACCACGACCCGGAGACCGTAGACCCCGAGATCGGCCTGATGGACACGCTGCCGACGTTCCGCCGCACGTTGCACAAGGCAGGCCTGGAGGACCACGCCATCGCCCTGGTCGGCCGCTCACCCCAGGTGGCGAAGATCTGGGGCACCCCCCTCGGCCTGGTCTTCATCGACGGCGGCCACACCGACGAGCACGCGAACGCCGACTACGAGGGCTGGGCCCCGCATGTCGCCGAGGACGGCCTGCTCGTCATCCACGACGTCTTCCCGGACCCGAGGGACGAGTTCACCGGCCAGGCGCCGTACCGCGTCTATCTGCGGGCACTGGAGTCCGGGGCGTTCACGGAGGTGTCGGTCACGGACTCGCTGCGCGTGCTGAAGCGGACGGGGCCGGGTGTCTGAACGGGGTCTGAACTCCGGCGCCGCTCGACCGCGCCTTCCCGGCACAGGGTGTGGTCGGCCCGTATGGTGGCAGGCGTGTCGTACGTAGGTCCGGACTTCGATCCTCCCCAGCCCCGCCGCAGCCGCCGCCGAGCCCTGACCGTCGCGCTCGCCGCCCTCGTACCGGGAGCCCTGCTCGGTTGGGTGTTGTACGAGGCGGTGGGCGACCCCGGCGACGGAGATGCGTCGGGCAACGCGGCCGTACGGCCGTCCGCCGCACCGACGAACACGGCACCGACGATCTCCGCCACGAACGACGACAAACCACCGGGCCCGACCCCTACCGCCTCCGACTCCGACTCCCTCAAGGGCAAGGTCGTCGTCATCGACCCGGGCCACAACCCGAACAACTTCCAGCACACGTCCGAAATCAACCGCAAGGTGAACATCGGCACGAACTGGAAGGAATGCGATACGACGGGCACGTCCACCAACGACGGTTACACCGAGGCCGAGTTCACACTGGACGTCGCCCACCGCCTGCGCACGCTGCTGCGGCAGCAGGGCGCCACGGTCAAGTTCACCCAGGACAACGACCGTTCCTGGGGCCCCTGCGTCGACGAGCGGGCCGAGATCGGCAACAAGGCGCACGCCGACGCCGTCGTCTCCATCCACGCGGACGGCGCGAGCGCCGGCCAACGGGGCTTCCACGTCATCCTCCCGGGCAAGGTGAACGCGGGCGCCGCGAACACCGGCCCCATCGTCACCCCCTCCCGCGACCTCGGCGAGCGCATCGCGGGCTCCTTCGTCCGCGCCACGGGCAGCGCGCCGTCCAACTACGTCGGCGACGGCACCGGACTCGTCACACGTGAGGATCTTGGCGGTCTCAATCTGTCAACGGTTCCCAAGGTGTTCATCGAGTGCGGCAACATGCGCGATAGCAAGGACGCGGCGTTGCTCACCAGTGGCGCTTGGCGACAGAAGGCGGCGCGAGGGATCTCTGAGGGAATCGTGAGTTTCCTGCGCGGGTAGTGATCGGCGGGCTGATCCCGGCGGACACCCTCGTCGGTCGGACGATAAGGTCGTCCCTACGATGAGGGGCCACCCCCGCGCTTCACACCGGGGCCTTACGGCGACATGGTGACAGCGACGCCTCCAGCGATGCCGATGACTAGACGACTGACGAAGGACCTGAAGTGAATATCCGCTCCCTCACTCGAGGCGACGGCGTGGTGATCGGAGCAGCGGTGTTGCTGTTCATCGCGTCGTTCCTCGACATCTACTCCGTCGACGGTGCCGAGGGCATCGAGCTGCCGAACGCCTGGGGCAGCGGACCGCTCCTGCTCGGCGTCGTACTGGCCGGCCTCATCGGCGCCGCGCTCATCGTGGTCGCCCGGGGGCTGCCGCAGGTGCCCAAGATCGCCGGTCTGGACCTCGGCCAGTTCGGCATCGCTTTCACGGTCTTCGCCGCCTGGAGCGCGCTCGGCAACATCTTCGACCCGGCGGGCGGCGCCAACAACGTGGGCGACAGCTCCTCCACCGGCCCCGACGCGGGCATCGGGCTGATCCTCGCGCTGGTCGCCACGCTGGCCCTCGCCGGCGCCGCCATCGCCACCCCCCTCGTCCCCGCCCTCCAGGCCCCCCTCATCCCGGCCCCCCGCCCCGCCGCCCCCCAGCCCTACGGCGCCCAGCCCCCCGGCGGTTACGGCTACCCCGGTGCCCAGCAGCCGCAGCAGCCCTACGGTGGGCAGCCGCAGCCGGGGCAGCCGTTCGGTGGGCAGCCGCAGCAGGCCCAGCAGCAGCCGCAGCCGCAGGCGCCCGCCGCGGACTTCTCGCCGTTCTGGTTCGCCGTGCCCGTGGCGCGGCCGCTGTTCGCGGAGGACGGTTCGCCGACCCCGATCGCCGAGCTCGCGCCGGGCACCTGGTACCTGGCCGTCGAGCAGCGTGGCCCGGCCCTGGTCGCGCAGACGCAGGACGGGCGTCGCGGTGTACTGCAGGACACGTCCGGTATCCAGCGCGGCTGAACCACAGAAAGTCGTACGACGGCCCCTCACCCTTCCCGGTGAGGGGCCGTCGTCGTACAGTCGCAAGCCTCCACACAGAACTGACACATCGTCAGGAGGCAGACATGCGGCTCGGGCTCGCACTCGGTTACTGGGGGCGCGGCCCCTCGGCGGAGCATGTGCCCCTCGCCCAGGAGGCCGAGCGGCTCGGCTACGAGTCGGTGTGGACCGCCGAGTCGTGGGGCTCCGACGCCTTCACCCCGCTCACCTGGATCGCCGCACAGACGTCGAGGATCAGGCTCGGTACGGCGGTTGCGCAGATGGCCGCCCGGTCCCCCACGACCACCGCCATGCACGCGCTCACCCTCGATCATCTCTCCGGCGGGCGCATGATGCTCGGGCTCGGGCTGTCGGGGCCGCAGGTGGTGGAAGGGTGGTACGGGCGGCCGTTCCCCGGCTCACCGCTGACTGCCACGCGCGAGTACGTCGATGTCGTACGGCAGGTGCTGCGGCGCGAGGCGCCCGTCGAGCTCGACGGGCGGTTTCACTCGCACCCGTACCGCGGTCCGGACGCCACCGGGATCGGGAAGGCGCTGAAGCCGATCACTCATCCCCTCCGGTCCGATCTGCCCGTCCTGCTCGGCGCCGAGGGGCCGAAGAACGTCGCGCAGACCGTCCGGATCGCCGACGGCTGGCTGCCGTTGTACTGGTCGCCGAGCAGGCCCGAGGTGTACGGGGAGGCGGCGGTCGCCACCGGTCTGCCGGACGGGTTTCTCGTGGCTCCCATGGCCCGTGTCCAGGTGTGCGACGACGTCTCCGAAGGGCTCCTCCCCGTCAAGGTCATGCTCGGCTTCTACATCGGCGGCATGGGTCACGCGGCCCGCAACTTCCACGCCGACCTCATGGCGCGCATGGGGTACGAGGAGGAGGCCCGGCGAATTCAGCGGCTGTTCCTGGACGGCCGCCGCGAGGAGGCCGTCCTCGCGGTCCCCGACGCCTTCGCCGACGAGATCTCCCTCGTCGGGCCGCGTGAACGCATCGCCGAGCGGCTGGAGTTGTGGCGGAAGGGGCCGGTGACCGACCTGCTCGCCCTCGCGCCCGATCCGCACAGCCTGCGTGTGCTCGCCGAGCTCAACTCATGAGCCGCTGAACGCCTGAACGGCTGAGCGGCTGAGCCCGTCAAGGCGTCACCAGAAGATCGCCAACGCCTCCAACGTCGCCTCCCGGGTGTCCTCCCGCCACCCCGTCATCTTCCCCAGGCAGCGGGCCGTGAAGGTGCCGGCGGGGATGGAGCGGCGGGCGTTGCCCGAGGCCACGACGCGGACGCAGACGGGGGGTTGCTGGTCGGCGTATTCCGCGCGCAGGACGAAGCCCTCCGTCACGTCCGGGACCCGGGTGAACTCGGCGCGTACCGAGACGAATTCCCCTATGCGGCTCAGGTGTACCTCACGTTCGTCGCCGAGGCGGTCGGCGAGGGCGCGGTTGGGGACGACGGTCAGGGTGGGCAGGTCGGCGTGGACGATGACGTCGGCACGCTCGAAGGCGTCGATGAGCATGCCGATGACGTTGATGGGTTTGTCCTTGCGGACGAACTTGCGGAACGTCTCCTGGCTGACGTCGCGCTTGGCGCGGAACAGCCAGGCCAGGAAGCGGGTCCACAGGCCGACGCTCGTGTCGACCTTCGTCCGCAGCTCCACGGCCTCCTCCAGCGCGGAGCGGTAGTTGCCGATCTCGTAGAGGTCCATCACGGACTGCTCGTCCAGGTACAGGCAGATGCTGTACGCCGACTGCCACCGTCGCATCCGGCGGCGCCGCTCGCGGGACTGACGTACCAGGACCACCGCGAGGACCGCTGTGCCGAGTGCCGTCGCCAGCCAGACCGTCATCCACGGCCACCACATGCTCCACCACAGTGCGTCAGTGACAGCCACGGATCTCCTTGAACGCCTCGGAAAGGGATGAGTCGGCGGTGTCCACCATGCGCCCGCCGGTCTGCGCCGCCGCGCGCCGCAGTTCGCCCGCGTCGGCGTCGCCGAAGTGGACGGGGTAGGTGGGGACGCCCGTGCGGACGGCGGCGGGCAGCGCCTGGTGGTGGCGTACGAAGTCGTCATAGGCGAGGCCCGCGTTGTTCTCTCCGTCGGTCATCAGGACGAGGGAGAGGGAACGGTCCGGGTCGGCGGCCAGTTCGCGGGCGGCGGTGCGGTAGCCGTGGTCGAGGGCGGACCATACGGCCGTGGCGTCGCCGTAGCCGCCTCGGGCGACCGTGTCGGCCAGGGTCTTCAGGTCCTTCGGGCCGGTCACGGTGACCGTCTTCTCCTCCAGGACGCGGCCGCCGAACCGGACCACCGTCAGCCGTTCGCCCCGGTAGAAGCGGGTGAACTTGCCGGACGCCGTGGAGTCCGCGCCGCTCAGGTCGGCGAACGCCTCGCGCAACCCCGCCATCCGGTCGCCGCGCATCGAGCCCGAGAAGTCGAGCAGGAAGACGACCTGGTCGGCCGTGTGTCGGGCCGGGTCGCCGTAGTCCGCCAGCAGGGCTTCTATGACGGCGAGTTGGTCGGGGTAGTAGAGCGCGTTGCCCACCGGCTCGCGCAGCTGCGGGGTGCGGGTGACCGTCGTGGTGACCGGGCGGCGCAGGGTGCGCTGCATGATCTTCCGCTGGGTCGCGTCGCGCTGGAGCCACTGCGTGACCGTGGTGTAGGCGGCCCGCTGGGACGGGTCGAGGAGCAGCAGGGGGAAGTCCGCGAGGACCATGCCGTCCTCGGGGCGGACGACCTCCAGCGGGTCGTCGAGGCGGTCGGTGGCGTTGAGGGCGAGCAGGTCGGACTCGTAGGTGATGAGGGCGTTGGCCCGGTCCTGGTGGTCGGCGTAGGAGTCGACGAGGGCGGGTCCCGTGTCCGCGGTGAGGGTCTGGCCGGAGCGGAAGCCGCGCAGCCGGTCGCAGGAGACGTCCTCGGGGCGCAGTGCGCCGCCCGTGTCGGCCGCGGCGGTGGCGACGCCGACCAGGGCGGCGAGCCCGCTGGCGGAGCGCCGTGGGTCCGCCATCCCGAAGCGGACCGTGCCGGTCGCGGCGGCGTCGGCGATGTCCGCCCAGGTGAGGCGACCGCCGGGCACGCCTGCGCGGAGCTTGCGCGCCACGGCCGGTTCGAGGCCGATGACCACCGGGGACGTCATGGTCGCCGTGCGCTGCAACCCCTGTACGGCGCTCTTGGCGGTGAGCCGCAGATAGCGGTCGGAGGACAGCCAGGCGAGGTCGTAGCGGGCGCGGTCCGGGGCCTTCGTCTCGGCGTCGGGCCGGAAGTCCAGCCGGAGGTCGACGCCGGTCTCCTCTCTCAACTCGCCCAGGAGTGGGGTGAGTACGGCCAGGTCGGGGCTCGCGAGCACCCGCAGCCGGAGGGGTTCGTCGGGGTCGTCACCCGAGCAGGCGGTGAGGACGGCGGTCAGGAGCGCCAGACAGAGCACGAGACGGAGTACGGGGCGGAGCACAGTGCCGAGAGCGGGGCGGCGCGCGGGGGCGAGCGCGGGACGCGGGGCCAACGGGCCTGTTCTGCCGCTCACTTGATGTCGTCCTTGCGGTCCTGGCAGTCGCCGACCGTCTTGATCATCTGTTCCAGGAGGGGCAGTTGGGGCAGGACCGCACGGGTGTCGTTGGAGGAGGTGGTGGGCACGGGGATGTGCCGTTCGGTGAGGAAGTCGACGAGTTCGTCGCCGGCCGTGTCGCCGCTCGTGCCGCCGTTGGTGTTGCGGGCGCGGAAGCCCAGTTCCATGGCGCGGTGCTGGAGTTCGGGATCCTCGCTGACCAGTTCGCCGAGCCGGGCGCCGTCGCCGGTCAGCGCGACGAGCTGGGGTTCGGTGACGAAGCGCGTCGACGGGTAGAGCAGGACGCGTTCGGTGTCCGTGCTGCCCTTCTGGGCCTGGTGGCCGATCTGGTGGGCGAGGAACTGGTGCTCGTAGATCACCGAGATCGGGGCGATGCTCGGGCCGTCGGGGGACAGATACGTTTCCGCCCGCTCGGAGCCCGGCAGGCCCTGCTCGAGGAGGAGCGGCTTGATCCTCCGGGCGACCGCCGCGGCCTCCTTGTCGTCGTCCGGGGCGTCTTTGTCGTTCTCGATGAAGGCGACCAGGCCGAGGTAGGTGCCGGCGGAGTTGGACTCGCAGATGTCGGAGGTCTGGGCGAGGATCTTGTTGGAGTTGCTGACGCCGTGCCGCTCGATGCGGATGTCGTTCCAGCGTTTGCCCTCGCGGGTGAGCTTCACGAAGGCGGTCATGTCGAGGGTGTAGTACATCGGCCGGCCGTCCGGGCCCGGCTGCGGTGTCGCGACGCCGTGATCGCTGAGCGCCTCTGCGTAGTTGCGGTAGGTGGCCAGCACGATGGGGCTGACGAACGGGCGGTACAGGAGCACCGGGCGGTTCGCCTCGGCGCGCTCGCGGCTGATCAGGTCGGCGGCGGGCTGGCCGGAGGGGAAGACGACGTCGTATCCCTCGAAGTCCTGCTTGGCGATCTCGCGGGAGCCCATGCTCGTGATGTGCACGCGGAAGCCGTGCTTCATCAGGAGCCGCTCCACCTCGGGATCCTGGAAGAAGTCCCGCTTCGAGGCCATCTTCGCCTCGATGGTGACCACCTGCCGCAGCGGTAACAGCAAGTTCCCGCCGACCAGGAGGAGGACCAGGCCGATGACGGGGACGGGCAGCGCCAGCGCCAGCGCTCTGCGCAGACGGCGGCGCGGGGGTCTGGTGACGACCAAGCGGGGTTCTTCGGTAGCGGGTCTGTTCGCGGGCACCTGCGTCTCCCCCCGTGGCTGGGGCAGGATCGTCGGTGATCACGTTTACCACCGAATGACCTTGGGGGGAACGCCAGTTGAACGTACCGTCCCGTTCGGCTCACGGTGACGGCGTTTCAGTCACGCCTCCAGGGCTACCCGGAGGGCATGTCCCCTCGATATCGCAACGGTTCCAACCAGGCCGGAACGGTCATAGCGATCGTCGCCGACATCATGGCCCTCATCCTGGGCCTGTGGATCCTGATGTATCTGCTGGACGCGAACCGCGCGAACGATTTCGTGCAGTTCATCCATGACGCGGCCCGCTGGCTGGCGGGCTGGTCGTACGACCTGTTCACCTTCGACGAGGCGTGGGCGAGGGTCGTGGCGGGGTACGGCTTGGCGGCGGTCGTGTACTTGTTCGTGGGTCACGCCATCGCCAATCGAGTCCACCGCCACTGAAACCCGCCTAGGGGCGCGGGGAACTGCGCGACCAGCCACAACCGGCCCCGCACCCGCAACACGAGAGAACCATCCGAGCGCTCAGGCGCAACAATCCGGGTCCAGCCCCGCCGGCAGGCGATCCCCGCCGAACACCGCGCACGTGGCCTCGTGCCCGCCCAGCGCGGCGACGGCCAGCAACAGCGACCCCGCGGTCCAAGTCGTCAGCTCGCGCGGCCAGATGGCGTCGTCGTCGAAGACGTACCCGGTCCAGTACAGCCCGCTCTCCGGATCCCGCAGATGCTGGATCGACTGGAGGATGTCCAGCGCCCGGTCGGACTCGCCCATCGCCCACAGGGCCAGGGCGAGTTCGGCGGACTCCCCGCCGGTCACCCACGGGTTGGGCACGACGCACCGCACCCCGAGTCCGGGAACGACGAAACGCTCCCAGCTCTCCTCCATGCGGGACTTGGCCTCGGCGTCCGTCAGCGCGCCGCCCAGCACCGGGTAGTACCAGTCCATCGAGTAGCGGTCCTTGTCCAGGAACCGCTCCGGGTGACGACGGATCGCGTGCCGCAGCGCACCGACGGCCAACTCCCAGTCCGGCTGCGGCTCTTCCCGCTGCTCGGCGATGGCCAGCGCGCAGCGCAGCGCGTGGTGGATCGACGACGAGCCCGTCAGCAGCGCGTCGTTCGTCGCCGTACCGTCCTCGTCGCGCCGCCAGCCGATCTGGCCGCCCGGCTGCTGGAGCTGGAGGACGAACTCGATCGCCGCGTAGACGGAGGGCCACATGCGGTCGAGGAACGTGTCGTCGCCGGTGGCGAGGTAGTGGTGCCAGACGCCTACGGCTATGTAGGCGACGAAGTTGGTCTCGCGGCCGGTGTCGGTGACGTCGTCGTGCGCGCCGTCCGCGTAGGCGGCGTACCAGGAGCCGTCCTCGTTCTGGTGGGTCGCCAGCCAGGTGTACGCCCGCTCGGCGGCCGTGTGCTCACCGGCCGTGTCCAGCGCCATCGCCGCCTCGACGTGGTCCCACGGATCGAGGTGGTGTCCGCGGAACCACGGGATCGCCCCGTCCTCCCGCTGGACCGCGAGGATGCCGGCGACGGTCGCGGCGGCCTGCTCGGCGGTGAGGACCCCGGGCAGGACGAGGTGTTCTGTCCGGGGGGTGGTCACTTGGCGGCCGCCTCGGGGGTCTCGTCGACGCGGGGCAGGTGGGGCTTGGTCGCGTACGCCACGAAGCTCTTGCCGATCAGCGGGTTCAGCGCCTGTTCGGCGACCCGGGTGGCCAGCGGTTTCTTCATGATGTCCCAGACCAGCAGCTTGTGGTACGCCCGCACGGGCAGCGCCTTGTCGTTGTCGACGCCGAACGCGCACTTCAGCCACCAGTACGGCGAGTGCAGCGCGTGGGCGTGGTGGGTGCCGTACGGCTTCAGCCCGGCTTCCCTGATCTTCGCGAGCAGCTCGTCCGCCTTGTAGATGCGGATGTGGCCGCCCTCGACCTCGTGGTAGGCGTCGGACAGCGCCCAGCAGACCTTCTCGGGGCCGTAGCGGGGCACGGTGATGGCGATACGGCCGCCGGGCCTGAGCACCCGCACCATCTCGGCGAGGACGCCCTTGTCGTCCGGGATGTGCTCCATGACCTCGGAGATGATGACGACGTCGAAGGACTCGTCCGGGAAGGGCAGCGCGAGGGCGTCGCCCTCCATGGCGGTGGCCGTGGCCCCCTCCGGCGCCTCCCCCGCCTCCTTCATCGCCGCGAACCACTTCGCGACCTCGCGGATCTCCTCACCGTTCTGGTCCAGCGCCACGACCTGGGCGCCGCGCCGGTAGCACTCGAACGCGTGCCGGCCGGCACCGCAGCCGAGGTCCAGGACGCGGTCGCCCGGGGCGAGCGGGAACCGGGAGAAGTCGACGGTCAGCACGTGGGCCTGCTTTCGCGGTCGGAACGGTTGGAGGGACGGGGATCGATCGTGCGCACGGCGCTCACTGGGCACCCTCGGAGACCCGGGCGGGCTCACCGGCCCTGACGCCCTCGGTCAGCCGGACGGACTCGCCATCCTTCGCGGCCCCGGCGACGCGGGCGGGCTCACCGGCCCTGACGCCCTCGGTCAGCCGGACGGACTCGCCATCCTTCGCGGCCCCGGCGACGCGGGCGGGCTCACCGGCCCTGACG